>NZ_SGTZ01000001.1:0-615408 GCF_005435115.1 Halorubrum sp. ARQ200 | reverse complement strand
GACCTGCCCCGCCGGACCCCGCCCGCTTAATCCCCGGGCGCCCGAACCGCCGGGCATGATACCGACCGATCGCATGGCGGCCGTCGACGCCAACGCGGCGGCGCTCGGCGTGCCGCGCAAACAGCTGATGGAGTCGTCCGGGAACGCGGTCGCCCGCGAGGTGCGGGCCGTCGCGGACCCGGGCGCGACCGTCGCGCTCGTCTGCGGCCGCGGGAACAACGGCGGCGACGCCCTCGTCGCGGCGCGGTTCCTGACCGAGTACGCCGTCCGGGTCCACCTGCTCGGCCGCCCCGAGACGATCCGGACCGACATCGCGCGGGAGAACTGGGCGGCGCTCGAAAACGCGGCGGTCCCCCGAGAGACCGTCACCGACTCGCGCGACCTCGACCTCAACGCGCCCGACGGCGACGACCCCGACGTGGTCGTCGATGCGATGCTCGGGTCGGGGATATCCGGCGGGCTCCGCGAACCGGAGCGGACCGCGGCCGCCGCGATCAACGCGAGCGACGCGACGGTGATCGCGGTCGACGTGCCATCCGGGATCGACGCCGACACGGGCGACCCGACGGGGGGCCCGGGCGGGGTCGCCGTCGACGCCGACCGCGTGGTGACGTTCCACGACGAGACGCCCGGGCTGGCAGCCCTCGACGCCGCGGTCACGGTCGCCGACATCGGGATCCCGGCCGCCGCGGAGCGGTACACGGGCCCGGGAGACCTCCTCGGCCTCGACCGCGACCCCGACTCGCACAAGGGCGACAACGGCGAGGTGCTGGTGGTCGGCGGCGGGCCGTACACCGGCGCGCCGACGCTGTCTGCGCTCGCCGCGCTCCGGGCGGGCGCGGACCTCGCCCGGGTGGCGTGTCCGGAATCGATCGCGGACGCGGTCCAGGGCTTCTCGCCGAACCTCATCGTCCGGCCGCTCCCCGGCGATCGGGTCGGCTCGTCGCACGCGGACCGGGTCGCGTCGCTCGCGGCCGAGAACGACGTCGTCGTCCTCGGCCCCGGACTGGGAGACGGCGACGGGACCCGCGAGCTCGTCCGCGAGTTCCTGACGGCCTACGAGGGGCGAGCGGTCGTCGACGCCGACGCGCTCCGCGTCGTCCCCGAGGTCGACACGGACGCCGACCTGATCTGTACCCCGCACCAGGGCGAACTGGTCGGCATGGGCGGCGAGACGGCGCCTGAACCCGACGAGCGCGCCGAACTGGTCCGGGAGTTCGCCGCGGACCTGGGCCACGTCCTGCTCGTGAAGGGCGCGGTCGACGTGGTCGCTGACGCCGACGGCGTGCGGCTGAACCGCACCGGCAACCCGGGCATGACCGTCGGCGGGACCGGCGACGTGCTGGCGGGGACGGTCGGCGCGCTGGCGGCGGTCGCGGACCCGTTCCGAGCGGCCGCGGTCGGCGCGTACGTCGTCGGGCGCGCGGGCGACGCCGCGGCCGACGCGAACGGCGCCGGCCTGGTGGCGACGGACTTACCCGACCGGCTGCCGGAGGCGATGCGTAATGAGTGACGGCGGACCCGGCGACGGCGCGGCGGGCGACGGCGCGAGCGCGGACCCCGCCGGCGCGGACGCGCTGACCCACACCGACGACGCGGGCGACGTCCAGATGGTCGACGTGGGCGCGAAGCCCGACAGCAGTCGACGCGCGGTCGCGCGCGGCGAGATCCGGCTGACCCCGGAGACGATCCACGCGGTCGAGGCCGACGCGGTCGAGAAGGGCGACGTGCTCGCGACCGCCCGGATCGGCGCCGTCCAGGCCGTGAAACACACCTGGGAGACGATCCCGATGTGCCACCAGATCCCGATCACGAACGTCGACACCGAGTTCGCGGTGGGCGACGACCGGATCGAACTCACCGTCGCGGTCGAGACCACCGGGAAGACGGGCTGCGAGATGGAGGCGTTAGAGGGCGTCACGACCGGGCTGAACACCGTCTGGGACATGGTGAAGGCGGCCGAGAAGGACGCCGACGGCGGATATCCCGACACGCGGATCTCGGACGTCGAGGTCGTCGAGAAGCGGAAGGAGCAGGTCAGCGAGTGAGTCGCGGGCGGGTGACCGGTGGGCGGCGAGTGAGCGGCGGGCGGCGTCGGACCGGGGCCCGACCGTCGGTCAGAACAGCCCGCTCACGTCGCCGTCGGCATCCACGTCGATGTCCTCGGCGGCCGGCTCCGCGGGCAGCCCCGGCATCGTCATCACGTCGGCGGTCTTCGCGACGACGAAGCCGGCCCCCGCCGAGGGGGTCACCTCGCGGACGGTGAGCGTCCACCCCTCGGGCACGCCAGTCCGGGCGGGGTCGTCGGACAGCGAGTACGGGGTCTTCGAGAGGCAGACCGGGAGGTCGCCGTACCCCCAGCGCTCGACGCGCTCGACGTCGTCGGCCGCGCCGTCGACGTACTCGACGCCTGCGGCGCCGTACACCTCGCGCGCGACCGTCGCTATCTTCTCGCGGAGCGGCGCGTCGGCGTCGTACAGGGGTTCGAACGACCCCGTCCCGGCGCGATCGCGCACGAGTTCGGCCAGGTCGGTCGCGCCCGCGCCGCCGTCGCGGTGGGCCGTCGAGCGCGCGACCGGGATCCCGCGCTCTTCGAGGCCGGCTTCCAGCACGGCGAGTTCGGCCTCGGTGTCGTCCGCGAACACGTTGATCGCGGCGACCGCCGGGACCCCGAACGACTCGGCGATCGAGACGTGCTTCGCGACGTTGGCGACGCCGGCCCGGACCGCCTCGGGGGCCGGGTCCGCGAGGGCGTCGAAGTCGGTCGGCCACATCTCCAGCCCGTGGCGCTTCGCGCCGCGGACGGTGGCGACCACGACGGCAGCGTCGGGGACCACGCCCTGACGCGCGACGATGTTCCCGAACTTCTCCGCCCCGAGGTCGGCGCCGAACCCGGCCTCCGTGACGAGGTAGTCGGCGAGCGCGGCGCCGACCCGGTCCGCGACGAGGGTGTTCGTCCCGTGCGCGATGTTCGCGAAGGGGCCGCCGTGGACGAACGCCGGGACCCCCTCGACCGTCTGGACGAGGTTCGGCCGGAAGGCGTCCCTGAGCAGCGCGGCCGCGGCGCCGGTCACCCCGAGGTCGTCCGGCGTGACGGGCTCGCCGTCGGCGTCGGCCGCGAGCACGATCCGACCGATCCGCGCCTTCAGGTCATCCAGGTCGGTCGCGAGCCCGAGGACGGCCGTCAGCTCCGAGGCGGCGGTGATCACGAACTCGTCTTCGCGCGGGACGCCGCTCGCGGTCCCGCCGAGCCCGACGACCGTCTCGCGGAGCGCGCGGTCGTTGACGTCGAGCGCGCGCGGCCAGTCGACCCGTCGCGCGTCTATCTCCGCGTCGTTGCCCTGATGAAGGTGGTTGTCGAGCGCGGCCGCGAGGAGGTTGTGCGCCGCGGTCAGCGCGTGGATGTCGCCGGTGAAGTGGAGGTTGATCGCCTCCATCGGGAGCACCTGCGACCGGCCCCCGCCGGCCGCGCCGCCCTTGACCCCGAAGACCGGGCCGAGCGACGGCTCCCGGACCGCGACCGCGGCCCGCTCGCCCAGCGCGGCGAGCCCCTGCCCGAGTCCGACGGTGGTGACGGTCTTCCCCTCGCCCTTCGGCGTCGGCGACATGCCGGTCACGAGGACGGTCGTCCCGGCCGACGCCGCCGCGGCCCCGGGCGCGCGCGGCCCGTCGCCCACGGCGTCGCGGACCGCCGCGTGCGTGAGCTTCGCGACGCCGTCGCCGCGCCGCTCGACGTCGTCGGCGGAGAGCCCGAGGTCGGCCGCGACCTCCTCGATCGGCCGGGGATCGGCCGCTCGCGCGACGGCGAGGTCCGAATCCGGTACCCCAGTCGCGTCGCTCGCGGGATCGGTGGGCGCCATACCGGCGCTTCTCGGCCCGCTCGTATGAGCGTTGCTCGGGCCTTGGTGACAACCCTCAGCGGTCGAGGAACGGCGGGACCACGACCTCGGCGCGCTTCTCGTCGCCGCGTACGACGACGCTCACCTCGGTGCCGGCGTCGGCGTACGACTCGTGGAGGTAGCCCAAGCCGATGGGCTCGTCGAGCGTCGGGCTCATCGTCCCGGAGGTGAGCTTCCCGACGCGGGTGAGGTCGCCGTCGGTGACGGCGTATCCGTTCCTGGGGACGCCGCGCTCGCGGAGGCGGACGCCGACGAACTTCTCGTCGACTCCCTCCTCTTTCTGGGCCTCCAAGGCGTCGCGGCCGACGAACTCCGTGTCGAGCTCGACGACGAAGCCGATCCGGGCCTCGTACGGCGTCCGGGGCTCGCTCTCCGGGTCGAAGTCCTGTCCCGACAGCAGGTAGCCCATCTCGGTGCGGAGCGTGTCGCGGGCGCCGAGCCCGCACGGCTGCGCCTCCAGCGGCGCGTCGGCGAACGCCGCCCAGACGGACTCGGCGGCGTCGGCCGGACACATCACTTCGAAGCCGTCCTCGCCGGTGTAACCGGTGCGCGCGACCCAGCTCTCCGTGCCGGCCACCGCCGCGGCCGCCGCCTCGAACTTCGAGAGGCCGACGACCCGGTCCCCCGGCGTCGCCTCGTCGAGCGCGTCGGCCGCGTCGGGGCCCTGGACTGCGAGCATCGCCCAGTCGTCGGTGGCGTTCGCGACGGTCGCGTCGAGGCCCCACTCGTCGCGGTGCGCGGTCCAGCGGTCGTACATCTGCCCGTCGTGGCCGGCGTTCGGCACGAAGAGGTACGCGGGGTCGCCGCTCGGGGCGTCGAGGTCGCCGTCGCGGGTCGCGTCGAGGTCCGCGAGCGACGCGGCCCCCTCGCCGGCCGCGGTCCCGTCGGGGAGCCGGTAGACGACCGTGTCGTCGAGCATCACGCCGTCCTCGTTCGTGATCGCGGCGTACTGCGAGTCGCCGGGGTCGAGCGCGCGCACGTCGTTCGTCGTGAGCCGGTTCAGCAGCTCGGTCGCGTCCGGGCCGGACACCTCGATCTCGCCCATGTGCGACACGTCGAAGACGCCGACCGACTCGCGGACCGCGGCGTGCTCGGTCCGGATCGAGTCGAACTCGACGGGCATCTGCCAGCCGCCGAAGTCGGTGAACTTGGCGCCGCGCTCGTCGTGGGCGTCGTGGAGCGGAGGGAGGCGATCGGTCATACTCGCACCTCTCCGGGACGAACCTAAGGCTTTGTGACATCGGCGGTCCGCGTCGGCGGCGGCCCCCGCCGCGGTCGCGCCCGTCGTCGACTCGGCCGACAGCCTCAAGCGGTCGCCGGCCCCTCGCTCCGGCGTGAGCAGCCGTCGCCCCGACCGGACCGGTCCGATCGCACCCGCGGTCGCCGTCGTGGTCGCCGCGGTCCTCCTGTTCGCGCTCGTCGGGACCTGGCCGCCCTTCGTCGCGGTCGAGAGCGGCAGCATGGCGCCCGGGGTCGAGCGCGGGGACCTCGTCGTCGTGACGGCGGCCGACCGCGCGCCGTGGGGCGACCTCTCGACCGCCGCCGACCCGAACGCGCCGGCGCGGCTCGGCGGGACGGGCGACGTCGTCGTCTACACCGTCCCGGGGGCGGACGGGAGACCGGTGTTCCACCGGTTGGCGTTCGCGGTCGACGCCGGCGAGGACTGGACGGAGCGGGCCGACCCGGCGCTCCTCGCCGCGGACTGCGCGGATCTGGCGACGTGCCCGGCGCCGTACGACGGGTACGTCACCTACGGCGACGCGAACGAGCTGTACGACCAGAGCGCGGGCATCGCGCCCGTCGTCCCCGACGAGTGGATCGCCGGGAAGGCGCTGTTCGCGGTGCCGAACCTCGGCTGGATACGGGTGGGCGTCGAGGCGGCGGCCGCGCGCTACGGCGGGGTCGCGACCGGCGTCGTCCTCGTCGGTATCGCGGGACTGGCCGGGGGCGTCGGGGCGCTGTTGCTCGGTCGGGTTCGGCGGGGAAGCCGGCGGTAAGGAGTTCTGTGAGGGCTCCGAAGGCGCGTTCACCCCCGTCGCTCTCTCTCCCGTGAACGGTCGCCGTCTGCGTCGCTCGATCGCTACCGGTGCCAGGTCGGTTCGCTTCCCGTATCGTCCGGGGCCTCGGTCGCGTCGACCTCGTCGCCGTCGAGCGTCACGGAGCCGTTCGCCGCGTTGCGGAGGGCGTCCGACCGGCCGAACTCGCCGGGCGCGATGGCGAGCGTCCGGATCCCGTAGCCGTTCGCGGTCTCGACGACCGGCTTGAAGTCCGTGTCGCGGGAGGCGATCGCGAGCGTCTCCATCCGGCCCTCCGCGGCGAACCGCGCGGCGTCGACCGCGAGCTTCACGTCCACGTCGCCGCTCGTGATCACGACCTCGAAGCCGCGGGCCTCCGCGGCCTGGATCAGCCCCGGCGTCGCGTGCTCGTCGAGGTACAGCCGGGTCGTCACCAGCGGCCCCTCCGCCTCGGCGGCCAGTCGCACGTCGTCTAAGTCCACGTCGAACTCCTCGCGCAGCACGTTCGGGCCGTCGACGAACAGCGCCACGCCGCCGGCGTCCGGATCCGTCTCGGCGTCCGCGCTCGCGACGCCCTCGGCGGTCGTCTCGGGGTCCGGCCCCTCGCCTCGGTCCATGACCGGCCTTCGCCGTCGTCGGAAATAGGTATGGTGATCCGCGCGCTCGCGGTTCGCCCTCGTCAGTCGCCGGTCGTCCCCCGTGACGGTCCGTCAGCGACCGGGCCGCTCGTGATCGCCTGTTCGAAACGATCGTCCGCGAATCATCGACACTCTTCGGCGATCGTAGTCAAAATTCAGGACCTTATATCGATATTACGACTTCCCTCACGTCCGTAGTGAATATACGGAGGCTTGAAGTACGGTGTCCAGCAATAACGGGATAAGATGTCACAATCGAACGCGTACACCGTCATTTCCGCACAGAACGATCACGAATGTACCACGGTACGTGCCCATCCCCGCAACGAGACGTTCCACATCGTCGACTATGCGGACGAGGACGCCCGCGAGCGGGTCGCGGACCTCCCGGTCGGGTCCGTCGTGCGGATGGAGCTGTCCCGCGCGGGTCGCCGGAGCAACGTCTGGTGCGCCGAGTCGGTCACGACGGCCCGGACCGACGGGGGAGAGCGCCGGTAAGCGGCGCCGAACCCCGAGCTCCGCCACCGGCCGGGAGCGCGTCCGTCGACTCCGCAGTCCGGTTCCCGCGGGTCCGCTTGGTCCCTCTCTTTCGCCGTTCGCCGTCCGTCTCGCAGCCGTCCGCTCCCCGATGGCGACAGGTATTTGCCGCCGATGCCGGTAGGCGCAGGAGATGGTCGAGACGCTGCTCGCTGTCGGTATCGTCGCCTCGGTGTTCGTCGGCTTCAACATCGGCGGCTCCTCGACCGGCATCGCGTGGGGGCCGCCGGTGGGCGCCGGCATCCTGAAGAAGACGACCGCGGCCGCGCTGATGACGGTGTTCGTGTTCCTCGGGGGGTGGACGGTGGGACGAAACGTGATGGACACGCTCAGCGGCGGGATCATCACGACCGAGCTCTCGCTGTCGGCCGGCGTCGCAGTCCTGTTTTTCATCGGGTTCGGGATCCTCATCGCGAACGTCTTCGGCGTCCCGGTGCCGACCTCGATGACGACCGTTGGCGCTATCGCGGGGCTCGGGCTGGCGACCGACACGCTCAATTACGCCACGATCACCCGGATCGTCTCCTGGTGGATCGTGACGCCGATCATCGGCTTCTGGATCGGGGTCGTCATCGGCCGGTACGTCTACCCGGCCGTGAACCGGCGCGTTCGCATCGAGAAGTCCCCCGGCCCGCTGCTCCGACTCGACCGCGACGGGGCCGTACCCACGGTCGCGCTCGGACCCAACACGACGTACTCGGAGCTCGTCAGCACGGTCGTGGTTCTGGTCATCGGCTGTTACATGGCGTTCAGCGCCGGTGCGAGCAACGTCCCGAACGCCGCCGCGCCGCTCGTCAGCGGGGTCGGCGGGCTCCCCGACGACACCGCGATCCTGCTCGCGACGCTCGCGATCGGGCTCGGCGGGTTCACGATCGCCCGCCGCACGATGGAGTCGGTCGGCGGCGAGCTCAGCGACATCCCACTCCTCGCCGCGCTGTTCGTGATGACCACGGCCTCGACGATCACGACGGTCCTCTCGTGGATCGGCATCCCGATCAGCCTCGTCATGGGCACGGTGATGACGATCGTCGGCATCGGCTGGGGGCGGGCGACGCGCCCGGTCACGGTCCGGCAGGCGGTCACGCGCGACACCGGCGACAACGAGATCGTCACCGGCGCGATCACCGTCGTCGACACCGAGGGACGGCAGTCGTCGCCGATCGGGGAGGCGGAGCCGGCGGCGGTGTTGAACGCGGGCGACCTGTTCAACCCCCGGGCGGTCCTGAAGTACGTCTCGATGTGGATCATCGGCCCGTCGGTGTCGACCGCGCTGGCGTACGCGTTCTTCGTCCTCTTGCCGGGAGTCGCCTGACGACGCCGCGCTGACGGGAGCAGTTAGGAGGGTGTGCAGCGTAGATCGGGTATGATAGACCGCATCCTCGTGCCGATGGACGACTCGGACCACGCCGAGCGAGCCCTCGAATACGCCTTGGAGAACTTCCCGGACGCCGACGTCACCGTGGTCCACGTCGTCGGCGCGCCGTCGATGATGATGGGCGAGGCCGCGTCGCTCGCGCTCGCGGACGACTTCGAGGCGGCGGCCGCGGAGCGCGCGGAGGGCGTCTTCGAGCGCGCCCGCGCACTGGCGACCGACCGCGGCCGCGAGGTCGACACGGCCGTCGGCGTCGGCCACCCGGCGCGGAACATCGTCGACCGGGCGGAGGGGTACGACACGGTCGTGATCGGGGCCCACGGCGCGGACCGCGGGCGTGCGACGCGCCGGTTCCTCGTCGGTAACGTCGCCGAGACCGTCTCCAAGCGCGCCCCGGTGCCCGTGGTGCTCGTCCGCTGACGGAGGGCCCGGCGCGGTCGGTGGGCGGCGGCGCGATCAGTCCCGCGTGAGCCGCGGGTTCGTCACCGCGCCGGCGGCGGCGGAGGCGAAGTCCCGGCCGTACTTCGCGAGGATGCCCCCCTCGTAGGGCGGCTCGGGCGCCTCCCACTCCTCGCGGCGCGCCTCCAGCTCCTCGTCGGAGAGGTCGACGGTGAGGTCGCGCTCGGGGATGTCGACGGTGACGTGGTCGCCGTCCTCGATCAGGCCGATCGGGCCGCCGACGGCGGCCTCGGGCGCGACGTGGCCGATCATCGGGCCGCGGGTGCCGCCCGAGAAGCGGCCGTCGGTGAGCAGCGCCACGTCGTCCTCGTGGCCCGCGCCGACGACCGCGGCGGTGACCCCGAGCATCTCGCGCATCCCGGGGCCGCCGCGGGGGCCCTCGTTGCGGATGACGATCACGTCGCCGGACTCGATCCCGCCCGACTGGACGTACTCCATCGCGTCCTCCTCGTTCTCGAACACGCGGGCCGGCCCCTCGTGGTAGAACTCGTCGTCGCCGGTCACCTTCAGCACCGAGCCGTCCGGCGCGAGGTTGCCGTCGAGGATCTTGATCGCGCCCTCCTCCTCCTTCGGGTCGTCGACGGGATAGAGGAAGTCGGCCTCGATGTCCGACTCGTCCGGGAGCTCGCCGCGCTCCTCCAGCGCCGCGATCTCCTCGGCGAGGGTGTCGCCCGTCACTGTCATCGCGTCGCCGTGGAGCAGGTCCGCCTCCAGCAGGCGGCGGAGCACGACCGGCACGCCGCCGACCTCGTGGAGGTCGTTCATCACGCGCGTCCCGCCGGGCTGGAGGTTCGCGATCTTCGGCGTGCGCCGCGAGATCTCGTCGAAGTCCTCGATCGAGAGGTCGACGTCGGCCTCGCCCGCCAAGGCGAGCAGGTGGAGGACGGCGTTCGTCGAACCGCCCATCGCGGTCTGGGCCGCGATGGCGTTCTCGAACGACTCCCGCGAGAGGATGTCGGAGGGCCGGCGGTCGTTCTCGATACAGTCCATCGCCAGCTCGCCGGCGCGCTCGGCGACCGCGTAGCGCGCCTCGTCCTCGGCGGGCGGCGAGGCCGACCCGAGCGGCGCCAGCCCGAGCGCCTCCGAGAGCGACGCCATCGTGTTCGCGGTGAACATCCCGCCGCACGAGCCCGCGCCGGGACAGGCGTGGCGTTCCAGGTCGTCGAGCTCGTCGGCGTCCATGTCGCCCTGCGCGTACGTGCCGACGCCCTCGAACACCTGGACGATCGTCACGTCGCGGCCGTCGTGCTGCCCGGGCATGATCGAGCCGCCGTAGAGGAAGACGCTCGGCAGGTCCGTCCGGATCGCGGCCATCATCATCCCGGGGAGGTTCTTGTCGCAGCCCGCGACCGTCACCAGCGCGTCCATCCGCTCGCCGAAGGAGACCAGCTCGACCGAGTCGGCGATGACCTCCCGCGAGATCAGGCTCGCCTTCATCCCCTCCGTCCCCATCGAGATGGCGTCGCTAATCGTGATCGTGCCGAACTCGATCGGCATCCCGCCCGCGGCGTCGATGCCGTGGAGCGCGGCGTCGGCCACGTCGTCGAGGTGGACGTTACACGGCGTGATGTCGGCCGCCGGGTTCGGGACGCCGACGATGGGCGAGGAGAGGTCCTCGTCGTCGAACCCCATCGCGCGGAACATCGCGCGGTGCGGCGCCTTGTCCGGTCCCTCGGTCACCTCGCGGCTCCGCAGGTCCCCGTCCTTCTTCCCGGCGAATCGGTCCGCGTCCTCCCGGCGACGGCGCCGCTCGTCGTCGTCGGACCTCGGCTGCTGTTCGCTCATACGCGACCCTGTCGCTCGGGACTCTTAAACGACCGCGTCGGGGCGAGGGTTGCTCGGCGGGGCGAACGGGTTCGGGGCGGGGGTCGATCGGTCGTCGTCCCCGGGCTATCACACCCGCGCCTTCAGCTCCACCCGGTAGCCGAACGGGTCCCTGACGTACACCGCGCCGGCCTCGCCGGTCGCGCCCAGCGGCGAGTCGAGCGTCTTCTCGACCGCGGCGCCCGCGTCCGCCAGCTCGCGTTCAATCTCGTCGACCGACTCCTCCACGACGACCGCGACGTGGTCGTAGTTCGTCTTCGTCGGCGCCTCGAACTCCTCGGTCGGCCAGAGGTGGATCACCGCGGTCGCCGAGAGCCGCACGTCGAAGAAGGGCTTCTCGTCGGCCGCGTACAGCGCGTCCTCGACGCCGAACCCGAGTTGCTCGCCGTAGAACTCGCGGGCCTCGTCGGCGCCGTCTTCCGGGATCCGGAAGTTGACGTGATCGATGTGTCGCGCTCGCATGCGTGTCGGTTCGGCGGCCGGCGGCAAAAAGGCGACAGTTAGGCGAACGCGCGCAGGATTCCGGCGCCGTCGGTGCTGCGCCCGAGGTCGGGGAGTGTGGCGCGCTCGGGGTGCGGCATCAGCACGGCCACCGTCTCGCGCTCGCCGAGGACGCCGGCGACGTTGTCGGTCGAGCCGTTCGGATTGGCGGCGTCCGTGACGTTCCCGTCGGCGTCGCAGTAGCGGAAGAGGACGCGGTCCTCGGCGACGAGGTCGGCGTGGGCCGCCTCGCTTATCTCGAAGCGCCCCTCGCCGTGCGCGATGGGGACCTCGATGACCTGTCCCTCGTCGTAGGCGGCGGTCCAGGGGGTATCGGCGCGCTCGACGCGCAGGCGGACCGGCTCGCACTGGAACCGCGCGGAGGCGTTCGTGGTGAACGCGCCGGGCGTCAGCCCCGACTCCGAGCCGATCTGCGCGCCGTTACAGATGCCGATCACGGGGACGCCGGCGTCGGCGGCGTCGCGGACTTCGTTCATGATCGGGTCGCGGGCGGCCATCGCGCCGGCGCGGAGGTAATCGCCGTAGGAGAACCCGCCGGGGAGGACGACCCCGTCGGGGTCGGCGGGGAGGCCGTCGTCGTACCAGACGCGCTCGGCGTCGACGCCGAGGTGATCTAAGGCGCGGACGGCGTCGCGGTCGCAGTTCGAGCCGCCGAACTGGACGACGGCGACCGTCACGCCGCCCACCTCGCCTTGTCGGCCGTCATCGCTCCGCGACCGCCACGTCGTAGTCGTGGATCGTGGGGTTCGCGAGCAGCCGCTCGGCCATCTCGTCGGCGCGGTCGGCCGCCTCGTCGGCGTCGGCTGCGTCGAGGTCGACCTCGAAGCGGTCCGCCGAGCGGAGGTCGGACAGCTCGAACCCGAGCCGTTCGAGGGCCTGCTGGGTCGTCTCGGCCTCCGGGTCGAGGACGCCCCGCTTTAGCCGGATCGTCACCGTCGCCGTGTACGCGGTCATACCTGTTGGTGCGGGGTCGTGTGTAAAAACCGTTTTGGAACGACGCTTATGCGCATATTCGTGGATATGTTGCGGTCGTTCGTGCGGGAGGCAGGGACGGCACCGAGCGAAAGGGGCAAACCCCTCCGGCTGTTGTGAAGGGTGTATGCAGCCGCTCGAACCCGCGGAGGTGATCGTCGCATGACCCGCGAACTGACCGAAATCACGGTCGTCGGAGGAGACAAGACCGGACTCATCGCGCGGGTCACCTCCCTGCTGTTCGAGCGCGGAATCAACATCGAGGACTTAGACCAGGCGGTCCGCGAGGGCGTCTTCCGGATGACGACCCGCGTCGACACCGCGGAGATGGAGACATCGCGCGGCGAGCTCCGCCGCGCGCTCGCCGAGCTGGGCCGCGAGCTCGACGTCGACATCCAAGTACGGTTCCCGAGCGATCGCGACGCGCGGCGCGTCGCGCTGCTCGTCACCAAGGAGACCCACGCGCCCGAGGCGCTGTTGGAGGCGGAGGCGCGGGGCGAGCTGGCCGAGGACAGCGAGGCCGAGATCCCGGTCGTCATCGGCAACCGCGGCGACCTCCGGTCGCTCGCGGAGCGCTACGACAAGCCGTTCTACGACGTGGGCGACGGCAACGGCAACACCGACGAGGAGCGTCTGCTCGACCTGCTGGCCGAGTACGACGTGGACCTCATCGCCTTGGCGCGGTACATGCGCATCCTCTCGCCCGAGGTCGTCTTCCGGTACGAGGGGCGGATCGTCAACGTCCACCCCTCGCTGCTGCCGGCGTTCCCCGGCGCGGAGGCGTACCGGCAGGCCAAGGACGCCGGCGTCCGGGTCGCGGGCGTCACGGCCCACTACGTCACGACCGACCTCGACCAGGGGCCGGTCATCGCTCAGCGCGCCTTCGACGTGCCCCCGGGCGCCGACGTCGACGAGATCAAGCGGCGGGGGCAGCCCCTCGAGGCCGAGGTGCTGCTCGACGCGGTCCGGCTCCACCTCGCGGACGCCATCGCGGTCCACCGCGGGACCGTCCACGTGCGCGAGGACGTGGACGTCGACGCGCAGCTCGGCCTCTCGGAGGCCGCCGTGGACGCGAACCCGGACGAGCCCGTCGACGGCGAGCCCCTCGGCCGGACCCGCCCGTCGCCGTCGGACGACTGACGGAGCGGGAGAGGGCCGCAGGCGCCGGTCGCACCCGGACTGCGGCGGCTACTTTTAATCGCCCGCGAGCGCAACAATGGACGATGACCGGCCGTCGCGCGCGGACGAGGTTCCTCGCGGACACCGCCGCGGTCGTCCGCAGCGACGAGCGGCTGATCCTGCTGTTCCTGCTGCTCCTCTCGCTCGCCGCGCTGGCGGTGTTCCTCCACTACACGACCCTGGTGCTCGAGGGGCTCCCGGACCCGGTTCCGGGGGAGCCGTTCGGGCCGTGAACCGGGACCGCCGGGGCGCTCACTCCAACCGCACCAGCAGGTCGCGGTTCGCGGCCTCGTAGCGCAGGCGCTCGTCGTCGAGCGCCCGGCGGCGTCTGGCCGCCCAGTCGCTCGCGTCGTAGCCGGTCTCGCCGACGGCCGCCTCCACCGTGTCGAGCAGGTGCGCGAGTACGGTCCGCTCGCCCGACTCGTAGGGGGGTTCGATCTCCCACGGGGAGGGCCCCTCGGCGATCGCGGTCGCCTGCTGGGCCAGCGCCGCCGTCCCGTCGGGGCCGCCGGGGCGGAACTCCCGCATGTGGCGGTGATAGCGGTCGAGGACGGCCTCGTCGTCCGGGTCCGGGGGCGCGAACCGCGTCTTGCCGTCGTAGGTGATCGGCGCGTACGCGACGGGGGCGACCTCGGCGAGGGCGTCGACCGCGGGGGCGGCGTCGACCACGTCGAAGAACGCGCAGCCGACGACCGCGTCGAACCGCTCGCCGGCGGCCGCCGCCTCGCTCGCGACGTCGAAGGCGTCCGCGACGCGGAACTCGACGGCGACGTCGCCGACCGCGCCGCCGATCCGCGCTTCGCCCGCCGACAGGGCGTCCTCGCGGGCGTCGACCGCGACCCACCGGCCGGCGTCGATCACGCCCCAGTCGACGAGGCGCTCGACCATCGTCGCCGTGCCCGCGCCGACTTCGAGCACCTCGGGCTCGGGCGGGAGCTCGGCGGCGAAGCGGTCGAGGACCGTCCGGTTCAGCGAGCGGTCGTCGAGGGCGCGCTTCGCGTCGAGGTACGTCGCGTGGTCGGTCACGCCGCGTCACCTCCCCGATCCGGGCCCCCCGTCCGCCGTCCGGCCTCGGCCTCCAGGAAGTCGACGACGCGGTCGAGCGTCTCCGGCCACCCCGGCCGCGCCTCGTAGTCGCGGCGGGCGGCGGTCCCCATGGCCGCCAGCCGGTCGCGGTCGTCGAGGTCGCGGAGGGCCGCGGCCACGGCGCGCGGGTCGCCGGGGGGCACGAGGACGCCCGACTCGCCGTCCCGGACGAACTCGCTCGCGCCGCCCGCGGTCGTCGCCAGCGGCACGCAGCCGAATCCCATCGCCTCCAGGTACACCATGCCGAACGGCTCGTACCGCGACGGGACCGCCAGGACGTGGCTCTCGCGGAGCCGCGCCGCGACCGCCTCGTCGTCGAGGCGGCCGGCGAAGCCGACGCGGTCGCCGATCCCGGCCGCGGCGACCGACTCCGCGACGGCCTCGGCGTGGTCCGGCGCGACCGTCCGGTCCCCGACGACCGTCAGCCGCCAGTCCACGTCGCGACCGTCCAGCCTGGCGAGGCCGTCGACGAGCGCGTCGAGCCCCTTCCGCGGGACGACGTTCCCGAGGAAGGTCACCTCCAGCGGACCGGACCGGGCGCGCTCGCGGATCTCGGACGCGGAGGTCACGGGCTCGAACCGGTCGCCGGCCGGCGGGGCGACCGCGCTCCTGGCCGGGCCGCCGAGCACGGCCGCGTTCCGACGGGTCGTCTCGGCGTTGTACACCGCGGCGTCGACGCCGCGGAGGAACCGGCGCTCGACGGCCGCCACTCCGCGGCGACCGAGCGCCGAGCGCGCGCGGTCGAGGGGCCCCCGTCCGCCGTCCGGCGTCCCCTGCGCCGCCCGCGCACGCCACGCGATCATGTGGACGAGCGCGACGGTCGGCGCGTCGAGCCGGCGGTTGGCGCACAGCACGGAGGGGTGCGCCAGCTCGTCCTCGACGACCACGTCGAACTCGGCGAGGCGGTCTGCGAGCCGGCCCGCACGGAGGTTCGGCGCGAGGCGTTCCCGGTAGGACCCCCGAGGCAGCGAGACCACCTCGACGCCGTGGCCGCGCCCGCGGAGCCGGTCGCGGAGCCGCCGGTCGTAGTAGAAGCCGCCGGACTCGGACTCGATGTCGCCGGCCAGCACTAGGGCGACGCGCATCGGGGCGTCACCGCAGTTCGCCGGCGTAGGAGACGCTCGCGGCATCGTCCTCGCGGACGGTCACGGTCAGCCGGGTCGCGGCCGGGGCGTCCACCGTCGCGAGGTCGTCGAACAGCGCCCGGGCCAGCCGCTCGGCGCTGGGGTTGCCCTCCAAGTGCTCGTTGAGCGTCTCGTCCCGGTAGCGGTCGGCCGCGTCGGCCAGGGCGTCGAGCGCGAGATCGATGTCGAGCAGGTAGCCGTACTCGCCGAGCTCCGGGCCGCGGAACGTCGCCTCCGCGGTGAAGGTGTGCGAGTGGAGCTCCGCCTCGCCGGCCGGCGGGTTCGGGACGGTGAGGTAGTGCTGTGCGACGAACGTCTCGGAGACGGTCAGTTCGTACATGGGTAGGTGAAGAGGAGTTGGAGGGTCGCTTCGCCCTCGTCGGCGAGGCGCCGGTACGCGCTCGGCGCGCGGTCGACCGGGACGCGGTCCGTGACGAGCCGTTCGGTGACGCCCAGCTCGCCGTGAAGTCGCCGGAGCTGGCGCCAGGCGGTCTCGCGGCGGCGCTCCCGGTCCCAACGACCCCGGAGTTCCGGCGCGATGGTCGTGACCTGGCTGCTCCGGACGGTGACCCGCCCGCGGTGGAAGTGGTCGCCGAAGCCGAGGTCGGCGCGCTTGGTGCCGTACCACGACCCCACGAGGACGCGGCCGTCGAACCGCGTCGTCTCGACGGCCGTCTCCAGCGTCTCGGGCCGCCCCGAGACCTCGACCGCGAGGTCGACGCCCCCGGTGCGGTCGCGGACGGCGTCGACGACGCCGGCGCGCCCGTCGTATCGGGTCGGGTCGACGACGGCGTCGGCGCCGAACTCGGCCGCGAGCCCGCGCCGCCGGTCCTTCGGTTCGACCGCGACCACGGTCTCCGCGCCGCTCCGTGCCAGGAGGGCGGTCGTGAGCAGCCCCACGACGCCCTGCCCGAACACCGCGACGCGCTCGCCGAGCCGGGGGGCCGCGTCGAGCGTCAGCGTCACCGCCGTCTCCGCGTTCGCGAACAGCGTCGCGGTCTCCGGGTCGATCCCGTCCGGGACCGGGATGAGCGCGTCCGGGGAGACGGCGAACCGGCTCTCGTGGGGGTTGAACGCGAAGACGGTGCGGTCGCGCCACGACGGGTCGACCGCCTCGCCGACCGCGGTCACCCGCCCGACGACCGCGTAGCCGTAGCGGAGCGGGTACGAGAGGTCGCCGTCGAGCGAGGAGAGCTCCTCGTCCGCGACGGTCTCGGGGTCGAGATCCCCGCGGTACGCGAGCAGCTCGGACCCCGCGCTCACCGCCGAGACGGACGCGGAGACGACCACCTCGTCGGGGGCCGGGGCGGGGTCGTCGACCGGGACGACCTCGACGCGCTCGGGGGCGGTGAACTCCACCGCGCGGTGGACGGCGCCGTCGCTCACGCGGACTCACCCGTCCGCGGCCGACGGCCGAGAGGAGTCGACATTACCGATCGCATGTGCCGATCAAATATAAAGCCCCGCCGGCGACGACCGCCCGACCGAGCGGAGTCGCCCGTCGCGGTCGCGCCCGCCGGGGAGTAAACATAAGCCGGCGGAGGCCGTGCGTGGCGTATCCATGGCACACTCCGACGCGGGCGCCGACGTCGAATCGCTGACCACGCTCCACTGGGTCGGGATCATCGCCGCGACCGTGTCCGGGATCGTCCACGCCGTCCTCGGGGTTCTGGTCGGGGGCGCGCTTGGGATCTCCTTTTTCGTCGCGACCCTCGGCTTCGGCGCGGGCGTGGCGGCGATAGTCGCCGGGTACCGGCGCCGGCTGATGTACGCCGTCGGGATCCCGTTCACCGGCGGTCAGATCGTCCTCTGGTACGTGATCAACTTCGTCACCGGGACGTACTCGTTCCCGGCCGACGTCGGGGTGTACGGCGCCGTCGACAAGGTCGCGCAGGTCGCGTTGATCGCCGTCCTGGCGGTCCTGCTCTCAAGAGAGTCGTAGCGCGCGACCGCGGCTCGCCGTTCACTCCTCGACGCCGCGAACCGGTCCCGCCCCCGCCCAGTTCGGACCGTTCGCTCACCGCCTCACTCGCCGCCTCGCCCGGCCGCGGTCGGCGGGTCGTCGCGGCCGAGTCGCCCCGTCGCGGCCGCCCAGTCTCTGGCGAAGCTCGCCAGGAGCGCCGCCAGCGCGACCGCCGCGAACGCGGTCAGGAGGGCCCTCCCGCCCCCGCGGCCGACGTTCGGGAGGAGCGCGAGCGCGACCACGGCGAACTGCGCGGTGCCCACGAACGGCCGAACCCGGCTGGGCGGCAGCTCGTACACCGGTGCCCCGCGTCGCCGGCGCCGCCACAGCGACCCGGCGTAGGCGTACCAGACGCCGCCGGCGAGGAGGTACCACGCGGGGAGCGCGCCGAGCGCGACGGCGACCGCGGCGCCGACGAGCACGGCCAACGCGTCGGTGGCCCCGTCGAGGCGCGCGCCGAGGGCCGTCTCGCGGGTGCGGCGGGCGACAGCGCCGTCGACCGCGTCGAGGCCCACCGCGCCGACGAAGAGGGCGGCGGGGAGCCACGGACTCGGCGCCGGCGCGACCGCCGCGCCCGCGAGGACGACGGCGAGCCAGCCGCGGAACAGCGTGATCGCGTTCGCCGGGCCGAGCCGCGGGTCCGGTGCCTCACCGTCGGGCGTGCGGTTCGCCGCGAGGTTGCCGCGCGCGTACGCGGCGAGGTACGCGCCGGGAACGACCGCGGCGAGGACCCAAGCCGTGCCGAGCGGGCGCCACAGCGCGGCCAGCCCGAGCGCGCCGAGCGCCACGGCCCCGGCGAACCGTCGGCGGAGCCTGGCGGGCGGGACGGCGGGGGGATCGGGGACCGTCATCTCAGTCCGGTTTCCCGTCCGCGGGCGGTCCGGCGTCGGGGTCGCCTCCGCCTTCTCCCTCGGCCGCGGCGCTCCGCGGGGTCTCGCCGATCTCCTCCATCACGCGGGCGTGGAACTCGCGAAGGACCGCGGACTCGTCGTCGGCGATGACGGTGTCGGAGTCGACCAGCGTCGCGAGCCCGAACGCGAGCGGGCTGGGCGAGTCGACGACGCGGTGTTCGACCGCGAGGTCGCCGGCGGCGATCCGGTCGACCGCCTCGCGGATGCCGTCGACGTCGAGCCGGTCCTCCAGCAGCTCCCGGTACGTCTCCTCTAAGACGGCGAACTCCTCTAAGTCGGCCGCGAACGACAGCAGCATCTCGGCGGAGACCTGCTGTTCCGCGGCCGACTTCTCGTACCCCTTGTACCGCTTCAGGATCAGGAGCGCGCGCCCTGCGTTGATCCGGAAGTAGCGCTGGAGCAGGTCCGTCCCCTGAACCGCCTCGCGCAGGTCCTCGCGGACCGTCTCCGGGTCGAGGTCGGCCAGTATCCCCGCCACGTCGACCTTCCGGTTCAGCGGGAGCGCGAGCGAGAAGCCGCGGTCGGCGACCGCCACCGCGACGTTGGCGTCGGTGCGGTTCGCGACCGCGGCCGCGACGAGCCGCGAGAGCCCGTCGTTGAACCGGCGGCCGTAGATCGAGTGGACGTAGAAGCGCCGCTTGTACTCGCTCCGGTCGAGCTCCTCCTCGACGACGAGGCGGTCGGGCGTCGAGACCGAGTCCGCGCCCGCGTACCGTACCTGCTCGTCGTACATGCGGGCGAGCGCGCGGACCGCGTTCCCGTCGAGGGGGAACTGTCGGAGCCACGCCCGGACCGCCGCCGGGCCGGCGTTCGCGCCGTCCCCCGTCAGGCGGTCGAGGAGTTCGGCCTGGAAGTCGAGGACCTCGCGGGCGAGGTCCGCCGAGAGGGGCAGTCGCTCGGCGAACCACGACGGCACGGTCGGGCGCTCGCTCGTGTGGTCGACGTACACCTTCGAGCCGCGGCGGTAGCGGAACGCGAACCGCTCGCCGCCCAAGGCGAACACGTCGCCCGACTCCAGCGTGTCGAGGTACGACTCGTCGAGGGTGCCGACCCACTCGTCGTCGCGCGTGAACACGTCGCAGGTGAACGAGTCGGGGATCGTTCCCACGTTCGTCATGTAGATGACCCGCGCGAGCCGCCCGCGCTTCCCGACGAGCGTCTCGCCGACCGGGTACGCGGGGTGGTGGTGCTCGCCGTCGGGCGGGTCGTTGGCGTCGCGCCACACCTTCGGGTAGACGTTCTTCTCCTCCAGTCCGTCGTAGTCGCCCGTGAGGTACCGGAACAGCCGCTCGTACGCGGCGTCGTCGAAGCCGCGGTACGGGTGCGCCCGGCGCAGTACCTCGCGGACCTCGCGGTCGGGGCGGATCCGGTTTATGGCCATCCCGTAGACGTGCTGTGCCGCCACGTCATACGCGCCCTCGGGCGGGAACACGCGGTCGACGAACCCGTCCTCGGCGCGCGCGAGCAGCGCGGCGCACTCGATCAGCTCGTCGCGGTCCAGGGCGAACACCCGGCCCTCGACGGTCTCGCCCGGGCTGTGGCCCGCGCGGCCGACGCGCTGGAGCAGCGCGGCGACGGACTTCGGCGAGCCCACCTGGACGACGAGATCGAGGTGCGGCATGTCGATTCCCAACTCCAGGCTCGTCGAGGTCGTGACCACGTCCAGCTCGCCCGACTTCAGCCCCTCCTCGACGCGGGTGCGCTGCGCCTCGCCGAGGCTCCCGTGGTGGCAGCCGGAGTCCGACTCGTCGTAGTCGAACCGCCCCCGGAGCTCCTGGAGGGTGCGCTCGGCGCCCGAGCGGGAGTTCGTGAACACCAGCGTGTTCTCGTGGGACTCGATCAGGTCGTGAAGCGACTCGTAGAAGCGGTCGGTCACCGCCGACCGCGGCGTGTGGATCAGGTCGGCGGCCGGCGTCCGGAGTTCGAGGTCGAACTCGCGGGCGAACCGGGCGTCGACCACCTCGCAGGGCCGCGTCTCGAACCCGTCGGCGTCGCCGACCTCGCCGGCGACGCGCTCGCGCCCGACGAGGAACGAGGCGATCCCGTCGAGCGGTTCGACGGTCGCCGAGCAGCCGATCCGCGCGATCCCGGCGTCGCCTCCCCGGTCTCCGTTCCGCGTCAACTCGGTCAGCCGCTCTAGGGACACCGCGAGGTGCGTGCCGCGCTTGTTCGCGGCCAGCGAGTGGATCTCGTCGACGATCACGTACTCGACGGTGCGGAGCTTCTCCTTGAACTTCGGCGAGTTGAGCAGGATCGCCAGCGTCTCCGGCGTGGTGTTGAGGACGTGGGGCGTCTCGGAGAGCATCGCCTGCCGGTCCGCCTTCGAGGTGTCGCCGTGGCGGATCGCCTGCCTGACGCCCGGATCGTACGCCTCGGCGTCCCCCGCCCCGTCGTCCCTCTCGGCCGCGGCGACCGCCTCCCCGATCCCCTCCAAGGGAGTCTCCAGGTTGCGCTCGATGTCGTTCGCGAGCGACTTCAGCGGCGAGACGTACAGGCAGTAGACGGCGTTGTCGAGGTCGTCGGCGCGGTCGCGCGCGAAGAGGTCGTCGAGCACCGCGAGGAACGAGGCCAGCGTCTTCCCGCTGCCCGTCGGCGCCGCGACGAGGCAGTTCTCCCCGTCGTCGACGCGAGGGATCGCCTCGCGCTGCGGCGGCGTGAAGAACCCGCCGTTCTCGCCGACGTACGCGCCGAACCGCTCGACCCACCAGCGCCGGACCGGCGGCGAGAGCCGCGCGAGCACGTCGGCGTCGGCGATCGGGACCGCGTCCGGGTCGAAGTCGGGGTCCGCGATCGCACCGCGCTCGACCGCGTCGCGGAGGAGGGCGCGCGCGGCCGCCTCGTCGCCGCGGTCCGTGGTCTCGCTCACGGCGATCACGAGGGCTCGGGGAGGGAAATCGGTTGCGTCGGGGCCGCGGAAATTCGCGGAACCGACCCCACATACGTCGGCCCCGCGGAAATTCGCGGAACCGACCCGTTTATCCGACCGCCTTCCGTGGCGCCACACGCATGAGCGGCACCTCGCCGGAGCCCGACCGACGGATCGACCGGAACCTGTTCGTCACCGTCTCCGGCCCGCCGGGCTGCGGGGCCACGACCCTCGTCGAGGGCATCGCCGAGTCGCTCGACTGCGGCTACGTCTCCGGGGGCGAACTGTTCCGCGAGGTCGCCGCCGAACGGGAGATGAGCCTCTCCCAGCTCATCGCCGAGACCGGCGAGTCCGAGGAGATCGACCGCGCGCTCGACCGCCGGCTCCGCCGGATCGCCGAGAAGTGGGGGACCGCGAACAAGGCGTTCGTGCTGGAGTCGCGGCTCGCGGGCTGGATCGCCGGCAACCGCGCCGACATCCGGATCTGGCTCGACGCGCCCGACGAGGTCCGCGCGGACCGCACGGCCGACCGCGAGGAGATGACCTCTGAGATGCAGGTGCGCGAGGTCATCGAGGAGCAGCGCTACAAGTCCTACTACGACATCGACCTGAACGACCGGTCCATCTACGACCTGGTCATCAACACGGGGCGATGGGACGCCGAGGCCACGCTAGACCTGGCGCTCACCGGGATCGAACGCTACGACGTCGACGCCGACGAGGGCGCGTTCGACACGCCCGACTTCGAGATCTGATCGGCCGTCCGCGGCGGCGTCGTCCCGCCTACAGGCCTTCGACGCGGCGGAGCGCGCGCCGGATCTCGCCGGGCGTCGCGTACGGCCCGCCGCTCACCCGGTGGTCCGGGAGGAACACGGGGACGGGGTTGTCGTTCAGCGCGCCCCTCACGGTCGCCACGTCGTCGGCGTCGTCGGGGTCGAACCCGGCGAGCCGGGCGAGGCGGCTCACCGAAACCTCCTCACCGTACGGGACGTTGCGGAGCGCCTCCAGCGCCTCGCGCTGGTCGGTCGGGACCGTGAGACCGAGCGCCACCTCGGTGAACTCGTCGCGCTCGCCGCCGAGGTACGCGCCGATCCGGTCGAGGAGGTCGTGGTCGCCGTCGGCGTCTCCCGGCGGTTCGGCGGGGAACGACACCGAGATGACGCGACCGCCGGCGAACCCGACCTGAACGGTCCGGCCGATCTGGTCGAACTCCCGGGCGAAGACGCCCGAGGTGCCCGCCATGCTCATACCCTTCACTGGTCGGGTCGATTACTTAAAACATCCCCCCGTCTGACCGAGTCGTCCCCTCGCCCGGAGGCTAATCGGGTCGGCCGGGCCCCCGCAAGCCTTATGAACAGATACGTACATTAGTGTATAGTAATGGACGATCCAGACGAGCTGGCGCCGGCGGTCAGGTCGATCCTGTCCGCCGCACGGGAGCGCGCGGACGCGGCGGCGAGGGCGGGCGACACCGCCTCGGTCTCGCCCCGCGACCTCGCGGCCGCGTTCGAGCGGGCCGAGGCCGACGGGCGCGTCCCGGTGATCGCCGAGGTGAAGCCGACGAGCCCGACGACCGAGGGCAGCCGCGAGGACGACCCCGTCGCGCTCGCCGAGGGGATGGTCGCCGGCGGGGCGGCCGCGCTGAGCGTGCTCACCGAGCCGGAGCACTTCGGCGGGAGCGTCGACACGCTCCGGCGGGTCCGCGAGGCCGTCGACGTGCCGGTGCTGCGCAAGGACTTCGTCGTCGAGGAGGCGCAGCTTGACGCCGTCGAGAGCGACGTGGTCCTCCTGATCGCCCGGTTCGTCGGCGACGACCTCCCCGACCTGCTCGCCGCCGCCCGCGACCGCGGCTTCCAGGTGCTCGTCGAGGTCCACGACCGCGACGAGCTGGAGCGCGCGCTCGATGCGGGCGCGACGACGGTCGGCGTGAACAACCGCGACCTCGCCGAGCTGGTCGTCGACCTCGGAACCTTCGAGTCCGTGGCGCCCCACGTCCCGGACGAGGTGACGCTGATCGCCGAGAGCGGGATCGAGGGCCCGACCGACGCGCGCCGGATGCGGGCGGCGGGCGCCGACGCCCTGCTCGTCGGCAGCGCGATCATGGACGGCGACGTGGAAGCGAACACGCGCGAACTGACGCGGGCGGAGGCGGACGAGGACGCGGACCCGACACCCCGCGACGCGACCGACACCACGGAGACACCCACATGAGCGAAACCGAATCATCGACGAGCGAGGTTGGAGAGCTTTCGCGACGCCCCGGCCGCGAGCGCGGCCGCGACGACGGGAAGTTCGGCCGCTACGGCGGTCAGTACGTCCCGGAGGCGTTGATGCCGGCGATAGAGGAGCTGGCCGACGCCTACGAGCGCTACGTGCTGAACAACGAGGACGGGTTCATGGATGAGTTCCGCGAGCGCCTCGCGGACTTCGGCGGGCGCCCGACCCCGCTCCAGCGGGCCGGCCGGCTCTCGGAGCGCTACGACACCGAGGTGTACCTCAAGCGCGAGGACCTGCTCCACGGCGGCGCCCACAAGCTGAACAACGCGCTCGGGCAGGTGCTGCTCGCGAAGTACATGGGCAAAGAGCGCATCATCGCGGAGACCGGCGCCGGCCAGCACGGCACCGCGACCGCGATGGCGGCGGCGCACCTCGACATGCCCTGTACGATCTACATGGGCGAGCGCGACATCAACCGCCAGCGTCCCAACGTGTTCCGGATGAAGCTCAACGGCTCGGAGGTCAAGCCCGTCACCACCGGGCGCGGCACGCTGAAGGAGGCCATCTCCGAGACGATGCGCGACTGGGCGGCGACCGTCGAGGACACCCACTACGTGATCGGCTCCATCGTCGGCCCGCATCCCTTCCCGGTGATGGTCCGCGACTTCCAGGCGGTCATCTCCGAGGAGGCCCGCCGGCAGACGATCGAGAAGACCGGCGGGCTCCCCACCGACGTGGTCGCCTGCGCGGGCGGCGGCTCGAACACGATGGGGACGTTCGCCGACTTCGTCGACGACGAGTCGGTCGCGCTCCACGCCGTGGAGGCCGGCGGCTCCACGCTCGAAGTCGACGAGGAGGCGGGCGTCGCGCCCAACTCCGCGTCGCTGTACGCCGGCGAGGAGGGCGTCCTCCACGGTGCGCGGACGAAACTGCTTCAGGACTCCGACGGGCAGATCATGGAGAGCCACTCCGTCTCCTCCGGGCTCGACTACGCCGGCGTCGGGCCGGAGCTCGCGTACCTCGTCGACCAGGGCCGCGTCGACCCGGTCGCCGTCGACGACGACGCCGCCTTGGAGGGGTTCCACCGGCTCTCGAACACGGAGGGGATCATTCCCGCGTTAGAGACCGCCCACGCGTTCGGCTACTTGGAGGAGCACCACGAGGAACTGGGCGAGCGCGTCGTCGTCAACGTCTCCGGCCGCGGCGACAAGGACCTCGACGCCGCCATCGAGGAGACCGACCAGCGCGACGTGCCCAACGCGCCGGACATGTCGATGTTCACGGGGGGAATCTGAATGGCGGAGACGGGCAACTCCGACGAGATCGCCGCGGCGTTCGCGGACGGTCCCGCCTACGTCCCGTACCTCGTCGTCGGCGACCCCGACTACGAGTCGTCGAAGGCGTACGTCCAGGCGCTCGACCGGGGCGGCGCCGACGTGATCGAGCTCGGCCTCCCCTTCTCCGAGCCGATCGCCGAGGGGTCGACGATCCAGGAGGCGCTCGTCCGCGCGCTCGACGCGGGGATGACGCCCGAGCGCTTCTTCGCGTTCGCGGAGGATCTCGACGTCGACGCCGCCCCGGTGTGTATGACGTACTACAACCTCATCTACCAGTACGGCGACGAGACCGGCCCTCGGCCGTTCGTCGAGCGGGCGGCGGCCGCGGGGATCGAGGGGCTCGTCGTCCCGGACCTCCCGGCCGAGGAGGCGGACCCGCTGCGCGAGGCGTGCGACGAGTTCGGGCTCGACCTCGTCTTCATCGTCGCGCCGACGACGCGCGGCGACCGGCTGGACCGCATGATGGAGAACGTCTCCGGCTACGTCTACGTCCAGGCGCGGCTGGGGACGACCGGCGCCCGCGACGACGTCTCCGACCAGACGACCGAGAGCCTCGACCGGCTCCGCGAGTACGACGTGCCGAAGGCGGTCGGGTTCGGCATCTCGACGGGCGAGCACGCGGAGCGCATCGTCGCGGGCGGCGCCGACGGGATCATCGTCGGCTCGGCGCTCGTCGACGTGGTCGCCGAGGGCGTCGCCGAGGACCTGTCGACCGACGAGGTCGCCGACCGGCTGGAGGCGCTCTCCCGCGAGCTGACCGAGGGCGCCGAGCGCGGGTACCGCTCGCGGACGACGGCGGCCGAGTCCGCCTGACCAGAACCGGACCAATACCTCCCCGAACGAAACCGACTTACCTCCGATTGCCACACTCTCACACAACATTCGCCTCACAATGACAGCAGGACTCTCGGCACGACTCGACCGCATCTCCACGAACGACCGATACCTCATCGTCCCGATGGACCACGGGATCACGATGGGCGCCGTCCAGGGGCTCGTCGACATCGAGTCGACGATCGACGGCGTCACGAGCGGCGGCGCGGACGCCGTCCTCACGCAGCGGGGCATCGCGCCCCGCGTCCACGAAAACAAGAACGACGCCGGCTACATCGTCCACCTCAACGGGTCGACGACGATCGGGCCGGACGAGAGCGACAAGCGCGTCACCGGCACCGCGGAGGACGCGGTCCGCGCGGGCGCCGACGCCGTCTCCTTTCACATCAACGTCGGCTCCGACCACGAGCCGGACCAGATCGAGGGGCTCGCGGAGCTGACCGCCGACGCCGAGCGGCTCGGGCTCCCCGTCCTCGCGATGGCGTACGCGCGCGGTCCCGGCGTCGACGAGAGCGATCCGGAGGCGCTCGGCCACGCCGTCCGGCTCGCCGAGGAACTGGGCGCCGACGTGGTGAAGACCGGCTACTCCGGCGACGGCGACTCCTTCGAGCGCGTCACGGAGTCGACCCGCCTCCCGGTGGTCATCGCCGGCGGCTCGAAGGGGACCGACCGCGAGACCGTCGAGATGGTCCGCGGCGCGATGGACGGCGAGGCGGCGGGCGTCTCGATGGGGCGGTCGATATTCCAGCACGACGACCCCGAGGGGATCGCCCGCGCGGTCTCCGCGGTGGTCCACGACGACGCGGGCGTCGAGGAGGCGCTGCGGGCGGGCGGGTTCGTCGAGGCCTGAGGTCCGCCCCCGCGGTCGCGGGGCCGCGGTCGGGCGCACGCGACTGCTCATTTCGCAGTTTTCAAGCCGGCGCGCCGTGAGGTGTCGGTAATGACACGCACGGTCTGGGTCAAAGCCGACGGCGCGGTCGGCGACTGGGAGGCGCGCAAGCGACGGGTCACGGCCGCCATCGAGGCCGGGGCGGACTGGGTCCTCGTCGACGAGGGCGACGTCGGGCGCGTCCGGGAGCTGGGCGACGTGAACGTCGCGGCGTTCCGGTCGGACGCCGACGTGATCGACGACGCCGAGAGCGACGCGGAAGCGGACGCGTACTTCGTCGGGAAGGGCGGCGAGGGCGACGGGACGATCGACATGCCCGACGACCTCTCCGGGTCGGCCGACCTGACCACGCTGCGCCGCCGCGACGATCGCGCGCAGGGGGCGTACGTCCGCGTCCTCGGCACGGAGTACGAGGCGTTCGCCGAGGCCGCGGCCGACGACGCCGACTACACCGTGGTCGTCGGCGAGGACTGGTCGATCATCCCCTTGGAGAACCTCATCGCCCGCGTCGGCGAGGAGACCCACCTCGTCGCGGGCGCGACGACCGCCGCGGAGGCCCGGACCGCCTTCGAGACCCTGGAGATCGGCGCCGACGGCGTCCTCCTCGATTCCGACTCCCCCGACGAGATCCGCGGCGCGGTCGAGGCCCGCGACGCGGCCGACCGCGAGACGCTCGACCTCCGACACGCCGAGGTGACAGAGATCGAACAGACCGGGATGGCGGACCGCGTCTGTATCGACACCGGGTCGCTGATGGACGACAGCGAGGGGATGTTGGTCGGCTCGATGTCGCGAGGGCTGTTCTTCGTCCACGCGGAGACCGCGGAGTCGCCGTACGTCGAGTCGCGCCCGTTCCGCGTGAACGCGGGCGCGGTCCACGCGTACGTCCGCGACCCCGAGGGCGGCACCAACTACCTCGCGGAACTGTCGAGCGGCGACGAGGTCCAGGTTGTCGACACCGACGGGCACACCCGCGAGGCGGTGGTCGGTCGGGTGAAGATCGAGAAGCGCCCGATGTTCCGGATCCAGGCGGAGATCGAGACCGACGACGGTACCGATCGTATCGAGACGCTCATCCAGAACGCCGAGACCGTGAAGATAGCCACGAGCGAGGGCCGGAAGGCGGTCACCGAGGTCGAGCCCGGCGACGAGGCGCTCGTCTTCTACGAGGACGTGGCGCGCCACTTCGGCGAGGCCGTCGAGGAGAGCATCATCGAGAAGTAGCCGTCGAGTCCCGCGGCCGGAATCGTATCGACCACAAATCATTTTCCGTCGACATGTGATCTTACTTCATGGCAGTTGCTAACGAGGGGAACCGTCGCGTCGCCGAACAGGGGTTCATCGATCGGGTTCAACACCTCGCGGACGCCGCGAACCCGGCGTTCGCGGCCGGGAGCCTCCTCGTGCCGCTGGCCTTCTTCGCCGCGAGCCTCGCGCTGGGAAGCACCGAACTGCTCTTCTACACGCACGTCGCGGCCGGCGCGGTGTGGTTCGGGTTCGCGCTGATCTTCCCCGCGGTCATCGGCCCGACGCTCGGCGGCCTCGACGAGGCGGCCGCGACCGCGGTGAACAGGACGCTGATCCCGAAGGCGGTGTTCTTCCTCGTCGGCTTCTCGCTGACGACGGTGCTGTCGGGGACGGTCCTGCTGACGCCCGACATCGGGCTCGGGTACGGCTTCGGCGGGACGTGGTCGGGGCTCGCGCTCGGCCTGGGCTGGGGGCTGTTCGCGTTCGGGCTGGCGGTCCCCCACCGGCTCCACCTCAGCGCGTACTACGAGACTGTCTCGCCCGACCCGGACGCCGACCGACTGGAATCGATCGAGAAGAAGAACCTCGTCGTCGGGCTGTTCGAGGGCGCGATGATGCTCGCGCTGATCGTCCTGATGACCGGCTTCCGACTCGGATAGCGGGAGCGCCGCGCGGCAGACGCGCCCGCAGTCGGGCGCGCTGAGACGCGGCCGAACCGTTATCTCGTCGTGAGGCGTCGCTCCGGGCATGGCCTCGACACCCCGATCGTCCCTCCGCGCTCGGTTCGGCGTCGCGCTCCTGGCCGGCCTCCCCGGCGTCGCCGCGCTCGTGTGGTACGTCTACCGCACGACCCCGCCGGCCGCCGTCCCGCCGGGGCTGTCCCGCCCGCTCCTCGCCGTCCTCACCGGAGTCAACCCGCTCCTGCTGCTCGTCGTCGCGTGTCTGGTCGGTGCCTACGCGGCCCCGCGGGCCCGCCTGCGCTCGCACCTCCTCGACCGCGCGGGCGGCGACGCCGAGGCGCTCGGACGGGTCCGCGGCGAGGCCGGACTCGCCGCCGCGGTCGGCGTCGCCGGGAGCCTGGTCGTGATCGCGCTCGACGTCGCGCTGGCGCCGCTCGTCGCGCGCGACCTGCCGGGGTCGGCGATCGGCGCGGGGCGGCCGACGGTCGTCGACGTGCTCGCGTACGCGCCGGTCCGGTTCCTCTACGGCGGGGTCACGGAGGAGCTGCTGCTCCGGTTCGGGCTCATGTCCGCGCTCGCGCTCGGCGGCTGGGTCCTCGCCGGCCGCCGCGGCGACGCGCCCGGACCGGGGGTCGCGTGGGCCGCGATCGGGGTCTCGGCGGTGCTGTTCGGCGTCGGCCACCTCCCGGCGCTGGCGCAGGCGGTGGGGCTGACGCCGGCGCTGATCGCGCGGACAGTCTTGTTGAACGCGGTCGCCGGGGTCGCGTTCGGGTGGCTCTACTGGCGGCGCAGCCTCGAGGCGGCGATGGTCGCGCACGCGGCGTTCCACGTGCCGCTCGTGGCGCTGTCGCTGGTCCAGGTGCTCTCGTAAAAACGGGGACGGACGACCTGTCTTCCGGTTCAGATCCCGTACAGCTCGCCGTACTTCTCGTCGACGTAGTCGAGGAAGGCGTCGGCCGAGAAGTCCTCGCCGGTCGCGCGCTTCACGAGCTCGTTCGTCTCGTAGCGGGAGCCGTGTCGGTGGACGTTCTCGCCGAGCCAGTCGTGGAGGTCCCCGAACTCGCCGTCGGCGATCTTGGCGTCGAGGTCGTCGATGTCCGCCTCGGCGGCCTCGAAGAGCTGGGCGGCCATCACGGAGCCGAGCGAGTAGGTGGGGAAGTAGCCGAAGTTGCCGTGGCTCCAGTGGATGTCCTGGAGGCAGCCCTCGCTGTCGGTGTCGGGGCGGATGCCGAGGTACTCCTCGTACTTGTCGTTCCAGACCTCGGGCACGTCCTCGACGTCGAGGTCGCCGCGGATCAGGTCGCGCTCGATCTCGAACCGGATCACGATGTGGAGGTGGTAGGTGAGCTCATCGGCCTCGACGCGGATGAGGTTGTCCTCGTACACCTGGTTGAACGCCTCGTACGCGTCCCGAACGCTGGCCTCCTCGGTCTGCGGGAAGTGCTCCTGGAAGACGGGGAGGAACTCCTGCCAGAACGCCTCGCTGCGCCCGACGTGGTTCTCCCAGAGGCGCGACTGCGACTCGTGGACCGAGAGGTCGCGCGACTCGCCAAGCGGCGTGCCGAAGTGCTCCTGGGGGAGTCCGAGGTTGTACTGCGCGTGGCCGAACTCGTGGATCGTCGATCCGACCGCGCCGAGCGGGTCCTCCTCGTCGAACCGGGTCGTCACGCGGCAGTCGAACTGATTGCCGGCGGTGAACGGGTGCGAGGAGACGTCGAGGCGGCCGCGGTCGAAGTCGTAGCCGACGAGCTCGAGCGCGTCGCGCGAGAGCGCCTCCTGCTCGTCCTCCGAGAAGGTCCCCTCGAAGGTGTCGACCGCGAGCTCCACGTCGGACGCGCGGATGTCCTCGATCATCGGGACGAGCGCCTCGCGGAGCTCCGTGAGGATCGACTCCGCGCGCTCCATCGAGAGGCACGGCTCGAACTCCTCGAAGAGGACCTCGTAGGGGTCGCGGTCGGGGTCGATGTGCTCGGCGTACTCGCGTTTCAGCTCGACGTGCTTCTCCAGGTACGGCGCGAACGTCTCGAAGTCGTCCTCGGCTTTCGCCTCCTCCCAGGCTTGGAGCGCCTCGGAGCCGGTCTCGGATATCTCCTCGACCAGTTCGACCGGGACGGCGTCGGCGCGCTCGTACTCGCGGCGGACCTCGCGGACGACCGCCGCCTGCTCGTCGGTGAGGTCGGCGTCGTCGAGCTCGTCGAGCAGCTCGCCCGTCTCGTCGTCGGTGACCATGTCGTGGTGGACGGAGGAGAGCGCCGAGAGCTGCTTCGAGCGCGCTGGCGTGCCGCCCTCGGGCATCATCACCTGCTGGTCCCAGCCGAGGACGCCGGAGGCGCTGCCGACCGCGTTCCACCGCTCGACGCGGTCGAGGAGGGCGTCGTAGGCGTCCGGTGCGTTCGCTGCGTCGTCTGGTGCGGCTTCCGTTGCCATGCGTCACGGATCGGGCGCGCACGTTAAGAAGGGACCGAACTCGGAACCCCTCGCTCGCCGCGCGGAGCCGCGGGAATTCACTCGTCGCCGCGGCGGGTCGCCGAGCGCGGGATATATGCCCGCCGCCGCGGTAGGGCGGGTAACGGATGTCCGACGATGACTTCATCGACCTGCGGTCCGACACCGTCACGGCGCCCTCGGAAGAGATGCGCGAGGCGGCCGCGACCGCCGAGGTCGGCGACGACGTGTACCGCGACGACCCGACGGTCAACGAGCTCGAACGGCGCGCGGCAGAGGCGGTCGGCACGGAGGCGGCGCTGTACGTCCCTTCCGGGACGATGGCGAACCAGATCGCGGTCCACGCGCACACGGAGCCGGGCCAGGAGCTCCTCCTGGAGCGCGAGTCGCACATCTACCGCTGGGAGCTGGCCGGCGCCGCCAAGCTCTCGGGCGTCCAGACGCGGACGATCGACGCCGGCGAGCGCTGCGTTCCGACCCCAGACGCGGTCTGCGAGGGGCTCGTCGACGAGGACCTCCACCGCCCCGGAACGGGGCTGCTCTCCTTAGAGAACACCCACAACTACCGCGGCGGGGTCGCCGTCCCGGTCGAGCGGATCGCCGACGCGGCCGAGGTCGCCCGCGAGGCCGACGTGCCGGTCCACCTCGACGGCGCGCGCGTGTTCAACGCCGCGGTCGCGCTCGGCGTCGACGCGAGCGAGGTCGTCGCCCCCGTCGACAGCGTCACCTTCTGCCTCTCGAAGGGGCTCGGCGCGCCGGTCGGATCGATCCTCGCCGGCGACGAGGCGTTCGTCGAGGACGCCCGCCGCGTCCGCAAGCTGTTCGGCGGCGGGATGCGCCAGGCGGGCATGATCGCCGCGCCCGCGCTCCGCGCGCTGGAGAACGTCGACCGCCTCGCCGAGGACCACGCCAACGCGGAGCGGCTCGCGGCCGGGCTGGACGCGCTCGACGGCGTCGACGCGCCCGCGCCCGACACCAACATCGTCGTCGCGAACACGGAGGCGCCCGGGATCCCGGCCGAGTCGCTCTACGCGGCCTGTAAGGAGGCCGGCGTCGGCTGCGTCGAGTTCGACGACTACGCGACGCGGTTCACCACGCACCTCGACGTCGACGAGGCGGACGTGGACGAAGCGATCGACCGGATCGCGGCCGTCGTCGACGAGCTACGGGCGTAACGGGCCGCCGGCTCCGCCGACGCGGGTGGACGGCCCGTTCGGAGCCCGCACGGAAACGTTCAATTCGGCGGGCGACCTACGGCGGACCATGGACGCACGAGCAGCCGCCCCGCGAACCCGAGCCGGTCGAACCGTGGTGGACGGCGCCCGCCCCTGAGGTCGTCGGCGTGGACATCAGCGGCCGCCACGAGGAGGGCGGCGAGTACCTGATGGTCGCGGCCGCGGTCCACGCGCGGATCGACTCCTCGCGGATCCGGTCGGTCGAGGGGATGGGCTTCGCCGCGGCGCGCGAGGGCCCGACGCTGGAGGCGACCGTCGCGCTCGCCGCGGAGGCGGTCGGCGACCTCCCGACGCCGCCGGAGGGACCGGTCGTGGCCGAGGGCGGCGAGTTCTACGAGGAGCCGGCGGCCCGCGTCGGGCTGAGCTTCCAGCCCGAGTTTAAATACGTCGAGAGCATAGGCGAGCGCGAGACAGTGCAGGCAGCACACCACGCCGCGTACGCCGCGCGCGAACTCCTGTTATGAGCGGGAGCGCCGGGAACGCGGACGGCGAGGCCGAGGCGCCGACCGGGAGCCGCCGCGCGATCGTCGCCAAGCGCGTCGACTCGGGCGAGGCCGACCTCGCGGAGATATCGCAGCTCGCGGCCGCCGCGGGGTACGAGGTGGCAGGCGAGCTCACCCAGACGCGCACCGAGGACGCCGCGTTCATGTTCGGCGAGGGGAAGGTCGCGGAGCTGCGCGACCTAGTCCGCCGGACCGACGCCGAGGCGGTCATCGTCGACAACGACGTGGGGCCGTACCAGACGTTCAACATCGGCGGGGTGCTCCCCGAGGGCGTCGAGGTCGTCGACCGGTTCACGCTCATCCTGGAGATATTCGGCCAGCGCGCCAACACTCGGAAGGCACAGCTCCAGGTCGAGCTCGCGGAGCTCCGCTACGAGCTGCCGCGCGCGGAGGCGAAGGCGAGCCTCGCGAAGCGCGACGAGCGGCCCGGGTTCATGGGGCTCGGCGAGTACGACGAGAGCGTCGAGCGCGACATCAAACGGCAGATATCGGAGATCCGCGACGAGCTCGAATCGATCGCGGAGAAGGAGGAGGCGCGCCGCGAGCAGCGCCGCGACTCCGGCTTCGAGCTGGTCGCGCTCGCCGGGTACACCAACGCCGGGAAGTCGACGCTGATGCGCCGGCTCGCCGACGAGCTGGCGGTCGACGAGAACGACGACCGACACCGCGACCTCGACACCACCGCCGAGTCGCAGGACATGCTGTTCACGACGCTCGGCACCACGACCCGCCGGGCCGAGATGGAGAAGCGCGACGTCCTCCTCACCGACACGGTCGGGTTCATCTCGGACCTGCCCCACTGGCTGGTCGAGTCCTTCGAGTCGACGCTCGACTCCGTCTACCGGGCCGACCTCGTGCTGCTCGTCGTCGACGCGAGCGAGCCGGTCGCGGAGATGCGCGAGAAGCTCGTCACGAGCCACGACACCCTCTACGAGCGCAACGAGGCGCCGGTCGTCACCGTGTTCAACAAGGTCGACCGGCTGGCGCCCGGCGAGCTGGCGGAGAAGCGCGCCGCGCTCTCGGGCGTGGCGCCGGACCCGATCGCCGTCTCGGCGAAGACGGGCGCTGGCGTCGCCGAGCTCCGGGACCGCGTAGAGGACGAACTGCCGGACTGGGAGCGCGAGCGACTCGTGCTCCCCGTCTCCGACGACGCGATGAGCCTCGTCTCGTGGGTCCACGACCACGGGTACGTCGCCGAGGAGACGTACGCGGGCGACCAGGTGACCGTCGACTTCGAGGCGAAGCCCTCGATCGTCGCCCGCGCCCGGGCGAAGGCGGCCGAGGTCTCGGCGCCGCCCGCCGAGGAGTCGGCCTGACCGCGACCGCCCGGCGGCGGTCGACGGCCAGCTGCGATCGGCTGTCGCTCGGCGAAGGCGCGGACAAAGTATACGAGTCTCCGCCGGCCATACGATGTCATGGACGACTCCGGGAACGAGGAGGGACTCGTCGACGGCGACGGGGACGCCGTCCCGCCGCCGGCCGACTTCCGGAACGAGGCCGCGGCGAGCGACCCCTCGGTGTACGAGCGGTTCGAGCGAGAGGGCCCCGAGGCGTGGCGCGAGGCGGCCGACCTCCTGACGTGGGACCGGGAGTACGACGCCGTCCTCGACGACTCCGAGCCGCCCTTCTACGAGTGGTTCACCGGCGGCGAGTTGAACGCGTCGGCGAACTGCGTCGACCGACACCTCGACGACCGCCGGAACCAGCTCGCGATCCGCTGGTTCGGGAAGCGGGGCGAGCGGCGGTCGTACACCTACCTCGACCTCCACCGCGAGGTGAACGCCCTCGCGGCCGGCCTCCGCGACCTCGGCGTCGAGGAGGACGACGTGGTCACGCTGTACCTGCCGATGATCCCGGAGCTCCCGATCGCGATGCTGGCGTGCGCGCGGATCGGCGCGCCGCACAACGTCGTCTTCGCGGGGCTGTCCGCGGAGGCGCTCGCCACGCGGATCGACGCCGCCGACTCCGAGTACCTGGTCACCTGCGACGGCTACTACCGCCGCGAGGACGCCTTCAACCAGAAGTCGAAGGCGGACAACGCCCGGATCCGCGCCGAGAGCGAGCTGTCGGCCGCGGTCGTGGTCGACCGCCTCGGCGACGAGCTCGCCGTCTCGCTGGGCGACGACGAGCACGAGTACGACGCGCTCGTGGCCGCGCACGACGGCGAGACGGTCGAGCCCGTGGCCCGCGACGCGACCGACCTGCTGTTCGTGATGTACACCTCGGGCACGACCGGGCGGCCGAAGGGGGTCGAGCACGCGACGGGCGGGTACCTCGCGCACGTCGCGTGGACGACGCGGACGGTCCTGGACGTGCGGCCCGACGACACCTACTGGTGCGCGGCCGACATCGGCTGGATCACGGGCCACTCCTACGGGGTGTACGGCCCCCTCGCGACCGGGACGACCACCGTGCTGTACGAGGGCTCGCCCGACTACCCGGACCGGGACCGCGTCTGGGACCTGATCGAGCGCAACGCGGTGAGCATCTTCTACACCTCGCCGACCGCGATCCGGTCGTTCATGAAGTGGGGCGCGGAGTACCCCGAGTCCCACGACCTCTCGTCGATCCGCCTGCTCGGCACGGTCGGCGAGTCGATCACGCCGAAGGCGTGGCGCTGGTACCGCGACCACGTCGGCGGCGGCGACGCGCCGGTCGTCGACACCTGGTGGCAGACCGAGACCGGCGCCATCGCGCTCGCCACGCTGCCCGGGGTCACGCCGATGAAGCCGGGGAAGGTCGGCCCGCCGTTGCCCGGGATCGACGCCCGCGTCGTCGACGAGGACGGCGACCCGGTCGACCCCGGCGAGTCGGGCTACCTCACCATCGCCTCGCCGTGGCCCGGCATGCTGCGCGGGCTCCGCGAGGGCGACGAGCGCTACCTGCGCGAGTACTGGCTGAACGGCGAGGACGGCTGGCGCTACCGCACCGGCGACGGCGCGGCCGTCGACGAGGAAGGCTACGTCACGATCCTCGGGCGCGTCGACGACGTGATCAACGTCCGTGCGCAGCGGTTCAACACGGGCGAACTCGAGGCGGCGATCGTCGACGCCGAGGGCGTGACCGAGGCGGCGGTCGTCGGCGACGACGACGGCCGGATCGTCGCGTACGTGACGACGAAGAGCGGCGTCGAGCCCGGCGAGCGCCTGCGCGACGCCATCGCGGACCGGGTGGCGAGCGCCGTCGGCGACGTGGCCCGCCCCGACCGGATCGTGTTCACGCCGGAGCTCCCCAAGACGCGTTCCGGGAAGATCATGCGGCGGCTGCTGGAGGACATCGCCCGCGGCGAGGAGTTCGGCGACGTGAGCGCGCTGCGCAACCCGGAGGTCGTGGGGGAGATCGAGTCGACCGTCCGAGAGACGAGAAACTGATAGCGGTTTCTCTTTTTCGGTTGTGAAGCGTGTCGTGGTTACTTGCCGGTGGGGTCCGTATCGAGGGTATGGGAACGAACGTCTTCGCGGCGGACGCGGTCCACGCCCGTCGCCGCGCGGTGGTCAAGACGCTGTGCTACCGGGCGCTGATGGTGACGATCACGGTCGCGGTCGCGTGGCTCGTCGTCGGCGACGTCGGTCAGGCGGCGAGCATCGGCCTCGTGACGAACGCCGTGAAGACGCTCACGTACTACGGCTAAGAGCGCCTGTGGGACCGCGTCGCCTGGGGCGTGAGTCCCTCCGGGTGACCGGCGGACGTAGTTTCGGAATACAACAAAGAAACGAAACTAATCATTCCGCTGTTTGTCTTCATGCGACGGGGGTTCCGAGGATATACGGTCGAGACCGACAAGAAAGACCGACTTCCGGAACAGTTTTGTTTCGGCTGCTTGTTGAGTTCCGAAACAAATGGTGGACGGCCTCGACGCGGACGCATACGACGCGCTCGTCACCGCCGCGGAGACGTATCGCGCGGCGCTCGTCGTCAGGCTGGCGGGCGAGGCCGGCCTCCGGACCGAGGAGATCACCCGCGTCGCCCCGCGCCACCTGCGCGAGCCGGACTCGGTCGCGGGCGCGCGCCTCCTCGCGGTGCCCGCGGCGGACGGCGACGAGGGCGGGGACGCCGGGTCGACCGCGCTCGGCGGGGAACAGATCGACCGCGAGACCGTGGTACCGGCCTCGCTGGCCGCCGACCTCGACCGGTACGCGACGAGCCAGGGGCTCGCCGACGACGAGTCGTACGTCGACGTCTCGCCGCGGCGCGTCCAGATGATCGTGAGCGAGACAGCGGCGCGGGCGGCGGGCCTCACCGACGGCGCGGTCGACGAGCGGGTCACCCCGAGCGCCCTCCGGAAGACGTTCGCCCGGCGCCAGCTCGTCGACCGCGGCGTCGACCCGCGGGCCGTCCGCGACGCCGGCGGCTGGGAGTCGCTCGGCACCCTCGACCCGTACCTCGACCCGCTCGACGGGGAGGCCCTCGCGGCCGCCATCGCCGGCGACGGGCGGTCCGACGACGGGAGCGCGGAACGGGGCGGAACGACCGCGTTACCGGGGTTCGAGGCGCTCGCAGACCCGGGGGCGGCCGCCCCCGCCGCGGCCGTCGTCGAGGGGCTGGTCGACGCCGACCGCTGGGCCGAGGCGTGGGTCGTCCGCCGCGCGGTCGGCGGCGGGCGGGCGGACGTGACCGCCGCGGCCGGCGTCGACCGCGAGGCGCTCGCGGACCGCGGCGTCGCCGCCGCCGGTCCGTGGCTGGACGCCGTCACGGACGGCGCGCCGGCGACGACCGACGGTCGCCAGGAGACCAACGGACGGCCCGCGGTGGCGGTGCCGGCGGCCTCCGACGGCGCGATTCACGGCGCGCTCTGCGCCGTCGCGGCCGACGGCGACGCGGTCGACGAGTCGGAGCGCCGCGCGCTCGCCGCCCTCGGCGGCTGCCTCGGCCGCGCGATCACCGCCGAGCGGTGGCGGGAACTGCTCCACTCCGACGCGGTCACCGAGGTCGAGTTCCACACCGGCGACGACGGTGCGTTCCTCGCCCGGGCGAGCGACCGCCTCGGCTGTCGGATCGAGTTGGCGTCGACGGTCGACGTCGACGACGACGTGTCCCGCGCGTACCTCTCCGTCGAGGGGGCCCGCCCGCAGGACGTCGCGACGGCCGTCGAGGCGTCGCCGGGCGTCTCCGACTTCCGGGTGATCGAGACCCGCGAAGAGGGCTGTTCGGCGTCGGTCCGGCTCGCGGACGGGTCGCTGGTCAGGGCGCTCGTCGACCACGGCGCGACCGTGCGCGACGCGTCCGCCGCCGAAGGGCGGGTCCGCGTCGTCGCCGACTTCCCCGAGGGAACGAACGTCCGCCCGGTCGCGGACGGGCTCCGCGACCGGTTCGCTGACGTCAGGCTCGCGAGCAAGGAGTCGGTCGCGCGCTCGCCGCGCACGGAGTCGGCGCTGCGGGACGGGGTCGCGGACCGCTTCACCGACCGGCAGTGGGCGGCGCTGTCGGCGGCGTACCACGGTGGCTACTTCGACTGGCCGCGCGGGAGCACGGCCGAGGAGGTGGCCGACGCGATGGGCGTCTCGTCGCCGACGTTCCACAACCACCTCCGGAAGGCCCAGCGGGCCCTCCTCGACGGCGTCTTCGAGGACGAGGCCGACCGGCCGACCCGGAGGGACGACGGGCGGGCGACCCCGCCCGGCGAGTGAGCGGTCGGCGCCCGGGTCGCGAGGGGGTCCGACGGTGCGAGCCCCGCGCTTCCGGGGCGGAATCCTTCACGATTTTTCGTATTTAGCGTCAGCGTTTATATGCCGATATTGGTTGGATACGACCGTACCATGACAGAGGGAGACGGCCAACTGGAAGCGAGATTAGCGGAGCAAGAGGTGTTCGAGCCGTCGGAGTCGTTCGTCGAGCAGGCGAATGTGTCCGACCCGGAGATATACGAGGAGTTCGAGGAGAACTGGCCCGAGTGCTGGGAGACGGCCGCCGACCTGCTGGAGTGGGAAACCGACTACGACCAAGTGCTCGACGACAGCAACCCCCCATTCTACGAGTGGTTCACGGGCGGCGAGCTGAACGCGTCGGCGAACTGCCTCGACCGACACCTCGACGAGCGCGGCGACGAGGCCGCCATCGAGTGGGTCGGCGAGCCCGTCGACGAGGACGACCGCACGTACACGTACGCGGAACTCCACCGCGAGGTCAACGAGTTCGCGGCCGCCCTTCGGGAGCAGGGCGTCGAGGAGGACGACGTGGTCACGATGTACATGCCGATGATCCCGGAGCTGCCGATCGCGATGCTGGCGTGTGCGCGCATCGGCGCGCCGCACAGCGTCGTGTTCGCCGGGTTCTCGGCCGACGCGCTCGCGACGCGGATGAACGCCGCGGAGTCGGAGTACCTCGTCACCTGCGACGGTTACTACCGCCGCGGCGACCCGCTCGACCACCTCGACAAGGCGAACGAGGGGCTCGCGGGCGTCGAGCACGACACGACCACGGTCGTCGTCGACCGGCTGGGGCCGAACGGCGACGGCTTCGGCCACGACCTCGGCGACGACCAGGTCGACTACGACGACCTCGTGGCCGACCACGAGGGCGCCGAGGTCGAGCCGGTCACCCGCGACGCCGAGGACATGCTGTTCCTGATGTACACCTCGGGCACGACGGGGAAGCCGAAGGGCGTGAAACACACGACCGGCGGCTACCTCTCGTGGGTGTCGTGGACCTCGCAGTCGGTCCTCGACATCGAGCCGGATGACACGTACTTCTGCTCGGCCGACATCGGCTGGATCACCGGCCACTCGTACATCGTCTACGGACCGTTGGCGCTCGGGACGACGACGATGATGTACGAGGGCACACCCGACCACCCGGAGCGCGACCGGCTCTGGGAGATCGTCGAGGAGCACGAGGCGACCCAGCTGTACACCGCGCCCACCGCGATCCGCGCGTTCATGAAGTGGGGCGCTGAGTACCCGGACCGCCACGACCTCTCCTCGCTGCGCCTGCTCGGCACGGTCGGCGAGCCGATCAACCCGCGCGCGTGGAAGTGGTACTACCAGCACATCGGCGACGAGGAGTGCCCCGTCGTCGACACGTGGTGGCAGACCGAGACCGGCGGGATGATGGTGACGACGCTGCCCGGCGTCAAGGACATGAAGCCCGGCGCCGCGGGGCCGCCGCTGCCGGGGCTCGACGTCCAGATCCTCGACACGCTCGGCGACGAGGTGGATCCCGGCAAGGCCGGCTACCTCACGGTACAGAAGCCGTGGCCCGGCATGCTCCGGACGCTGTACAACAACGACGAGCGCTACATCGAGGAGTACTGGGCCGAGTACTCCGACACCGACAGCGACGACCCCGACGACTGGGTGTACTTCCCGGAGGACGGGGCGAAGATCGACGACGACGGCTACATCACCGTCCTCGGCCGCGTCGACGACGTGCTCAACGTCTCCGGCCACCGGCTGGGGACGATGGAGATCGAGTCCGCGATCGTCGGCGTCGAGGGCGTCGCCGAAGCCGCAGTGGTCGGCGGCGACCACGAAATCAAAGGCGAGGCGGTGTACGCCTACGTGACCACGGAGGACGGCTACGAGGGCACCGACGAGCTCCGCGAGGCGATCGTCGCCGGCGTTGAGGACGCCATCGGGCCGATCGCCCGCCCCGAACAGGTCGTGTTCACGCCGGACCTGCCGAAGACTCGGTCCGGCAAGATCATGCGGCGCCTGCTCGAGAACATCGCCGACGGCGAGGAGCTCGGCAACACCAGCACGCTTCGGAACCCCGAGATCGTCGAGGAGATCCAGAAGAAGGCCGACGCCGAGTAGCGCTCGGCGAGCCGTTTTCCGTTTGTTCCGTCCGCGACCACGGCGGACCGCACGACGGAAACCATCACGAAAAAACCACACAGACAAGCTCACAACGGACCAAAACATGACAGATAATACCTCACGCGAAGAAGGCGACGCGGTCACCGATAGTGGCCGCGCGGCCGGCGAAGCAGCCACCGACGGCGGCAGCGCGACCGGCGACGCTGCCACCGACGGCGGCGTCGCGACGTCGGGAGCCGCACAGGCGCACAGCAACACCGACTACCTCGGGGCGGAAGTGAACATCCTGAACCCGAGCACGCCGTACATGCGCGATCACCTCCGCATCGTCTGGACGGGGTTCGCGATCTGGGTCCTCGCGGTGTGGGGGCCGGTGACCCTGACGAACCTCGCGCCCGGCGTGATGACGCAGACGATGCCGATCTTACAGTTCCCGCTCCACTACTTCCTCGTCGCGTTCGGCGCGCCGACCAGCGCCCTCGTCCTGGCGTTCTGGTACTCGCGAAAGCGGGACGCGCTCGACGAGAAGTACGGCATCGAGCACGATGACGTCGCGGCGACCGACGGAGGGGTCGACGAATGACGGCGGGCTCGCTGCCCCTTCAGAGCGAACTCCTCCCCGAGGCGCTCGACATCTCGTTCAAGATCGGGCCGGCGCTGCTCGTGATCGGGATGCTGGGACTGTTCCTGACGATCGGGTTCGTCTTCCGCGTGGCCGACACCGACGACATGTGGGTCGCCGGCCGGTCCATCGGGAACGTCGAGAACGGGATGGCGATCGGCGCGAACTGGATGTCCGCGGCGTCGTACCTCGGGATGGCGGCGTCGATCGCGCTGGCGGGCTTCTACGGGCTGGTGTTCGTCGTCGGCTGGACGACGGGCTACTTCATCCTCCTCATCTTCCTCGCGGCGCAGCTGCGCCGGTTCGGGAAGTACACCGCGCCCGACTTCGTCGGCGACCGGTTCAACTCCGACACCGCGCGCGCCATCGCGGCGGTGACGACGTTCCTCATCGGCTTCGTCTACGCCATCGGGCAGGCGAAGGGGATGGCGCTGGTCGGCCTGTACATCTTCGGCAACTACGGGGGGCTCATCCCGGGCCTCGACGGGTACCAGGTGATGGTCGTCGCGATGATGGTCGTCACCGTCGGCTACCTGACGCTGTCCGGCATGCTGGGCGCCACGAAGAATCAGGCGGTCCAGTACGTCATCCTCATCCTCGCGTTCGTCGTCGGGCTGTTCGTCGTCGGCTACACGAACGGCTACTCCACGGTGCTGCCGCAGCTGGAGTACGGCGCGCTGATCAGCCAGCTCGGCAGCGAGTTCTCCGAGCCGTTCGCCGGGTCGAGCTACTACCTCTGGGTCGCGACGACGTTCTCGCTCATCGTCGGCACGTGTGGGCTCCCGCACGTGCTCGTCCGGTTCTACACGGTCGAGAGCGAGCGGACGGCCCGCTGGTCGACGGTCTGGGGGCTGTTCTTTATCTGTATCCTCTACTGGAGCGCGCCCGCGTTCGCGGCGTTCGGCACCGACCTCTACTCGCAGAACGTCGGCGCCACGTACGGCGACCCCGGCATGACGAGCGCGGCCAGCGAGGTCATCGTCGTGCTGGCGGCGCAGCTGTCCGGGCTGCCGGAGTGGTTCGTCGGCATCGTCGCGGCGGGCGGTATCGCCGCGGCCATCGCGACGGTCGCGGGGCTGTTCATCGCCGGCTCGTCGGCGATCAGCCACGACATCTACACGAACATCATCAACGAGGACGCGACGCAGCGCCAGCAGATCCTCGTCGGCCGCCTCTCGATCGTCGCCCTGGGCGCGCTGACGACGCTGGCAGCGCTCAACCCCGCCTCGTCGATCGCGGCGCTCGTGGGTTACGCGTTCTCGCTCGCCGGCTCCGTGCTGTTCCCGATGTTCTTCCTCGGCATGTGGTGGGAGAACGCCAACCGGCAGGGCGCGCTCGCCGGGATGACGACCGGGCTGACGCTCTGGGCGATCCCGATGATCAACCAGATCGTCCCGACGTACATCGGCTCGCTGGAGGCGCCGCTGTCGACGGGGCTCGCGACGTGGATGCCCGCCATCGGCTCTGCGCTCATCACGCTCCCGATCGTGTTCGTCGTCACCATCGTCGTCTCGATGGCCACGGACGAGCCGTCGCTCGAGACGAAGCGGATCGTCCGGCAGTGTCACAGCCCCGAGCCGATGGGGCAACAGGAGACCGCCGAGGACGTCGTCGCCGCGGACGGCGGCGAGGACGTGGCGACCGATGGCGGCCGCGCAGTGGACGACGCGGCCGCCGAGGGTGACCGCGCAGTGGACGGCGCTGCCCCCGACGACACCACGGAGGGGGAGCGGTGATGTACGAACGCATCCTCGTGCCCACGGACGGTAGCGACGTCGCGGAGGCCGCGGTCGACCACGCGCTCGACCTGGCCGAGCGGTACGACGCGGAGGTCCACGCGCTGTACGTGGTCGACATCGACTCCGTGAACTTCAGCCTCGGCACCGAACAGGTCGACCGGCTCAAGCAGGGTCGGTTCGACGAGATGGGCGAGCTGAAGGAGCGGGCCGACGAGGCGACCGGCGCCGTCGCCGACCGCGCCGGTGAGCGCGCGGTCGACGTCGTCGAGCACGTCTCCGGCGGTCGCCCGCACAAGGTGATCGGCGACTACGCAGAGGAGCACGGTATCGATCTCATCGTGATGGGGAGTCACGGCCGGGCCGGCGTGCGCCGCGCGCTGCTCGGCAGCGTCACCGAGCGCACGCTGCGCTCGACGCACGTCCCCGTCCTCGTCGTCGACTACCTCGAAGAAGACTGAGGTCGCCGCGCCGGGACCGCCTCTCCCGGACCGAGAACCGCTCCGTCGCGCGGACGGCCCCGCGCGATTCCGCAAGGCCGACGTACCCCTTCACGCACACTCTATCCATGCCCGACTCGGACGCCGCGGAGACGCCGAACGACGAGACCGACCCGAGCGTCGCCGACCGCGCCCGGACGGTGCTCAGCGAGAACGGCACCGGCATGGCGCAGGACCTGCTGTTCGCGCTCGCGTGGGTGGGGCTCGCGTCGCTGCTGTACGACTTCGCCTTTCCGACGGCCCCGCGGTGGGTGCTGTACATGTTCATGCTCGCGGGGATCCCGGCGTACTTCGGCTTCTTCATCTCGCTGGAGGTAGCCAAGGAGCGCAGCGCCCGGTAGCGGGGGCGCTCGGCGACGCTCGGGTCGCGTCACCCGCGCGTCACCCGGCGAGTTCACGGATGTCCGACACGTCGAGCAGCCGCTCGTCCGGGTCCAGCGCGGCGCGGTACGACGCCCGGGCGACCGTGCCGACGGCCAGCGGCCGCGCCTCGCCCAGCCGCGAAGCGATCGGCCGCGCGCTCGCGAGGAACCGGAGCACGCGGTCGGCGACGCCCGGGAGGTGCGGCTGTCCCTCGCCGTACACCGGGCCCGGGCGGAGCGTCACGACGTCGAGGTCGAGGTCCGCGATGGACGACTCGGCGCGGCGCTTCGCCGTCAGGTAGGCGCTCCGCACGCCGGGGGGCTTCGCCGCCGCGGAGAGGAAGACGAAGGCGTCGACGCCGGCGCGTTCCGCCTCCAGCGCCGTCAGGACGGCCGCGTCGCCGTTGACCCGTTCGAAGGTGACCCCGTCGCTCGGCGACTCGGTGAGCGTCCCGACCGCGTGGACCACGGCGTCGACGCCGTCGAGGCGGTCGCGCCAGGCGTTCGGGCGAAAGAGGTCGGCGCTCGTCCACGAGACGGCGTCCGCCCACTCGGCGTCGACGTCGGGGCGGCCGCTCCGCGAGACGCTGCGGACCTCGTGGCCGTCGCGGACCGCGAACCGGCAGACGTCGCGCCCGATGAAGCCGCTGCCGCCGACGACGAGGAGGGTGGCCATATCGCGGCATATGCGCCGCCCCGCCTTGGGGCTTCGGGACGCCGCGCGGGGGAGCAAAGCGCCGTTCGGCGCCGGTCAGCGGCGGAGGAACCCGAGGAGCCGGTAGTCGCCCTCGGGGTCGTACCGGCGGAACAGGAGGCTGTTCGTGAGCACGGACACCGACGAGACCGCCATCGCCCCGGCCGCGAGGACCGGCTGGAGCAGCCCGAGCGACGCGAGCGGGATCATCGCGGTGTTGTAGCCGAGCGCCCACACGAGGTTCTGTTTGATCTTCTGGAGCGTCGCGTCCGAGACGCGGATCGCCTTCACCACGTCGAGCGGGTCGTCGCGCATCAGCGTCACGTCCGCGGCCTCGATGGCCACGTCGGTCCCGGAGCCGATGGCGGTGCCGACGTACGCGACCGCCAGCGCGGGCGCGTCGTTGACGCCGTCGCCGACCATCATCGCCCGGCGGCCGTCCGCCTGGATCGCCTCGACCGCGTCGGACTTGTCCTCGGGGAGGACGCCGGCGCGGACGTTGTCGGGGTCGATCCCCACCTGCTCGGCCACGGCGCGCGCGGTGCGTTCGTTGTCGCCCGTGATCATCATCACGTCGACGCCGCGCTCGCGGAGCTGGCCGACCGCGCGCTCCGCGCTCGGCTTCACCGTGTCCGCGTCGGCGACGACGCCGAGGAGTTCCCCGTCCTCGTCGCCGGCGGGCAGGCGGGCGACGAGCATCGCCGTCTTGCCCTCGCGTTCGAGCCGCTCCATCGTCTCCGCGGCGGGCGCGGCGTCGACGCCGGCGTCCCGCAGCAGCTTCCGGTTGCCGACCAGCACCTCGTCCCCGTCCACGGTCGCTCGCACGCCGTGTCCGGGTACGTTCTCGAACTCCTCGGGGTCGGCGAGGTCGAGGCCGCGCGACTCGGCGCCCTCGACGATGGCGCGGGCGAGCGGGTGTTCGCTGCCGCGCTCCGCGCTCGCGGCGAGCCGGAGGACCTCATCCTCGGGGGCCTCGGCGCCGCCACCGGCCGCCGAGCCCTCGTCCGCCGCGTCGCCGCGCTCGGCGACGGTCCCGCCGTCGGCGACGGTCCCGCCGTCGTCACCGACGGCGACCACGTCGGTGAGTTCCATCTCGCCAGCCGTGAGCGTCCCCGTCTTGTCGAACACGACGGTGTCGACGTCCTTCGCGCGCTCGAGCACGTCGCCGCCCTTGAACAGGACGCCGTGTTGCGCGCCGATGGTGGTCCCGACCATCGTCGCGGCCGGCGTCGCGAGCCCCAGCGCGCAGGGGCAGGCGATCAGGACCGACGAGGCGAAGACGACGACCGCGAACTCGAACGTCGAGACGGTCCCGCCGACGGGGCCGCCGGCGACCTGGCCCCACAGCGGGAGCCGGTCGACGAACCCGGCGAGCGCCTCGGGGAAGAGGAACCAGACGACGCCCCACAGCAGCGCGTTCGCGATGACCGCGGGCACGAAGTACGCGGAGATCCGGTCCGCGAGGTTCTGGATGTCGGGCTGACGGGACTGCGCCTCCTTGACGGTCTGGACGATCTGCTGGAGCGCGGTGTCGGCGCCGACCTTCGTCGCCTCGACCACGAGGAGCCCGTTCTCGTTGATGGTGGAGCCGACGACCTCGTCGCCCTCCGACTTCTCGACGGGAACGGACTCGCCGGTCACCATCGACTCGTCGACGGCGGACTGGCCCTCGACCACGACGCCGTCGGTCGGGACCTGCTCGCCGGGGCGGACCTTCATGCGGTCGCCGACCTCGACCTCCTCGATCGGCACCTCGCGTTCGGTCCCGTCCCCGTCGACGAGGGTGGCGGTGTCGGCCTCCATCTCCAGCAGCTTCCGGAGCGCCTCGCCGGCCTGCCCCTTCGAGCGGGCTTCGAGGTAGTTGCCGAGGGTAATGAAGACGAGGATGAGCGCCGCCGTGTCGAAGTAGACGCTCCCGGCGACCAGGTCGAGGAGGACGGCGACGGAGTAGACGTACGCCGTCGTCGAGCCCAAGGCGATCAGCACGTCCATGTTGGCGCGGCCGTTCGTGACGAGCGCCTTGTAGGAGTTCACGTAGAAGGGCCGGCCGAGCACGACCTGTACCGGCGTCGCGAGCGCGAACTGGGCCCATACGGCTCTGACGCCGAAGATGCGGTCGGGCACCACCGCGCCACCGAGGAGCAGCTTGTCGACCATGAAAAAGAGGAGGGGCGCGGACAGCGCGGCGCCGAACAGCGTCAGCCGGAGCTGTTTGCGGATCTCGGCGTTTCGCGCGGCGTCCCGCGCGCTCTCGCCCGATCCCTCGCCTTCGCCGTCGGCCGTCTCGCCGTCGCCCTCTCGGACCGGGGAGTAGCCCGCGTCCTCGACGGCGTCGTACAGCGCCGACAGCGAGGTCTCGGCGGGGTTGTACCGCACCTGCGCCTCGTCGGTCGCGTAGTTCACGTCGGCCTCGATGACGCCGGGCACGGACTCCAAGGCGTCGCGGTTGGCGTCCGCGCAGTTCGCGCACGTCATGTCGGTGATCGCCACGGTCGCCGTCTCGGCCACCGCGCCGTAGCCCGCCGACTCGATCGCGTCGTAGATTGCGGCGAGCGAGGTCGCCTCGGGGTCGTACTCGACCGTCGCCTCGTCGGTCGCGTAGTTCGCGTCCGCCCGCGAGACGCCGTCGAGCGACCCCACGGCGTCGGACACGCTCGCCGAGCAGTTGGCGCAGCTCATCCCCGTGATGTCGAGGTGGGTGGTCCTGGTGCTCATCTTAGGTAGTCCTACGGGCTACACCCTTAGTGCGTTTTTCACTTCGAAACCAAAGGTTCGAGCGGCCGATTTCTTCGGATCGAAAGCGATCTCGGTGCCGTGAGCCTGATCGAGATCCGCCGAGCCCGGGATCGAGCGGAACGACGCCGCCTCCGCGGGGGAGCGAGTCTTCGAAACCGCGGTCGACGGAAGGCTATTGGACGCGGCGCCCCTCCCCGAGGTATGGCTCGCGTGGAGCGACTCACGGTGTTTCCGGTGAAGGGGTTAGACGGGGTCGACGTCGAGGCCGCACGGGTCCTCGACGGCGGGACGCTGGAACGCGACCGCGAGTTCGCGCTGTTCGACGCCGACGGCGATGTCGTCAACGGGAAGCGGACCGACCGGGTCCACGACCTCGCGACCGACTTCGACCCCGAGTCGGGCGCGCTGCGGGTCGAGACGCCCGACGGGGCCGTTCGGCGGTTCGATCTGGAGGCTGAGCCGGCCCGCGCCGCAGCGTGGTTCGGCGACTTCTTCGACGCGGACCTCCGGCTCAGGCGGGACGAGTCGCTCGGGTACGTCGACCGCCGGGACATGGGCCCGTCGGTCGTCAGCACCGCGACGCTGGAGGCGGTCGCGTCGTGGTTCGACGGGGTGACCGTCGACGGCGCGCGTCGCCGGCTCCGGGCGAACGTGGAGGTCTCGGGCGTCCCGGCGTTCTGGGAGGACCGGTTCGTCGGCGAGGGGGCGCCGGCGTTCGAGATAGGCGGCGTCCGCGTCGAGGGCGTGACGCCGTGCGGGCGGTGCGTCGTCCCCGAACGCGATCCCGACACCGGCGAGCCGACCCCCGAGTTCCGCGAGCGGTTCGTGCGGCGCCGCGAGGCGACGTTCCCCGAGTGGGCCGAGGCGGACGCGTTCGACCACTACTACTCGCTGACGACCATCGCGCGGATCCCGGAACGCCACCGCGGGGAGACGATCCGCGTCGGCGACGAGGTCGCGGTCCGCGAGTGAGCCTCGTCACTCGAGCGCCGCCGATCGAGCGGCGGAGACCTTCGTATGGGCCGAATACGCGCGCCACAGCGCGTGTGACTGCGGTCCGCCGCAGCACACAACACTTATGACCACGTCGGGAGAGAGTTAGGACGCGATGGCGACAGGCAAGGTCGACTTCTTCAACGACACCGGCGGCTACGGATTCATCGAGACTGACGACGCTGACGAGGACGTGTTCTTCCACATGGAAGACGTCGGCGGCCCGGACCTCGAGGAGGGACAGGAGGTAGAGTTCGAGATCGAGGAGGCGGACAAGGGTCCGCGCGCGACGAACCTCACTCGGCTGTAGCTCGGTCGCGGCATCCGCTACCGACGAACTCGGACAGCTCTCGAAACGCGTTCCCCGTATATCATCACCGCGAGCCGCGGCGCCGCCGTTTTGGTCGCCGGACCCGAATCGCCGGCCATGGAGCCCGCCGACCGCGACGCGTTCGTCGCCGAGAACCTCGACCGCTACGCCGAGACCCAGGGCGTCCTCCCGGAGCGCTTAGCGGAGTTCGGCGAGGCGTACCGGTCGCAGGGACACCTCACGCGCGAGCAGCTGTACGAGATCGCCTACGAGTCCTCGACTCGGAGCGCCTATCACGTCGAGAAGAACCCCGAGTCCCGGTGCCGCGAGGTGACGCGGAACGCCCGCGTCGTGGACGGTGACTTCTCGACGATCCACCTGATCACCGGTCTCGCCGGCTTCAAGGCGCCGACCGCCTCGTGCGTGCTCGCGGCGCTCGACGGCGACCGCCACGCCGTCGTCGACACGCGCGTCTGGGCGTCGTTAGAGCGGCTCGGCTACCTCGAGGGCCGGAAGGAGTCGTTCGACGCCGACGATTACGTGACGATGATCGAACCCATCCGCGACATCGCCGCCGAGACCGGACACCGCGCGGTCGACGTAGGGTACGCGCTGTTCGCGCACGACGCACACGTCCGGGAGGGGACGCTTCACTGACGCCACGGACCGGTGCGCGGGGACCGCGCCGGTTGCGGCGACGCTCGACGACCGCCTACAACGGGTACTCGACGCCGGTCGCCTCGGTCGAGTACGCCCAGAGCTCCCGGGCGTCGTCGCGGTCGTAGGAGGCGTCGTTCGAGCGCCCCACGGTCGGGTGCCCGCGCATGTTCATCAGCCCGCCGGGTTCGACGTAGGCGCCGCCGTCGACGTCGGCCGTCGCCGCGTACAGCATCGGCTCGACCCCGACGTCGGCGTCTTGGCCCAGCACCGCGTTCGCGGCCTTCATCCCGACCTTCATCAGGGGGTTCCCGCTCTCCTCGGCGGTGCGCAGCTGGAGGTTCGTGTCCGTGTAACCCGGGTGGCAGGCGACGCTGCGGATCCCCGGACCGTCCCCCTCGTCGTCGGCCGCGTCGAGGCGGCGCTGGAGCTCGTAGGCGAACAGCAGGTTCGCGAGCTTGCTGCGCCCGTACGCCCGCCACTTCCCGTAGGAGCGCTCCCAGTTGAGGTCGGAGAAGTCCATCTCGCCCTGCTCGTGGGCACCGGACGACTGGGTGACGACGCGCGCGTCGCCGCCGATTCCCTCGGCGTCGGCGAGGAGGTCGAACAGCCGCCCCGTGAGCGCGAAGTGGCCGAGGTGGTTGACGCCGAACTGCGTCTCGAACCCGTCCTCGGTCTCGCTCCGCGGGATGGCCATCACGCCGGCGTTGTTACAGAGGGCGTCGACGGCGTCGTAGTCGTCCGCCAGCCCCTCCGCGAACGCCCGCACCGAGTCGAGCGAGGCGAGGTCGCACTCGCGGACGTCGAGGTCGCCGTCGAGGCTTCCCCGGACCTCGGACCGGATCTCGTCGGCCGCGTCCTCGGCGCGCTCGACGCTCCGACACGCCATCACGACGGTCGCGCCCTTCGCGGCGAACTCTCGCGTGCCCGCGTAGCCGAGCCCGCTGTTCGCGCCGGTGACGACCACCGTCTTCCCGTCCAGTCGCGGCATCTCGTCGGCCGTCCAGTCCGTCATGGATCGAGAATGGGGCGTCGCAGTGAGAAACCTGTCGGCGGGCGAACCGACTCCGCGAGGCCGTCCCGTAGCGCCGTGAGACGCCCTGATAGAGCGACCCACACACCCGGAGGAGACGGCGTCTGACGCCGAGCTCCACTTCCACTGCGCCGCCGGTGCGTTTTTAGGTGCTTCGGGGGAAGGGAGGGATACCGAATGACGTCCTTCCAGTCGACGATCGGCGACGAGGAGGGGATCGCGGAGGAGCTGGCCGAGGGCCAGCGCGAGATCTCCATCGCCGAGTTCTTCGAGAAGAACAAACACATGCTCGGGTTCGACTCGGGCGCCCGCGGGCTCGTCACCGCCGTCAAGGAGGCGGTCGACAACGCCCTCGACGCGACCGAGGAGGCCGGCGTCCTCCCCGACATCTACATCGAGATAGAGGAGGTGGGCGACTACTACCGGCTCGTCATCGAGGACAACGGGCCGGGAATCACGAAGGAACAGCTCCCGAAGGTGTTCGGGAAGCTCCTGTACGGCAGCCGGTTCCACGCGCGCGAGCAGTCGCGCGGGCAGCAGGGGATCGGCATCTCGGCGGCCGTGCTCTACTCGCAGCTGACCTCCGGTCAGCCGGCGAAGATCACCTCGCGCCCGAAGGGCCAGTCGCGGGCGCAGTACTTCGAGCTCATCATCGACACGGACACGAACGAGCCGGAGATCCAGGCCGACGAGGAGACGACGTGGGACCGCCCCCACGGCACCCGGATCGAGCTGGAGATGGAGGCGAACATGCGCGCCCGCCAGCAGCTCCACGACTACGTGAAACACACCGCGGTCGTCAACCCGCACGCGCGGCTCGAACTCCGCGAGCCGGGGCTCGACGAGCCGATGAAGTTCGAGCGCGCGACCGACGAGCTGCCGGCGGAGACGAACGAGATCCGCCCGCACCCGCACGGCGTCGAGCTCGGGACGCTGATCAAGATGCTGGAGGCGACCGAGTCGTACTCCGTCTCCGGGTTCCTCCAGGAGGAGTTCACCCGGGTCGGCAAGAAGACCGCCGACAGCGTGATCGGCAACTTCCGCGACGTGTACTACGGTCGAGAGCTCGCCTGGTCGCCGCCGCGCGCCCACGACGACCGCGACGTCACGGCCGCGGTCTCGGCGGCCGTCGCGAACAAGGGCGAGGCGGCGACGACCGCCTTCGCCGAGGGCGTCGCCGAGACGGCGGGGAACAACGACCGGGTCGCACGGTCCGAGGTCGCCGAGATCGTCGACAACACCGCCGAGACCGTCGCGGACGACACCGGCAAGACGTTCGGCGGAACCGTCCGCGAGAACGCGGTCGACGCCGCGTGGCGAGCGGTCACCGGACTCGGCGACGAGGCGGACGACGGCGGGTCGGACGGCGATGCGGAGTCGCCGCTCGTCCCCGACGTGTACGCGCTCGTCGACGAGGCGACGTCGACGCGGAAGGACGACGCGGCGGTCCAGGCGATGGCGGAGGCGCTCGCGCGCCGGTTCGAGAACCTCGACGGCGAGGCGTTCCGGATCACCCGCGACGACCTCGAACGGCTCGTCGCGGACGCGGCGTCGTTCGTCGCCGAGCAGCGCGACGCGACCTTCGGCGAGACCGCGCGCGAGAACGTGGTCGAGGCGTTCTGGTCGCGGGCGCGGACGGTGCCGGACGACCCGCCGAAGGTGACGGCGATCGCGGGCGACCGCGACGCCGCAGCCGACCTGCTGGAGGCGATGCGGACCACGGACATCCTCGCCCCCCCGACCGACTGCCTCGCGCCGATCACGGCGGAGCTGGTCGAGGCCGGGCTCCGGAAGGAGTACGACGCGGACTTCTACGCGGCCGCGACCCGAGACGCCGACGTCCACGGCGGCGACCCGTTCATCGTCGAGGCCGGCATCGCCTACGGCGGGGAGATCCCGTCGGACGGCTCGGTGGAGCTGCTCCGGTTCGCGAACCGCGTCCCGCTCGTCTACCAGCGCGGCGCCTGCGCGACGACGGACGTGATAAAGGGGATCGGGTGGCGGAACTACGGGCTCGACCAGCCCGGCGGCTCCGGGATGCCGAACGGACCGGCCGTCATCAGCGTTCACGTCGCCTCCACCAACGTTCCGTTCACGAGCGAGTCGAAGGACGCGCTCGCGAACGTCCCGGAGATCGAAGACGAGATAGAGCTCGCGGTGCGTGAGGCCGCCCGCGAGCTGAAGTCGTACCTCAGCAAGCGGCGCTCGATGCAACAGCGCCGGGAGAAACAGGACGTGCTGGGTCGGATCCTCCCCGAGATGGCCGACAAGGTCTCGGAGGTCACGGGCCGACCGCGCCCCGACATCGACGGGGCCCTGGCGCGGATCATGAACAACGTGAGCGTCGAGCGCGAGGTGAACGGCGAGACGGTGACGCTCGTCGTCGAGAACCACTCCGACGTGAACGAGCGGCTGGAGATCACGGACATCGTCTCGACCGAGCCGACCGACCTCTCGGACGGGACGGCGGTGGACATGGACGGCGAGTGGTTCGTTCAGTGGAAGCCCGAGGTGCCCTCGGGCGACGAGCGGGAACTGACGTACGCGGTCGACGGCGACGCGGAGTTCGAGGTCAGCGTCGGCGGCGTGGAGACGGAGAAACTGACGGTGAACGCCTAAATGACGACAGAAAGCGACGCACGAGACGAGCTGATCGACCTGGCGGCGGACTTCTACGACCAGTTCGCGTCTGGGTCGATCCCGGAGATGACGCTCCCCACGCGGACGAAGAGCAACATCGAGTACGACGACGAGAGCGGGGTCTGGACCTACGGCGACCGCACGTCGACGCGCAGCGCGAACTCGGTGCGAGGCGCGCGCAAGCTGTTGAAGGCCGCCTACACCATCGAGTTCCTCGCGAACCAGCTCGACGACGACCGCTCGTCGACGCTGCGTGAGCTGTACTACCTCTCCGAGTCGTGGGACAACGACGAGGCGCAGTTCTCCTCGCAGGACGAGTCGAACGACCTCGTGGAGGACCTCGAAATCGTCACGGGCGTCACCCGCGAGGACTTCCACATGCGCCCGGAGGAGTCGGGCGCGAAGGTGATGGGCCCGCTGGAGATCCGCGAGCAGACCAACCGCGGCGACCGCGAGATCCACTGCCAGCTCGACGTGGGCCAGGGCGGCTACCAGATCCCCAACAACCCCGACACCATCGAGTTCCTCGACAACGACGCCGAGTTCGTCCTCTGCGTGGAGACCGGCGGCATGCGCGACCGGCTCGTCGAGAACGGGTTCGACGAGGAACACGACGCCCTCGTCGTCCACCTCGGCGGGCAGCCGGCGCGCGCCACGCGGCGGCTGACGAAGCGCTTCCGCGACGAGCTCGACCTCCCGGTCGTGGTGTTCACCGACGGCGACCCGTGGTCGTACCGGATCTACGGCTCCGTGGCGTACGGCTCGATCAAGTCCGCGCACCTCTCGAAGTACCTCGCGACGCCCGAGGCGCGGTTCATCGGGATCCAGCCCGAGGACATCGTCGAGTACGACCTCCCCTCGGACCCGCTCTCCGACTCCGACATCAACGCCCTCGAATCGGAGTTAGAGGACCCGCGCTTCCAGACCGACTACTGGGAAGAGCAGATCGAGCTCCAGCTCGACATCGGGAAGAAGTCCGAGCAGCAGTCGCTCGCGAGCCGCGGGCTCGACTTCGTCACGGACACCTACCTCCCCGAGCGGCTCGGCGAGATGGGCGTGCTGTAGGCGCGACCGCCGTCCTCGACGGCGCCCCGCGCTACTCGTCCTCGTAGTCGATGCCCGCTATCTCCCGCCGCTCGCCGTCGGGGTCGTCGTCCGCGTACTTGTAGACGACGCCGTCCGCCTCGTCGGCCGTCGCCCTGTGGGACCCGTCACAGAGCGGCTTCGAGTCCGACAGGCCGCACCGACAGACGTAGATCAGGCCGTCGTCGCCCTTGTCCTCGTCGTCGAGAACCGCCGGGCCCCGCTCCTCGTGCGTGACTTCGCGCGCCATGTCGACCGATCCGGCCCGAGCGGGAAACCGGTTGCGGCGGCGTCGAGGCGCCGCCTTCGCCGCCCGACCGCCGCAACCCCCTTGCCCGTGGGGTCCGTATCGGTGGTATGAGCGAGACCGACGAGCGGGACCCGAGCGAGCTGACGGACGACGAGTGGCGCGAGCGACTCTCCGAGGAGGAGTACCGCGTGCTCCGCGAGAGCGGCACGGAGGCGAAGTTCTCCGGCGAGTACGTCGACCACCACCCCGACGACGGGGAGTACCGCTGTCGCGCCTGCGGCACCGTCCTCTTCGAGGCGGAGACGAAGTACGAGTCCGGCTGCGGGTGGCCGGCCTTCTACGCCGCCGAGGAGGACTCCGTGACGACGCACGTCGACACCAGCCACGGGATGCGCCGCACCGAGGTCCGGTGCGCGAACTGCGACTCCCACCTCGGACACGTGTTCGACGACGGCCCGGAGCCGACCGGGAAGCGCTTCTGCATCAACTCGGTCGCGATGGAGTACGACGAGGAGTAAGCGCGGCGGGAGGAGGCGAGACCCACGGGGCGCTCCGCGTCGCCGTCAGGACTCACACAGCGGGAGCCTGACGACGAAGACGGCGCCCTCGGGGGCGTTGTCCTCGACCCACACGTCGCCCCCGTAGGTCTCGACGAGCGACCGCACGAGGTACAGCCCGATCCCCGCGCCCGGGCTGTCGAGCCCCTTCTCTCCCTTCCCGAATATCTCGTCGCGCTGGTCCTCGGGGACGCCCGGCCCGTTGTCGGCGACTCGGACCTCGGCGACGCCTGCGGCCTCGTCGACGGACGCGGACACCGTCACCGTCGGCGGCGTCTTGTCGTTGTGCTGGACCGCGTTCCGCAGGAGGTTGCGGAACACGGAGCTCAGCATCTCGTCGCCGACGACCTCCACCTCGGGGTACGACCCCTCGACGGTGAAGACGGCCTCCGAGTACCCCGACCGGACCTCCTCCACCTGCTGCGAGAGGACCCGGTCGAGCGCGACTCGGCTCGGCTCGGCGTCCTCGCGGAGCATCACCTCCGCGAGGTCGCGGACCGTCGTCGTGAGCGAGACGGCGCTCTGGGTGTTGCGCTTGATCACGTCTAAGTACTTCTCCCCCTCCTCGTCGACGTGGTCGTCGAGCAGCTCGGCGTACGCCCCGACGAGCTGGAGGTCGTTGCGGATGTCGTGGCGCATCACCTGGTTCAGCAGCCGTAAGTCGTCGCGCTGGCGCTTGAGCCGCTCTTCGGGGTCCTGATCGCGGGGGGCCTCGGCCGCCCCGTCGGCGTCCACGTCGGCGTTCGCCTCCTCGCTCATACGGGACGGTACGGACCCTCGTCGCTTTTACATACCGATCCGGTGGGGGGCGCTCCGACGATAGGCTACATCCCCTCGTCGAGCAGCTCGCGGGCGACGATGTTCTTCTGGATCTCCGTGGTGCCCTCGTAGATCTGGGTGATCTTCGCGTCGCGGTAGAGCCGCTCGACGTCGTGGTCGTTGACGAAGCCGGCGCCGCCGTGGATCTGAACCGCCTCGTCGGCGACCTCGACCGCGGTCCTGGAGGCGAACTCCTTGGCCATCGACGCGAGCGCGGTGAGGTCGCCGGCCTCGTTGTCGACCGCCCACGCCGAGCGGTAGGTGAGCCAGCGCGCGGCCTCGGTGTTGGTGTGCATCTCCGCGAGCTTGTGTTTGATCGCTTGGAAGTCGGAGATGGAGCGCCCGAACTGCTCGCGCTCCTCGGCGTACTCCAGCGCCCGCTCGGCGGCGCCGCGGGCGATGCCGACGCCCTGCGCGGCGACCGCGGTGCGGGTCTCGTCGAAGAACTGCATGAGCTGTAAAAAGCCCATCCCGCGCTGGCCGATGAGGTTCTCCTCCGGGACGCGCACGTCGTCGAAGCGCAGCTCGGCGGTGTCGCTCGCGCGGATCCCGAGCTTGCCGGTTATCTTATCGCGGGTGAGCCCGTCGCGGTCGCCCTCGACGAGGATCTGCGAGTAGCCCGAGTAGCGGTCGTCGATGTCCGGGTCCGTCTCGCAGACGACGACGAAGTAGTCCGCGACGGTGCCGTTCGTGATCCACATCTTCGAGCCGTTGATCACCCACTCGTCGCCGTCCTTCTCCGCGCGGGTGGCGACGCTCGTCACGTCCGAGCCCGCCTGCGGCTCCGAGATGGCCGAGCCCATCACCGCGTCGCCCGCGGTCACCTCGGGGAGGACGCGCTCCTTCTGCGCTTCCGTGCCGAACTCCATGAGCGCCTCCGCGCCGAAGCCGGCGCTGGAGATACAGAGCCCGATGCCGGGGTCGGCCGCGAACAGCTCCTCGGTGAGGATGGCGTTCTCCAGCGACGAGTAGCCGATCCCGCCGTACTCGACCGGGACGTGCGGCGCGAGCAGCCCCATGTCGGCCGCCTCGTCCATGACCTCGTGCGGGTACGACTCCTCGACGTCGTATTCGGTCGCGACCGGTCGGATCTCCTCGTCGGCGAACTTCCGGACCTCCTCGCGCAGCTGCTTCTGCTCGTCCGTTAGCTGGAACTCCATACGCGGACTATCAGGATCGAGCGTGATAATCGTTAGCGAACGTGGAACAATCTGCGAAGAGTTGTTCGTTTAGGTTCGCAGGGGCACGGAGAGACCGCGGCGACCGACTCGTGCCCGGAGCCGCGTTGCGGGGTCAGCGACCCTCGACGAACGCGGCGATCCGGTCGGTCGCCTCCTTCAGTTCGCGCATCGAGGTGGCGTACGAGACGCGCAGGTGGCCCTCGCCGCCCGCGCCGAAGACGGATCCCGGGACGACGGCAACGCCCTCGGCCTCCAGCAACGCCTCGGCGAACGCCTCGTCGTCGCCGCCGCACTCGGGGAACGCGTAGAACGCGCCCCCCGGTTCGAACGTGTCGAGGCCCATCTCGTTGAACCGGGAGACCACGAGGCGGCGGCGGCGGTTGTACTCCTCGACCATCTCCGCGACCTCGTCGTCGCAGCGGTCCAAGGCCTCGACCGCGGCGTACTGCGGCGTCGTCGGCGCCGACAGCATCGTGTACTGGTGGATCCGGTTCATCGCGTCGATCGCGTCGGTCGGGCCCAGCGCGTACCCGAGGCGGAGCCCGGTCATCGCGTACGCCTTCGAGAACCCGTTGACGACGACGGTGCGCTCGCGCATCCCCGGCTGCGTGACGATCGAGGCATGGTCGGTCCCGTAGGTGAGCGCGGCGTATATCTCGTCGGCGACGACGCGGAGGTCCTCGTCCCGACAGAACGCCGCCACCTCGGCGAGCTGCTCGTCGGTCATCGTCGCGCCGGTCGGGTTGTTCGGGTAACAGAGCACGAGCAGGTCGGCCTCGGCGGCGCCCGCGGCCGCCAGCGACTCCCGGGTGAGCGCGAAGTCGTCCGCGGCGCGCGTCGGGACCGTCAGCCGCTCGCCGCCCGCCAGCTCGATCCCCGGGCCGTAGGAGATGTACGTCGGCTCGTGGACCGCGACGGTGTCGCCGGGGTCGACCAGCGCCCGGAAGGCGAGGTCGACCGCCTCGCTCGCGCCGGTCGTGACGAGCACCTCCGACTCGGGCTGGTACGACTGGTCGTAGCGCTCGTGGTGCGCGGCGATCCGCTCGCGGAGCGCGGCCATGCCGCGGTTCGCGGTGTAGGAGGTCTTGCCCCGCTCCAGCGAGTCGATCGCGGCGGTGCGGGCGGCCCACGGCGCCGAGAAGTCGGGCTCGCCGACCCCCAGCGAGATGACGTCGTCGCGCGCCTCCGCGAGCTCGAAGAACTTCCGGATCCCCGACTCCGGGAGGGTGCGCGCGCGGTTCGAGAGCCTCATGGCGACACGGAGAGGCGGTCGTCGTCGTCGCCGTCCTCGAACCGGATCCCGCCGTCCTTGTACGTCTCCATGATGTAGTGGGTCACCGTCTGGGTGACCTCGGGCATCGGCGCGACCTGCTCGGAGATGAACTCGGAGACGTCCTGCATCGTCTCGCCGAGCACCTCGACGGCGAAGTCGTAGTCGCCGGAGACGAGGTGTAAGGCGTCGACCGCGGGGAACTTCGCGATCCGGTCGGCCACCTGCTCGTACCCCGTCTCGCGGTCGAGCTCGACGTTGATCTCGACGACGGCGCGGATCTTCCCCTCCTCGACGCGGTCCCAGTCGACCACGGCTTGGTAGCCGTGGACGACGTTGTCCGCCTCCAGCGCGTCGATCGCGTCCGCTACCGCCGCCGCGTCGAGGCCCGTCTGGGCCGCGATGTCGTCGATGTCCTCGCGGGCGTTCCGCGCCAACACGTCGAGTACCTCGCGCTCGGCGTCCATACCCGACGATCGCGCGGGGGCGGTTTATGAGTAGCGACGGACGCAACACGGGCGAGTCCCGGGGCGGCGCCCGACGCCGTCACGGCGCGTCCGTTTCCGGCACCCTCACCGCTTTCCGAATGGCACGCGAACCGCCGCCCATGGCTTCAGACACCACCGGCAGGAGCGAGACGTTCGACATCGGCGGCGAGCTCCCGGTCAACCGGCTCGGCTTCGGCGCGATGCGGGTCACCGGCGAGGACATCATCGGGCGCCCCGACGACGAGGAGGCGGCGAAGGCGGTGCTCCGGCGGGCGGTCGACCGCGGCGTCGACTTCGTCGACACCGCCGACTCCTACGGGCCGGGCGTCTCCGAGCGGCTGATCGGCGAGGCGCTCGGCGACCCCGACGACGTGGTCGTCGCCTCGAAGGCCGGGCTGCTCCGCAACCGCGAGGGCGAGTGGCTCCCCCACGGCGACCCGGACTTCCTGAAGAATCAGGTGCTGTGTAGCCTCGACCGGCTCGGGACGGACACGATCGACCTCTATCAGTACCACCGTCCGGACCCCGACACCGACTTCGAGGACTCGGTCCACGCGTTCGCGGAGATGAAAGACGCCGGGCAGGTCGCGCACGTCGGCCTCTCGAACGTCACCGTCGAGCAGCTGGAGACGGCGCTGGAGATCGTCGACGTCGCCACCGTCCAGAACCGCTACAACGTCGACCACCGCGACGACGAGGACGTGCTGGCCGCCTGCGAGGACCACGGCGTCGGATTCATCCCGTGGGGTCCGATGTACGCCGTCGACGACGACGAGGCCGGGCCGGTGCTCGACGAGGTCGCCGAGCGGCGGGACGCCACGCCCCAGCAGGTGTCGCTCGCGTGGCTGCTCGACCACTCCGACGTGACGCTTCCGATCCCGGGCACGTCGAGCGTCGAGCACCTCGAATCCAACCTCGCCGCTGCGGAGCTGTCGCTGACCGACGAGGACCTGACGGCGCTGAACGACGTCGACCCGCAGTAAGCGCCGAGACCCGCCCTCGTCGCTCACTCGACGGTCTCCGTCCCGGCCATCTCGGCGACCTTCAGCGCGGTCGCGACGTTGAACGCGAGTCCGAGCGGCGCGGCGGCGACCGCGGCCGCGACCGCGCCGCCCGGACCGGCGTGCGCGAGCAGGCTCACGGGGACCGAACAGACCGCCGTGACGACCGCGACGGCGAGGAAGAACCCGAGCGGTCGGTGGTCGTCGACGAGCGCCCGGGCCCGCCGCGCCGCCGACGCGATGTCTCTGTCCTCCAGCGTGAGGACGTAGGCGGTCGGGAAGTACAGGTAGGAGACGACGAGCGCCGCCAACACCGCGACCACGAACAGCGGCGGGAAGAGGAGCAGCGGGATGAAGAGACCCCCGAGCGCGACGACGACGAGCGCTTCGAGGAGGACGAACCGGACGCCGAACCGGCGGACGGCCGCGACGAAGTCGTACCGGCCGGTCGTGATCGCGGCCGCGACGCTCCCGAAGTACCCCGCGCTGAGCGCGCCGGAGACGACGACGTACGCGCCGATCACGGGGACGAGGAGCGGCAGGGGGTCGAGCGACCCGTACGGGAGCGACACCGTCACCCCGCCGCCGCGGGGCGCGTCGACGAAGCTCCAGAGGTCGTACCGGTACACCGGGAACGACGCGCGCAGGGAGAACCCGTTCGTTCGCCCCGTCGCGACGAGGTCCCGAGCGCGCAGCAGCGCCGTCGCGAGCGGAACCAGCGCGAGCGGGAGCACCCGGGGGAGCTGCGAGGCGACACGTTCGACGAGCGTGTCCGGCGGGTCGGGGGCGGCGGGACCGCTGGAGGGCTGCGACATACCGACGACTGGGCGTCGCGGAACTGAAAACGGCTTCGGCGCGGGCCGACGGAGACGGCGGCCGGGCTACTCGTCGAACGGGTTCGTCAGCTCGACCGTCTCCTCGCGGTCGGGACCGACGCCGACGGCGTACACCGGGGTGTCGATCTCGTCGGCGAGCAGTTCCAAGTACTCGCGGGCGGCCTCGGGGAGGGCGTCGTAGCCCGCCTCGGCGACCGCGGCCGAGTCGAACGGCTCCCACGTGTCGAGCGTCTCGTAGATCGGCTCGCACCGCTCCCACCGGTCGGTGGTGGTCGGCACGGTGTCGAGCTCCGTTCCGTCGAGCTCGTAGCCCGTACAGACCTTCAGCTCGTCGAGACCGGCGAGCACGTCGACGTGATTGACGGCGACGCCGGTGAATCCGGAGACGCGCGCGGAGTGCCGGAGCATCGGGAGGTCGAGCCAGCCGATCCGGCGCGGGCGCCCGGTGACGGTGCCGAACTCGCCGCCCTTCTCCCTGATCTCGTCGGCGAGCGCCTCCTCGTCGGCGTCGCCGTCGAGTTCGGTCGGGAGCGGGCCCTCGCCGACGCGCGAGAGGTACGCCTTCACGATCCCGACGACCTCGCCGTCGCCGACGGTCGTGACGCCGACGCCGGAGCCGACCGCGGCGGCGCCGGCCGTCGGGTTCGAGGAGGTGACGAACGGGTAGTTCCCGTGGTCGACGTCGATGTGGGTCCCCTGCGCGCCCTCGAAGACGATCGCGTCGCCCGCCTCGCGGCGGCGGTGGAGGTAGTCGGAGCAGTTGACGGTCATCCCCTCGTCGGCGAGGCGCTCGCCGATCGCGGCGAACTCCTCGTGAAGCGCGTCGACGTCGAACGCGTCGGCGCGGTCGTCGTCGGCGAGGTCGATCCCGTACACGTCCTCGACGAGCGCGCGCTTCTGCGGGACGACGTAGTCGAGCTTCTCGCGGAGCGCGTCGGGATCGAGCAGGTCCGCGACCCGGATCCCGCGGCGGCCGGCCTTGTCCTCGTAGGTCGGGCCGATGCCGCGCCCGGTCGTGCCGACCTCGTCGCCGGCGTCGTCGTCGGCCTTCACCTCCTCCTCGATGCCGTCGAGCACGCGGTGGTACGGCATGATGACGTGCGCCCGGCGGGCGACGCGCACGTCGGGGTCGAGCCCCCGCTCGCGCAGGTCGTCGATCTCGGTGAACAGCGTGCGCGGGTTGACGACGCAGCCGTTGCCCAAGACTCCGACCGTTCCCCGGACCGCGCCGCTGGGAACCAGGGAGAGCTTGTACTCCGCGCCGCCTTCGACGACGGTGTGGCCGGCGTTGTCGCCGCCCTGATAACGGACTACGACGTCCGCGTCCCCTCCCCACCGGTCGACGAGGGCGCCCTTGCCCTCGTCGCCGAGCTGGGAGCCGACGATGGTGAGTGTCATACGACCTGCCGATTCCCCGCGGGGGGTAAAACAGATTACGGTCTGTGACCGTGAGACTACCACAAACGTGGATCGAAAAGCCCGTATATCAGAGAGAATACGCTTGTTCGTGTATTTACTCCCCGCACCGTTCGCGATCGGTGTTATCGTTCGCGTTCGGACCGTGCGTGTTCTCCGCTGCCGCGCCGCGATCGAACACGTTAACTACTCCCACGTGAAAGCGTGCGATCTGAGCGGGCCTCCGCGGCCGTCGACAGCAACTTTTAAACGGGGGCATGACGAGTTAACATGTGCCATGATAGATCGACTAGAGAAGGAGGTAGACATGCTGGAACGTCACCTCCAGGTCCTGCGGATGGTCATCGAAAACGAGCCGATCGGCATCGTGAAGATGTCGAACGAGACCGGTTACCCGCACCACAAGGTCCGGTACTCGCTGCGCGTCCTCGAGGAGGAGAACCTCATCGAGCCGTCCAGTCAGGGCGCCATCACCACGGAGCGCACCCACGAGTTCGTCGACGAGCTCGACGAGAAGCTCGACGAGACCGTCGATAAGCTCGGGTCCATGCGGATCGACGACGCCGCCGAGCTCGAGAACTGATCGGAACTTCGATTTCGCCCGCCGACGCACCTGCCGCGTTTCCGTTCTCCGCGAGCTACTCCCGACGCTTTCCCCGCGGTTACAGGTCGGGGACCGTCATGTGGAACCCGCCGTCGCGCGCCTCCACGAGACACAGGTGATACCCCTGCTTGCGCGAGAGCTTCACGAAGCTCGCGCGCTTCGACCGGCTGAACAGGCCCCCGCCGACCGCGTCGCTCGCTGTCTCTAGGGCCCCCGGCTCGAAGAAGCTCTCCGTCACCGCGAACGCCCCCGCGAACGTCTCGTTCGACGCCGCGATGTCGCGCCCGTTCTCGACGAGCGACTCCAGCGTCCCCTCCGCGGTCGGGTCCCGGCTGTCGTTCAGGTCCGCGACGAACAGCGGGTGGCCCATCCGGTCGCGCAACACGAGGTCGAACGCCCGCTGCTCGCGGGTCTCCTCGCCCCCCTCCCGGATCGCGATCGACACCGTCCCGCCGATCTCGGCGCGGTCGACCTCGGGGAGCGCGTCGTAGAGGTCGCGGAGCGTCCCCTCGTTGCCGGTGCCGCGGACCTCGAACGGGAGGTCTTCGACGAGCCAGCGGGTGAACCCGTACTCGATGGTGTCTTGGAGGAACTCCTCGAACGGTCGGCCGTCGACCGCGAGGCCGTCGGTCTCGAAGCTCGTGTGGTGTTCGACCCGGAGGTTCTCGCGGAGCGCCTCCCGGTCGGCGGCGCCCTCGTGGGCGTCGGCGAGCGTCGCGCCCTCCTTCGAGTCGTACCTGATGAACAGGTTGGTCCCCTCGCGCGCCTCGCCCGGCGTGAGCGTCCGCTCCGCGTCCGGGAGCCGCTCCCTGGCGTTCGAGAGTTCGTCCCGGAGCCGGTCGCGCTCCTCGCGGAGGTCCTCGACCTCGGACTCGAGCCGGTCGACCGCCTCGGCCAGCTCGTCGCGCTCCGACTCGATCTCGTCGCGCTCGGCCGCCAGGCGGTCGCGCTCGTCGGCGAGCGACTGTCGCTCCGTCTCCGTCTCCTCCAAGGCCGCCTCGAGCTTCCGCACCCGCTCGGGGTCGGCGTCGGCCGCCGCCTCGCGCTTCGACACCGCCGACGGGGTCGACGACGGCGTCTCGGTGGCGCGCGGCGAGGGCGAGCCGCTGTTCGCGTCCGATCCGCTCCGCCCGGTCCGGGCGCGGTCGTTCGCCGAACGGGAGCGCTGCGACGACGCCCCGCGCCGCCCCCCGCCGGAACGCGGCTCGCCGCCGGCCTCGGAGGGGTCGAGCGCCGGGATCGACTTCTGTTCACGCCACTCGGCCTCCTCGGAGAACACGTCGTCGGAGTCCGGGGCGTCGCCGTCCGCTGCGCCCGCGTCCGACGCGGCCGCGCCGTCGGAATCGGCCGGCGCCCGTCCCGTCCGGTCGGCGCCCGCCGCGCCGTCGCGGCCGTCCGAGTCGGCGTCACCGATCCGGACGGCGTCGGACGCCGGCCCGTCCGTCTCGTCGGCGCCGTCGCTCGGGTCCGCGCCGTCGCGGTCGCTCTCCGCGGTGCGCACGTTGACGCCGTTCGGTTCGTCCGAGCGGTTCGTCGGAGACGGCCCGTCTTCCCGCCCGCCGTCGTCGCCGGGCTCGCCGGGGGCCTCGGATTGATCGTCGGTTTCGTCGGCCTCGGGGGCGGCCCCGGGGCTCGCCGGCTCGTCGGTCAATTCGTCGGCCTCGTCGCTCGCCGCGTCGGATCCGGCGGCCGCGCCGGACTCGCCCGCGCCGTCGCCGTCCGGGAGCGGCCGGACGTCGAGGTCGACCTCGTACACCGTGTAGATCCCGACCTCGTCGGCGGCGAGGTCGAACGCGTCGTCGCCCGTCTCCAGCCGCCGGGCGTTGCCGACGTACGCCGCCGCCATCGACTCGCCGCCGGTGTAGGCGACGTAGTAGTCGCCGGAGAGGACGTTCTCCGAGAGCTCGATGTACCCGGTGAATCCCCCCTGCGAGAGCTTGCGGTCGGCCTCGTCCAGCGGCGTGTCCTTGGTGTAGTACTTCGCCCGCGGCTCGCCGCCGAGCTCCTGCATGGCGAAGAGCACGGGGAGCGCGTCGTCCGGGGCCCGATAGACGGTCCCGGAGGCCTCGGCGAAGGCGTCGAGCGCCGCGTCGACGACGCCGACGACGCGCCCGTCGACGAGGAACAGCCATCCGGTCCCGTCGGTCGCCGCCCCCGAGAACCCGTCGTCGACGACCCGCCGGAGCCCCGCGAACCCGTCGGAGAACGAGCGGTCGTCCCACTCGGCGATCGCTTCCCGTCGCTGTGCGTCCATCCTTGCGTTTACGTCGCCAACACCGACTCAAATACCTTCCGGAGCGTGAGACGGCCGTCTGACGCCGCGCGCGGCGGACCGAACCGCTCGACGGCGGGCCGGACGTCTCGGCGCCACGCCCGGCCCGGTCAGTCCGTGCCGACGGCGGCGATAGCCTCGCGGCCGAGGTCGACGACGTCGTCCGGGAGGTCGCTCGCCGCCAGCTCCGCGGCGGTGTACCAGCGCCAGCGCGCCGGGTCCACCTCGTCGTCGCCGTCGGGGGCGATCTCCCGCGAGTCGACGCGGGCGTAGTAGAGGTGGTCGACGTGCTGATGGCCCACCGACCCGTCCTCGTGGACGTTGATGTCGTGGAGCATGAGGTGGGCCGGCTCCGGGAGCCCCCGAGTGTTCGGGCCCGTGATCGCCGACTCCGTCGCGACCAGCTCGGGGGTCAGCCCCGTCTCCTCGCGGACCTCGCGCCGCGCGGCCTCGTGCGGCAGCTCGTCGCGGTCGACGTGGCCCCCGGGCGGCAGCGTGATCCCCAGCCGCTCGTGCTCGTGAAGGGCGGTCGCCCCGTCGTTGACGATGTAGGTCGTCGCCGTGAAGTGGCGAGTCGTCTCCATGGTTCCGGGTGGCGACGCGTCGCCTTCGCGGTTTCGGCTCCCGGCGCGAGGCCGACTCCGCTCCGGCGACGCGAACGCCATTGAGGGTCCGGCGTGACCGTTAGATATGCCGCCGTTCGACGCGGACGACCTGTCGTGGACGACGACCGACGCGGACGACGCCGCGTGGCGACGGAAGCGGCCGGACGCCGCGGCGGGCGGCGCGGACCTCGGCCGTAGCCTCTACGAGCTGCCGCCCGGGGGCGACGCCGAACGGTCGCTGTCGGGGTACTACCGGATCGGCGACGACGTGGGGTACTGGGACGGCGAAGAAAGCGGGTGAACCGGCGAGCGTCCTTCGAACGCGGCGACGGGCGGCCGCGCAGCGGCGGCGTCAGTTCAGCGCGACCGAGTCCTCGGCCTCGAGGAGCTCGTGGTAACGGTTCCGGATGGTGACCTCGCTGATGTTCGCGACCTCGCTGACCTCGCTCTGGGTCACCTTCTCGTTGACGAGCAGCGAGGCGGCGTAGACGGCGGCCGCGGCGAGCCCGACCGGCGACTTGCCGGAGTGGATCCCCTGCTCCTTCGCCGTGTCGAGCAGGCTGCGGGCCCGGCGCTCGGCCTCGTCGGAGAGGCCGAGGTCGGAGGCGAACCGGGGCACGTAGCTCTCGGGGTCGGCGGGCTGGATCTCCAGCTTGAGCTCGCGAACGACGTAGCGGTACGTCCGGGCGATCTCGTCCTTCTCGACCCGGGAGACCCCCGCGATCTCGTCGAGGCTGCGCGGCGTCCCCGCCTGCCGGGCGGCGGCGTACAGCGAGGCGGTGGAGACGCCCTCGATGGAGCGGCCGGGGAGGAGGTCCTCGTCGAGCGCGCGGCGGTAGATGACCGACGCGGTCTCGCGGACGTTGTCCGGGAGCCCGAGCGCGCTCGCCATCCGGTCGATCTCGCCGAGCGCCTGCTTGAGGTTGCGCTCCTTGGAGTCGCGGGTGCGGAAGCGCTCGTTCCAGGTCCGCAGCCGCTGCATCTTCTCGCGCTGGCGGCTGGACAGCGACTTGCCGTAGGCGTCTTTGTCCTGCCAGCCGATGTTCGTCGAGAGCCCCTTGTCGTGCATCATGTTCGTCGTCGGGGCGCCGACGCGCGACTTGTTGTCCTTCTCCTTGGAGTCGAACGCGCGCCACTCCGGCCCGCGGTCGATCTCGTCCTCCTCGACGACGAGCCCGCAGTCGACGCAGACGGTCTCGCCGTGCTCCGTGTCGGTCGCTAACTGCCCGCCGCACTCGGGGCACCGCAGCTCCTCGTCTTCGGTCGTCGACTCGGTCTCGCTCTCGTCGTCGACGTTCTCGGTCGTGTACGTTCGAAGGTTCTCGCTCATTGGTTTGGTGCGTGGAGGGAACAACGAAACCGAGAGACGGGTCTCGGTGGTTTCCTCACCTTCGAGTAAGTGACCGACGCACTTAAATGTTCGCGTATCTGGCGTCGCGAGGACACGGCCGAAAACGGCGTGTAGAACCCTGTACAATTCGGAATTCTCGACGGGACCGACTGACCCGCGCTGGAAGCGCGATCGACGGCGCGAACGCGGGAGTTGGTATATAGCCGTTTCGCGCCGGACGGGGCGGCGTTCGAGGCCGCCGGCCCGCCGGTCACTCCCCGGTCGCGGCGGCCGCGACGGCGCCGGCGAGGGAGCCGAGGATCACGGCCAGCCCGGTCACCAGCGCGACGCTCGAGGCGAGGTCGGGGCCGGCGGCGACGCCGGCCGCCTCCGAGGCCGGGATCCCGTCGGCGTCGGAGATCGGTACCCGCCCGTCGGACGCGTGGCGCGTGAGCGGCACGCGGGAGAGCGCCCGCAGCGCGAGCATCGCCGGGAGGTACCCGAGCGCCGTGCCCGCGCCGGTCACGGCGCCGGCGAGCGTGTCGCCGACGCCGAGGTATCGGACGGTGGCCGCGCCGCCGAGGGCGACGACGAGCGGGACGGCCCGGAGCGGCCACAGCGCGGCGTCGGCCTGTATCAGCGGGCGCCCGAAGACGACGAGGTCCGACAGCCCGGGACCCGTCCGCGTCCGGACCCAGTGCGCGTCGAAGAGGAACCAGATCGACCCCTCGACCGCCGAGACCGGTCCCCCGACCATCCACCGGGCGACCGCCGAGTCCCCCGGCGACACGCCGGCGACCGCGAGTCCGACCCGCGTGAGCCCGAGTCCGAGCAGCGCCGCGCCGGCCCCGCAGGCGGCGGCGACGGGGAACCACCCCGCCGGGAGCGACACCAGCGAGCCGACCGTCGTTCTGCCGTCGGTCGCCATCTCGCTCCGGCGTTCCCGAGCGAGCGGGATATGTCTTCTCACGGGCCGCGGGCGGAGCGGCGATCGGTTCCGCGAGGACAACCGCTTTGGGCGTCGCGCGAGCAGCACGCCTATGAACCGAACGCGGCTCGACGACCGCCTCGCGGACCTCGACACCGACGGCTACCTCCTCGACGCCTCGCAGGAGGACGCCAACCAGCTGTACCTCTCCGGGTTCACCGGCCCCGACCCGTTCCTCACCCTCTACGCCGACGGCGGGGTCCACGTCCTCGTCAGCGGGCTGGAGTACGGCCGGGCGACGACGGAGGCGGCGGCCGACACCGTCGAACGCCACGCCGACTACGACTACGAGTACGGCGGGCGCGAGGAGCGCAACGACATGTACGCGGCGTTCGTCCGCGACAAGGGCGTCGAGTCCGTCTCGATGCCGCCGCGCGGCCCGGTCGGTACCGCGGACGCCCTCCGCGACCGCGGGATCGAGGTCGCGGTCGACGCCGACGACCGGCTCCAAGCGGTCCGCGCCGTGAAGACCGACGACGAGGTCGACGCGATCCGCGACGCGCAGAAGGCGAACGAGGCCGCGATGCGGGCCGCCGAGGATCTGATCGCCGGCGCCGACGTGGCGGGCGAGGGCGACGACGCGGAGGCGGGCGTCCTCCTCCGCGACGGCGAGCCGCTCACCAGCGAGCGCGTGACCGAGGAGATAGAGGTGACGCTGCTGCGCCACGGCTGCGCGCTCGACGAAACGATCGTCGCCGGCGGCGCGCAGGCCGCCGACCCGCACGACCGCGGCTCCGGCCCGCTCCGCGCGGACGAGGCGATCATCGTCGACATCTTCCCGCGCTCGAAGGCGACGAAGTACAACGCCGACATGACGCGGACGTTCTGCGTCGGCGAGCCGAGCGAGACCCTCCGCGAGTGGTACGACCTCACCGAGCGCGCGCTGGGCGCCGCGCTGGACGCGGTCGAGCCGGGCGCCACGGGCGAGGAGGTCCACGCCGCCGCCTGCGAGGTGTACGAGGAGGCCGGCGAGCCGACGTTCCGCACGGACCCCGAGACCGAGACCGGGTTCATCCACTCGACCGGGCACGGGATCGGCCTCGACGTCCACGAGTCGCCGCGGCTCGCGAGCGGTGGCGAGGAGCTGGAGCCGGGCCACGTGATCACTGTCGAGCCCGGCCTCTACGACCCCGCTGTCGGCGGCGTCCGGATCGAGGACCTCGTCGTCGTCACCGAGGACGGGTACGAGAACCTCACCGACTACCCGATCGAGTTCGTCGCGGAGTGAACCGTTGCTGGGCGCCGGGGGGCGTCCCGGACCGCCGCCGGCGTCGCGCGACATCCGGCCCGTCTGACCGCGATCGGAAGCCGCTTTGACCCGTACCCGGTACGGCGACCGTGAACTGGCGGTACGAACACACGGCGCTCGCGCTCTGTACGCTCGCGTTCACCGGGACGATGGTGGCGCGGCTCGTCGTGAGCCCGCTCGTCCCGGAGATCACTGCCCGGTTCGGCGTGACGAACGGCACGGTCGGGCTCGCCTTGAGCGGGATGTGGCTCACCTACGCGCTGGCGCAGTTCCCCTCCGGCGTCCTCGGCGACCGCTACGGCGAGCGCCGCGTCATCCTCGCCGCCGTCGGCGCCACCGCGGTCGCCTCCGTCCTCCTCGCCGCGTCGCCCTCGATGCTCTCCTTCGGGCTGTTCGCAGCCGCGCTCGGCGTCGGCGCGGGCCTCCACTACTCGGTCGCGACGACGTTCCTCACCCGGCAGTTCGACGACACGGGCCGCGCCATCGGCGTCCACGTCGCCGGCGGCCCGCTCGCGGGGCTCGCCGCGCCGCCCGCCGCCGCGCTCGTCGGGTCGCGGTACGGCTGGCGCGCCGGCGTGCTCCTCGGCGCCGCGGTGGCGGTCCCCGTCTTCGTCCTGTTCGCGTGGCGGGTCCGACCGACCGAACCCCTCCGGCCGGACCAGCCGATCGGCGAGCGGTTCGCCGTCGGCCCGCTCGTCGAACTGCTCTCGCGGCCGCGGATCCTCTACACGACCGCGCTCGCGACGATGGGGGCGTTCACGTGGCAGGCGACCGCCTCGTTCCTCCCGACGTTCCTCGAGGTCGGGACCGGCCTGTCGAGCGCGCTGTCGGCGCTGCTGTTCTCCGCGTACTTCCTCGTCCACGGCGGCACCCAGCCGGTGACCGGCTCGGTGTCCGACCGGATCGGACGCGACGCCACGGCGATGGTGACGATGGGCGCCGGCGTCGTCGGCTACGGGGCCCTCGCCGCGGCCGCGACGCTCGACCTGGGCCTCCTCGTGTCGGTCCCGGCCGTTGGCCTCGTCGGCCTCGCGATGTCGTGGGGCGCGCCGATCCAGTCGCGGTTCATGGACCTGCTGTCCGACGCCGAGCGGGGCGCCGGCTTCGGGCTCGTCCGGACCGCCTACATGGTGACGGGCGCCACCGGCAGCGTCGTCGTCGGCGCCGTCTCGGACGCCGCCGGGTGGCCCGTCGCGTTCGGGCTGCTCGCGGGCGTGATGGCGCTGGGGCTGGCGACGCTGTCGGCGAACCGGCTGCTCGGGACGAAGTACTGAGCCGGAGAAAGGCGAGCCGCGAGAGCCCCGTGCCGCCTCAGAGGCGGTCGTCCTCGATGCTGCCCGGGTCCTCCGCGGTGTCGAACATGTTGTTCTCGGCGCCGTCGAGCATCTCGTCGCGGGGCTCCTCGTCGACCACGCTCACGTTGTACGCCTCGATACCGGACGCGATCAGGTCCTCCGCGGCCTGCTCCTCGGAGACGAACTCCTCGTCCGCCAGCTGCTGAAACTCCGCGTACACGTCGTCCGAGAGGTTCAGCTCGAAAGTGGGCATACCCCTCGTTCCGACCGGACGCTTTTAAATCGTTCCCTCGTTGCGTGACGCGTCTACGGAGGGGGATCACAGCGACCGACGGCGGCGAGACGGTGATCGAGGCGGCCGACGGCGGCCGTCGTATCGTCCGCGACGCCGTCGACAGCGCTCAGGCAGAGGCGCGGGACCTGCGCTCGGAAGCGGACGAGAGCGGCTGAGGGCCGACCGGCCGCGACGGCCCGAACATCTGCGGGGTCAAGGGTCCCCCGACGGGGTGACAGGACTCGAGTATGCCGGGCTTCCCGTCGCCCTTCGGCGCCGACGACGAGGACCTGTTCGACGGCTACGACGAGTTCGTCGCGGGGCCGGTTACAGGTCCCGCCAGGCGCCGAGGAACCGCTGGACCGCGGTGAGGTGGCCGACCGCGGCGAACAGCGCGAGCAGCAGGCCGACGACGTTCAGTCCGGCGACGATCGGCGCGGAGTAGACCGCGGCGACCACGCCGACGATCCCGGCGAGCGCGAGGCGGTCGGCCCGGCCGAGGAGCCCGCCGTACTCGCGGCCGATGCCGACCGCCTGGATCTGCGTGCCGAGGTACGAGGTGAGGAGGACGCCCGTGACCGCGGCGAAGCCGAGCGCGTACGCCTCGACGCCCGCCGTGAGCCCGGCGATGATCGCCACGTCGGCGTAGCGGTCGAGGACGTGGTCGAGGAAGTCGCCGCCGTCGGAGGCGACGCCCTGGTGCCGCGCGAGCGCGCCGTCGACGACGTCGAGCCAGCCGTTGAGGAGGACGAGCAGCGCGCCGGTCGCGTACAGGGGCGCCGACCCGAGGGCGAAGGCGGCGGCGGCCCCCACCGCGACGAGGAAGGCGATCACGCTCACTTGGTCGGGCGAGAGGCCGAGCCTGTCGGCCGCCGACACCCACGGGCCGAGCAGGCGGTCCGCCACCGAGCGGTACTGGTCGAGGGTCATCTACCGTCTCGACGCTCGCGGCCGGCTCATATATAATCGATGAAGTCCACGGTGCCGGCGCTCGGCTCGCGCTCGCCCTCGACCGCCGCGCGGATCGCGTCGGCGACCGCCGCGGGCTCGCGGTCGGTCGCGTCGACCTCGTAGACGTTCTCCGCGCCGTGTTCCGCCACGGCCTCGGAGAGGATCACGTCGAGCGCCTCGCTCTCCGCGTTTTCGGCGGCCGTCTCCGACGACTCGCCGCGCTCGGCGAGGCGGGACTCGATCGCCTCCGGGCGACAGCGCAACACGACGACGCGGTCGACGTCGAACCGGTGCGCGAGGTGGGAGTCGAGGACGCCGGTCCAGTCGCCGAGGTGGTCGCGGACTGCGTCGAGGTCGGCGACGAGCGTGTCGCGGTCGGCGTCGCGCTCGGTCCAGAGGTCGTCGTCCGACGTGATCCGCTCGTTGAGGTGGATCACGTCGTACTCGTCCTCTAAGAGCGCCGTCGCGGTCGACTTGCCGGTTCCGGGGGTTCCAGTGACGGCGATGCGGTCGGCGCGGCCGCGGCCCGCGCTCGACCCCTCGGAATCGGGCGCCTCCGTCACGCGCGGACACCGAGTTCGAGGTCGGCCAGCACGTCGTTGAGCAGGGCGACCGCCTCGCGCGTCTCCTCGCGCGTCCCCGTGGAGACGCGGACGTGTTCCGGGAGGCCGAACGAGGTGCAGTCGCGGACGATGACGCCGCGCTCCTGAGCGGCCTCGGCGACGCGCTCGCCGTCGCCGACCGCGGCGAGGACGAAGTTCCCCGCGGAGTCGACGGTGGGCGCGTCGAGCTCGTCCGCGATGTACTCGCGGGCCCAGCGCGCGGACTCGACGGACTTCTCGACGTGCCCCTCGTCGTCGAGCGCGGCGAGCGCGGCGCGGCAGGCCGGCTCGTTGGCCGCGAACGGCGTGTTGACGCGGGCGTACGCCTCGCCCCACGCCTCCGGGACGACGCCGTAGCCGATCCGGAGCCCGGCGAGGCCGTACGCCTTCGAGAAGGTGCGGAGGACCGCCACGTCGTCGCGCTCGTCGGCGAGCGGGATCGCGCTGTCCACGTCGGCGAACTCCCCGTACGCCTCGTCGACGACGACGAGCGTCTCCTCGGCGGTCGCGTCGGCGACCGCCTCGACCTCGTCCAGCGGGATCGTCGAGCCGGAGGGGTTGTGCGGCGAGGTGAGGTAGACGATCCGCTCGCCGCCGTAGGCGGACAGCACCGTCTCGGCGTCCTGCGCGAACCCGTCGGCCGGGGAGAGCTCGTACTCCGTCACCTCGCCGTGGTGGTACCGCGAGGACATCGCGTAGTAGGCGAAGCCGGGGCTCGGCACCAGCACCTCGTCGCCGGGCTCTAAGGCGGCCCGCGAGAGGTAGTCGATCGAGCCGTCGGCGCCGGGCGACACCCACACCTGCCCGTCGTCGACGCCCCACTTCTCGGCGATCCGTGCGGTGAGGTCCGTGTGCGAGGACTTCGGGTACTGGTTCACGCGGTCGGCGTGCTCGCGGATCGCCTCGACGGCCGCCGGGCTCGGCCCGTGCGGGTTCTCGTTCGAGGAGAGCTTGATGAGGTCGTCGGGGTCGAGCCCGCGATCGCGGGCGACCTCCTCGACGCCCCGCCCGGGCACGTACGGCGAGTGATCGGAGAGATCCCGTGGTTCCATGTCACCGGGTCGGGGACCGGCGGGCTTAAGCGTGGTCTTGGCGGTCGAGGGCTCGCGACGGGGGCGCCCCGCGGCTCACGACGACGGGGCGTCGGCGAACCGCCGCTCCGCCTCGGCGACCACGTCGGGGCGCCCCGCGAGCTCCACGGCGACGGTCTCGCTCCCGTAGTCGACGCCCGCGACCACGCCGCGGTCGTACGCCCACGAGAGCGCGGCCTGGGCGGCGCCGCCGTTGGGCGCCTCGACCGTCGCGGTCGCCGTCGGCAGCGCGTCGGCCACCGCGTCCGCGAGGTCGGCGAGCCCGGTCCCGTCGCGGACGCTGACCGGGACCGGCGGGCGGAGCGCGTCGACGACGGGGGCGTCCCGGGGGTCCAGGTCGGCGACCGCGTCCTCGTAGGCCTCGACCGCGGCCGCGAGCCCGTCCGCTCCGACCTCGTCGGCCTTCGACAGCACGGGGATCACGGGGCCGTCGGTCGCCTCGATCGCCGACAGCGACGCCGTGAGCTTCCGGCGGAGGTCGGCACGGTCGTCGCTCGCGTCGACGACGAGCACCGCGCAGTCGGCCGCTCGGACCGCGTCGATGGTCGTCCGGAACGAGCGCACCGCCTCGAGGGGGAGCCCGTCGAGGAGGCCGACGGTGTCGGTGACGAGGGCGCGCCGCCCGCCGACCGTCGCCCGGCGCGTCGTCGTCGAGAGCGTCTCGAACGGCCGGTCCGCGACCGTGAGCGGCCCGTCGCCCTCGGCCGGGTCGCCCTCGCCGTTGTCGTCGCGGTCGGCGTCACGAGGCCCGCCCCCGTCGCCGAACTCGGGGTCGTCGACCTCGTCGGCGAGCCGGCGGGCCAGCGTCGACTTCCCGGCGTTCGTGTACCCCGCGAGCGCGACGAGGTCGAACCCGGCGTCGCGGCGCTCCGCCCGTCGGGCCGCCCGGTCGTCGGCTATCTCGTCGAGCGCGCGCTCGGCCGACTCGATCCGCTTCTCGACGTCGAGCACGCGGCTGTCGCCCTCCGGCTGGAGGCGCACGTCCTCGCTCGCGTCGCGGGCGACCGCCTCCCGGAGCCGGGGGAGCTCGTAGCGCAGCCGCGCCAGCTCCAGCTGACGGTCGGCCGCGCGCGAGTCGGCGGCGTCGGCGAACAGCTCCAACGCGAGGCGCGGGCGGTCGATCACCGCGGTCCCGGACGGCAGCAGGTCGCCGAGCGAGAACGTCTGTCCCGGTGACAGCCCCCCGTCGTAGATCACCGCCTCGGCGCCCGCGTCGGCCGCGAGCCGCATCAGCTCCTCTGCCTTCCCGCGGCCGAGGTCGTAGGTCGGGTCCTCGCGGCGCCGCTGTGTGACCTCGCCGACGACCGCGTAGCCGGCCGCGGCGGCGAGGTCCCGGATCTCCGCCGTGTCAGGCGGCTCGCCCTCGGACCGGGCCGCGACGACGGCGGGGGTCGCGTCGGGATCGGCGGGGTCGAGAGGGGAGGTGTCGATCGATTCGGCGGTCTCGTTCGTCGTGGCGTCGTCTCGTGACATTCGGTCGGGCGCTCGCGTCGGCCCGGAGAGGGGAGCGTCTCGCGCTCCGGTCGCTGTGCTGCGGCGCGGGCGACCGACCCCGCTTCGCGGACGGGGCGGCCGCGTCGCGCCGCGGCGGTACCGTCAGCAGCCGTCGACGAACGAACTGGTCTCCATACCTCCGACTCCGCGGGCTCGCACATAAGCGTTCACCGGAAACGCGGTGTGGTACCGAGACGCGGAAACGTGGGTGTCAGAACGGCGCGCCGGTCAGGGGATGCGAACATCGTGTTCCAGCGTACCGACGCCCTCGACCTCGACCTCGACGGTGTCGCCGTCGGCGAGCGCGCCGACCCCCTCGGGGGTGCCCGTCGCGATCGCGTCGCCGGGTTCGAGCGTGAGGTACGTCGTGATCTCCTCGATCAGCGTCGGCACGTCGAAGATCATGTGCTCGCGGTCGCTCGACTGCTTCGTCTCGCCGTTGACGCGGAGCTCGACGCCCGCGTCAGTGGGCACCTCGTCGGGCGTCGCGAGGACCGGGCCCAGCGGCGCCGCGCCGTCGAACGCCTTCCCGCGCACCCAGTTCTGCTCGCGGTTCTGGTCGTCGCGGTTCGACACGTCGTTCATACAGGTGAACCCGGCGACGACGTCCATCGCGTCGGCGGCGTCGACCGCCTTACACTGCTCGCCGATCACGACCGCGAGCTCCGCCTCCCAGTCGATCCGGTCCTTGCCGGCGGGGACGGTCACGGTGTCGCCGTGGCTCGCCACCGCGTTCGGCGGCTTGAGGAAGAGCAGCGGGCGGTCGGGCACGTCGTTGCCGAGCTCCTCGGCGTGGTCGGCGTAGTTGCGCCCGATACAAACGATCTTCGACGGGTCGGTCGGCGCGAGCACGTCGATGTCGGGGTCGGAGAGCGCGTACTCCTCGCCGCCGAAGGCGACCGTGTCGGTCGCCGGGTCGTACTCGCCCTCGCGGATCGATCCGGCCGGGTCGCGGAACCGTGCGCGGTACATACGCGGCCGAACGGGCGGCCCCCCGAAAAGCGTTCCCGGAGAGGCAAGCGACGACCGTGACAGGGCGTGCTCGCGGGCTCACTCGGTCGAGTCGGTCGCCTCGCGGACCGAGTCGGTCGCCGCCGCGTCCGTCGCGTCGCCGTCCGCGGCGTCGACGGTGGAATCCTCGTCCGCGGCGTCCGTCTCCGAGCCCTCGTCGGCGAAGCGCGAGTCGGTGGCTTCCCCCGCCTCGCCCGTTACTTCGTCGAGCGACGGCGCCCCGACGCGGTCCCCGAACAGCTCGGAGCGCGCGCAGTCGGCACAGTAGTGGTTGTGGCGGATCGCGTGGGTGCGGACCGGCACGCCGGCGACGACCGTCTCGTCGCGGCGACGCCTGACGAGGCCGCGCTCGAACGCCTCGCCGCAGACGACGCAGGACTCGTCGACGGACTCCGGGGGTCGGACGACCCGGTGATCGACCGTCCGCTGCCGGCCGAAATCGATGAGTCCGTGCCGTCGACCGAGGCGGCGCCTCACGGCCGGCGCGGCCCCCGCCCCGAGCAGGGCGAACGCGAGCCCGACCAGCGCCACCGGCGGGGTGCCGGACTCGAACGAGAGGAACGCGATCCAGCCGCCGATCAGCAGCAGTAACCCGCTCAGGAGGTACGCGGAGACGGTTTCGACCGTCCCCCCGCTCTCCACGCTCGACGGAAGGCGAGCGCGCGTCTCGTCGCCGCGCACGAGCCGCCGTCGCTCGGCCAGCTTGGAGTAGTGCCACCAGCCGTACAGCAGGTTCCCGATCCCGCTGGTGAAGAGGAACAGGAGGACGTGGACGCCGACGGAGCCGATTCCCCTGTCGACGAGGATCACCCGGTCGCCGGCGTCCTGTTCGATGTCCCACCCGGCGTCGAGGTGGTCCTGGACGCGGCGGCGGAAAGCGCGCTCGCTCTCGTCCGGCGACGAGGTCGAGCGCGACGTGGACCGGTCGTCCGACCGCTCCGACCGGCCGCTCGACCGCTCGGACGCCGCGGATCCGCCGCCGGACCGCGACGCGCCGCAGTTCGAACAGAACCGGTCGTCGTCGTCGAACGCCGCGCCGCAGTCGACGCAGTACGCGGGGCCCGCGGCGCCGTCGAGGTCGGCGCCGCAGTCGGGGCAGAAGCTCGCCCCGTCCGGCACCGCCTCGCCGCAGGCGGGGCAGGCGGCCGGCGGGCCGCCGGGCTCGCTGGTCTGGGAGGGCATCTACCGGACGTTCGCGTCCGTTCCGGTTAATCGCTTTCGCCGACGGGCGACAGCCTCCGCGGCGTCGAGTTTTATTACGACGCGCCGAGACGTACGGAACGGACCATGGAACTCACCTGGCACGGCCACTCCACGTGGCACGTCGTCGTCGAGGACACGGAGCTGCTCATCGACCCGTTCTTCGACAACCCGAAGACCGACGTCGACCCCGCGGACCTCGACCCCGACTACCTCCTCCTGACCCACGGACACGCGGACCACATCGGCGACGCCGCCGAGTTCCCGGACGCGACGGTGGTCGCAACCCCGGAGCTGACCGGCTACGTCCAGGAGAACTTCGGCCACGAGCACACGCTCCCGGCCGGCGGCATGAACATCGGCGGCACCGCCGAGTGCGGCGACGCGTGGGTGACGATGGTCCGCGCGGACCACTCGAACGGCATCGAGAACGACCCCGACTACTCCGCCGGCATGCCGACCGGGTTCGTCGTCGGCGACAAGAAGCCGACCCAGGAGTCGGACCCCGACTGTACCACGTTCTACCACGCCGGCGACACGGGCTTGATGTCCGAGATGGTCGACGTGATCGCCCCGTACCTCGAACCGGACGCCGCCGCCCTGCCCGCCGGCGACCACTTCACCATGGGGCCCGCGGGCGCCGGCATCGCCGCCGACTGGGTGGGCGCCGACGTCGTCTTCCCGATGCACTACGACTCGTTCGGGCCGATCGAGATCGAGACCCGCGAGTTCGTCAACGAGGTGAAGGCCGCGGGCGCCGCCGCCGACCCCGTCGTCTTAGAGGGCGACGAGACGTACACGCTCGACTGAGGGGGCGACGACCCCACCGGTGATTCCGCCATTTTTCGCAGCGTTCCCGTCCGGAGCGACGCGACCGCGCTGTATCGACCCCGTCCGTCCCCCGGCACTCACGTCCCGTGTCGGCAGCCTTTAGCGGCGGGAGGACGAAGGGTCGGTCGACTATGGCAGACATCGAGACGTCCACGGTTTCCGAGGAAGGGTACGCCAGCACCAGCCAGGTCGGCGAGTTCGACCTCCAGATCGACGCGACCGACGAGACGGGCCCGAACCCGAACGCGACGCTCGTCGCGACGTACGCCTCCTGTTACCTCCCGGCGCTCCGCGTCGGCGGGAGCCAGCGCGGCGAGGAGGACCTCGGCAAGATCCAGATCGACGCGAGCGCCGACCTCGACGACGAGGACGACCTCGAATCGATCGCCTTCGACGTCCACGTCGAGGCCGACCTCGACGACGAGACCGCCGCCGACATCGCCGAGCGCGCCGAGGGCATCTGCCACGTCCACAGCGCGCTCCGCGAGGAGCTCCACGCCGACGTCAGCGTCTACCCCGGCGCGTTCTGAGGCCGGACTCCCGCGTCGACGCCCGCTTTTTTTCGACCGTCCCCGCCCGCTCAGTCCCGCGGCTCCGCCTCTTCGGCGACCGGGCCCGAGGGGTCGGCGGGCGGCGCGGGCCCGTCCGCGTCCGCCCCCGGGCGGTCGAGCCCGGTGAACTCGAACCGAGCGCCCCCGCGTTCCCCCTCCGTCACGGCCACCTCCCAGCCGTGCGCCTCGGCGATGCGCTGGACGATGGAGAGCCCGAAGCCGGTGCCCGTCTCGGAGGTGGTGTAGCCGCTCTCGAACACCCGGTCCCGCTCGTCGGCGTCGATCCCGGGGCCGTCGTCCTCGACGTAGAACCCGTCCGGGAGGTCGCCGACGACGACGCGCTGCCCGCCGTGTTCGGCGGCGTTTCGATACAGGTTCCCGAGGAGCTGCCGGACCCGGCCCGGGTCGGCGCATATCTCCCCGTCGGCCTCCACCACGACCTCGACCGGCGCGTCCGGCTCGTCCCCGCCGGCCGCGTCGTCGCCGAACGGGTCCTCGCCGTCCGCCGATCCGAAGGCGTCGTCGCTGTACCCGGCGGCCAGGTCGCCGAGGTTGACGGGGTCGAACGACCCGACCGCCTCGCCCTGCTTGGCGAGCGCGAGCACGTCCTCGATCAGCCGCTCCATCTCGTCGAGCGCGCGCTCGCAGCGGTCGAAGTAGGAGTCGGTCCCCGTCTCGCGCGCGAGCCGGAGGTACCCCGAGAGGACGTTGAGCGGGTTCCGGAGGTCGTGCGAGACGATGTTCGCGAACTCGTCGAGCCGCTCGTTCTCCCGCTCGATGCGGCGCTCGTACGCCTTCCGCTCGGAGATGTCGCGGCTGCTCGCCAGGAACCGGTCCTCGCCCTGGACGTCGATGCGCCGCACGTGGACCTCGGCGGGGAACGTCGAGCCGTCGGCGCGGGCGAACGTCGTCTCCAGTCGGACCGTCTCGTCCACCTCCAGGCCCTCCCAGAGCCGAACCCCCTCCTCGGGGTCGAGTTCGGCGTCGACCTCCCACACGTCCATCCCGACTATCTCCTCGCGGTCGTACCCGAGCGCGTCGGTCATCGCGCGGTTGGCGTCGACGATCGACCCCGCTTCGTCGTGGATGTCGACCATGTCCGGCGAGCGCTCGAAGAGGGCCTCCAGGCGCGCGGAGGTGCGTTCGAGCCGACGCTGTCGGCGCCGCTCGGCGGTGACGTTGCGGGAGATGCCGAGCACCCCGTCGAACTCCCCGTCGATGACGAGCCGTGTCAGCCCGTAGTCGACGATCGCAGCGGGCTCGTCCGGGAGGTCGACTTCGACCGTCCCGGTCAGCGAGTCGCGCTCGCCCTCGACGAGTTCGCCGTACTTGTCGCCGTCGGCCGCCTGTATGCGCTCGACGAGGCGGCTCTCGCGGCCGACGAGCGACTCCGGGTCGGTGCCGAACACGTCGGCGATGTGGTCGTTCGCGAGCGCGATGCGGCCGTCGGCGTCGTAGATACACACCGACTCCGGCAGCTCGTCGACGATGCGGCGGTAGCGTTCGAGCTCGCGCTCGCGCTCCTTCTCTTCGGTGACGTCGATGTGGATCCCGACGGCCCGGAGGGGCTCGCCGTCCTCGGTCCGCTCCACGACGCGGCCCCGGTCGCGGATCCACTTCCAGTCGCCCGACGTGGTCCGCATGCGGAAGTCGCTCTGGTAGGGGTCGGTCTCGCCGGCGAAGTGCGCCTCGATGGCGTCCCAGGCGTCGTCGATGTCGTCGGGGTGGACGCGGTCCTCCCACGTCGACAGGTCGAAGTCGATCTCGTCGATGTCGTGGCCGAGCATCCCCGCCCACCGGTCGTCGAACCGGACTTCGTCCGTCCGCACGTTCCAGTCCCAGACGCCGACGTCGGCCCCTTCGACGGCAAGCTGGAGCCGCTCCGAGACCTCCCGGAGCTCCCGCTCGCGCTCCCGGCGCTCCGTCACGTCGCGGAAGTACAACGCCAGCCCGTCGGCGGTCGGGTAGGCGTTCACCGCGAGCTCCGCGTCGAGGCGGTCGACGTGGTGCTCGAACTCGGTCGCCTCGCCGGTCTCGACGACCTCGCGGAGCGCCGCCTCCGCCTCGGTGCCTGCGACCTCCGGGAACAGCTCCCAGATCCGCTCGCCGAGCAGCGCGTCCGCGTCGCGCTCGACGAACCCCGCGGCCCGCTCGTTGAGGTAGGTCAGCCGCCACTCCGAGTCGACCTGACAGAACGCGTCGCTGGTGCGCTCCAGGTGCGCGGCCAGGCGGCGACCGCCGCGCGCCTCGGAGACCGCGCTCGCGACCGCGCTCGCGAGCCGCGCGAACTCGTCCGCCGGCTCGTCCCGTCGGACGTACTCGTCGACGCCGGCCGAGACGGCGTCGCTGGCGACCGCCTCCGACCCCGACCCGGTGAAGAGCACGAACGGCACGTCGCCGTGGCGGTCGCGGACCGTCTCTAACAGCCCGACGCCGTCGACCTCGGGCAGTTCGTACCCGGAGACCACGCAGTGGAACGACGCCGACGACAGCGCGTCCAGCGCCGACTCGGCGCCCTCGACCGTGACCGCCTCGAACCGGTCGTCGCGCGCTTCGAGCCGCGAGGCCGCCGTCTCGGCGAACGCCGGTTCGCCGTCGACCACGAGGACGCGTACGAGCGACGCCCCTCGTCCCCCCTCGTCGCCGCCGGCTCCGTCCGCTTGTCTCATCTGCGTAGTTGTTTTCTACTCGACATGATAACCGTTTCGCTCGGTTTCATCGGACGACCGTCGAAACGGAAATGCCGGAGCCGACGGGGAGGACCGCCGTCTCCACGGCGTCGTCCGAGCGGACGGTCCCCACGTACTCGCCGACGCCGCGCGTCTGGGCGTCGACGGCGGCGTCCGGGAGCGGCTCGCCGGCCTCGAAGTGCGCGACGAGGTCGCCGAAGTCGATCGGGCCCCGGGCGATGTTGTCGGCGACGACCACGCCGCCGGACCGGACCTTCGGGAGGACGGCCCGGTAGGCGTCCGCGTACCGCTCCTTCTGGTGATCGATCAGCACCACGTCGAAGGGGCCGTCGTAGCGGTCGACGGTCTCCATCGCGTCCCCGACCTCGAAGGTGACGCGGTCGGCGTACCCGCCCTCGGCGGCGAACGAGACGCCGCGTTCGGCCTCGTCTGCGTCGAACTCGGTACACACCACGTGCCCGGCGCCGCCACGGAGGAACCAGGTGGCGGAGTAGCCGAAGCCGGAGCCGAACTCGAAGGCGCGGTCGGCGTCTGTCAGTCGCGCGAGCAGGCGGAGGACCGCCCCCGCCTCCGGCCCGATGATCGGGAAGCCCCACTCGTCGGCGAGGTCGGCCATCTCCGCCTGCGTCTCGGTGTGTTCCGGCGCCGTCGCGGCCAAGAACCGACGCGCGGGGTCGGTGAGCACGTCCATACCGCCGTCTCGGACGCGTGACACTTAAATCGGACCGGCGGCCCGGCCGGGCCGAGCCCGGCCCGGGCGCTCGGCGACCCTGAAAACTGTTAAGTCCCGCTCGGTCGACCGGTTGAATAATGTACGATCCTGAGGAACTCGCCGCGATCCGGGAGGCCAAGGAGTCGTGGGAGGACGGGACCTACGGCGACACTGTCGACCGGTTCGGCGAGCGCGAGGAGACGTTCACCACCGACACCGGGGGCCAGGAGGTCGACCCGCTGTACACGCCCGCTGACGTCGACGTGGACTACCGGGAGGACCTCGGTTACCCCGGGGAGGAGCCGTACACTCGCGGCGTCTACTCGACCATGCACCGGGGGCGGCTGTGGACGATGCGCCAGTACGCGGGGATGGGCACCGCCGCGGAGACGAACGAGCGCTTCCGCTACCTCATCGACGAGGGCTCGTCGGGCCTGTCGATGGCGTTCGACCTCCCGACGCAGATGGGATACGACTCCGACGCCGCGATGGCCGAGGGGGAGGTCGGGCGGTCGGGCGTCGCCATCGACACGCTCGACGACTTCGAGACCGTCTTCGACTCCATCCCGCTCGACGAGGTCTCCACGTCGATGACGATCAACGCCCCGGCGGCCGTCCTCCTCGCGATGTACGTCGCGATGGGCGACAAGCAGGGCGTCCCGCGCGACCAGCTCCGGGGGACCATCCAGAACGACATCATGAAGGAGTACATCGCGCGGAACCTCTACATCTACCCGCCGAAGCAGTCGATGCGGCTGATCACGGACATCTTCGAGTTCTGCGCGGCCGAGACGCCGAAGTTCAACACCATCTCCATCTCCGGCTACCACATCCGCGAGGCCGGCTCGACCGCGGCCCAGGAGATCGCCTTCACCCTCGGCGACGGCATCGAGTACGTCGAGGCCGCCCTCGACGCGGGCCTCGACGTCGACGAGTTCGCCCCGCAGCTCTCCTTCTTCTTCAACGCCCACAACAACATCTTCGAGGAGGCAGCGAAGTTCCGCGCCGCACGGCGGATGTGGGCGCAGATCATGGACGACCGCTTCGGCGCGGAGAACCCCAAGTCGAAGCAGCTGAAGTTCCACACCCAGACCGGCGGGTCGACGCTCACCGCCCAGCAGATCGAGAACAACGTCGTCCGCGTCTCGTATCAGGCGCTCGCGGCGGTCCTCGGCGGCACCCAGAGCCTCCACACGAACGGGAAAGACGAGGCGCTCGCGCTCCCGACCGAGAAGTCCGTGCGCACCGCGCTCCGCACGCAGCAGATCCTCGCCCACGAGTCCGGCGCGGCCGACACGATCGACCCGCTTGCGGGCTCGTACTACGTCGAAGACCTCACCGACGGGATCGAGGAGGAGGCGTTCGAGATCCTCGAAGAGGTCGACCGCCGCGGCGGGATGTTAGAGGCCGTCGAGAGCGGCTGGGTCCAGCGACAGATCCAGGACGTTGCCTTCGAGCGCCAGCGGGAGATCGAGGAGGGCGAGCGGATCATCGTCGGCGTCAACGAGTTCGAGGTCGACGAGGAGCCGGAAATGGACTTGGAAGAGGTCGACCCCGAGCAGGAGCAGAACCAGCGCGACCGGCTGAACGAGGTGAAGGCCGAGCGCGACGACGACGCGGTCGACGAGGCGCTCGCGGGGCTCCGCGAGGCCGCGCAGGGGTCCGAGAACGTGATGCCCCACGTCGTCGACGCGGTGAAGGCGTACGCGACGGTCCAGGAGATCTCTGACGTGCTCCGCGACGAGTTCGGCGAGTACAAGCCCGGGCGGTGAGCGGGAAGGCGGCGGCGACGGTTCCGAGCCGCCCCCGGCGGCGCGCTCAGTCCGCGCCCCTGACGACGTGGCCGTACTTCAGCGCCGCGACGAAGACCCCGCCGCCGACCGCGTTGCCGACGGTCGCGAGCGCGAGGAACGAGAGGTAGTCGGCGATCGATATCGCGGGCGAGGAGAACAGCCCGAACAGCACCTCCACGTTGCCCGCGATCGAGTGCGGCAGGTGGAGCATCCCGATGGTGCCGGTGACGATGAAGACGAGCAGCAGGCGACCGGTCGTCTCCTGGGCGGCCGTGATCAGCCACGCCAGCAGCCCCATCAGCCACCCGGCGAACACGCCGCCGACGAACAGCCACGTGAGGTCGTGGGTGACCAGCTTGAGCGCGATCTCCTCGAACGCCGCGGCCTCGACGACGCCGAGCCCGGGCGTCAACAGGGTCGCGAGCAGGGCGAACGACAGGCCGCCGATCAGGTTCCCGACGTACACCAGCCCCCAGAGGCGGCCCAGCTGGCCGAGCGAGGCCTGCCCGTCCATCACGGGGATCACGGCGAGCATGGTGTGTTCCGTGAACAGCTCCGACCGACCGAGGATGACGAAGACGAACCCGACGGAGTAGACGGTCGCCAGCAGCAGCTCGGTCCCGAGGTCGCCGTACCCGCCCGGCGACAGCGTCAGCACGACGGCCATCAGGAGGGGACCGAACCCGATGTCGAGCCCGGCGGACAGCCCGGAGAGCAGCAGCCCGGACCGCTCGCGGTTCATCTCGTGGACGGCGCTGTCGAGGATCGAGTCGAGGATCGTCCGCGACGTCTTCTGCTCTAAGGCCGTGTCGGGGTTCTGGTCGCTCACGGGATGGCTCTGCCGCCCGTTGTCGCTGGAGCTACCCAACACTTTCCATCGGTCGACCGGGCTGCCGGGACCGACAGTCGCCCGCGTCCCCCGACCGCGTTCCCGCTCGGTCGCGCCGCCCGGGGCCATTTATGTCCGCGCGCCGCGACGGTCGGGTATGCGCTTCGATCACGTCGGCGTCGCGACGCGGGACGCCACGGCGCTCGCGGACCTGTTCGGCGGCCTGGTCGACGCCCCGGTCGCCCACGAGGAAACGTTCGACGGGATGCGCGTCGTCTTCCTCGAACTCGACGGCGGCGGCTACTTCGAGCTGCTCGAACCGGACGCCGGCGGGACCATCGCGGACTACCTCGACCGCGAGGGACCCGGCGTTCACCACGTCGCGCTCGCGGTCGACGACCTCCCGGCCGCGCTCGACGACGCCCGCGACCTCGGCATCGACCTCGTCGACGAGGAGCCGCGCCCCGGCGCGTGGGGCCACGAGGTCGCCTTCTGTCACCCGCGCTCGACGGGCGGCGTGCTGGTCGAGTTCGTCGAGCACTGAGGCGGCCCGTCGGCGCCGAGAAACCGACGGCGCGGCTCAGTTCCCGGACTCGGCCTCGACCGCCGGGTCGTGGGTCTCGTACCAGTCGAGGATCTTCTCCAGCCGATGGATCGCGCGGTCGGGGTCGCCGATGTTGTGGTGTTCGTCCGGGTAGACGACCAGCTCTGCGTCGACCCCCTGCTTGCGGGCGGCGACGTACAGCTGCTCCGACTGCGAGGGGGGACAGCGCCAGTCCTCGCCGCCGGCCATGACGAGCAGCGGCGTCTCGATGTTCCCGGCGTCGAGGATCGCGGTCGACGCGTCGAACGCCTCGGGGTTCTCCCACGGGAGCCCGAACTCCGCCTCCATCCAGACGTGCGTGTCGTCCGTGCCGAACGCCGACCGGATGTCGTAGATCCCGTGTTCCGGCGCCGCGGCGGCGAAGAGGTCCGGCTCCTGCGTGACCAGGAACCCCTGCGCGATGCCGCCGTACGAGAAGCCGTGGCCGAACACGCGGTCGGGGTCGACCCAGCCGCGGTCCGCGAGCGACTCGACGCCCGCGGCGATGTCGTCGACCTCCGCGGTGCCCCACTTGCCGGTGAGCTCGGCGGTGAACTCGCGGCCGCGCGAGGTGCCGCCGCGGTAGTTCGGGCGGAAGACGAGGTAGCCCCGGCTCGTCAGCGCCGCGTGACCGAAGCTGAAGACGGGCTCGTCGTACGACATGGGCCCGCCGTGGATGGCCACCACGAGCGGGTGGTCGCCGGACTCGGGGTCGTGGTAGAGCACGCCGTCGAGCGTCCAGCCGTTGGACTCCCACTCGACGCGCCGCGCCTCCGGGACCGCGAACTCGTCGACGAGCGACTCGTTGACGCGGGTGAGCCGCCGGAAGGAGTCGGGCTCCGTGGCCGCGTCGAGGTCGTCGACGTCGACCGCGTACAGGTCGGTGCCCTCGGTCGGGTCGGAGAGGACGACGACCGCCGTCGACCCGTCGTCGGCCACGTCGACCCCGGCCATCGCGCGGTCGCGGCCCTGCGCCTCGAAGACGCGCTCGACGGTGCCGTCCGTCTCGACGCGGACCAGCCGCGTCTGGCTCTCGTCGGCGATCCGGGCGTATATCTCGCCGTCGACCCACGCCGGCTCGCCGCCGCGGGCGACCGTCCGGTCGAGCGCGGCGGTGAGGGAGGCGGGCTCGCCGCGGGCGTCCGCCTCGTCCGCTGCGTCGACGAGGTACACCTCCGCCGGGGCGGGCGGGTCGTCGGGGTCGCTGGCTACCGTCGCGATCCCGTCGCCGTCGGGGCGCCACGCCGGCGCGCCGTGGGTCAGATCGCCGCCCGTGAGCCGCTCGGCGTCGCCGCCGTCGGCCGGGACCGCGTAGAGGTCGCGGACGGAGGTGTCGTCCGGGCGGTCGAGCCGGCAGGAGGTGAACGCGATCCGCCCGTCCGGGCCCCACGTCGGGTCCATCCCGGCGATGTCCTCGAAGGCGCCGCCGCCGTAGGCGTCGTCGAGCCGGCGGGGGTCGCTCCCTGGGTCGTCGAGGTCGACGACGAACAGGTACCGCGTCACCTCGTCGGTCCAGCCGGCGCCGTTGACCTTGTGCTGAAGCCGGGTCGTCTCGATGGGGCCGCCCTCCTCGCGCACCTGATCGAGGTACTCGGACTCCTCGTCGGTCGGGTCGCGCGACTCGATCACCAGGCGGTCGCCCGAGGGCGACCAGTCGAAGTCGGCGACGCCCTCGTCGCGCTCGGTGACCTGCCGCGCGTCGCCGCCGAGCGCGAGGTCGAAGATCCACACCTGCGGCTTGGGCCCGTCGTCGCCGTTTCCGAGGGGTTCCTCGCCGTCGCCCTCGCTCTCGGCGTCCGCGTCCTCGTCCCCGCTTTCGGCGTCCTCCTCGTCCCCCTCGTCGTCTCGGTCGCGCCAGCCCACCCGCTTCTCGGCGTCGCGGTCGCGAGCGGCCACGAACGCGAGGCGGTCGCCGTCGGGCCCCCACGACGGTGCGGAGGCGCCGGAGGCGCTCGTCAGGCGGTGCGGCTCGCGGGAGCCGTCGATCGGGGCGACGAAGAGGGAGGAGACCGCCTCGTCCGCGGCCTGGTCGTACTCGGTCGCGGTGAAGGCGACGCGGTCGCCGGCGGGGGAGACGGCGACCTCGCCGATCTGGGTCAGGTCGTAGTACGCGTCCAGCGGCAGTTCCGACATGAACGCACCCAGCGGCGGGCGGAGGAAATACGTTCGGGCCGCGGAACCTCGGCGACCGAGGGAGCGCGGTCGCCGGCGACGCGGGCCGCGAGGGCGACCGACTTAACCGCGACGCGACCGCACCGCCGCTCGTGTTCCGCGACCTCTCGCGACCGATCGAGACGGGGATGCCGACCTACCCCGGCGACCCCGACGTGACGCTCGCGCCCGCCGCGACCCACGAGGCCGACGGCTACGCGACGAGCGAGCTCCGGACCGGAACGCACGCGGGAACGCACGTCGACGCGCCGCGGCATACGGTGCGCGGGGGCGAGTCGATAGACGAGCGAGACGTCGGCCGGTTCGCGTTCGACGCCCGCCTCGTCGACCCCCGCCCGCTCGAACCGCGGGAGCCGATCCGCCCCGGCGCGCTCCCCGAACCGGACGCCCTCGACCCCGCGGTCGACCTCCTCGTCCTCCGGACCGGCTGGGAGTCGCACTGGGGGACCGACCGATACCGCGACCACCCGTACCTGACCGCGGCGGCCGCGGAGCGGTGTCGGGAGGCGGGCGTCGGCGTCGGGCTCGACGCCTTCGGACCGGACCCGACGCCGACGGCGGGCGGAGGGGCAGACGGAGAGGCGAGTGAGGACGGCGAACCCGCGGGGACCCCCGCCCACGACGTCCTCTTGGGCGCCTCGCTCCCGGTCGTCGAGAACCTCTGCGGCCTCGACGGCCTCCCGGCGCGGTTCCGGCTCTCCGCCTTCCCGCTCCGGCTCCGCGGCGCAGACGGGTCGCCGGTGCGCGCGGTCGCCGAGTGGGAGGATTAGACGGACGCGGACCGCCGCGCGGGCCGGCTCGCGGGCGGCCCAGACCAAACCCGTTTTAAGCGTCGGCGACGAACCGCGTCTCAAGGTCGATATCCATGGAAATGCCACGCCGCTTCAACACGTACTGCCCCCACTGTGACTCCCACCAGGAGCACGAGGTGGAGAAGGTCCGATCGGGTCGCGCGACCGGAATGAAACGCGACGCGCGACAGCGACGCCGCGCGCTCGCGACCATCGGCAACGCCGGCGGGTACTCGAAGGTGCCCGGTGGCGACAAGCCGACGAAGAAGACCCACCTGAAGTACCGCTGCGGCGACTGCGGGAAGGCCCACATGCGCGAGGGATGGCGCGCCGGCCGTCTCACGTTCCAGGAGTAAGCATGGCGGGAGACTTCCACCGCGTCGCCTGCGGCGACTGCGAGAACGAACAGGTCGTCTTCGGCAAGGCCTCCTCGACGGTGTCGTGCGCGGTCTGCGGCACGACCCTCGCGACCCCCACCGGCGGGGAGGCGGAGCTTCACGGCGAAATCGTCGAAACCGTTGAGGCGCGGTAACCGCCTCACCGCTCCGTCATGAAGTACAGCGGCTGGCCCGAACCCGGCGAGTTGGTGGTCGGCGACGTCGACGAGATCGCCGACTTCGGCGTGTTCGTCGACCTCGACGAGTACGAGGACAAGCGCGGCCTCTGCCACATCAGCGAGGTCGCGTCCGGCTGGATCAAGAACGTCCGCGACCACGTCCGCGAGGGACAGACGGTCGTGGCGAAGGTGCTCGAGGTCGACGAGTCGTCGAACCAGATCGACCTCTCGATCAAAGACGTCAACGAACACCAGCGCAAGGAGACGATCCAGGACTGGAAGAACGCCCAGAAGGCCGACAACTGGATGGAGATCGCGCTCGGCGAGGACGTCGACGACGACCGCTACACGTCGGTCGCCAACGCGCTCCTCGCGGAGTACGAGAGCCTCTACGACGCCTTCGAGGCGGCGGCGATCCGCGGCGACGAGGCGCTCGACGACGTCGACGTCGACGCCGACACCGTCGACGCGGTCGTCGCGGCCGCCCGCGATAACGTCTCCGTCCCGTACGTCGACGTGACCGGCTACGTCGACCTCGAATCGGCGGCCCCCGACGGCGTCGACGACGTGCGCGACGCGCTCGCCGCCGCCGAAGGGAACGGCGAGGTCCCGGACGGCGTCGACCTCGACGTCGGCTACGTCGGCTCGCCCGAGTACCGGATCAAGGTCCGCGCGCCGGACTACAAGACGGCGGAGTCGCAGCTCGAAGCCGCCGCCGAGCGCGCCCGCGAGGCGATCGAGGCCGCCGGCGGCGAGGGCGAGTTCCACCGCGAGCGGCGCGAAGACGACGAGTAACTCGGTCCGACCCGACGCTTTTCATCCGTGAAATCAGACATCCGCGTCTGCGCGAACTGGGCGGCCGCTCACGAGCGGCCGGTGTACGCGCTCGGCGAGCGCTGTCCGGTCTGCGGCGGCCCGACCGAGAACAGCGCGCCCGCCCCGTTCGGCCCGGAAGACCCGTACGGCGAGTACCGACGGCGGGCGCGGCGACGCGGCTCGGAGTAGGCGCGGACGCCGCGGCGGCGTCCGGGCTGTCCTCGTGACCGCTCGATCGCGAGCCACCGGAATAGCCACGCTCTTGTGACCGCCGCCCGGACGGACGGAGTATGGAGGACATCGAGATCGACGAGGTCGCGACGCCGGAGCTCACGGACCCGGTGTTGATCGAGGGGCTGCCGGGCGTCGGGCACGTGGGGAAGCTGGCGGCCGAACACCTGCTGGAGGAGTTCGACGGGGAGCTCGTCCGCCGGGTGTACGCCACGGAGTTCCCGCCGCAGGTGAACGTCGACGACGGGGGGGTCGCGGAGCTGACCTGCGCCGAGTTCCACGCCGTCGAGACCGACGGCGCCGACCTGCTCGTGTTGACCGGCGACCACCAGGCCGGGTCGAACGCGGGCCACTACAAGCTCACCTCGACGTTCCTCGACGTGGCCGAGGCGTTCGGCGCGGAGCGCGCGTTCGCGCTCGGCGGCGTCCCGACCGGCGAACTGGTCGAGGAGTACACCGTCCTCGGCGCGGTCTCCGAGGACGCGCTCACGGAGGACTTGGAGGACGCCGGCGTCGAGTTCCGCGCCGACGAGCCGGCGGGCGGCATCGTCGGCGTCTCCGGGCTCGTCCTGGGGCTCGGCGGTCGCCGCGGGTTCGAGGCCGCCTGCCTGATGGGCGAGACGAGCGGCTACCTCGTCGACCCGAAGAGCGCCCGCGCCGTGCTGGAGGTCCTAGAGTCCGTCCTCGACCTCTCCGTCGGTTACGAGAGCTTAGAGGACCGCGCCGAGGAGATGGAGGAAGTCGTCGGCAAGATCCGCGAGATGCAGGAGGGACCGGCGGTGCCGGACGACGACCTGCGTTACATCGGCTGACCGGACGCGACCGCCGCGACCCGCTCGTTCTCTGCGGGGCCGTTCGTTTCTGCCGGAGAACCGGAACTCCCGCTTCCGGCAGAGATAAATCACGTCCCCGATCATCGTTCGTGTATGACAGAGGTACGCGTCGCCGGGGTCGGGCTCACTCCCTTCGGCAGTCACCCGGAGCGCACCGGCCGCGACCTGTTCGGGGAGGCCGCGCTTCGGGCGTTCGAGGACGCCGGCGTCGACAGGGCCGACGTCCAAGAGCTGAACTACGGCAACTTCATGGGGGCGCTCGCCGAGCATCAGGGCCACCAGGCGCCGCTGATGGCCGAGGCCGCCGGGGTGCGCTGCCCGGCGACGCGCTACGAGTCGGCGTGCGCGTCGGCCGGCGTCGCGGTCCGGGAGGCGGTCCGGACGGTGGCCGCGGGCGACGCGGACGTGGTCCTCGCGGGCGGGATGGAGCGCATGACGAACCTCCCGACCGCCGAGGTCACCGAGGGGCTCGCCATCGCGGCCGACGACCTCTTCGAGGTGCGGTCGGGCGTCACCTTCCCCGGCGCCTACGCGCTCATGGCGAACGCCTACTTCGACGCCTACGGCGGGAGCCGCGAGGACCTGGCGCACGTCGCGTCGAAGAACCACGCCAACGCCGTGCCCAACGAGTACGCCCAGTACCGGAAGGAGGTCTCCGTCGCGGAGGCGATGGACGCGCCGCCGGTCGCGGCGCCGCTCCACCTGTACGACGCCTGCCCGATCACCGACGGGGCGAGCGCGCTCGTGCTGGTCTCCGCGGAGTACGCGGAGCGGAACGACCTCGACGCGCCGGTCGCGGTGACGGGCACCGGACAGGGGACCGACCGGATGGCGCTCGGCGACCGCGACCGCCTCGCCCGGACGCCCGCCGCGGACGACGCCGCCGACGCGGCCTACGCCGACGCCGGCGTCGGGGCGAGCGACGTCGACGTCGCGGAGGTCCACGACTGCTTCACCATCGCCGAGGTGCTGGCGCTGGAGTCGCTGGGACTGTTCGAGCCGGGCGAGGGGATATCGGCCGCCCGCGAGGGGGTCACGGCCGCCGACGGCGACCTCCCGGTGAACCTCTCGGGCGGGCTGAAGGCGAAGGGCCACCCGGTCGGCGCGACCGGCGGGTCGCAGATCGCCGAGCTGACCCGCCTTCTCCGCGGGGACCACCCCAACAGCGAGCACGTCCCCGACGCCGAGGTCGGCGTCGCGCACAACGCGGGCGGGACCGTCGCCAGCGCGGTCGTCCACGTGCTGGAGGTGGCGGAATGAGCGACGCGGACACGGGCGGGGAGGCCCCGCCGACCGACCGCGACTACGCCGAGTGGCTCGACGCGCTCGCGGACGGCGAGGGGTTCGCGCTCGCGTGTCCGGACGGCCACGGCTCGCTCCCCCCGCGCCGCGTCTGTCCCGAGTGCGGGTCGCCGGACCTCTCGCGGGAGCCGCTCCGCGAGACGGGGACCGTCGAGACGTACAGCGTCGTCCACGTCCCGTCGCCCCGCTTCGCCGACGACGCGCCGTACGCGACCGCCGTGGTCGACTTCGGCCCGACGCGGCTGACGGGGATCGTCCGCGGCGACGACTCGGACGAGGACGCCGCCCCGGACGTGGCGATCGGTGACGCGGTGACGGCCGCCGTCGGCGAGCGGGCCACCGACGGCGAGCGGCTCGTCGTCTTCCGTCCCGCGCCTGACCGGTCCCCGGACGAGTGAGCCGAGCGCGAGCGCGTCGAGCCACTCGGCGTGGTCGCGGGGCGAGTGAACGCCGCCCCGGAGCCGACGTCGCTCGCGGCCTTCCCCGTCGATTTTCGGGGTCCGAGCCGCGGACGGGCAAAACCATTATACGCGAATGGTAAGTATTCCGAGCGTATGCCCGACCGCATCCCGGTCCTCCTCGTCGACGACGACCCGGACCTGCGAGAGGTCACCGCCTCGTACGTAGAGCGCGAGGCGGACCGGATCGCGGTCGAGACGGCGCCCGACGCGGACGCCGGGCTCGACGCCCTGGCGGACGGCGAGTTCGAGTGCGTCGTCTCGGACTACGAGATGCCCGGCCGGGACGGGCTGGCGTTCCTCGCCGCGGTCCGCGAGCGCTGCCCGGACCTCCCGTTCATCCTCTTCACCGGCCGGGGGTCCGAGGAGGTCGCGAGCGAAGCGATCTCCGCCGGCGTCACCGACTACCTCCAGAAGCGCGGCGGCACGGAGCGGTACGAGCGGCTGGCGAACAGGGTCGTCGAGGCCGTCGAGAAGCGGCGGGCCGAACGGGAGGCCGAGGAGGCCGTCGGTCAGTTCCGCGCGGTCGCGGAGGGGGCGTCGGACGCGATCCTGTCGGTCGACATCGACGGGGTGATCGAGTTCGCGAACCCGGCCGTCGAGTCGGTGTTCGGGTACGAGCCGAGCGAGTTGGAGGGCGAACCGCTGACGACGCTGATGCCCGACCGGCACCGGAACGACCGCCTCGGCGCGGTCGAGCGATACCTCGCCACCGGCGAGCGGAGCGTCGACTGGTCGGACGTTCGGTTCGACGCGCTCCACCGCGACGGTCACGAGGTCCCGGTCTCGCTGTCGTACGGCGAGTTCACCGCGGACGGCGAGCGACACTTCGTCGGCGTGATCCGCGACGCCACCGACCGCGACCGCCACCGGGCGTTCATCGAACACGCCAGCGACGTGGTCGCCGTGCTGTCGCGCGACTGGCGGTTCCGGTACCTGAGCCCCTCTTGCGAGCGCGTGACCGGCCACGCCCCGTCGGACCTGCTCGGCGAGCGGTCGCTCGACTACGTCCACCCGGAGGACCGGGAGGCGGTCAGGGCGGCGTTCGGCGAGCTGGACGCCGAGGGCGGCCCGCCGACGGCCGAGTACCGGTTCGAGACGGCCGACGGCGAGTACCGGTGGCTCGAATCGGTCGGGAGCGAGCGGATCGAGACGGACGCCACCGAGGGATACGTCGTCACCACGCGGGACGTCTCCGAGCGGAAGGAGCGCGAGCGGACCCTCGCCCGGCTCCGCGAGTGGACCCGGGACCTCAACTACGCCCGGACCACCGAGGAAGCGGCCGAGCTGGCGGTGGACGCGGTCGACGACCTGATCGACGCGGGACTGAGCGGGATCCACCTCCGCACCGAGGAGGGTGACCGCCTCGAACCGGTCGCGCTCGGCCAGTCGGTGCCCGCGCTGTTCGAGGAGCAGCCGTCGTACGACCGGGACGCGCCGCCGGGGACGCGGGCGGCGATGGCGTGGGACGCCTACCGGAGCGACTCGTCGCTCGTCGTCGACGAGCTGTCGGCGTACGAGCCGCTCGACGAGCCCTCGCCGGCGGAGAGCCTCGTGTTGCGCCCGATCGGGGACCACGGGCTGTTCGTCGTCTCCTCGCCGGAGCCGAACGAGTTCACCGACACCGACGTGCTCGTGGCCGAGATCCTCACCGGCCACCTCGAGGCGGCGTTCGACCGCATCGAGCGGGAGAGCCGCGTGGAGCGGCTCCACGACGCGACTCGGACCCTCGTCCGGGCGGACTCGCGGAAGGAGATCGCGGAGCGGGCGGTCGAGGCCGCCACCGACGTGCTCGGGTTCTCGATAGTCACGGTCCGGATCCACGACGAGGACGCCGGCGGACTGGTGCCGATGGCCGTCTCGCCGAAGGCGGTGGACCTGCTGCCGGAACGGCGGACGTACACCCCCGACGGGGGGAGCCTGAACTGGGACGCGTTCGACGCCGGCGAGCCCCGGAAGTTCGACGACATCCGCGAGACCGAGGCGCTCGACGCCGACACGGACCTCCGCAGCCTGCTGATCGTCCCGATCGGCGACTACGGGACGATATCGGTCGGCGAGACGGAGCCCGGCGTGTTCGGCGGCGTCGACGAGTACCTCGCCGGAATCCTGGCGACGGCGGCCGAGACGGCGTTCCAGGCCGAGGCGCGCACCCGCCGGCTCGCGGAGCGGACGTCGGAACTGGAGCGACAGAACGACCGCTTAGAGGAGTTCGCGGGGGTGGTGTCACACGACCTCCGGAACCCGCTGGAGGTCGCGCGCGGCCGGACCGAACTCGCCCGCGAGGAGTGCGACAGCGACCACCTCGCGGCCGTCGAGCGCGCGCACGGCCGGATGACCGCCCTGATCGACGACCTGCTCACGCTCGCCCGCGAGGGCGACCCCGTGACCGACCCCGACCCGGTGGACCTGAGCCGGGTCGTCGGCTCCTGCTGGCGGACGGTCGACACGCGGAACGCGACGCTGCGCGCCGGCGCAGAGGGGATGATCCTCGCGGACGAGGGACGGCTCAAACAGCTGTTAGAGAACCTGATGCGGAACGCGATCGAACACGGCGGCGACGACGTGACGGTCGCGGTCGGGACGCTGCCGGACGGCTTCTACGTGGGCGACGACGGCCCGGGCATCGACCCCGACCGCCGGGAAGATGTGTTCGAGGCGGGGCACACGACCTCGCAGTCGGGAACCGGGTTCGGGCTGCGTATCGTCGAGCAGGTGGCCGACGCGCACGGCTGGTCGGTGCGGGCGGGAGCGAGCGAGGACGGCGGCGCGCGGTTCGAGATCACGGGTGTCGAGTTCGAGGAGTGAGCCGGTTCCAACCGGGCGGTAAAAAGGAGCAGAGGCGCAGCGGCGCCCGTGTGACCCCGGCCGAGCGGCGTCGATCAGTCCCGCGTGACCAGTTCGACCTCGTGGCCGTCCTGGTCCTTGGTGAACGCGTAGTTGTGGTCGCACGAGGCGGGGTCGCGGTAGTCGGGCGCCTCGCGGGTCATGAGGTCGTCCCACGCCTCGTCGAGGTCGTCGACGCGCACCGCGACGTGGCCCCAGCCGTCGCCCATCGTGTACTCGCGGCCGTCGTAGTTGTAGGTGAGTTCGAGCTTCATTTCCTCCTCGGCCGCGTCCTCGGGCGCCACGAAGTAGTTCGAGAAGGTGTCGGCCTCCCAGCGGCCCGGGTACTCCGTGTACTCGAACTTCCGGGTCCAGTAGCCGAGCGCCTCGTCGGCGTCCTCGACGCGGATCATCGTGTGGTCGATGCTCCACTTCGCGCCGTGGTCGCGCTTGACGATCTCGATCTCGTGGCCGTCGGGGTCCTTCACGAACGCGTAGCGGTTCCCGCAGGACTCGGGGTCGCGGTAGTCCTCGACGCCCTCGTCCATCAGCTGGTCGTACGACTCCTGGAGCGCGTCCTCGGGGACGCGGACCGCGATGTGGCCCCAGGCGTCGCCGATCTCGTAGCTGCGGCCGTCGTGGTTGTACGTGAGCTCTAAGAGTGCGCCGTCCTCGTGAACGTCCTCGGGGCCGAGGAACACGTTCGTGAACGTGTCCGCCTCCCAGCGGCCCTTCTCCTCGTAGTTCAGGTGCGTCTGGTACCAGTCGAGGCTCTCCTCTAGGTCCTCGACGCGGATCATCACGTGATCGAAGGTTCCGTCCATGGGCGGGAAATCGGCCGCTCGGGTCAAAAGCGTACTGAAGCCCGAACCCCCGCGACGGGCCAGACCGGTGGACCTGATACGGGTCTAATTCGCATTTTATTAACGCTGAACGGGGTGGATAGATACGGTTCGATCTCCCATACCGTACGTTCGCCGTCGGCCGGCGGCGAACGACTCTATGGCAAACGAACCGACGAAGCCGTCGACGGCAGACGGCACGACATCGCAGTATCGCTCGCACGTGACCTCCCCAGACACGAGCGCCGTGCGCCGGGTCGCCGCGTTCGCCGCGGGGGCCCCGTTCACCGCGCTCGTCGCGGCCGTCGAGGTGGCGCTCGTGACGGCCGCGCTCGGGGTCCAGCGGTCCGCCGCGCCGGTCGCGGTCGGGTTGATCGCCTTCTCCGTGTACGCGGCGGACCACGTCGCCGACGCGGAGGGCGACGCCGACGCGACGCCGCTGCGCGCCCGCTTCGCGCTCCGTTACGCCGACCAGCTGATGGTCGCCGCCGCCGTGAGCTACGGGCTCGCGGTCGCGCTCGCGGCGGGCGCCGGGCCCGCGGCGCTGGCGCTCGCGCTCGTCCCGGGCGCGGTGTGGATCGGCTACGCAACCGACTGGCTCCCCGCCCTCGGCGACCGCCTCGCGCCGCTCGGCGCGGCCTCGGTGCCGCGGCTCAAGGACGTGTTCCTCCTCAACTCCGCGGCGGTCGCGCTCGCCTGGGCGGTCGCGGTCGTCGCCGCGCCGCTCGCGTTCGCCGGCGTCCCGGTCGACTCGGTCGGGCCGAGGACGGTCGCCCTGCTGTTCGCGTACGTCCTCGTCCGCTCGTTCGTGGACGTCGAAGTCCCGAACGTCAGGGACGCCGCCGCCGACGCGGCGCAGGGCGTGGCGACGCTCCCGGTCGTCTTCGGGGTCGCCGGAACGCGACGGATCCTCCTCGGCGTCGACGCCGTCGCCGCCGGGCTGCTGGCCGTCACCGCGACGACCGGCGCCGCGTCGACGCCGGCCCTCGTCGCGCTCGGCGTCGGTCTCGTGGTCTCGATGACCATCACCGCGCTCGCCGACAGGCTCGACGGGACGGCGCTCGGCGTCGCCCCGGACGGCAGCTACCTCGTCGCCGGCGTCGTCCTCCTCGCGTTCGCGCTGTGAGGCGGCGTAATCTCAGGCGCTGAGGGCCCCAGATCCCGATTTTTTCGATAGATAATCACAACCCGATGAGTTATAAATACAATGTCCGTAAAAATTCTATGGCGGCGTTGAGCCCTCTGTCCGTCGTCCTCCTCGTGGCGGTGACGGTGGGACTGGCGGCGGCGATCCTGGCGTGGCGCGAGCGCCCGGAACCGGGCGCGACGTGGCTCGCGGTGCTGCTCGCCGGGCAGGTCTGGTGGGCGACGTTCCTCGTCTTCGAACTGGAGGCGACGACGCTGCCGGCGAAGGCGCTGTGGTACGACGTCCAGTGGGTCGGCGTCGTCGTCATCCCGGTCGGGTGGCTCTTCTTCGCGCTGGCGTACACCGGCTACGACCGCTACGTGACGCCGTTCTCCGTGGCGGTGGTGTCCGTCGTGCCCGCGGCCACCGTCGCGGTCGCCGCCGCCGGCGACCCGGGCAACCTCCTCGCGGCCGACCGGGTCGTCCGCGAGACGGCCGTCGGCACGTTCCTCAAAGTGGTGCCCGGACCGCTGTACTACATCATCGCGGGCTACACTTACCTCCTCGGGGCGGTCGGATCGGTCCCGCTGATCCAGCTGATTCGCGACGACGCCCGCCCGTTCCGGGGACAGAGCGCGGCGCTCCTCGTCGGGACCGCGGCGCCGTGGGCCGGCAGCGTCGCGTACCTCTCTGGCGCGATCCCGGTCCCCGGACTCGACCCCACGCCGCTGGTGTTCGGGGTCTCGGGGGTCGCGTACCTGCTCGCGCTCTCGCGGTTCCGGCTGCTGACGCTCGCGCCCGCCCCGCGCCGCCGCGCGCGCCAGCTCGTCTTCGAGCAGCTCCACGACCCCGTCTTCGTCGTCGGGACGGAGGGGCTCCTCGTCGACCTGAACGAGAGCGCGGCCGAGACGTTCGGCGTCGACCGCCGCGCGGCCATCGGGGAGCCGGCGTCGGCGGTCGTCCCGAAGTACGACGCGGTCCGCGAACTCGACGACGGCGGGGAGGACAAGCCGCGGGCGATACGGGTCGTCGGGCGCGACGGGCAGCGGCCCTACGAGGCGACGATCAGGGACGTGGTCGACGACCACGACCGCACCACTGCGCGGGTGATTACCTACCACGACGTGGGGGCGTACCTCGGTCAACAACAGCGGCTCAACGTACTCAACCGCGTCTTCCGGCACGACGTTCGCACGGAGACGAACCTCATCCTGGGGTACCTCGAACAGCTCCGCTCGGACCCGACAGACGAGCGCGCGTTATCCGTCATCTCGGAGAGCGCCGAGCGGATGCTGGACCTCAGCGAGCGCACTCGGACCGCCGGCGAGCTGTTCGATCCGACGGACGAGTCGGAGTGGACGCCGCTGCCGACGGTCGTCGACGAGGCCGTCGCGGCGGCGCGGGCGGACGATCCCGACGCGCGGACCGAGGTCGGGGACGTGCCGACCGTCCCCGTCCGAGGGGTGTTGGTGGTCGTCTTAGAGAACCTCTGCTCGAACGCGCTCCAACACAACGACGCGGACGCGCCGTGGATGCGGGTCGACGCCGCGGTCTCGGACGGGTGGGTCGAGATCACCGTCGCGGACGACGGCCCCGGGATCGACCCGGCCGAGTACGACGTCTTAGATCGCGGCACCGAGACCCCCCTCCGACACGGTAGCGGAATCGGCCTGTGGATCGTCAAGTGGGGCGTCGACCACCTCGGCGGCCGGATCTCGTTCGACGAGCGCGACCCCGCGGGCACGCTCGTGACGGTCGCCGTTCCGCTCGACCGGACAGCGGTGAGGGCCGAAGACGAAGGGGCCGAGGCCTCGGAGCCGCCCGCCGACGGCCCGTCGGCCGCGGGCGGTTCGGTCTCGCGGCGGGCGCCGCCGGACGCGGGTCGATAGGCACTTGACGCCGGACGCCGACCGCGGCACATGGACGCTACGGCCACGACCTATCTCCCGTACGCGCTGCTCGCGATGGGCGCGTACGCCCTCGTCTCGCCGCTGATGCGCGTCGCCACGACCGGACCGAACGCGATCCCGAGCGACGTCGCCGTCGTCGTCTCGAACACGCTGCTCGTCGCCATGGCGATCGGCGTGATCGCGTACACCGGACAGGGGTTCACGGCCCACCTCGGGTCGCCGAAGCTGGCGCACGTCCTCGCGGCGGGCGTGTTCCTCGGCATCGGTATCCTCGCCCTCTACCGCTCGCTCTCGCTGGGGCCCGTGAGCGTCGTGACGCCCATCTTCGCGATGTTCCTCGTCTTCTCGTCGGTGATCGGCTTCCTCTTCCTCGGCGAGTCGTTCACGGCCCGGAAGGGGCTCGGGATCGCCTTCGCCGCCGCGGCCGTCTACCTGGTCTCGGGCGCCTGACCGCGGACCGCTGCGGGCCCGAGACCGCCGCCGATCCGGAACCGCCTGCCGCGTGACGAAACCCCTTTAGCCGCCAGCGGGAAACGGGTCCATCCGTCGTGTCTCGCCTCCCGAGTTCTCCCCGTGAGCTGATCTCCCGCCTTCCGAACCCGTTTCGGCTGCTCATCTTGTACATCGGCTTCGCGCTCGCCCGGGTCGGCCTGATCGACCGCCACCGCGTGGTCCGGACCACCGACCTCGCGTGGCCGCGGATCGTCACGGGGATCGCGCGGATGTCGAAGAACGCGGTCGACGTCGCGATGGTCGGCGTCGCGGTCGGCACCAGCGCCGTCGCCGGCGTCGGCTTCGCCGGCCCCTACTGGGGGCTCGCGTTCGCGCTCGGCGGCGGGGTCGCCGGCGGCACCATCGCCCTCGTCTCCCAGCGGTTCAGCGCCGAGGCGTTCGCCGAGCTCGGCGACGCGGTCCGGTCGAGCGTCCTCCTCGTGATCGCGATCACGGTCCCCGTCAGCGGCGCCTTCTGGCTGTACGCGCCGGCGTTCATCGACGTCCTGAGCAGCAACGAGGCCGCGATCGCTCACGGCGCCGACTACCTCCGCGTGGTCGGGCTCGGCGTCCCGTTCGCCGCGCTCAACCTCGTCGGGAGCCGCGTGCTCGTCGGCTGCGACGACGCCTACACCGCGATGCAGGTCCGGGCGGGCGGCGCGGTCGCCAACATCGTCCTCAGCGCGCTGTTCATCTTCGGCCTCGGCTGGGGCGTCGAGGGCGCCGCGGTCGGCACCGTCCTCTCGAACGTGCTCGCCGTCGCCGGCTTCACCGTCGGCCTCGTCCGCGGGAGCGCCCCGCTGATCGGCGAGTTCCCGGTCGCCATCGACGCGACCGGCTCGTACGTCAACCCCGGCATGCTCCGCGACCTCGTCGAGATAGGCGTCCCGGTCGGCGCGCGCAACCTCGTGTGGACCGCAGCCGAGTTCCCCATGCTCGCCATCCTCGACGTGTTCGGCGAGAACACCGTCGCGGCGTTCGTCATCGCCCGCCGCATCTGGGGGATCATGAACACGCCCGGCTGGGGATTCGGCCTCGCCTCCTCCAGCCTGGTCGGGCAGGAGCTCGGCGTCGAGCGCCCCGACGAGGCGGAGGCGTACGCCCGCGACATCATCCGCTTCTCGGTGGCGACGTACGCCGTCTCCGCGGTGCTGATCGCGACCTTCGCGACCGACATCGTCTCGCTGTTCGCCGAGTCGCCCACCAGCCCGGAGATCCCGATCGCCGTCGACCTCGTGTACGCGGCCTGCGCGGCGGTGATTTTCCAGGGCGTCTCCGGCGGAGCGGCCGGCCCCCTCGACGCCGCAGGCGACACGAAGATCCCCTTCGCCAGCCAGTTCCTCGGGATGTTCTGCGTCTCGATCCCCCTCGCGTACGTCGGCGCGCACGACGCGACGCCGGCGGTAACGGTTCCCGAAGTCCTCACGATCCCGGCGGTAGAGCTCCCGCTCGTCGGCTTCGTGACCCCGCTGATAGAAATTCCGTTCGTCGGGTTCACGCTCCCGGAGGTGGCCCTGCCCGCGATCGGCCTGTGGGGGCTTTACCTCGCGTTCATGGCCGAGACGACGATCCCCGCCGCGATCAACTACCTGCGGTTCCGCTCCGGGAAGTGGAAGGCGATCAGCGAGGCGTACCGGCCCGAAGCGGCCGCGGACGACTGAGGCGGGCGGCGAGCAGATCGCCGCTCCTCGAGTCACGTGCGGGCGCCGTTCGAGCGAATTGATATTGTGAATCCTACACAATACTTAAGGAGTAAGAAGCTGGGAGATTCCGATCGAAGCTCGATCCGAGGCCAGTATTGGATGGTAGGCACAATAGTTATGCGGCCGCGTCACCGATAGTTTGGTATGGACAACTGTAAGAAAGCGCGCTTGTTCGGGTCGGCACTGGTGCTGTTGCAGGGAGTCGTGACGGCGCTGTTCCCACGGGCGAGCGTTCGCCTCACCAAGAAGATGATCGGGAAGAACTTCCACAACGCCGACGAACTCGACGCGAAGCCGGCGTACCTCCGGCAGCTGCGCGCGGTCGGCGTGGGCATGATCGCCGCGGGCGGGACCGGACTGCTCCTCGCGGACGCGGAGGGGGCGGAGACCTCTGAACGCGCCGGCACGGAGGACGCCGCCGACGAGTGAACGTACTTCGGGAGAGAGCGTCCGGGAGCGCCGCCGGCGAACGGTCTCGGGCCGGGTTCCGCGGACCACGGCCGGCGGGGTTCCCGGTGTGACCGACGGGGCGGCCGCGACGGGTCGCTCCGTGCGGCGTTCGACGCCGCCGGCCGTCCGGCGGTCCGAACACGGGGACGGTACCCGGGGGCGCCCCATACGCTTTTGGTCGCGCCCTCAGAGGGGACGCTCGTGAACGACGAGCTATTCGAGCGGGTCCTGATACCGATCGCGGGCCCGGACGACGCCGAGGCCACGGCGCGGGCGGTTCGGCCGCATCTCGACCCGGGGACGACGCTCATCGTGACGCACGTGACCCCGGGTGAGGGCGACGAGACGACGATCAAGACCGGACGAGACGAGTTCGCGGGGGCCACCTACGATACGTTCTTCGACATTCTCTACCGTGACGATCTCAGCTTCGAGTGGGTGACGCTCGAGGCGCGAGAGGTCGCCGCGGCGCTCGTCGACGCGATCGGCATGACCGACGCGACGCTCGTCGCCTTCACTCCGAGGGACATCGACGATTGGAAACGGACGATCACCGGTGACCCCGGCGGTCACCTCATCAGAGCGGCGGACGTCCCCGTGATGGTGTTCCCGGACCGACGCGCGTGACGCGCGACCGGCGCGGCTCTCGAACGGCCCCCCGCCGCCCCTTCGAACGCAGGCCCGCGGCCGCTACGAGTCGCCCGCGGAAGAGTCCGCGAGCGCCGCGAAGTTGGCGAGCGTTCGGGTGGCGGTGACGTCCTCGAAGGTGCGGTCGGTCGCCTCCCAGCCGTCGTACTCGTCGACGATCCGAGGGGTGAACTCGGGGTGGTACTGGACCGACCAGACCGGCCGGTCGCGGTGGCGGGTGGCAAAGTACTCGTAGTAGTCCGCGCGGCCGATGACGTCCATCCCGTCGCCGAGCTCCGTCACCACGTCGGAGTGGAGCACCGGCACGGTCGGTTCGACGCCGTCGAACAGCGGTTCGTCGGCGTCGAGGTCGGCGTCGCAGAGTCGGAGCCGAGAGGTCCCGCTGTCGACGACCTCGCCGCCGAGCGCGGCGTTCAGGATCTGGTGGCCGAAACAGATGCCGAGCGTCGGGACCCCCTCCTCGACGAGTCGGCGCGCGAACCGCTTCTGAGCAGTGATCCACGGCTGGTCGGGCTCGTCGTAGACGCCGACCTCGCTCCCGCCGATGACGACGCCGTCCACGCCGTCGAGGCTCGGGTCGCCGTCCTCGTGCGGGTACTCGTACACGCGGGCGTCGGGCAGGAAGTGAGCGATCTCGTCGGCCATGTAGCCCCCGTCGACCGCGTTATTGAGTACCAGTATCATCTGCGATCAATTTATGAAGAACTGATCTCTCAGTAGTGACATGGGTTTCGATGCCGAAGCGGTACGTGCGGACTTCCCCGTCCTCGACCGCCGCGTGAACGGTCATCCGCTCACCTACCTCGACAACGCCGCGACCACGCACACCCCCCGCCAGGTGTACGAGGTCTTCGAGGAGTTCTACGCGGGGTACAACGCGAACGTCCACCGCGGGATCCACGAGCTGAGCCACGAGGCCTCGGTCGCCTACGAACGGGCGCACGACCGCGTCGCCGACTTCCTCGGCGCCGACGGCCGCGAGGAGATCGTCTTCACCAAGAACACCACCGAGAGCATCAACCTCGTCGCGTACGGCCTCGGCCGGCACCTCGACGAGGGCGACGAGATCATCGCGACGGAGATGGACCACCACGCCTCGCTCGTCACCTGGCAGCAGATCGCCAAGCGCACGGGCGCGACCGTCCGCCACGTCCCGGTCACGGCCGACGGCCACCTCGACGCGGACGCCGCCCGCGACATCGTCACCGACGACACGGCGGTCGTCTGCGTCCCCCACGTCTCGAACGTGCTCGGGACGGTCAACCCCGTCGCGGACCTCGCCGCCCTCGCGCACGACCACGGCGCGTACGCGGTCGTCGACGGCGCCCAGTCCGCGCCGACGCGCCCCGTCGACGTGGGCGCGATGGACGCGGACTTCTTCGCGTTCAGCGGACACAAGCTCGCCGGCCCGACGGGGATCGGGGGGCTGTACGGGAAGCGGGAGCTGCTGGAGGACCTCGACCCGTTCCTCTTCGGCGGGGAGATGATCCGGAACGTGACGCTCACCGACTCCACGTGGAACGGGCTGCCCTGGAAGTTCGAGGCCGGAACGCCCCCGATCGCGGAGGGCATCGCGCTCGGCGCGGCCGTCGACTACCTCGCCGAGCTCGGCATGGACGCCGTCCGCGAGCACGAGAACGACCTCGCGCAGTACCTGCTCCGGGAGCTCGCGGACCGGGAGTTCGTCCGGGCGTACGGCCCCGGCGTCGGCGAGGAGCGCACCGGCCTCGTCTCGTTCAACGTCGAGGGCGTCCACGGGCACGACCTCTCCAGCCTCCTCAACGACCGCGGGATCGCCATCCGCGCCGGCGACCACTGTACGCAGCCGCTCCACGACCGGCTCGACATCCCCGGCTCCGCCCGCGCGTCCTTCTACGTGTACAACACCCGCGCGGACGTGGACCGCCTCCTCGAGGTCGTCGACTCGGCCCGCGAGGACCTGGACGCGTACCTCGCCTCCGACCGCTACCACGACCGCATCAGCGAGCACTACCACCGCCCCCGCAACGCGGGCGCGCTCGCCGACCCGACGTTCGTGAAGCCCTCGGAGGAGACGACCTGCGGCGACGACGGCGAGTTCCACGTGACGGTCGCCGACGGGCGCATCGAGGAGATCGCCTTCGAGAGCCGGAGCTGTGCGGTCAGCCGGGCCGTCGCCAGCCTCCTCTCGGAGGACCTGGAGGGCATGGCGGTCGAGGCCGTCGCCGAACTCGACGGGCACGTCGCCCGCGCGCTCGACGGGCAGTACCCCGACCTCCGCCGCGAGTGCGTCGAGGGCCCCGAGGAGGTCATCCGCGAGGCGGCCCGCGAGTACGTCGAGCAACACGGGGCGTAAGCGGTCTTCACCGCGCGTGAGCGGTCACCGCGGCGCTCGGCGTCCACCTCGGGACGGGACGAGCGCGCGGCTCCGCGACGAGCGCGCGGCTCCGCGACGAGCGCGGCGCTCGGACGACCGGGGCGAACGGCCTCCTCGGCGGTGGCTCACTTCTCCTCGGCGTGTCGCACCTCGACCGCGACCCCGCGCGTCGACCCCGCCATCTCCGGGCCGGACATCGCCGCGCGGCCGACGGCGAACGCCTTCGGTCCCTCCACCACGACCTCGTCGCCCACCCGTACGTCGCCGTCGGCGTCGACGACGCCCGGCGCGAGGACGGAGCCGCGCGGGACGAAGGAGTCGATCTCGACGCGCTTCGTCGGCGCGTCGCTCGCGACCCAGCGCCGCGCGCCGGCGAGGGTGAACGACAGGGTGCCGTACTGGGGCACCATCGTCGCCAGCTGCTCGCCGGGCTCGCCCTCGCGGCCGGCGTCGGGGTCGTCGCCCCACACCTGGAGCTTCGGGTAGCGCCCGGTGGTGCGCACGTCGGCCTCGCCCGGCCCGCCGAACAGGTCGTCGCCCGCGCCGTCGCCGAGGAGGAAGTCGGCGATGCCGCGGACGGTGTTGTGCTCGCGCTCCCGCTTGCTGTAGGCGGGCTCGCCCCGGAGGGCGGCGTTCAGCTCCCCGAGTGACTCGTCGGTCGTCGGGTGGTCGACGCAGGTGTACTCGAACGGCACGTCGACCGCGGGGTCGCGCTCGACGCGCTCGCAGATCTCGCGGTAGCCGTCCGCGGGGACGTGCGCGACGACGCGGGAGTAGTCGTTGCGTTCGAGGTACCGCCGGAGGACCTCGGCGACGAACTCGATCTCGTCTTCGCTCCAGTCGCCGGTGACGACCGAGTCGTAGTGTTGCGCGGGGTAAGTCGTCTCCAGCTCTTGCGGGACCACGCCGATGGGCGAGGTCATCGAGACGGTGTGGCCGCGCCACTGGATCGCGTCGTGGAACTGGCGGTGGCTCTGGGAGTCGCTGTACGGCTTCGTCGCCGAGCAGGGGACCAAGACGAGCGGCTGGTCGGTGAAGCGGTTGCGGTAGCGGCTCGTGACGCGGTCCGCGAATCTGCGGATCTCGACGCGGTCGAGCGTCTCCGCCGACGCCGCAGTCACCTCGGCGTCGCGCATGAGGGGCGTGCGTTCCTCCAGGTACCCCCACTGGTCGTCGAACTCGCGGAACGCGGCCGTGAGCCACCCCTCGTGGCGGGCCTGCCCCTCGACGTAGTCGCGGAGGCGGCCGCTACGGATCCGCTCGCGGACGCGACGGAGTTCCGCGCGGAGCGCGTTGACGTTGTGGTCGGCGCAGTCGGCGCGCGTGAACTCGCTCCGCGGTCCGGCGCAGGCCGGACAGGCGCACGGCAGTTCGTCGAGGTCCTCGAGGAAGTGCTCCGCGTCGGCGGTGAGGTACATCCCCTGGGTGCCCTTCGTCCGGGCGAGCGTCGCGTCGACGAGGTCGACGCCGGCGTACGCGAGCAGCGCGACGTTCCGCGGCGTGGCGACGCCGGCGAGGCCGAGCGCGGCGTCCGGCGGCAGGTCCGCCTTCGCCTGGACGACCGCGTCGCGGAACGCCTCGCCGTGGCCGACGAACCCCTGGGCGTCCGAGAGGAGGTACGCGTCGGCGCCGAGGTCGCGGGCGCTCCGGCTGTCAACGACCGCGGCAGAGGGGAAGTCTGCGTCTGGGTGGTCGACCGCGAACGACTCGCGGACCTCGTCGCGCGTCCCGGCCGGGAACGACCGGTGGGGCAGCACCGTGAGCGCGGACTCGTCGCCGTCGGGCACCTCGCGGTCGCCGGCCCAGAGGCTCCCGGCGTCGTCGAGGAACGGGTCCGCGAGCGCCGGCGTCGTGACGGGGTCGGCGAGGCGGACCGCCCCGAGGCGGGCGGCGCCGTCGCGCTCGTGGACCTCGAAGTACTCGGTCATACCACCACTCGCGCGGGGACGGTCAATTCTCTTGTGTTCCGCGGGCGCCGCGGCCCCCACGGGCCCTCCGCCTCGGAGCCCCGCCGCAACTGTTAGGCGGTCCGGGACCGAGCGATCGGTATGGATCCGACCGGCCCGTGGGACCGCGACCGCGTCGACGAGTACCTCGCCGCCGCGCGCGTCCCGGTCCGGCTCGGCTGCCGCACGCCGAGCGACCGCCCGTGGATCGTCTCGCTGTGGTTCGCGTGGGACCCGGACGCGGGGGCCGATCCCGACGGAGACGGCGGCTCCGGACCCCCCGCCGGCGCGATCCGCTGCGCGACGAGCGCGAGCGCCGACCTCGTCGAGTTCGTCGAGCACGACGACCACGTCTCCTTCGACGTGTCGACGAACGACCCGCCGTACAAGGGGGTCCGCGGCCGCGGTCGGGCGACGGTCGTCCCGGACGAGGACAAGCGGCTGCTGCGGTCGCTCCTGACGAGGTACCTCGGCGGGACCGACAACCCGACCGCCGAGCGGCTCCTGCGGCCCGAGCGCGACGAGGTCGAGATCCGGATCGAGCCCGAGCGGCTCCACGCCTGGGACTACTCGGAGCGCATGGAGACCGGGGGGGAGTGAGGCGACCGCGAGCGGTCGGCGGCGCGGCCCGCGTCGCTCTCCGCGAGGCGATCGTTTAAGCGGTCGCCGGGCCACCCGACGGTATGAGCGCTCTCGACAGCGACGAGTACCGCGCGTTCCGCCGCGACCTCCACCGCCACCCGGAGCCAGCGTGGCGCGAGTTCTACACCACCGCCCGCATCGTCGAGGCACTCCGCGAGCGGGACCTGACGGCGCTCCACGTCGGCCCCGACGCGCTGGCGGGCGAGGAGCGCCTGAACGTCCCGGACGACGAGACGCTGGCCGAGTGGGAGGACCAGGCCCGCGAGGCGGGCGCCGACCCGGAGATTCTCGACGAGCTCTCGGGCGGTTACACCGGCTGCGTCGCGGTCGCCGAGCGCGGCGACGGCCCCGTGGTCGGCCTCCGCGTCGACATCGACGGGCTCCCGATCACGGAGTCGGAGGCCGGCGACCACGTCCCGGCCGGCGAGGGGTTCCGCTCCGAGCACGAGGGGTTCATGCACGCCTGCGGCCACGACGCCCACGCGACGATGGGGCTCGGCGCGCTCGACGCGGTCCTCGACTCCGACTTCTCTGGCACGCTGAAGGTGTTCTTCCAGCCGGGCGAAGAGCAGGTCGCCGGCGGCAAGCCGATGGCCGAGTCGGGCCACCTCGACGACGTGGACTACCTCTACGCGGTCCACGTCGGCCTCGATCACCCCTCCGGCGAGGTCGTCTGCGGCGTCGAGGGGTTCCTCGCGGTGCGGCACTTCCTCGCGGAGTTCTCCGGCGAGCCGGCCCACGCCGGCGCGCGCCCCGAGCAGGGCCGGAACACGGTCCAGGCGATGGCGGCCGCGGTCCAGAACCTCTACGCCATCCCGCGGCACGCCGACGGCCCCACGCGTGTGAACGCGGGGCTCGTCGGGGGCGGCACCGCGACGAACATCATCCCCGAGGAGTCGCACATCGAGGGCGAGCTTCGGGGGCAGACGACGGAGCTCGCGGAGTACATGTCCGACCACGCGGACCGGATCCTCGGCTCGGCCGCGGAGATGCACGACTGCGAGGTCGCGGTGTCCACGCTCGGCGAGGCGCCGAGCGCGACGAGCGACGACGCGCTCGCCGGCCTCGTCCGCGAGTCCGCGGGCGACGTCGCGGGCGTCACGAGCATCGTCGACAGCGACGACCTCGGCGGCTCCGAGGACGCCACCTACCTCATGAACCGCGTCCAGGAGCAGGGCGGGCTCGCCTGCTACCTCGGCGTCGGCACCGATCACCCCGGCGGCCACCACACGAGCGACTTCGACGTGGTCGAGGACGACATCGGGATCGGTATCGACGTCATCGCCGGCGCGGTCCGGCGGGTCGCCGAGACGCGACCGTAACGAGCCGAAGTCGGCGGAAGGCGACGGCGATCAGAACGTGAGGTGCGAACTCGACGCCGGCCCGTCGGCGTCGCCGTCGTCGTCCGGCAACCCCTCGTAGAGGTACGTGAGGTCGTCGTCGGTGAGGAACACCGCGCCGTCGCGGACCTCGATATCGATCGACCGGAGCGTCGTCCCGGCGGCCTCGCCGGTGTCGCAGGAGCCCTCGCAGGCGTCGAACGCCGAGCCGTGCTTCGGGCAGACGACCGATCCGCCGCGCGTCACGGCGCCCACCCCCTCGCGGTGGAGCCGCTGGGCCTCGTGGGTACAGCGGTTGATCCACGCGCGGACGGGCTGTCCGCCGCCGGAGTCCACCTCGTCTCCCCAGCCGTCCGACTCGTCGGCACAGGGCACGAGGACCACCTCGCGGTCCGCGTCGCCCTCGCGGGCCGTGAACGCCCACGACCCCTCCTCCAAGACCGTCTCGACGGCCGTGAGTCGGTAGCCGCTCACGCCTCAGTACTTCGCGTCGGCGCCGGTCGTCTCGTACACGCGGTCCATGATGGCGTCGCGCTCGCGGGTCCAGTTCGCCATCGCGGCCGGGCTCGTCGGGTACTCGTCGTAGTGGCCGATCAGCTCGTCGGCCAGCGACTTCGTCTGGTAGAAGTTCCGGATCGTCCCCCAGTAGCCGAACGACTTGATCGCGGCCTTCACCTTCAGCCCGAATGACATCGAGGTCGACCCCTCGTACAACGCCTCCGCGAGCTTCTCGCCGGGCAGCGACGCGAGGAGGCCCATCAGGTCGTCCACGTCGACCGCGGTCGAGAGGACGTTGTACACGTCGAGGCCGGCGTAGCGCCCGCCGAAGTGGTCCATCACGCGGGTGTTGTACCGCCAGAGGTTCTCCTCGCTCACGTCGCCGTCGGAGACCGCCTTCACCGCCTGCTCGCCGGCGTACTTGCCCGCGTACGCCGCGCCGGCGATGCCGCCGCCGGTCGTTGGGTTCACGTGGCCCGCGGCGTCGCCGACCGCCATGTAGCCGGGCGCGACCGCCGAGTCGTACGGCCGGCGGGTCGGGAGCGCGGCGCCGAGCTTGTCGCGCACCTCCGCGCCCTCGAACTCGGGGCGATCCCGGAGGTCCCGCTTCAGCGACTCGACGAGCTGCATCGGCTCCTCGGTCATCTGGAAGCCGAGCCCGGCGTTGATCTCCGTCGCCGTCCGCGGGAAGTACCAGAGGTAGCCCGCCGCGCGGTCGGTCGCCTTGAACACGAGGGCGTCGTCCCACTCGACCGGCTCCGGCACGTCGACGATCTCGCGGTACGCCGAGCAGAACTGCGAGTACCGGACGTTCGTGTCGAAGGTCGTCCCCTCGAAGTCGGCCTTGTCCTGGAGCAGCGAGAGCGACCCGGCGCCGTCGATCACGACGTCCGCCGTGTACGTCTTCGGCTCCCCCTTCCGCACCGCGTGGATGCCCGTGACGCGGCCCGTCTCGTCCTGAAGGACGTCGTTGATGACGGTGTCGTAGTGGAAGTCGACGCCCGCGTCCTCGGCGCCGGCGATGATCTGACGGCCGTACTCCCAGCGGTCGATGACGGCGAGCTCGCCGGGGACCGGGATCTCGAGGATCGTGTCCTCCTGCGGGATCTCGAAGCGCCCGTGGTCGACGCCGGTGTTCGTGAACGCGGGTTCGAGCCGCGCTTTCGGGATCGCCTCGGGGAAGGCGTCCGCGCCCTTCAGGGCGTCGCCGCAGGCGATGTGGCCGGCCTCCTCAGCGTCCTTCCGCTCGACGATGACGACGTCGAGCCCCTCGTTCGCGATCGTCGCGGCGGCGTAGCAGCCGGCGGTCCCGGCGCCCGCCACGACGACGTCGTACTCGTCGATACCCATTACCGGACCGTGTCGTGCGCCCGGCAAAACTCTTTGCTCCCGTTTCGGTCGCGTCGGAGGCGACGGATTTCGCGGGGGGCCGCGTCGCGATGCGGACGGCGCGGAGCCTAACTGTTCAGGCTCACCGTTTAACGGGCCGCAGACCGAGGTTCGTGATATGGGTCACCTCGATCAGGTCGACGCCGACCGCCTCCGCGCGTGGCTCTCGGAAGTCCGGTCGTCGGAGGCGACCGCGGCGCTGATGGTCGCCGTCGCGTACGACCGGGGGATAGGCACGGCGGAGCTGGCATCGTGGTACGGCCGCTCGGAGGAGTGGGTCGCGGAGACGGTCGAAGCCCTCGACTCGCCGGGCTTCGTCTCGACCGTCGCCCGCCTCGAAGGGGTCGACCTCGAGGCGGTCGCCGACGAGTCGAACCTCGCGCCCGCGACCGTCCGCGAGTGGTTCGACGCCCTCGACGAGAAGCCGGTCCCGGAGGCGGCCGACGTGGTCCGCCGGTACGCCGAGGGGTCGGTCGAGCCGGTCCGGAGCGGGACGCCCTCGACCGTCTACCACCTCGACAGGGCCGTCGTCGACGAGCGCGGGTGGTCGATCGACGACGACGACCTGTTCGCGAAGGCCGCCGAGGCCGACCTCGACCTCCCGGAGTACGGGCGCTTCCTCGTCGAGCCCGGCGAGTCGATCCTCGAGGCGGCGGAGCGCGGCGGCCGATCGTGGCCGTACGCCTGCCGCGGCGGCGCCTGTTCGAACTGCGCCGTGATCGTCGTCGAGGGCGACGTGGCGATGCCGGGGCAGTCGATCCTCTCGGACGAGCAGATCCGGGCGGCGAACGCCCGCCTCTCCTGCGTCGGCGTCCCGATCACCGACGAGGTCAAGGTCGTCACCGGCGTCGGCGACGCGGACGACTTCGCCGACCTGCGGCTGCCGTCGCCGGCCGACGAGGCGGGGGCGTCGGACTGACGCGGCGGAGCGGGGGCGTCCCGAGCGCCGCCGATTACTCCTCGGTCTCGTAGTGTTCGCCCGCCGCCTCCGGGAGCCGCGTCCGGCCGACCAAGGCGAGCACGAGGATGACGACCACGAACGGCGTGATCCGGATGAGCTGGCGGGGGACGCCGATCCCCTGGGTCTGGAGGACGGTCTGGAGCGCGTCCAGCCCGGCGAACAGCATCGTCGAGAAGAACGTCCCGACCGGGTTGTAGTTGCCGAACAGGTACGCGACGATGGCGATGAACCCCTTCCCGTTGACCATCGTCGGGCCGTTCCCGGTGAACTGGCCGAGGTCGAGCGACAGCGCCGCGCCGCCCATCCCGGCGAGCACCCCCGAGATCAGCACCGCGGCGTAGCGGACGCGCGTGACGCTCACGCCGGCGGTGTCGAGCGCCTTCGGGTTCTCCCCGCTGGCGCGGATCCACCGCCCGAACGCCGTCCGCTCGAACACGTACCAGGACCCGGCGACGGCGACGAACAGCATGTACACCGACGGCGACGCCGAGAACAGCGCGCCGAAGAACGGGATGTCGGCGAGGACCGGCACCGAGATCGACCCCGTCGTCGCGACGGTCGGGGAGTTCGGGCTCCCGTAGAACACCTGAGAGGCGAACGGAGCGAGCCCGAGAGCGATGAGCCACACCGCGAGCCCGGCGATGATCTGGTCGGCCCGGAAGCCGATCGTCACGACGGCGAACAGCGCCGCCAGCAGCGTGCTCGCGACGACGCCGCCCGCGTAGCCGACCCAGACCCCGCCGGTGATGTCGGCGACGTAGATGGCGCTGAACGCCGAGATGATCAACAGCCCCTCCAGTCCGATGTTGATCACGCCGGACTTCTCGGCGAAGATCCCGCCGAGGGCCGCGAACGCGATCGGGACCGAGAGGCGCAGCGCCGACGCGAGCGTGAACCGGCTCGTGAGCGCGTCCGCGAGCGTCCCGGCGATCGAGTCCGGGAAGGCCAGTCCGGCGAGCAGCAGCGCGACGATCCCGACGACCGTGACGGCGGCGACGAGCGCGCGTGTCGAGTACCGCTCCAGGATCGATCCCGAATCGGCGACCGGACCGCTCGTCGACCCGTCCGCGGGGGCGTCACTCATCGGTCTCACCCCCGTCGACCGGCACGCCGCCGTCGGTCGCGGCCGGCTCCGGCCCCCGGCCGATCCCCGGGAGCCCGCGGGCGAGCAGCCGGAAGAACTCCGGCATGGCCACGAACAGGATGATGAGTCCCCGGAGGACGCCGACCAGCTGCGGCGGCACGTCCGTCGCGAACTGGACGACCGTCGTCCCGCTCTTTAGCACGCCGAACAGCAGCGCGGCGATCCCGACGCCCAGGGGGTTGTTGCCCGCGAGGATCGAGACGGTGATCCCGTCGAAGCCGTACGAGGGGATCCCGGTCTGGAACGTGCCGAGCACCATCATCACGTACATCGCGCCGGCGATCCCGCCGAGCGCGCCCGAGAGCGTGAGGCTCGCGACGACGGTGCGCTCGGCGTCGACCCCGCCGTACTCGGCCGCCTCCGGTTGGACGCCGCTCGTCCGGACGTCGTACCCGAACGCCGTGTGTTCGAGGAGGTAGTACAGCGCGCCGAGCGCGAGGAGCCCGAACGCGAGCGCGACCAGCGAGAAGTCCTGTCTCGCGCCGAACAGCACCGCCGGGAACTGCGCGAACTCCGGGAGTGGAACCGTCTGGTTGGCGGCGCTCTCGGGGTCTTTGAACACGCCGCTGACCAGGTACAGCGCGACGCCGGTCGCGATGAAGTTGAGCATGATCGTCGTGATCACCTCGTTGGCGTCGGCGTACGCCTTCAGCAGGCCGGGGATCGCGCCGTAGAGCCCGCCGAACACCGCCCCGACCAGCAGGCCGAACGGGATCAACACGACCGTCCCGGCGACGCCCGACACGAGCGACGACGCCCAGAGGACGCCGAGCGCGGTCGCCAGCGCCCCGACGACGAGCTGCCCCTGCGTCCCGATGTTGAAGATCCCGGCGCGGAACGCTAGGGCAACCGAGAGGCCGGTGAAGATCAGGAGCGTCGTCTCGCGGAGCGTGACCGCGAACTGCCCGTTCGGCGACCACCCGCCGCTGAAGGGGTCGCCCAGCGCGCCGAGGAAGAGGCGGTCGAACACCGCTATCGGGTCGTAACAGAACCCGGTCCCGAAGTAGTACACCGCCTCGCCGGCGGTACACGTCGTCATGCGTCCGGCGACGAGCACGAGCACCGCGCCGATGAGCACGGAGAGCACGAGCGCCGCGGTGCTGATCAGGATCCGTTCGGTCCCGGACGCCGTGGCGAGCCGGGAGAGCACGTCGCGGGCGCGGTCGGCGACGCTCACGCCCGGTCACCTGCCGGATCGACCGCGTCGGCCGTCGCCCCGTCGTCCGCCGCGTCCGCCCCGTCGGGCGGCGACGAGGGGTCCGGGTCGCCGTCGGCGCGCTCGCCCGGTTGCTCCCCGGCCATCAGGAGCCCGAGCTCCTCTTCGGTCGTCTCGTCGGGGTCGACCACGTCGATGAACTCCCCCTCGTAGATGACCGCCAGCCGGTCGGAGAGCCCCTGGACCTCCTCCAGCTTCGAGGAGACGAGGAGGACCGCCACGCCCTGGCGGCGGAGCTCCAGCAGCCGCTCGTGGATGAACTCGATCGAGCCGATGTCGACGCCGCGCGTCGGGTGCGAGGCGACGACCAGCTCCGGGTCGCGCTCGAACTCTCGGCCGACGATGAACTTCTGTTGGTTGCCGCCCGAGAGCGACTCCGCGTCCGCGTCGGCGTCCGGCGGGCGGACGTCGTACTCGTCGATGATCGCCTCCGCGTGCTGGCGCGTCGTCGGCCAGTCGACGCGGCCGTTGGCGGCGAAGTCGGGGTCGTGCTGGCTCCCCAACAGCCCGTTCTCGACGAGGTCGAACTCCATCACCAGCCCGCGCTCCTGCCGGTCCTCGGGGACGTACGCCATTCCGGCGTCGATCCGGTCGCGCCGCGACACGGTCGTCACGTCCTCGCCCAGGAAGCGGACCTCGCCCGCGTCGACCGACTGGAGCCCGGTCACCGCTTCGACCAGCTCCGTCTGTCCGTTGCCGTCCACGCCCGCGATCCCGAACACCTCGCCGCCGCGAACGTCGAAGGAGACGCCGTCGACCGCTCGGACCCCGCGGTCGTCCTCGACGACGACGTCAGAGACAGACGCGACGACGTCCCCGGTCTCCGCGGCTCCGCGGTCGACGTCCATGAGCACCTCGCGGCCGACCATCAGCTCCGCCAGCTCCTCCTGGCTGGTCGCGTCCGCGGCGACGGTCCCGACCTTCCGGCCGTCTCGGAGGACCGATATCTCGTCGGCCGCGCGCATCGCCTCGCCGAGCTTGTGGGTGATGAAAATGATCGTCTTGCCCTGCGCCGTCAGCTCCGCTAACACCTCGAACAGCTCGTCGACCTCCTGCGGCGTCAACACGGCGGTAGGCTCGTCGAGTATGAGCGTCTCGGCGCCCCGGTACAGCGCTTTCAGGATCTCGACGCGCTGTTGCTCCCCGACCGAGACGTCCTCGATCCGCGCGTCCGGGTCCACGTCGAAGCCGTACCGGTCGGCGAGGTCGGCCACGGCCTCTCGGGCCGCCTCCCGGTCGACGGCGAGCCCGCCCCACTTCCGCGGCTCGCTCCCGAGCGTGATGTTCTCGGTGACGGTCATCGGGTCGACCAGCATGAAGTGCTGGTGGATCATCCCGACCCCGGCGTCGATCGCGTCCCGCGGCGAGTCGAACGCCTGCGGTTCGCCGTCGAGCCGAACCGTTCCCGACGTCGGCTCGTAGAGGCCGTAAAGGACGTTCATCAGCGTCGTCTTCCCGGCCCCGTTCTCACCGAGAAGGGCGTGGACGGTGCCGCGTTCGACCTCGAGGTCGACGTCGTCGTTCGCGACGACGCCGGGGAACCGCTTGGTTATCCCGTCGAGGTGGACGGCTGTGGCCATTGGTCTACTTCCCTCTGATTCGAGGGTGGCTGAATATGTTTGGATATGATTCGGTCCCCGCGGCGCGCCGATCGGTCGGAGCGCCGACAATATCCGGTGCGGCGGCGCGCGGGTGACCCCTGTCGATGGACGCCTACAGCTCGGAGGGAACGTCGATGTCGCCGGCGATGATGTTCTCGCGTGCGGTCGCGACCTCCTCGGTGACCTCGTCGGGGATTTCGGAGCCGAGCTGGTCGCCGTAGACGAGCGCGACGCCGTCGTTGCCGAGCCCGAGGGCGACGTTCGAGCCGCCGGGGAACTCCTCGTCGACGGTCGCCTCGATCGCGTTGTAGACCGCGGTGTCGACGCGCTTGACCATGCTGCCGAGGATGACGTCGGCGTAGTCCGGGCGCGTGACCGACTGGTCGCGGTCGACGCCGATCGCGAACTTCCCCTGCTCCTGGGCGGCCTGGAAGACGCCGGTACCGGTGTTACCCGCGGCGTGGTAGACGATGTCCGCGCCGCTGTTGTACATCGAGGTGGCCGCCTCGCGGCCCGCGGCCGGGTCGTTGAAGCTGCCCGTGTAGTTGACGCTGACGTCGACGTCGTCGTTGCCCGCCGAGACGCCCGCCTCGAAGCCGGCCTGGAACTTCTGGATCAGGTCCGACTCGACGCCGCCGACGAACCCGAGGTTCGTCGAGTCGCCCTGGGTGGAACCGGCGCCGGCCGAGAACGAGCGCGTCGTGAGTAGGCTCGCCATCAGCCCCGCGAGGTACGACCCCTCGTGCTCCCGGAAGGTGTAGCTCGCGACGTTGTCCGCGTCGACGACCGAGTCGACGATCATGAAGTCCTGGTCGGGGTACGACGACGCGGTGTCGGCGAGCGAGTCCGCCTGGAGGAACCCGATACAGCACACCAGGTCGTAGTCCGGGTCGCTGGAGTTCGCGAACTGCTGCTGGAAGGTGCTGAACTGCGCCACCTCGTCGGGCTGGGCCTCGCGGAAGGAGATTCCCAAGTCCTCCTCGGCCTCGATCGCGCCCTGCTGGGCCTGGTCGTTGAACGACCCGTCGCCGAGGCCGCCGGTCGCGTACACCATCCCGATGTTCGCCGCCGGACCGCTCCCGCCGTCGGAGCCGTCGGACCCATCGGATCCGTCCGAACCGTCAGACCCGTCCGAGCCGTCGGATCCGTCCGAACCGTCGGACCCGTCCGAGCCGTCCGAGCCGTCCGAACTTTCGTCGTCGCTCGGACCGCCGCTACATCCGGCGAGGCCGATCAGGCCCGCCGCGCTTGCCGCCTTGATGAACCGCCGCCGTTCGAAGTCGGATGCCATCTCACTACTGATCCCGTCGGAACGGGGCATAAATTCGTCGTTCCCCTGCCGCGGCTGTCACACGTTCGTGCGGACGTTCGAAGCGAACCCGGCGGAACCGACCCCGGTATCGACGGGTTCGATCCACGAACCCGAATCTCTCACGGTCGTAAACGGCCCGCCGTCACCGGGACTCGATCGGGAGCGCTCCCGGCCACGGGAGGGCTCAGGCCGCCGCGACCGCGTCCTCGACGACGCCCTCGACCTCGGCGACCAGCGCGTCGACCTCGTCGCTCTCGGCGTACACCCGGACGTACGGCTCCGTCCCGGAGGGGCGGACCAGCGTCCACGAGGCGTCGTCGAACTCCAGCCGGACCCCGTGGTCGGTGTCGACCGCGGCCTCGGGGAACGCCTCCGGCAGCGCCGTCTCTAAGCGGTCCATCACGTCGCCCTTCGCGTCGTCGGGACACGAGACGCTCACCTTCCGGTACGGGCGCTCCGTGATCGGCGCTCGGAGCGCGTCGAGCCCCTCGTCGGCGACGAGGCGGGCGATCACCGCCGCGGAGGTGACGCCGTCGATCCACCCGCCGAAGGCGACGTGGATGTGCTTCCACGGCTCGGCCGCGAAGACGACGCGCGTGTCGACGCCGACCTCTCCGGCGGCCCCCGCCTCGCCGACCGCGCCCGCCTCGCCGACCGCGCCGGCAGTGCTCGCCTCCTCCCGTACGGCTGCGATCCCCTCGTGGAGGGCGCCGAGGCGCACGCGCTCGACCCGGCCGCCGGCCTCGCGGACGCGCTCGTCGATGCGCCCCGAGGCGTTCGGCGTCGTCACGACGACGGGGTCCGCCGCGTCGCTCGCGCGGGTGTACCGCTCCGCGAGGAGCGCGAGGACCGTGTCCTCGTGGACGACCTCGCCGTCCGCGTCGACGATCACGATCCGGTCTGCGTCGCCGTCGTGACCGATCCCGAAGGCGAACCCTTCGGTCTTCCCCGATCCGCCGCCCTCGCCGGACTCGCCGGGCGTCGGTCTCCCCGGGTTCTCGAGGCCCTCGTTGGCGTCGGCGACGAAGGCCCGCAGGTTGGCCAGCGTCTCGGGGGTCGGCTTGCTCCCGCGGCCGGGGAAGTGCCCGTCGACGTTGCCGTTGAGCGTGACCACGTCGGCGCCCAGCTCGCGGAGGACGGCCGGCGTCGCGGGCGCGCTCATCCCGTTGCCGCAGTCGACCGCGACGCGGAGCCCGTCGAGGGGCGCGCCGAACCCCGCGGCGTACTCGCGCACGGCGTCGAGGTAGTCCCCGAGCGGGTCGGTCCGGACCGCCTCGGTCCAGTCGCCCCACGGGGCGACCGCCGCCTCGTCGGCGACCCGCGCCTCGACGGCGCGCTCCGCGTCGCGGTCGAACTCGACGCCGTCGCGGAACAGCTTGATCCCGTTGTCTGTCGGCGGGTTGTGCGACGCGGTGAGCATCACGCCGTAGCGGCCGCGCGAGGCGTACGCGAGCGCCGGCGTCGGGAGTCGCCCGGCGCGGCGCACGTCGACGCCGCCCGCCGACAGCCCGGCCTCCATCGCCGCGGCGAGCGCCGGGCCGGTAACTCGCCCGTCTCGGGCGAGCACGACCGTCGACTCGGGGGTCGACCCCGCGGACGACCCCTCGGCTCGGCTGCGTATCTCGGCGGCCACGGCTCGCCCGACGGCGAGCGCGAGCGCCGGCGTGACACGGTCCTCAACGCCGCCGCGTATGCCTGCGGTTCCGAACAGGTCCATGTCGACCCCGTCGGCGCCCGGGAGTTAGTAGGCGTCGGTTGCGGGCGCGAGGTCGGCCCGCCGGGGGTCGACCTGCCGCGAGTGGGCCGCCGGCGGACCGTTTAACACGCCGGCGGGCGCACCACCGACCGATGACCGACCGCGTTCGCGCGCACGTCTTCGTCTCTGGCAGGGTTCAGGGCGTCTACTACCGGGCGACCACCCGCGACACGGCCCGCGAGAAGGGCGTCGACGGCTGGGTTCGGAACTTGGAGGACGGCCGAGTCGAAGCCGTCTTCGAGGGGCCGGAGGGCGACGTCCGCGACATGGTCGCGTGGTGCGAGACGGGGAGCCGGGCCGCCGAGGTCAACGGCGTGGACGCCGAGTACGGCGAGCCGGAGGGGATCGAGGGATTCGAGGTCAGGTGGTGACGCGGCCCGCTCAGTCGTCGTCCGCGGCCGCCGCGGCGCCGGCGGCGTCGGCGTCGGACCGCTCGCGCACCCCGAGCTCCTCCAGCGCGCGCAACACGACGACGGCCTCGACCACGTCGCGCTCCTCGGTGTAGGGGTCGTCGACCGCGTCGAGGGTCGCCTCGGCCTCGCGCGACAGCCGGGCCTCCAGCTCGGTCTGGTCGGTCTCCGCCTTCGTCGCCGACAGCAGCGCCTCGTGGTCCTCGCGGAGGTCGAGCGAGACGTGCGCGGCGTTACACCGCGAGAGCGGGTGCGTACCCATCTCGATCGCGAGGTCGCTCACGAGGTCCCAGTCGTCGGCGCAGAAGCGGAGCGTCACCGTGCCGACCACGTCGCGCCAAGCTATCGGCTCCCCGTTCTCCATGAGGCGGAGCGCCCGCGGCGGTACCGCGATTCGGGTGTGGGTGTCGTCCCGGCCGCACAGGCAACAGGGGGTGCTCTTCAGTCCGGCGTACACGCAGATCCGTACGCGCCGCAGAAGGGTGTGCGTTTCGCCGTCCGGTGCGCTCGGACGCCTCGATTACTCGATCTCTCGACTACGCCTCGCACTCTGTGAGCCACTCGTGAGCCCACGAGTCGATCTCCTCGAAGACGGGCGCGAGCGACTCGCCTTTGTCGGTCAGGCTGTAGTACGTCGCCACGGGCGAGTCCTCCTCTATCCGCCGGTCGACGAAGCCGGTCTCCTGGAGGTCGTCGAGCACGCGCGAGAGGGTTCGGGCGTTCGCGTCGGTCTCGCGTTTCAGCTCGTTGAACCGGGACTCGCCGTTCAACAGCTCGTGGAGGACGACGAGCCGCCACTGCGATCCGATCTGCTCGATCGAGTCGATGACGGGGCACGGGGTCTCGGGCGCCGTCGCCTCCGTCGTCGCGTCGGGACTCGATTCCGTCGTCTCCGCCGCCTCAGCCGACTCCGCCGTCGAGAGATTCTCCGATGACATCGGTGTTACCTACTAACCCAATTGTCCGGGAATCGATAAATAGGTTACGTACGTATAGCAGGTTACACGATGTTAGCTGAATTCGCGACGATACCGCTTCAGTTCGACGCCCCGCTCTCGGGCGAACTCTTCCTGCTCGGCCGGATCCTGTTCGGCGCGACGCTCGCTTTCATGGGGCTCAACCACTTCATGGACCTCGAAACGATGGCCGGCTACGCCGATTTCAAGGGCCTCCCGGCGCCGACGTTCTCGGTCATCGCCTCCGGCGCCGTGCTCGTGCTCGGCGGCGTCGCCGTGGTCGCCGGCGCGTTCCCGGTCGTCGCGGCCGGCGCGCTCGCCTTCTTCCTCCTCGTCTCCGCCGTGACGATGCACGACTTCTGGTCGATGGACGACCCCGAGGAGAAGCAGAACGAGATGACGAGCTTCCTGAAGAACGTCTACGGCGCCGGCGCGGCGCTCGCGCTACTCGCCGTCGGCGGCACCGCGTGGCCGTACGCGGTCGGCGTCGGCCTGTTCTGAGCCGCGGGCGGACCCGACCCCGACGACGCGTCGACTCGCGACCACCGCGCACACGCTGTACGCTACTACTGCACACGCGCAGCGCGGTTGCCCCGGACGCCTTTTCGAAACGCCGCTCGGCGACCCCGTCGAGCCGTCGGGCCGGCCGACACCGCCGCCAGTACGACTAACTGTGCTCCCGCCGACTGTTCGCCCAGACATGACCGACGCGCCGCCGACGACCGGGCTCCACCACGTCACGAACATCTGCACCGACATCGAGGAGACAACCACGTTCTACGAGGACGTACTGGGCTGGCACACGGTGAAGCGGACCCAGAACTACGACGACCCCGGGACGCCGCACTACTACTACTCGCCGACGCCCGAAGGGGAACCGGGGACCAACGTCACCTACTTCGAGTACCCCGACTCGCAGGGGGCGCCCGGCCCGGGCGCCAGTCACCACTTCGCGTTCGGCGTCGAAGACGAGGAGGCGCTCCGCGAGTGGCAGGACCACCTCGAAACGCACGGCGTCGAGGTCTCAGAGGTGAAGGACCGCACCTACTTCAAGAGCATCTACTTCACCGACCCCGACGGGCTCGTCTTCGAGCTGGCGACGCGGGGGCCGGGATTCACCCGCGACGAGGACGAGCCCGGCAGCGAGGTCATCGACCCGTTCGAAGCGGGGTACGAGAACTGAGACCCCCGGTCGCCGCCCGGCTCACTCGCCCTCCACGAGCGCCGCGAACCGGTCGAGCGCGCGCCGACAGACGGGCACGTACGGCGCCGCGACGAGCGGGACCTCGATCACCGCCCGACACCGGTCCGGGTCCCCGGAGTACCGCTCGACGCGGTGACCCGTGGCGGGTATCCCGGCGACCTCCCAGTCCCACCGAAGGCGCGTCGCCGACGATACCCTGAACGGGACCCACGCGCCGGCGACTCGAACCCGGCCGGTCGTCCCGGTCTCGACGTACCGGTCCGAGCTCTCGACGCCGCCGACGGACGGGCTCCAGTCGGGCCAGCGCCGCGTGTCGCGGAGCGCCGTCGCCGTGGCCTCCGGCGGCGCGGCGACGTCGCGACCGACGGCGAGCGTCGCGCCCTCCCGGACCACCGACCCGCCGTCGCCGCGGTCGACGTTCCCGAGCGCGTCGCGATTTCCGAACACGTCGATTCCTCCGGGGTCCGTCTACCTCATCGCTGCGGCCGCCCGAAAAGATCGAAACGTTCGGTCGCTTCCGCGCCGCAGAACCCACTGCTTTCCGAGGCGCGTCCAGAGGTCCGACCGCTGACATCGTGCGGATATTAATACCTAATATGTTATCAGGACTCATTATCTCTTTCCACGAAGGGTTAATACGGGGTTCCGGGCTATCGAGGGTCAATATGGCAAGCGATCGCGACACCATGAAAGACGTCTCGCACACAGCACCGAACGACACGTCCGCCGACGGCGTCTGGGAGCGAGGACGGGGAGCCGTCGAGGAAGAGGAAGAAGAGGAGTAACGCCGACCGCCGTTTCTCGCCGGACGTACCGGCGTCGATCAGCCCTCGACCGAAGAGCCGCGCGGCCGTGTCGCCTTCCCCGTTTTTGCCGTCCTCGCCGCTTCCCCGTGTTCGCTGTCTCCGTCGCCCTCCTCCCGGACCGTTCTCGCGGTTGATACCCGCGGGCGTGGGTTTAACCCGGCCGACGGCGGAGCCGTGCGCATGATCGAGGTGTCGGGCCTGCGGAAGACCTACGGCGACTTCGCGGCCGTCGTGGACAGCGACTTCGCCGTCGACGACGGCGAGGTGTTCGGGATCGTCGGCCCGAACGGGGCCGGCAAGACGACGACGCTCAAGGTGGTCGCCGGCCTCGTCGAGCCGACCGACGGCGACGTGACCGTCGCCGGGTTCGACGCCGCGGACCCCGAGATGCGCCGGCACCTCGGGTTCCTCCCCGAAGAGTCGCCGCTGTACGAGGAGATGACCGCGCTGTCGTACCTCCGCTTCTTCGCCGACCTCTACGACGTGCCCGGCGAGGTCGCCGACGAGCGGATCGGCGCCGCGCTCGACCGCCTCGAACTCGACCACCGCGAGCGCCGCCTCGGCGACGTCTCGAAGGGCATGAAACGGAAGGTCGCCATCGCCCGCTCGCTGGTCAACGACCCGGACGTGCTGGTGTACGACGAGCCGGCCTCCGGGCTCGACCCCGTGACGACGAACTCGGTGCTGGCGTTCACCCGCGAGCTCCGCGAGACGGGCAAGACGGTCGTCTTCTCGGCGCACAACCTCTACCACGTCGAGTCGGTCTGCGACCGCGTGGTGGTGATGAACGAGGGGCGGATCGTCGCCCGCGGGAGCGTCGACGGGATCCGCGAGCGACACGGCGAGACGACCTACCGCGTGTTCACCGACGCGGAGCCGGCCGCGACGCCCGCGCTCGACGACCTCGACGCGGCGACCGAGGAGGTCGGGGACCGGTACCGGACGGCGGTCCCGAGCATGGACGCCGTCGCGGCCGTCCGCGAGGCCGTCGCCGACGTCGGCGGCGAGGTCGTCGACATCCGGAGCCGCGAGCCGAGCCTGGAGGACGTGTTCCTCGACATCGTCGGCCGGCCGATGCCCGGGCGGTACACCGTGGGCGGCGGTGCGGACGGACTGAGCGACGGCGACGACGGCAGCTCGGACAGGGGGACCGACAGCGACCGCGACTCCGACGAGACGAGCGACGACGACGCGAACGCGTCGGAGGGCGGTGAGGAGACGACCCCCGCGACGGCGACGGAGGCGACCGAGTGACCGACCGGCTGCGCCGCGTCGGCCGACGGCTCGCGGTCGCCGGCCGCCGCGTCTTCCGCGTGGCCAGGTGGGAGTCCGCCCGCGCCTCGGGCGGCGTGGACCGCCGGACGCTCGCGGCCGGAGTCGCTCTGCTCCTCGTCGCCGGCGGCGTCGTGGGGGTCGGCGTGGCCACCGGCGTCGCCGGCCTCGACGTCGACCAGAACGTGTACCGGGTGGGGGTCGACGCCGAGTCGCCGTACGCGGAGGCGATCGAGGAAGCCCCCTCGTTGCGCCCGGTGCCAGCCGGGACCGCGTCGCTCGGCGACTCCGCCGACGCGGTCGTGGTGACCGTGGTGCGACCCGGAGCGGGCGACGACCGCGCGATCGACGGCGCGGACGTCGAGGAGGTGGTCGTCCGCGCGAGCGACACGCGGAAGGGAGAGGCGGCGGCCGCGTCGGTCCGCGAGGCCGTCGAGTCGCACAACGAACGGCTGATGCGCGCCGAGCCGAACCGCACGGCCGCCTTCCCGGTCGTCGTCACGCTTCGGTACGTCGGCCGGACGACCGGCTTCGACGACGGCGCGACCCTCGGCGGGGGCGACGGGGAGTCTGGCGGCGGCGCAGGCGACGGTGGCGGCGAGTCGGGCGGCGGGTCAGATGACGGTGACGGGCCGGACGGCGGCGCAGGCGACGGCGGCGACGGCTCGGACGACGCGGGCTCCGTCGCGGACGGAAGCGCGTCCGGCGAGGACGGCGGCTTCGCTGTCCCCTCCATCGGCGGCGCGGCGTTCGGCGCGGACACGGTCGGCTCGCCCGGGTCGATCACGCCGCCGTTCCCGTTCACCTCGCTGCTCTTGGCGTTCGTCTTCCTCGTGCCGATGAACTTCCTGATCCAGGCGTACGGTTCCTCTATCCTCGACGAGCGGACGAACCGGCGGGGAGAGCCGCTGCTCGTCACGCCGCTGTCACCGGCCGAGATCGTCGCCGGTAAGACGCTGCCGTACGCGGCGGCCGCCGCGGTCGTCACGACCCTCATCGCCCTCCTCGTCGGCGGCGGGCCGCTCTCCGTGGTCGCGGTGGCGCCTGTCGCGGCGACGTTCCTCGGGGCCACCTTCGTCGGCGCGATGTTCGCGCGCTCGTTCAAGGAGCTCACCTTCGTCACGGTGGGGGTGAGCGTCCTCCTGACCACCTACGCGTTCGTGCCGGCGATCTTCACGAACGTGACGCCCGTCGCGCTCGTCTCGCCGCTGACGCTCGTCGTCTTCGACCTCCAGGGCGAGGCCGTCTCGGCCGGCGAGGTCCTCTTCTCGACCGCGCCGATGGCGGTCGGCGCCGCCCTCCTCTTCGGCCTCGGCCTCGGCGTCTACCGCGAGGAGGACATGTTCTCGCAGAAGCCGGTGACGCGGAAGTTCCTCGACGCGCTCGCGGTCCGGCTCTCACCGGTGCCGGCGGACGCCGGCCTCCTCACGCGAGACCGGTTCCGCGCGCTCGCCCGCGTCGCGTTCCTCACCGCCTGTACGATCCCGTTCGTGTTCGTCGCGGAGCTCCTGGCCGTCGCGGTGCTGTTCGCGCTCCCGGTCACCGTGTCGATTCCGGTGCTGCTCGTGACCATCGCGTTCATCGAGGAGGTCGCGAAGAGCGTCGGCCTCTACGCCGGCTTCGAGCGCGGCGTCTTCGCCCGAACCGCCGAAACCGACGGGGAAGGGACCCTCGGCGTCGCGCTCGCGGTCGGCGCCGCCTCGGGGACCGGCTTCTTCCTCGCGGAGAAGGCCACTGCGGTCGTCCAGGCGGTCGGGCTCACCGACCTCTTCCTCGGCCGCGCCGCCTTCGCGGACGTGGCCGGCCTCTCTGGGCTGCCGCCGCTCGCGCTGGCGGCGCTGTTCCTCGCGCCGCTCGTCCTCCACGTCGCGACCACGGGGGTCGCGAGCCTCGGCGCGAGCCGGGGCCGGACCGCCTACGCGCTGGCGCTGACGCTGGCGACGCTCGGCCACGCCGCGTACAACGTCGGGGTGGTGAGCCTTGGATAGCCGCCTGACGATCGCCGGGCGGGAGATAGCCGGGCTGCGCGCCGAGAAGACGATCCTGCTGGCGATCGGGATCCAGCTGTTCATCGCGATGTTCTCGTCGTTCCTCGTCGTCGGGCTCGTCTCGATGTACGACCCGGGCTCGCTCGACGGGGCGCAGATCGAGGTCGCGGGCGCCGGCGACGCGGTCGACGACTTGGAGCGCGCCGCGAGCGAGGTGCCGGGCGCCACGGTCACGCCGTACGAGGACGCGAGCGCCGCCCGGAGCGCCTTCGAGCGGAACGCGGCCGACGCGGTGGTGGTCGCGACCCGCACGGAGGACGGGCGGGTGTCGGCCGCCGTCACCGCCCCCGACACCACCGTGGAGACGACGGTGATCGTGGTACAGCTGCGCGAGCTGTTGCGGACCTACGAGCTGAACGAGCGCGACGCCCGCGCATCGTACCTTCAGGAGTCGCCGCTGCCGCTGCCCGACCGCAGCGACACCAGCCCGTACTTCACGTTCACCTACACGGTGTTGATCCCCCTCCTCGTCTTCCTCCCGGTGTTCATCTCGGGGTCGCTCGTGGTCGACTCGATCACGGAGGAGCTGGATCGGGGGACGATGGAGCTGCTCCGGGTCGCGCCGGTCACGCTCGCGGAGATCGTCGACGGGAAGGCGATCGCGGCGATCGGGATCGCGCCCGGCCAGGCGCTGATATGGCTCCTGCTGTTGGAGGCGAACGGCACGTCGGTCGCGAACGTCGGCCCGATCTTGGCGCTGATGACCGCGCTGACGACGCTCGTCGTCTCGGTCGCGGTCGGCATCGCGGCGGTCGCGCCCGACCGGCGGGCGGCCCAGCTGCTCTACTCGGTCGCCGTCCTCGTGCTGTTCGGCGGCGCGACGGCGATGGCCGGCGGCCCCGCGAACGCGGTGGCGCGGCTCGCCATCGACAGCGCGGGCGCGGCGACGGGCGTCCTGGTGATCGCGTACGCCGCCATCGCCGCGACCGCGTACCTCGGCGTCCGCCGCGTCGTTGCGCTCGAGGGGTTCGCTCGCTGAGGAGATCGGCCGCTCGTCGATCGGGCAGTGGGGGGGTCGCCCCGCGCCTACCGACCGAACCCGTCACCGAGCCCCTTCGCGGTCGGGAGCCGCCAGCCGCGGGCGACGGCGACGAGCCGGAGCCCGACCGTCACCGCCGCGCAGGCCGCGGCCACGACCCCCGAGGGGCCGCCGAGGACGCCGACCAGCCAGTATGCGATCCCGCCGAGCACGGCGCAGCTCGCGTAAAAGTCCTCGAAGAGGATGAACGGGGACCGGTCGAGGAGGATGTCGGCGAGCGCGCCGCCGCCGACGGCGTTGATCGTGGCGACGGCCACGACGCCGAACGCGGACACGCCGGCGTCCGTCGCGACGATGGCGCCGGTCGTGGCGAAGGCGGCGAGGCCCACGGCGTCGGCGACGAGCGTCACCGGGTGCTCGTCCGGGCTGGCGAGCCACGCGCTCAGCCCGACCGCGAGCGCGACGCCGAGCAGTCCGAGGAGTATCTCGACCGGCGAGCGCAGCGCCAGCGGGACGCGCGCGACGAGGAGGTCGCGGGTGACGCCGCCCGCGAACGCCATCGCCAGCCCCACCACCGCGACGCCGAAGAGGTCGAACTCCTCGCGGACCGCCTTGCTCGCCCCGACGAGGGCGAACGCGACGAGGCCGACCGTGTTCATGACCGCGAACGGGTCGCCGAAGAGGGTCGCGAGGACGCCCCCGGTCATCCGCCGAACGCCCCGAGGCTGGACTGGAGCTCGCGCTCCGGCACCGCGTCGGTCAGCTCGTACCCCACGAGGTCGCGCGCGTCGACCGCGTACGTCGAGCCGCCGCGGTCGAGCACCAGCACGCGCCCCTTCCAGCCGCGGACGGTCCCCGCGGCCATCGTCTCGGCGACGGGGCGCTCGTCGAGGTCGAGCCCGTAGTCGAACGCGAACCGCTCGATCGGGTCGAACCGGTCGAGGAGCGCCTCCCAGGCGGCCTCGTCGACCGCCCGCCCGAACCCGTCGAGCTTCGTCGGGACGCGGACCCGGTCGACGAGGTCGTCGCCGGCGGCCAGCTCGGCCTCCACCTCGCGGGCGATCCGGCCGTTCGGGAAGGTGCGGATATGGGCCGCGCGGTCGGCGCCCTGCTCGCGGAGGCGAGTCCCGAGGCGCCACTCGCGGGTGACGCCGACCTTCAGCACGTCCGGCGCGAACGCGGCGAGGTACATCGCGTGCGACTCGTGGCAGTCCATCTCGTCTTTCAGGCACGTGCCGGTACACCGCGCGCACACCCAGACCCCCGAGTGCTCGTCGCAGTACGGGGCGTCCGCCGCGTCGCAGGACACGTGGTCGCCCTCGTGGACCGTCCCCGCGCAGCGGCGCTCGCCGAGGCCGAAGGCGAGCTCGGTCCCGGGGCTCGCGTCCACGAAGTCGACGGTCCCGCCGCTCGCGACGTAGAGCCCGCCGCCGATCGGTCCGCTCGCCGCGGCGGTCGAATCCGCGTCCCCGTCGGACTCCGGCGGGCCGCTCGCGGCGTCCGTCTCGTAGCCGACGACCTGCACGCCGCGAGGTAGGGAGAGGCGGGGCTTATAGCCGTCGTCGGCCGGTCCGCTCGCCGCCTTCCGAGGGTCCCGGGACGCGGCCGCCGAGGTATTTTACCCGCGGGCGTCGCAGACGCCCCCATGCTCGACGCGACGCTCGCGACGGCGGCGATCGACGACGGGTTGACCCTCTCGCTGCGGATCGAGAACGCGGGGTCGACGCCGGTCACGCTCGACTTCCGGACCGGGCAGCGCGCGGAGTTCACCGCGTACCCGGCGGCCGAGGTCGATTCCGACGCCGACGGGGAGGACGCCGACCCGGTCTGGCGCTACGGCGCGAACCGGATGTTCACGCAGGCGCTCGGGAGCGAGACCGTCGCGCCCGGCGAAGCGGTCGGCTACGAGGCGACGTGGCGGCGGCCGCCCTCGGGCACCTACCGGATCGTCGGCGAGGCGGCGGCGACGGGCCGCGACGTGCGCGCGGCGGCGGTCGTCACCGTGCCGTGACCGCGCCCGCTCCGACCGGACTGTATAAGTGAGGCCCGCGCGCTCCCTCGGACATGCGCACGGCAGCCCTCCCCCCGGTCGTCGCCGCGGTCGTCGCGGTCGCGATCAGCGGGACCAGGCGCCTCTCGCCGATCCTCCTCGAATCGCCGGTCGCGCTCCCGTCGGCCGAGACGCTCTCGACGTACCTCGTGAGCGCCCGGTTCACGGCGTTCCTGCTGGTGTACGGAGTGCTGTTCGGGACCGCCCTCCTCGCCGGACTGCGCGACGGCGACACCTCCGCCACGTCGACCGCGCTGGCGACCGGCGCGAGCGCGACCGTCGCCTTCCTGCTCGGGTCGGTCGCCGTCTTCTGGTACCTCGGTCCGGACCGCGGCCCCGTCGTCACCGCGGTGTTCGCGCTCGGCGCGAGCCTCGGCGTCGGGGTCCAGTTCGCGGTCGTCGCGTACGCCGGGGTCGCGCTCGGGGCGCAGCGCGGCGCGGGGCCGAGCCCGATCGTCCCCTGATCGCGTCCGGCGGGGCGCTCGCGCGGTTACGACGCGTCCGACTCCGGCCCGTGGACCGCGCGGTCGACCGCGGCCGCCAACGCCTCCCGAGCCCGGTGGCTGGCCTCGGCGTCGGTCTCGACCTCGACGAGGTGCGACCCCGGCGCCTCGTGGGCCCGGGCGACGGCGGCCGTCACGTCCTCCGCGACCGCCGCCGCGCGCTCCGCGGGGTGGTCGCCGCGGCCGGCGAGCGCGTCCGGGCGGGCGTCGATCCGCTCGTACGCGAGGCCGTGGAGCGCCGCGAGCGGCTCGAAGTCGAGCCCGTGCGGCGTCTTGAACGACTCGGTGAACGGCGGCTCGAACGACTCGATCGGCAGCTTGTGGAAGATGCCGCCGCCGTCGTTGTTGACCGCGACGACCGTGACGTCGACGTCGCAGCGGTCGGCCGCGAGCAGCCCGTTCGAGTCGTGGTACAGCGCGAGGTCGCCGACGACGAGCGTGAGGTCGTCCGTCGTCCCGCTGCCCGCGCCGAGCGCGCTGGAGACGATGCCGTCGATGCCCGAGACGCCGCGGTTGCCGAGCGCGGTGACGTTCGCGGTCGTCGCCCCGACGAACCGGTCGAGGTCGCGGACGGGCATCGAGTTCGAGACGAACAGCGTCGCCGGGTCTGGGAGCGCGTCCGCGACCGCGCGGACGGCGTCGCCCTCGTGGAACGCCGCGCCGGTCGCGTCGGTCGCGGCCGAATCCCCGCTCGCTTCTTCCTCGCGGGCGTGGATCGCCTGCGCGACGCGGTCCGCCTCCTCCCACTGCGCGCGCCAGCCGCCGTCTCCGCCCCCGCCCGCGACGAGCCGCGAGAGGCGGGCGCAGAGCCGGCTCGGCTCGGCGACGACGAGGTCGGTCGCGGCGAACTCGGCCTCGCGCCAGCCGCCGGCGGGATCGACCTGGTACTGGGCGGCGTCGGTCCCGGCGAGGTACTTCCGGAGCCGCTTCGAGGTCGGCGAGGCGCCGAGCCGGAAGACGAGGTCGGGGTCGCTCCAGCCCTCCGGCCCGTCGCCGGCGAGGTCGGCCGACAGGTAGGCGTCGTAGTTACCGATCACCGGCGCGACGCGCGTGTGGCCGCCGTACCGGAGCCCGGAGAGGGGATCGGACAGCACGGGGAACCCGGTCGCGTGCGCGAGCGCCGTGACCGACTCCGAGTCGATCCCCGGCGGGTCGGCGGGGCCGGCGACGATCAGCCCGCGGTCCGCGTCGCCCAGTTCGGCCGCGAGCGCGCGCAACTCGTCGTCGCCGGGCTCCGGCGCGCCGGGCGTCACGTCGACGTAGGGGCCGTCGCGGCCGTGTTCGGCGGCTTCCGGGAGGTCGTCCGGCACGTCGTCCGGGACCGGCGTCGGCTCCAGCGGCTTCGCGAACGGGACGTTGAGGTGGACCGGTCCCGGTTCGGCGCCCTCGGCGGCCCCGACCGCGCGCGCCACGGTAGTCCGGAGCGACCGGAGCGCTCGGTCGTTCGCGGCCGGCTCGGGGAGGTCCTTGTAGAACCGGACGGCGTCGCCGTACAGCTTCTCCTGGTCCGCGGTCTGGTTCGCGCCGGAGTCGCGCAGCTCCGGCGGCCGGTCGGCGGTGAGCGCGAGGAGCGGGACGCGCGCCTCGCTCGCCTCCATCACGGCCGGGTGGTAGTTGGCGGCGGCGGTGCCAGAGGTACAGATCAGCGGCGTCACGCGGCCGGTCCGGCGGGCGCGGCCGAGCGCGAAGTACGCGGCGGAGCGCTCGTCGAGCTGTGAGAACACGCGGAGCTCCTCGTGGCCCGCGGCGGCGACGGTCAGCGGCGTCGAGCGGCTGCCCGGCGAGGCGACGACGGCGTCGACGCCCGCGGCGACGAGCTCGTCGACGAGCGCGGTCGCCCACAGGACGTTCCGGTTCGGCGCGGTCATTACCGCCGCTTCGGGCGCCGACCTAAATACTCCGGCGGGTTCGACCGAGCGGCGGTGGCGTGCGGGGTCGACGGCGGAGTCACTCCGACTCCCGCCCGGTCACCTTCCGGATACACGAGGAGCCGAACGGCCCGAGTTCGCCGGCGTCGAGCTCGACGAAGTGGCCCGTCGAAATCGAGGCCCCGCACCGCCGGCACTCGAAGTCGCCCTCGCGGGCGACGACCTGGCTGTCGTACTCGACGTAGGTCCCGCCCGTGCGGACGCGGAGCCGGGCGCCCTCGCGGTCGATGACGCCGCGCTTCTCGGCCGCGTCGAGGACGTCGCGGGTGAGCGCCGGCCTGGTCGTGATCGTCTCGATCCGGTCGACCGCGGCGGCGAGGTCGATCTCCTCGCGTTCGAGGTGGGCCAGCAGCTCGACGCCGAGCTCCAGTTTCTCGTCGCGGGTCCGCGGCTCCGTCACGGGCGGCGTGACGGCGCGAGCCGTCTTAAGTTGGCCGGACGGCGGTCGGCGTCTCGCCGTCTCCCCTGCGCGGCGAGGAAGTGCGAGCGGCGAGCGGGACCTCGGAACCGGCAGATTCACGTCCGCCGCCCGACACTTCGAGACGTGGCTCGATCCCGCGACCGCTCCCGCCGCCGCCCCGCCTACCGGCGGCGCCCGAACGAGTTCTACTGGCTGTGGATCGCGGCGACCGCGACGTACGGCGTCGGCGACATCGTCTCCACCGTCGCCTTCCTCCGATACGTGCCGACGATCGAAGAGGCGAACCCCGTGGTGCGGTTCGCGCTGGAGTCGTTCGGGCTCTCCGGGCTCGTCGCGCTGAAGATCGCCGTCTACCTCGTGATGCTCTGGATCAGCGTCGAGGGCGCGCGAGACGGGGACGGCCTGCTGTACTACTTCCCGCCGGTGTTGCTCACGGCGACGGGGACGTACCTCACCGCGAGCAACCTGCGGCTGCTGTGGCTCTCCTGACCTCGCCGCCGGGCCTCGCGGTCGCCCCGACCGACACGGACTTTCCCGCGCGGCGCCGATCCGGCGCATGCTCTCTGACACCCCCGGGCTCCACCACGTCACGGGGATCGTCGGCGACCCCGGTGCCGCAGCCGACTTCTACGGCGAGACGCTCGGCCTCCGCCTGCTCCGCCGGACGGTGAACTGCGAGGACCGCCTCCAGTACCACCTCTACTTATGCGACGCGACCGGCTCGCCGAGCTCCGCCTTCACGGTCTTCCCCGACCCGAACGCCGACCCCGGGCGGATCGGGAAGCCCGGCTACGAGACCGTCGCCTTCGCGGTGCCGCCGGACTCGCTCGGCTACTGGCGCGACCGGCTCGCCGACCGCGGCGTCGAGGCGGCGACGGGGCACGCGACGGAGCTCTATCTCCCCTCGCGGTTCGCGGAGGACCGCGAGGTGATCGAGTCGCAGCTGCCGCGGTTCGACGACCCCGAGTCGGGGACCGCGGAGGAATGAGCCGGCGGATTCGCGGCGTCGACGGGCCGCACGCGGCCGCGACGCTCGTGACCGGCGGCGCGCCCGTCGCGGCCGCCGAGGTCGCGGTCGTGCTGGTCCACGGCCGCGGCGGCACCGCCGAGGGGCTCGTCAGGCTCGCGGACGAGTTCTACCGCTCGGGCGCGACCCTCCTCGCGCCCGGCGCGGTCCGGTCGACGTGGTTCCCGGCGCCGCACGAGGCCGCGCTGTCGGCCAACGAGCCCGCACTAACTTCGGCGGTCGACTGCGTCGCGGCCGCGGCCGACATCTCGCGCGACGCCGGCGTCCCGCCTGAACGCGTCGTCCTCGCCGGGGTCTCGCAGGGCGGCGCGGTCGTCGCCGAGTTCCTGCGCCGCCGACCTGACCGGTACGGGGGTGCGTTCGTCGTCTCGGCCGCCCTGCCGGGCGACGACCTCGACTCGCGGGCGCTCGAAGCGACCGAGGGCGCCGAGGGCGGCGGCACCGGTGACGACGGGGACGACGGCGGCGGACCGCTCGCCGGGACCCCCGTCGCGCTCGACAGCAGCGAGGACGGCCCGTACGTGCCCGCCGAGCGCGTCCGAGCGACCGCGCACGTCTTCGAGCGGGCCGGCGCGGCGGTCGAGTGCCGCATCGGCCCGGGTGACGGCCACGGGCTCTCGGACGCGACGATGGACCGGATCGGCGAGCGGATCGCGGGACTGCTCGACGAGGACTGAGGCGTCGCACCGTCGAACCGCCCGGCGCGACCCGGTCGGTCCCGAACGTGTTCGCGCCGCCCGACATGCGGCTGCGGCGTCGACGGTCGAGCGATGTCCGAACTCGACGTCAGAGAGATTCCGCCGAACGAGCGGCACGACCGGATCCACGAGGCGTTCGGCGACCTGGAGCCGGGCGAGTCGCTCACGATCGTCAACGACCACGACCCGAAGCCGCTCTACTACGAGCTGTCGGCCGAGGTCCCCGCGTTCGACGACGAGGCGTACGCGGTCGAGCGCGAGGGTTCCGAGCGGTTCGTCGCGGAACTGCCGAAGGCCGAAGGCGGAGCCGAGCCGGAGGCGGTCCGGATCGCCGACCTCGACGGCGAACCCCACGCCCGGGCGTTCCCCGGCGCGGAGCCGAAGACGGTTCGGCTCTCGCTGGACGCCGGCGAATCGGCGGCGGAGCACGACCACCCGGACCGGACGGTGCTGTTCAACGCGCTGACTGGCGCCTTCGACGTCGCGCTCGACGGCGAGCCTCACCGCGTTGAGGCCGGCGAACTGCTCCGCTTCGAGGGCGATCGGACGGTGAAGCCGACCGCGCGCGAGGACGCCACCGCGCTGATCGTGCTGGCGCCGCGGGGGGAAGCGTAGGCGACGCGCGGTTTCGATGACCGACCGCCCCGGAGCGGACGACGTTCGCTCCGAACATGTTCGTCGGAATTCCCGCACGGCGAGTCGGCGCGCAGGGCGTTACAACTACCGACCGCGAACGAAGACCCACATGACGGACGACACGACACTCGATCGGCGACGATTCGTACAGGCCACGACCGCCGCGGGCGCGACGCTCCTTCTCGCCGGCTGTTCCGGCGGGAGCGACGGTGGCGACGGCGGCGACGGCGGCTCGGGCGGAAGCGACGGCTCGGGCGGAAGCGACGGCTCCGGCGGCAGTTCCGGTGACGGCGGGGACGGCGGCGACGGCGGCGACACACAGTACCTCAGCAAGGAGCCCGACTACGGCGGCTGGTTAGAGGGTGCGAACAACTACGACCAGACCGTCGACGCCACCGGACAGGACGAGGTTACGGTCTCGGTCGGAGCGGGGGACGGACTCTCTTTCGGCCCGGCCGCCGTGGCGGTGAGCACCGGGACCACCGTCGTCTGGGAGTGGACCGGAAAGGGCGGCGGCCACAACGTCGCTGCCGACTCGGGCGCGTTCGAGAGCGAGACGGTCACCGAGGAGGGCCACACCTTCGAGTACACCTTCGAGGAGACGGGAACGTTCACCTACGAGTGTACCCCCCACTCGTCGGTCGGCATGAAGGGCGCCGTCGTCGTTCGGTGACGCCGCGGTGCGGCTGAACCGCGCCCGGGACGCCGACGCGACGCGGACACCTTTTTTCGAAAACACCTTTCGAGCAGGGAACCGACCGCGTTCTCACGTCCTCGGAACGCGGTCGGCGTCCGCCGAACGTGTTCGCGCGCTTCCAACCGCACAGCAAGCCGCTCGACGACCTATATACCGAACCCCGCAACGTCCGCCTGTCGCGAGGGAATCGCCGCTCGCGGATCTACCCATGTCGAACGACACACAGCGGTCCACGGACGCGGGGGAATCGGGCGACCAGACGACCGACTCGACGGACGGGTTCGACTCCATGCTCCCCGGCGTCCGTCGCCGCGACTTCATGAAGGCAGGCGCCGCTGCGGGGGGCCTCAGCGGGCTGGCGGGCTGTACCAGCATCCTGAGCGAGGACGACGTCCAGGGGACGGCCTCGGCGAGCGGGGTCGACAACTCCGTACCGCCGGGCGAACACGACGAGTACTACGCGCTGCTCTCCGGCGGGCAGGCCGGCGACGTCCGCGTCTACGGGCTCCCGTCCATGCGCGAACTCATCCGCATCCCGGTGTTCAACCGGGACGCCTCGCGCGGCTACGGCTTCGACGACGAGAGCAAGCAGATGCTCGAAGACGCCGGCGGGTACACGTGGGGCGACACCCACCACCCGCGGATCAGTCAGACCGACGGCGACTACGACGGCCGGTTCGCGTACGTCAACGACAAGGCGAACGGGCGGATGGCCCGGATCGACCTGACGTACTTCGAGACGGACGCCATCGTCAACATCCCGAACCAGCAGGGCACCCACGGCGCCTGCGCGCAGCTGCCGGACACCGACCTCATCTTCGGCGTCGGCGAGTTCCGGACGCCGGTCCCCAACGACGGGAGCGGGAACCTCGAAGACCCCGACTCCTACGGCTCCGTCCTCGCCGCGATCAACCCCGAGAGCATGAACGTCGAGTGGGAGGTCCTCATCGACGGCAACATGGACAACGGGGACGGGAGCAAGGAGGGCCGGTACTTTTTCACGAGCGCCTACAACACCGAGGAGGCCGCGACCGAGTCCGGGATGACCCGGGCCGACCGCGACGACGTGAAGGCGTTCGACATCCCGCGGATCGAGGCTGCCGTCGAGGCCGGCAACTACGAGATGCTGAACGGGGTCCCGGTCGTCGACGGGCGGAAGGACAGCCCGCTCAACCAGGGCGACGAGCCCATCGTCCACTACATCCCGACGCCGAAGAGCCCGCACGGCGTGAGCGTCACCCCGGACAACGAGTACGTGATCGTCAGCGGGAAGCTCGACCCGACGGCGTCGGTGATCGACATCGACAAGATCGACGAGGTCGACGACCCGACCGACGCCATCGTCGGCCAGCCGAAGCTCGGCCTCGGCCCGCTCCACACCGCCTACGACGGCCGCGGCCACGCGTACACGACGCTGTTCATCGACTCGCAGGTCGTCAAGTGGGACATCGAGGAGGCGGTCGAGGCCGAGGCGCGTTCCGAGAGCCCGGTGATCGAGAAGATCGACGTCCACTACAACCCCGGGCACCTCATCGCCGCGGAGTCGTACACGGAGGACCCGGCTGGCGACTGGCTGGTCTCGCTGAACAAGCTCTCGAAGGACCGGTTCCTCCCGGTCGGCCCGCAGCACCCGGAGAACGACCAGCTGATCTACATCGGCGACGACGAGAACGGGATGGAGCTGGTGAAGGACTCGCCGGCGCAGGCCGAGCCGCACGACGCGTCGATCTGCCACAAGTCGAAGATCGACCCGAAGGAGGTGTACGACCCCGAGGACCTCGAACTCAGCCACACCGCCGAGGGCGAGTCCACGATGGAGCGCGTCTCCGAGGACCGCGTGGAGATCGAGATGTACTCCACCCGGAACCACTACGGGTTCCAGGAGATGGTCGTCCGGGAGGGCGACGAGGTGGAGATGCAGGTGACGAACATCGAGACCACGAGCGACATGCTACACTCGGTGGCGATCCCCGACCACGACGTCCACATGCGGGTCGCGCCTCAGGAGACGCGTAAGGCGACGTTCACCGCCGACGACCCCGGTGTCTACTGGGTCTACTGCGCGCACTTCTGCAGCGCGTTGCACTTAGAGATGCGCTCGCGGCTCATCGTCAAACCGGAGGAGTGACGCCATGAGTTCGTCGCTCACGCGGCTGACCGAGATCCGACGCGCGCTCCCGCTGGCAGCGGCGGCGCTGCTCGTCGGCGCGCTGCTGGTCCCGGTGTGGAAGATCACGCTGACTGCGCCGCAGTACCCCGGTCAGGAGCTGCTCATCGAGCTGTACGCGTACCCGCGCCTGGGCGGCGACTTCGCCGAGGTACAGGGGCTCAACAAGTACGCCGGCTTCCACTACCCCGACCCGGTGTTCATCGACCCGAACTACGCCGTCAGCGAGGCCGCGATCGACGTGCCCGAGTGGCTGCTCGGGCCGGTCGTGTTCGTCTCCCTCTCGCTCACGGGGGCGTTCGTCGCGTTCGCGCCGACGGCCCGCAAGCTGAAGGCCGGGCTCACGGCCCAGCTCGTCGGGACGGTCACTGTCTTCGTCGGGATGTTCGCGTTCATCCAGTACCGGCTCTACCAGGCCGGCCACTCGCTGGACCCGGACGCGCCGCTCCGGGGCATCGAGTCGTTCACGCCGCCGCTGCTGGGGCCGTACGAGGTGGCGAACATCTCCGGCTTCGCGTGGTTCGGCCCCGGCGGGTACATGACCGTCCTCGCGGTCCTGTTGCTCGCCACCGCGTACCTCGCGCGCGACATCGAGGCGACCGTGGACGAACTGCCGGCGCTCGCCCGCGCGCTCCCCGGAGCGGTCCGCGACCGCGTCGGTGGGGGAGCGGCCGCCGACCGAGACCGCGACGTCGACGGGGGCGACCATGTCGGGTGACCGCCTCGAAGTCGGCTTCCTCGCGGCCGCCTGCGCCGCGGCCGCCGTCGCGGTCGCCCTCGGCGTCGCGCTCCCGGTCGCCGGCGCTGGCGGCGCCGCAGACGCGAGCGCCCCGGTCGCCCCGTCGAACGCCTCCGACGCCCCCGGGCTCGACGTGGCCACGGACTTCGCCGCGACGGGCGTGACCGCGCCCGAGCGCGACGGGACTGCGACGGTCGACGGCGAGTCCTTCGCGTCGGCGCAGGCCGCGGTCGACGCCGCCGACCCCGGTGAGACGGTCGTCCTCGACGGCCGGTTCGACGAGCGCGTCAACGCGAGCGTCGACGGCCTGCGACTCGTCGCGAGCGCGGACGGCGCCGTGATCGACGGCGGCGGCGAGGGGCGCGTGCTCACCCTGAGCGGCGAGAACGTTACCCTCTCCGGCGTGTGGGTCCGCGGCTCCGGGAGCGACCTCGGCACCGAGGACGCCGGCGTCTTCGTCGCGGGCGACCGCGCCCGGATCGAGTCGGTCCGGATCGCCGACACGGCGTACGGGATCTGGGTCGACGGCGCCGACGAGGCCGTCATCGAGGACGTGCGGATCGACGGCCGGGAGGACGTGTACCCGGTCACCGACCGCGGCAACGGGATCCACCTGTTCGAGACGCGCGGGACCGTCGTCCGCGACACCGAGATCACGCGCACCCGCGACGGCATATACTTCTCATGGGCGACGGACGTGCTCGCCGAGAACAACACGATCCGCCACACGCGGTACGGCGTCCACTACATGTACTCGGACGACAACCGCCTCGTGGACAACGTCGCGGCCGACAACGGCGTCGGCTACGCGCTGATGGTGAGCGAGGGGCTGACCGTCCGGAACAACACGGCCCTACGCAACGACGGCGGCAGCGGCCACGGGATACTGGCGAAGGACATCGAGGACTCGGCGATCGCCGGCAACCGCCTCGTCGCGAACCGGAACGGGCTCTACCTCTACAACGCGCAGGGGAACCGGCTCGTCGACAACCTGATCTACCGGAACGGGATCGGGATCCACAGCGCTGCTGTGAGCAACAACGCGGTCGTCGCGGGCAACAGCTTCGTCCGCAACGGTCGGGCGGCCAAGACGGCGCGGAACTCGCTCGTCGCCTGGAACGGCACCGAGCGGGGCAACTACTGGTCGGGCGCGCGGACGGCCGACCGCGACGGCGACGGCGTCAGCGAGATCCGCCACCGACCGATCGGGATCGTCGAGAACCTCGTGGACGAGACGCCGCAGGCGGCCGTGTTCGCGAACAGCCCGGCGTTCGAGGCGGTGCGGCTGGCCGAGAGCTCCTTCCCGGTGATCGAGACGCCGGGCGTCGTCGACCGCCGCCCCCTCGTCGAGCCGAACCACGACTGGCGCGCCTACGAGCCGACCGGCGAGGCCCGCGCCGCGAACCGAACCGCCGACACGGAGGACACACCATGAGAATCGACGCGACCGACGTGCGGAAGGCGTACGGGGACGTGACCGCCCTCGACGGGCTCTCGCTGTCGGTCCCGAGCGGCTCGACGTTCGGGATCATCGGCACCAACGGGGCCGGTAAGTCGACGCTGTTCCGGCTGCTCGTCGGCCACGACAGGCCGGACGCCGGGACCGTCAGCGTCGGCGGCACCGACGTGACCGAGGACGGGCGGCGGATCCGCGAGCGCGTCGGCTACCTCCCCGAGCACGTCGGGTTCCCGGACGGGCTCACCGGCCGCGAGGTCCTCGGCGTCCACCGGGCGACGCGCGGCCTCCCGACGGACGGCCGGACCGCCGAGGCGATAGCGCGGGTCGGGCTGACCGCGGACGAGGCCGACCGCCGGGTCTCGGGCTACTCGAACGGCATGCAGCGCCGGCTCGGCTTGGCGACGGTGCTGTTGCCCGACCCCGACGTGCTGATCCTCGACGAGCCGACGGCGGGGCTCGACCCCCGCGGCGTCGACGAGTTCCACGCCATCGTCGAGGAGATAACGAGGGAGACGGACGCGACGGTCGTGTTCTGCTCGCACGTGCTGGGAGAGGCCGAGCGGCTCTGCGACCGCGTCGCCGTCCTCCACGACGGACGGGTCCGCGCGTCGGGGCCCGTCGATGAGCTCGCCGCGGGGGTGAGCGAGGCGGCGCCGGCCGCGACCGACGCGGGAGCGACTTGCGAGACCGGCCGGGACGCCGGCGGGCTCCGCGCGGCGTTCCGCCGGGCGGTCGGCGACGACGCGGCGCGCCGCGCCGCGACCGATGCCGAGGAGGTGGCGCCATGAGCGACCCGACGAAGCGGGCCGAGGAGGGCGACGCCGAGACCCGTCCGGACGGCGGGCACGCGGACGCGGCGGCCGCCGTTGGGGCGTTCGACGCCGACGCGGACGTCGAGTCCGACGACTCGTCGGCGTCGACGGCGACCGTCGCGGCGACAGAGACGGAGGCGAACGACGGCGTCCGCGGGGCGCTGCGTCACGTCTTCGTCGTCGCGGTCACCGAGTACCGGCTGGCGGTCCGGAGCCGGTGGGCGCTCGCGCTGACCGCGCTGTTCGTCGTGTTCGGCGGGGTGATGCTGACGTTCAGCGGCTCCGCCGTCGGACCGGCGGGCGCCGAGCGCGTCGTCGCGTCGCTGACGAGCCTCGCCGCGTACCTCGTCCCGCTCGCGGCGCTCGCCTTGGGCTACGACGCGATCGTGGGCCGCGAGGACGAGGGGTGGCTCGCGGTCGTGTTCTCGCTGCCGGTCCGGCGGAGCGAAGTCGTCGCCGGGACGTACCTCGGGCGGCTGGCGGTGCTGGCCGGCGCGACGCTCCTCGGCTTCGGCTTCAGCGGCGCCCTGATCGTCCGCGAGTTCGGGGTCGCCGAATTGCCCGCGTTCCTCGGGTTCCTCGGTGGCGCCGTCGGCGCCGGCGCCGCGTTCCTCGCGCTCGCGCTGCTGCTGTCGACCGTCGCCCGCGAGAAGACCCACGCGCTCGGCGCGGCGCTGCTCGCGTGGGTGTGGTTCGTGCTGGGCCACGACCTGCTCGCGCTCGGCGTCGTGGCGGCCGCGGAACTCCCCGACGCCGCGCTGTCGGCGCTGGTCCTGTCGAACCCGGTGAGCGCGTTCCGGGTGCTCGTGTTGTCGGGGCTCGGCACGACCGCGGGCGGCGGCTTCACCGCCGTCCTCGCCGGGAGCGGGCTGTCGGCGGCCGCGCTGGCGGCGTCGCTCGTCGCGTGGTGCGTCGTCCCGGTCGCGGCCGCGGGCGTGCTCGTCCGCCGGCGGCGGCTCTGAGGAGCGTCGGTCGGCCCGTAATTCTCCACTCCGGTGGAACTTTCCGACCCACGGCTGGAATTGACCACGATGCCCTCCGAAGCGGACGAACAACTCGAATCGATCCGCCGTCTCCTATTGAGCGTCGTGTTGCTGCTCGGAGTCGGAGTCGCGGCGCTCGGCGACATCGCCGTGGCGGTCCGCGGCTACGAGACTTTGATACCGACCGTTGCCCGCGCAACCGGAATCGTGAGTGTGATCGTGGTCATCGTACAGATATTCTCGGGGTGATTCCGGACCGAGCCGGAGGACACTGACTGACCGGAAGGAACTCGAAGTCAGCCGGTCACTGAATCCGCTCGATCCCGTCGTCCTCGGGCGACTCGAAGTCGACCGGGCGCCGCGGGAGGTCGTCGACGAACTCCCGGACGATGGTGCGCTCGACGCGCTGGAGCACCTCGCTACACGTGGACTTCGCGATGCCGACGTGATCGGCCACCTCGGTGAGCGTACACTCGCGCGGCACGTCGTAGTAGCCGCGGTCGACCGCCTCGAAGAGGACCTCGCGCTGGCGCTCCGTGAGCGACCCGCCGGGGTTCACGCGCTGTTGGACGTACTCGACCTCGAAGTCGGCGCCCACGTCGCGGAGGGCGTCGCCGAACTTCGCGACGCGCTCGTGGTCGCCCGTCACGTCGACGCGGGCGACGCCGTCGCGGATCTCGACCGGCATCTCGATGGGGACGCCGGCCCGCCGCGCGACCGTCTGGAGCAGCGGGACGAGCGCCTCGACCTGGACGGTCACCATGCCCTCGTCCTCTGCCATCACCGACGAGTGCGTGATCGTGTCGTGGTCGTCGATGGCGTCGAGGATCGGGTCGGTGTCGTCGGCGGTGATCCGGACCAGCGCGAACCCGGCGCCGTCGTCGGGGGTCGCGGTCATCACCTGGAACCGCGCGTCCGGGAACTCCCGCGAGACGTCGCCCACCCACGGGCCGTCCGGGATGTCCACGCGGAGGCGTGCCTGTGCCATGCGCGCCCGTTCGGCGCCGGGGTGGAAGTACCTTCGGCTCCGCGCTCGCCGGAACATGTTCGCCACAAACGACCCGTGGATCAGGTTCGTCGATCGACACATGAGCGCCGAACCCGGCGATTCAGCAGCGGTCGAACGGGCGGTGGCCGAGCGGACGGAGGCGCCGACCGAGGGGGAGACGGTCGTCCTCGACGTGCGAAACCTCGGCCCGCCGAAGCCGCTGCGCGAGACGCTCGAACGCGTCGAAAGGCTCGGCGACGGCGACGTGCTGGTACAGTACAACGACCGGAGCCCGCAGTTCCTCTTCCCGCGCTTAGAGGACCGCGGGTACGCCTACGCCGCGGTCGAGACGGACGCGACGGAGGCGACCGTCACGGCGATATGGCCGACCGACCGCGAGAAGGGTCTTTCGGACGATCGGGCCGGCGAAGACGACGCGACCGCGACCTGAGCGGCCGCTGCCGGTGTCGACTACCGTCTCCGGAGCGCGCGCTGCCCTCGCCGGACGCGACGCCGATTCCGCCCGCCGAGAGCGCGGGGGAACACGTTCGGGAACGGCCCCAAACGGATCGGGACCGTATCCGATCCCGACAGATGTTCGACGACCTCGACACCGACCGGCGGCCGCTGGTCCTCGTCTGGGAGGTCACGCAGGCCTGCGGGCTCGCGTGTCGGCACTGCCGCGCCGACGCGAGACCACAGCGGCACCCCGACGAGCTGACGACCGCGGAGGGGAAGCGACTCCTTGAGGACGCCGCCGCGTTCGGCGACGGGCAGCTGGTCGTTCTCTCCGGCGGCGACCCGCTCGCGCGCGACGACCTCACGGAGCTGGTCTCGTACGGGGACGACCTGGGCCTCCGGATGACGATCACGCCGAGCGGGACGCGGTCACTCACACCGGAGCGCGTCCGCGACCTCGCCGACGCCGGGATCGCGCGGATGGCGCTCAGTCTCGACGGCCCGACCCGCGAGCGCCACGACGCGTTCCGCGGCGAGGAGAGCTTCGCGGACACGGTCGAGGCCGCGCGCGCCGCCCGCGACGCCGGGATCCCGCTCCAGGTCAACACCACGGTCTGCGCGGACACCGTCGACGACCTCCCCGCGATCCGCGACCGCGTCCGCGACCTGGGCGCCGTCCTCTGGAGCGTCTTCTTCCTCGTCCCGGTGGGTCGCGGCCGCGTCCTCGACCCGATCGACCCCGGGCGCGCCGAGGACGTGATGGCGTGGCTCCACGAGGTGTCCGACGAGGAGCGCTTCGGCGTCAAGACGACCGAGGCGCCGTTCTACCGTCGAGTGGGGATTCAGCGGGCGGACGGAGGCGACGCGGACGGCTCCGCGCAGCGGCGCGGCGGGATCACGGCCGGGCGCGGCTTCGCGTTCGTGAGCCACACCGGCGAGGTGTACCCGTCCGGCTTCCTCCCGGAGTCCGCGGGCAACGTCCGCGATCGCTCGGTGGTCGACGCGTACCGGAACGCCGACCTCTTCGAGTCGCTCCGCGACCCGGACGGCTTCTCGGGGAAGTGCGGCGCCTGCGAGTACCGCCACGTCTGCGGCGGGAGTCGCTCGCGGGCGTACGCAGCGACCGGCGACCCGACGGGCAGCGACCCCCTCTGCCCGTACGTCCCCGAGGGCTACGACGGGCCGCTCCCGGAGCGGCAGCGCACTGGCGACGACGGCGAGCGTCCCGAGCCGGCCGACTGAGTTCAGGGTCAGGCGTACGCTTCGAACTCCTGCCCGAACGCGAGGAAGTAGCCGGTACCGGCGACGCCGATGACCGCCGCGACCGTGAACGCGACCTCCGGGCTGACGAAGTCCCACAGGTACCCGCCGACCGCGGCGCTCGGGATGACTATCGCGTTCCGGAGGAGGTAGTACGTCCCGGTGACGCGGCCGCCGGACCCGCTCTCCGCCGGGCCGACGATCAGCGCCTTGTGCGACGGCAGCCCCGCGAACCGGAGCCCGGAGAACGCGAAGACCGCGACCATCACCGCCGACAGGGGCAGCGCCGACCCCGCGAGCGCCGGCGCGTAGATCAGCACGACGGGGAAGACGGCGTAGACGGCGAAGCCGACCGCGACGACCGGCTTGAGCCCGACGCGCTCCGCGAGCTTCGAGGCCGGGACCATGATCAGCAGCGCGACGAGCATCTCGACGCCGAGCAGGTAGCCGAAGAACGCCTGCGGCGAGAGGTCCACGTCGTACGAGAACCCGCCGAGCGCGACGGTGGTGTCGAGGCCGACCTGGAAGAACTGCGTGACGACGAGCACGAAGAACACGTACACCATCCCGTTCGCGAACCGCACGAGCGTGTCGCCGACGAGCAGCGGCCGCAGCGGCGCCGGCATCTCCCGCAGGTCTCGTCGGATCCGGTCGAGCCCGGCGAACGAGTCGCCGATGGAGTCGCCGCTCGCGTCGTAGAGGACGTGTTGGACGGCGGTTCCGAGGACGCCGAACGCCACTCCGACCGCGAGGACGTACCGGAAGCTGACGGTGAACTCCGCGCGCAGGCCGATGAGGACGGCGGCCAGCACCGGGCCGATCAGGAACGCCGTCCGCCGGAACGTCTCCGTGCTGGCGAACCCGGCGGCCAGCCGTGAAGGGGCCGTCGCCTGCTTGACCACCGCGAACGTCGCCCCGAGGCCGAACGACTTCCACGCCTGCGCGAGGACGAGGCCGACGAAGACCCAGATCCACGGCTCGACGACCACCCCGGCCACGTCGACCGGGCCGATCGCCGGAGCGACCAGCCAGACGACGAAGCCCAGGGTCGACAGCAGCCCGAAGACGGTCAGCGCGTACCGCGACCCGATTCGGTCGGAGACCGCGCCCCCGGGGTACGGGTACAGCGCCGAGATGACGTTACCGAAGGTTCCGAAGAGCCCCACGACGAACCCCGAGGCCCCGAGCGCGACCATGTATTCCGGGAGGAACCGGTTCGTCATCTGGAAGCCGAGACTGAACGCGAACATCGCGACCGACAGGACGAGCACGTCCCGCTCTAGCGCGAAGAACCGGCGGAACGCGTCGAGCGCACCGGACCGCTCGGCGTCGGCCGCCGCGTCGTCGGTCACGAGTGGCCCCTCCGCGCCGCGAGGCGGTCGCAGTCGTTGACTCCGGCCCGGGCCCGCGGTGCGACGGGAACGAACATACGCGTTCTCCGGTTCGGGCCGTGAAAAATCCGACCCCGTCACTCGGGGCCCGTCTCGGTCACGCGGACGAGCGCACGAAGCTCGCCGAGCGAGAGCGGCTCGATCCGCTCGCGGGTCCCGTCGCTCGTGTAGAACAGGCTCGTCTCGACCGGCCTGTCGGCGAACCACTCGTCGAGGACGTGGTAGTAGACGCTGAGCTGCTTCCGGTACTCGGCCCGCGCGCGCCGGGTCGCGTCCGTCTTGTAGTCGATCACCTCGACCCGGTCCGGCGTCACGCGGACGAGGTCCGCGATTCCGGAGAGGGTGACGCGCCGGCCGTCGACCGCGACCGGGAGCGTGACCGGCTCCTCGACCCGGAGATCGCCCGACAGGCCGTCGAGGAGCTCGGCGATCCGCCGCTCGTGGTCGTTCGACGGCGTCACGTCGTCGCCGAGGGCGTACGCCTCCGCGAAGTCGTGGACGCGCGACCCGAAGTCCATCCCCCGCGTCTCGGAGTCGGCCTCCGGACCGGGCTCCGGTCGCTCGCCCGCGTCCTCGAACACCGACTCGTCCATCAGCGAGTGGGGCGTGTGACCGATCGGCCCGTCGGGCGCCGTGACCGCGAACGGGAGGTCCGCGTCGGCCGGCTCGCCGGGGTCGAGCGGCTCGACGTCGGGATCGGCCTCCTCGACGGAGACCGGGAGCTCGGCGAGGAACGCGTTCGGGTCCTCGCCGGCCGCGAACACGACGTGGCTCTCCGCGCGCGTCACCGCGACGTAGAGCAGCCGCCGCTCCTCGTCGTACCCCCGCGGCAGACAGCGCCTGACCACGTCGTACCGCCAGTCGTCGTACACGTGCGGGTGGGCGCCGTCCTCCGAGTACACCTTCCGCCGGCGGAGCCCGACCGGGTCCCGGAACTGGATGACGCTCGACCCGCCGGCCCGCGGCGGGAAGCGCCCCTCGTTCATGTTCGCCATGACGACGATCGGATACTCCAGCCCCTTCGCCGTGTGAATCGTCTGGACGGTCACCGCGTCGTCGCCCGCGGACGCGCTGACGTCGACCGTGCCGCCGGTCTCGACGCCGCGCTCGATGTGCCGGATCAGGTCGCCGCGCGTCGCCGTCGTCGAGTCGTGGACCGACTGGACCGTGTCTAAGAGCACGTCGGCGACGTCGCCCGTGAACCCGTACCGGTCGAGGACGCGGCGCGCCACCGCCCCGACCGACTCCAGGTCGCGGAGCTCGTCGCGGAACTCGGCCGGCCCGGCCGGGTACGACCCCGTCTCCAAGATGTGGTCAACCTCGTCGACCGCGTAGCCGATCCGTTCGAGCACCACCGCCCAGCCGCGGTCGGCGTCCGCGTCGAGGATCCGGAGCCACGCGAGCAGCAGCTTCGCCGGGTCGGTCCGGAACAGCTCGATCCCGCCGTCGTACGCCACCGGGAAGTCGTGCTCCGCGGCGACGTCGAGCAGCTCCCGGCCGTAGTCGCGGGTCCGCGTGAACACCGCGACGTCCCCGTACTCCGGCGGGCGCGGCTCCCCGTCCTCGCCCTCGACGGCGTAGTCGTCGTTGCCGACGATATCCTGGACCTTCGAGAGGACGGCCTCGTGTTCGTCCTCGTGGCGGATCCCCTCGATCACGGTGTTGTCGAACGCGGCGTTCGCGGAGAGCTCGACCACGTCGTCGAGGGGGGCGTCGACGGGCTCGCCGCTCGACGCCGGCGTCGCGATCGCCCGCTCGGAGAGGTCGATCACCGACGCCGTCGACCGGTAGTTCTCCCGCAGTTCGACCCGGGTCGGGTCGGGCGAGTCGAACGGGACGCGGTCCGCGTCGGCGTTGAGGTCCGCCGCGAACCGGTCCAGGCGCCCCTCGAACTCCAGGATGTTGTCCACGTCGGCGTACTGGAACGAGTAGATGCTCTGCTTCCAGTCGCCCACGACGCAGAGGTTGTCCGTCGCGGAGAGGAGGAGCGCGAGCTTGAACTGGACCTCGCTCGTGTCCTGGAACTCGTCGACGGTGACGTACTCGAACGCCGCCGTCTCCCGGACGCGCTCGTTCTCGCAGAGAAGGACGAACGCGAACAGCTGGAGGAAGCTGAAGCTGAGGTAGTTGCGACGCAGCGCGAACCGGAGGTACCCGAGGTAGGCGTCGTGGACGAACGCCTTGAGCGCCTCGCGGTCCTCGCGGAACACCGCCTCGGCCACGTCGTCGTCGAGTCGCTTGGTCCCCCGACCGCCCCGCAGCGCCGACTTCGAGGGCGCGTCCGGGAGGTACGTCTTGTCGCGGCCGAACCGGCTCAGGTCCTCGCGCAGGACCGACTGCTTGCGGCCGTCGTTGCGGGGCTCGTTCACCGCGTCGAACCTTTCTTTGAACGCCTCGAAGTCCCCGTCGAGGTGGGACTCGCCGTCGCGGTACCAGCCGTCCGCGGCGGGGAAGACCCCCTTCGACGCGAGCTCCCGGATCAGGTCGAGCAGTTCGCCCGGCGACGAGAGCACGCGGTAGAAGTCGGCGTGCTCCGGGTGGTCGTCGCGGAAGCCGCCGAAGAACTCGCGGAACCGCTCGGCCTCGATCAGCTCGTCGTCGAGGATCCGCGTCGAGCCCGTGATCCGCTCGTCGATGCCGAGGTGCGTCGGCGCGGCGTACCCGTGTTCCTGAAGGAGCTCGTGGCAGTGCGAGTGGAACGTCCGGATCGGGGCGTCGGCCAGCTCCCGCAGCCCGTACGCGCTGTGGTCGACGATCCGCGCTTTCATCTCCGTCGCGGCGCTCCGCGTGAACGTCGCCAGCAGCACGTCGTCCGGGTCCGTCTCGGGCCGGTCGACGATCCGGCCGTAGCGGCGGGTGACGGCGAACGTCTTCCCCGTCCCGGGGCCGGCGTCGACGAGGTAGGTCCCCTCCGTGCCCTCGATGAGCTCCCGCTGCGCGTCGTTCGGCGTCGGCTCGCTCATCGGTCGCCCTCCAGCAGCAGGTCGCGGTTGTCCACGCGCCGGTAGTTCGGCTCGCCCCCGAGCCCGTCGACCGGGAACCGCTCCTCGCCGGCGCGTCGCTCGTTGAGCTCGTCGAGGCGCTCGCCGACGAACGACTCGAACGCGTCGAGGTCCTCGCGGAAGAACGCCCGCCTCCGGGCGCCGTTGAGCTCCCGAATCGCCTGGTCGACGCCCTTCTCGGCGTCGACGCCCGCCGCGGTCGCCGCGTCGACGGCGTCGGTGAACCGCGCGGCGAACGCGGAGTCGCGCAGCTCGCCCCTGTCGGTCGTCTCGGGGAAGGTCAGCGGGGCCAGAATCTCCTCGTACGCCTCGTAGCCGAGGTCCGCGAACGTCTCCCGGCAGTCGGCGTAGCCGTCCAACAGCCGCTCGTAGGCCTCGCGAGAGGCGACGTACTCGTCGAACGCGACCGGGTGGTAGGTGACGGTCGTGAGCGCGTCGTCGAGGTCGGCCTCGCCCGCGATCGCGTCCGCCATCGGTTCGAGGAAGTGGAAGAACGTGAACTCCAGCCGCTCGTCCGGACGGACCGACCGGTAGTACGCGAGGTACAGCGCCGCCTGGAAGTTCGGCGCGTCCGCCGGCGGGTCGGTCGCCGCGCCGCCGACCACCTGCGAGGCCCGCTTCCTGCGCCCGCTCTTGTAATCGAGCAGGCGGGTGGGCGACCGCACGAGGTCGATCTTTCCCTTCAGGCCGAGGGACGCGTCCTCGAACCAGCGCTCGGTGAGCGGCGAGTCGACGGGCTCGTCGAAGTAGTCGGCGAAGAAGTTCGTCCCCCGCCCCGAGGCCGGCGTGAGGAAGTCGTCCGACTCGGGCGCCGCCTCGTCGAGGTACGCCGTTATCAGTTCGAGGCCGACGCGGTACGTGCGGCGGCGCAGCGGCTCGTCGTCGGCCGGGAAGAACGCCGCCGCCTCCGCGAGCATCGCGTCGACGAGCTCGCCGGTGTCGGCCGCGGCGACCGCGTCGGGGTGGTTCACGTAGAACTCCGCGAAGTCGTGGAAGAGGTTCCCCTCGACGAACCGCTCCCGGTCCGGCGCGTCGAGGAGCCGGTCGAAGAGGTAGTCGCGCGGGCTGTTGACGTAGCTGTCGAGCGCCGACTGGCTGACCGTCTCGACCGACTCCGGCTCCACGCCGGTCGGCTGCCGGTCGAAGCCCTCCCCCGTCGGCCGCGGGCGGCGCCGGTGTTCGACCGAATCGAGGTCGCTGAACCGCTCGAACTCGTCGTCGAGGAGGTCGCCGAGGCACAGGCACGGCGTGATCGGCTCCCCGCCGGCCGCGTCCTGGACGAGGTAGTACCGCCGGTCGCCGCTCTGGAGCAGGCGCTGGAAGTCGCCGACGTAGCGGTCGAACTGCGCCTCGGTGTCGACCCAGGGCCGCTGGGGCGCCGAGTGCGTCCACGCCTCGCCCATGCCGAGGTGGAAGACGACGGGTCGGTCCACGTACGCGGACGACTTCGCGTCGGCGAGGAGGACCCCCTCGTTGTCCGCGTCGACGGGGACCTCGTAGGTCTGGAGGTAGTACGCGAGCCGGTCGACGGCGTCCTCGGTCACGGGCTCGTCCGCGAGGCCCAGACGGCGCAGCTCCTCGTCGAGGCGGCTCAGATCGACGCCGGCCTCGGTCGCGTACGCGTCGAGCGCCGCCGCGAACGTCCGGTCCGCGGCCGCGTCGCGGAACGACCGCAGCCACGCCGCGCCCGCCCCGTCGACCGCCTCGATCCGCCGCTCGCGGTCGGCGACCGGAACGTCGATCCCCAACTGCGAGAGGACCGGCGCGGCGTCGCCGACGGTCGTCTCGGAGCCCCGGAAGCAGAGCCGGAGGAGCCGGACGAACGCCCGGTGATGCGGGTCGTCCGCGAAGCCCGGCCCGCCGTAGAAGGGGATGTCCGCCGCCTCGAACGCGGACTCGACGAGCGAGGAGTACCGCCCCCCGCCGTCGAGGACGACGGCGACGTTCTCGGCGTTGCTCGGGGAGACCGTTTCGAGGAGCGCGGCGACGACGTCCGTCGCCGACTCGAAGACGTGGAACGGCGGGTGGTCGAACGCCTCGTCGGTGAACAGGTCGACGCGGTCGAACGACTCGGGGAGGACGCCGCGTTCGAGCGCGGTCAGCTGATCGTGACCGACGACGGCGACGGACCGCCCCTCGTCGATCTCGTACTCGGTGAGCCGCTTCGAGGTGGTCCGGAGCGTTCGCATGCCCGCGACGACCTCGCGGGTCGCGTCGTCGACGTAGGCGTCGTACTCGAGGATCGCGTCGAGCCGGCCCGTGTGCTCCCAACACTGGAGGACGTTGCCGACGGCGTACGCGACCGCCTTCCAGTCGCGGTCCGTCGACGTGACGAGTTCGAGGAACGCCCGCCGGTCCTCCGCCTGCTCGCGGCGGCCGGCGGCGAGGCGGCGCGGGGTGGTCGCGAACGCCCCGAAGTGCGGGCGGTCGAGGCGGCGGTTGATCGCGCTCGCCAGCGGGGCGTCGGGGGTGACGACGAGGTCGGACCCCTCGACCGCCGCGTAGAGTGACTCCGCCCGTTTCGCTCTCCGAATAGGCACGCCTACCGAGGATACGGACGAGTCACAAAAAGATACGGAAGGCGTCCGCGACCCCGCGGGCGCGGTCAGTCCCGGGGGCTGGACGGCGGTCGGGATCAGCCGCCCGAAACGGACGTGCCCGTCGTCGGCACGGGCGACGGCACCGGCGTGAGGGGGCCGAAAGCGAGAGCGAAGGGTCCGAGGCGGCTAAAACGCGTCCGAGTCGAGCACCCGATGCGGCACGTTCCGGTCGCGGAGCTTGGAGGTGTGTCGCGGTATCTCGTCGGTGACGGCGACCAAGAGGACGTCGAGGCCGAGCATCCCCGCCTCGGCGACGCCCTCCGCGGTCCCGAACCGGACGTCCGGGGAGGCGTCGCTCCGGGAGACGAGCGCGTACGCCTCCGTCCCGGCGACCGCGACGAGGCCCTCGTCCGGGACGTGCGTCGAGACCACGTCCGGGTCTAGGCGCTCGTCGTCGGTGACGGTCGGGACGGGCAGCACCGAGACGGTCCCCGTCTCGTAGTCGACGACGCCCTCGAAGTCGGCGACGCCGACGGCCTCGCCCCTCGCCGCGCTCGTGACGGTGACCGCGGTCGCGGTCCCGCCGGCGGGGTTGGCGTGGAGGACGCCGTCGCGCATCACCAGCCCGACCTCCTTCCCCTCCGCCACGTCGTCGAGCGCGATCGCGGCGTCGACCTCGACGCTTTCCAACACGTCGGAGTTCACCCGTTCGAGGTACGTCTCCAGGTCGTCGGTCCGGGAGATGAGCCAGTCGACGCCCTCCTTGGTCACCTCGTAGCGCCCGCGGCCGCCCTTCTCGACGTAGCCCGACTCGACGAGGTCGCGGACGTAGTCGCTGACCGCCTGTGAGGTCACGCCGATCGCGTCCGCGACCTCCCCTTGGCTCACCGCCGGCTGGCGGGCCGCGATCTCCACGAGCACCTGATAGCGCGTCGCGCTCCGCTTGTTCTCGAGGACGTCCGGCGACCCGCCGCCCGCTGTGTCACCCATTACCGGCCCGTTGGCCGCCACAAGCAAAGTCTTGTTGTCTATCTCACGGCGAGCTTGCGCTGCGGCCGGTTCTCAGCTCAGTTGAGAAATCTCAGTGTACACAATTCAAATTTGCTTGTTCCGCGGTGCGAGAGAGTTGTACTCTGGACGGCAGCGACCGGGCCGCGGAGTGACGCGAGATCGAATCCGATCTGCTCGAACCTACGCGCGGCGGCGACGGTGCGGTACGCGGGACGGCGACGGTCGCGCCGCCCAGATCGGTCCCCGTTCGGCTGGGTTCACCACGGGAAAATCGAGATCGGTGTAAAAGCGATCGGTGAGGAAGTGGGCGCTACAGGGCTTGAGTCCCGTAGTTATCTCGCTGTAATCGGCTTGAATTTGTGTGATACTCATTGTTGTATAATCCGCCAGCGGCGGTCTGCCTTCTCGCGCTCCGAAGCGCGGTCGTAGTGCTTATCGAGAACATCCTCGCTCGCGTTGAGCTGGTCCGAGACGACGCCCCGAGGGACGCCGTCGTTCCGGTACTTAGTCACCCGCGCCTTGCGAGCGTCGTGGGGTGACCGAGCGGACGGACACCCGCTCACGTGCCGGAACGTCGCGAACTTACACGACTCCGGATCCTCGTCGTGCGGACACTCCTTGCCGATGAAGCACGGGCGAGTCCATCGGTAGAACGCCGTCCGGATGGTCCCGGCCGCGATCCGGCCCGCGTCGGTAGTGACGAGCGGGTTCCGCCCGTGGTCGTCGACGGTGTCCGTCCGCGGACCGTCGATGTAGTCCTCTAGAATCTGTGCGACTCGGCGGCTGATGCGGTTGATTCGCTCGCTCGCAGTGTCGTTCTTGAGCGGGGTCCCCGTCTCCGGCCGATGAACGAACTCGATCGAGGGCTGGTTTCCCTCCAAGTCGAGATCCTGGAGATCGAGCGATCGGACGGCACCGAGGCGAGCGCCGGTGTGCCAGATCAACGCCCACACCACGTGATCGCGGCTCGCGTACTCGTACCGAGAGAGGTACTCGACGATGTCCGCGGCCCGCTCGGGTCGAAGGTACGAGTCGCTCACCTCGTCGTCACGGGTGAGCTTCACCAGCGGCACCTTCTCGTACAGGTCCGAGTGAACCGCCTCGATCTCCCCGCAGAACTTGAGGAACGACCGCAACGTCGAGAGGTTCGAGTGAAGCGTCTTCTTCGCGAGTTCGTCGACCTTGCTGTTGCTGTACCCGCCTTCGCGTCGCCAGATGCGGTATTCGTACAGGTCCCGGCCGGAGAGCTCGTTCAGGTTGTCGATCGCACCCTCTTCGCGACACCACTCGACGAACGGCCGAAGCTCGCTCCGGTGTGTCGTCTGAGTCCACTCGGCGCGATCCTCTTTCATCCGGTCGAGGTGCATTTCGACGGCTCGCTCGGGTGGAATCGGTTCTAGCTCATCACTCATCGGAGTCCTCCGGCTCTTCGATCTCGTCGTCCTCGTCGTCGTACATCGCGAACTGCTCGGCGATCCGACGAGCGTGTCCGCTCTGGTCGCTCACGCGGATCCCTCCTCACCGTCGAGTTTGCGATCGTACGGTCCCGCGTCAGTCAACAGTCGAATCTGGTCGCGAGCGAGTTCCGCGCCGGTCTTCTGGTCGCGCAGGGTATGGAACACGCCGTCGAATTCGTCCCCTGAAGCACATTGCTTACACCAGAAGTGATGATTCGTCGGTTCCCACGAGCGGTGGCCGCGGGGACACACGTACCGCCACCTGTCCTGCCGGTCTTCGATCCGCACAACTTCTTTCGGAGGCATCGACTCCGACTGAAGAGCGGGTGTTAAAAAGAGGAGATCCAAAGGTGGGCGGTGAAACTGAAAGTGGTCGCGTCCGGCGATTGTGTTGCGGTTCCTCGGTCGATCGGGGATTTCAAACCCTGACGCGTAGTGGTCGAACATGGCTTTCGTGCTACCTCACGGAAGCCCACGCGGGCCCGCTGTCTCCAGCAGCGGGGTCCGCTGTCCTTCGAGCCGGACCCATCGGAGAGCGACGGGTCCACGAGAGTGCTTCCGTTGTACACTCCGAAGAACACCGACGACTTAATTCTAACCCAACAAACAGTGTAGTATCAAACACCAAAAGATGATTGAAGCGAACCGAACCGGTATCTGTTATATGAATCCACATGAGGCGAAGGTATGCGCCCCCGGGTGGACTGGATGAACCAGACCGACGATCGGGTTCTTGAGCTACTCGCCGAGTCGGATCTCATCCTGACGCCCGCCGTAATCGCCAAGAACCTCGAATACACTCGAAACTGGGTCTCACGACGGATCGGAAAGCTCGAAGATTCCGGTCTCGTCGAGCCGGTTGACTCGGGGTACTACCGAATTACAGACATGGGACGCGCGTATCTCGCCGGCGACCTCGACGCCAGCGACCTCGAAGACGAGTGAGGTGAGTTCCGCAGCTACTCGACACCGAGCTCGCGCGCGGCCGCCGCCGAGATCGTGATCCCCGTCCCCGTGTCGCCCGTGGTGACGCGCTCATCGAGTACGTCGTCCAGTAATTCTCGGAGTTCCGTAATGAACGAACTCGGCCGTTCGACCTGAACGCGTGTCGTCGATTTGTCGGCGTAGTTCAGCCCGCGGTGTCGGACGTATATCCGCGCGAACGACCGCCGGACCGATTGAGGTACCTCCCACACAACCGCAGGGAGGTGGTCGAGCGACGTCTTTACGCCGGTCGGTGCGCCCATCGCGACGAGACACCGTCCGAGAACCGTCCCGTCACGAGTGGGAACGATCTCGGTCGCGCGCTCCGGTGTGTCGGCGTTGCGGGTGCGCGTCTCGACGCCGACACGCTCGAAGGCATCGCGGATCTCCTCGGCGGAGATTCGCTCACCCGGTGTCACCGCGGGGACGTAGTTCCTGACCGAGATGCTTCCGCCGGCAAGGACGTGCGCGAGTAACTCAAGGAGTGCGGCAGCCATCTCGCTGTCGGGGGGAGGATCGAGCCAGCCGCGGTCGATCGCGACATTAATTCCCCGGACCGGGTCGGGCACAACATCCTTGAGCCAGCCCCGGACGCGCCCGGCGGGGAGATCGAGGGCTCGCCCAGTGCGGACCCGTCCAGCGTTCGGGTGTTCCGCGGCATACTCCTGGACTCGGCGGTAATCGAGGACCTTCTCCCACGGGTCCGGATACACGCGATCGCTGTAAGTCCGGGAGAGGGCTTTCGCCGTGGGTTCCATAGAGAAAAGCACACGTCAGCGGATTTGAGTCTATTCGTCTGATTTTTTCAGTTGATACTCACGCCAGTAAGTACATAAGTAGCCTCTGTATACCCTACTCTAACCAGCAACCGAGCCGAACGGAAATTTGGCCGACTTGGGCGTCAACGACGGCGCCCGGTTGGGCCAATATCTCGTTCGTCGGTGGCCGCTGGGTTCAAACAATGAAACCAAGCAACCAATCCAACACAGAGGATAGGGCGGTCAGTCCTGTCATCGGTGTTATACTCATGGTCGCAATTACCGTCATCCTGGCGGCCGTCATCGGGACGTTCGTGCTAGGACTCGGCGACCAGTTAGGTGACACGGCGCCGCAAGCGAGTTTCGACGTTGTAGAAGTGGATAACGGAAGTGAGAATATTACAATCGTCAAGACCGGTGGTCAGACGATTGCCGCTGGTGATCTCGTCTTATCGATTGACGGAGAGCGCTACGAGGGTGCGTTCCCAGAAGGGGATTGGGAGACGGGTCAACAAAAGGTAGCGGACTACTCCACAGGGAGTTCCCAATCTGACACACAGACGGTCAGAATAATTCACGACCCAAGTGGGAGTGCCATCTTCGAGGAAGACCTCGACTTCAACTAAATCGAGGAGGCTGACTGGATACTCACCTCCAGTTCGATTCTATTTTTGTCCGATATCGTAGTCCAAGCACCGAGGTATTGAATTTTTGAATTGTTTCTGGATCAAGTTCTTCACGAGCGTCGCGGATATTTCTTTTTGACTGAATCAGATGCGCGAGCGCAGCGTCAATAACGACGCTCATTGGCGGGTCGTCGTCGGGACCACTCGCTACAATCTCGCTCGCCTTTTCGAGCTGGCGCTCGCGTTCGTCGGTGATCTTGAGGCTTGTTCGACGGCTCATTTATACCACATTGTATGTACGGGGGTTGTGATCCCGTCGTCCTGGAGTAACTGAACCGGTCCGTTTTGAAGTGGTACCCACGGGTCGGCTACGATCACCGCGGCCGCCACACGCAACGCGAGCGATTTCTATGTACCTCACGCGCCGGTTGCGCCGAGCGAAGTACATAGATCGCGGATCGTGAATACATCTGCGTCGGACCCCACGGGGTCGCGTCGAGAACCCCTCTCCACGAGGATTCACGCTCGCCCCACGAGTTCGAGCAGCGTCGGCACTTCACCGTCTTCGGGGAAGCGCACCAGGTACGCACGCTCGCCGACGCGCTGCGTGTGAGCGTCGGCCTCCTTGATCGAACCGTCCTCTGCGACTAATCCGTCAAGTTCGAGGTGTTGTTTGTCGATCGTTACGGTTCCGCTACCGTCGCGGTCGACGAGACTTTTGAAGCCCATCGACCCTCGCGGGCACGGTGGTTCACTTAAATGTACCTCAAAGTGACACGGAACGGGAACAGACCGTACTGAATGCGGGAGTATATGGGGAACACCGTGGCCCGGCCGCTCGCATGGCGAAAATGGAATTCGACGCCGTTGACGCCGCCCTCGTAGTGGCGGGGCTCGCCTCGGCGTTCATGCTTGTCGGTATCGCAACGTTCCAACTGTTCGACGTGAACTTTGGTGCGACACAGTTCACCGTCGCGGGGATCGGCCTCTCGACCGCGTGGATCATCGGCTACGGGTCGATCGTCGGCACTATCCTGACGAACGACAACACCGAGTTTCAGTCGCTCTCTGACGACATTCAGGGGCTTCAAGGCTGGTACATGTTCGCGGCTATCGGGACGCTCGTGCTTCCGGTCGCGTTCGTCGCGCTCCCTGACACGGTCGGTACCTTCTTCCAGAGTTCCGACCTGTGGGGACTCCTGTACGTGGTAGCGGTTACTGCCGGCCAGCTCGCGCTGGGGTGGATGCTATGAGTTCGATCTGGGACGGGGAGGACACGATCGCGGGAGTGATCTGGATCCTCACCTCGATCGGCTCCCTCAACTGGGGGCTCGTTGAGTTCTTCGACTACAACGCCGTCGCCGAGTTCTCGACCGCGCTCTCCTCGCCGGTCGTCGCGACCGTCGTCTACGGCGCAGTCGCCGTCGCCGGCGTGATCACGCTCGCCGATCACCTCGGCGTCTACGACGTCACCGACGTCGTCGACTCGATTCGGGGTGACGATTCATGAACCGCAACACAATCGCGGCCGGCGGGCTCCTTCTCGCGGTCGTCGTGCTGCTCGGCGGGTTCGCCGCCGGCGGCGTCGCGGCCGACACGGCCGTCGACAACGGGACCGTAGAGGTCACAAACGACACGGACAGCGCATATGCCGACGTGACGGCGGCTCCGATCTACTCCGGCGATCCGGCGCCGAATGTGACGGTCGTCGTTGAGGGGCTACCGAACGGGACCGATATCGGGAACGGAACCGAGCTGCTGAACGAAACACGAACCCTGTCGAGTGGGTCTGTCGAATCCTACGAGTATGCGCTCACCGACGACGATCGAGGCAACTACACTCGCGTCCATATCTCGGTGACGAGCTCGGGCGACGGGTCTCTCATCGAGTCGGTCGACTGGGGCGTTATCAAGCGCGTCTCCGGCGGTGCCGGCGGTGGTCTCGGCGGTACGGGCGCCTCGACCGGCTTGATCATGGCGGCGATCGCCCTCCTCGGGGCGATCTACCTCAGTCGCGAGGACTAGCATGACCACAACACAATTAGACGACGATCGGACGTTCACGCGGCGGGGGGTAATGAGAAAAGCGGCAGCTGTGGGTGTCGGGTCCGCGGCGACGATCGGCGGGGCTTCACGAATGGGCGGTTCCCCTGTCGGTTCAGCTGCGGCGATTGCGCCGCTTGGTGTGGGCGCGGCGGCAGGAGCAGCGGCGCTAGGATACCTGATAAATGAAGGTGTAGACCTATTTACCGGGCCCGATAGGGACTACTCGAATTATACGGGCAAAAATGCTCTTGAATCGAGCATTAAAGAGGATTTTCTAGAGCTGAAGTCCGTAGACGAGCGGGTAATGACCTCCATCGAGAATAACCTAGTAAATAGTGAAAACGTGGCTATTGCTAAAGGCAAAGCCGCACTAGTAAAAGCGTTAAATCAGGAAAAATCGAAAAGTGAGGCAAAAAACAAGATGGATAAGGCGATAAGAGAATATTATCTAACTATTCAAGAAAATATCGTAGGTCACTATCGGGCACAACATTTCAAAGTCACAGAGATGTACCAAACTTATCTAGCCCATCCAGAAGTGGACCCGGTAGCACAAGAATTTCTTGTCGTATGGATAAGTGGCGAATATAGAGATATTTATGATGAACCTTTCGGCTTAGAAACCGAGGCTGTACACGGAATTGACGGCCAGCAACTACAACGAAATGGGGCTTTTGCGGAATATCCCGACCCGGATTCCGGTAGTGAATTAGAACTTCGTTTTGACCTAGCATCACCAACAAAGGACGGTAGTGTTGTTCCGCGATTCAAAGCGGACGACATAGGATATGGATTTGATAGGATGAAAACCGCGTTCGCGGAAGTGGAAACTAAATATAATGATGTTACTACACAGCTCTCAGGGCTTGCCGATGATCTCTATAACAACTATGAAGCGGGGGATATTCCCAGCGAGAAAGTCCTAGACCCGGTGACTGCCGCGACCGAACTCGGGAACAATACGGGGTTGTCGATTCGAGAGGCGCAGGCTGGGATGATGGGAATCCCAACGTCGGGGAGTTTCTCTCTCCGGCTTGAGTTACAAAACGACTCCGGCGAGAAGTACGAGGTAGACGCCGAGATCTATACCAACGCACAGCCGAACGATAGCGACGGCAATCCGGCGGGGTTCAAAGTTGGAAATACATACGACCCCAACAACTTCGAGGATCCGATATACGTATCATATGAGTACGTAGACACGGAGACGGGGGAGAAAACTTCCGACTTCACTCAACTGGTAAACCCGTTCACGGTACTGGAAGCGACCGACCCAGAGGGTAACTCCGTTGAGGAAGTGACGCCAGAAAGCAAGACGGCACAGTCGGCGGACGTGGAGTCAATAGAAAAAGAGTTAGAGAGCATTCGAGAGGAACAGCGAAGGCTCTTAGAACAATCACAGGAACCAACGGGAGGAGCCGGAGCCGGCTTTTTCACCGGATCGGGGCCAAGCACAGGAGTGGTCGCAGCGGTCGTCGGCGGGATCGGTGTTCTGTATGCGCTCACACAGGGAGGCACGAACTGATATGTTCAATCCTCTCGCGCCGTATCTGTCGATCATCAGTTTCGCCGTCGACCCGCTTCTAAAACTCGGGTTCGCGGCCGTGCTTATCGGTGTCGTGATGGTCGCGCTCGGCTACGACCCGGTCGGCCTCACGGTGAACTGGATTGAAACGACGATTCAGTCGTTCATCCCGGGTATCTAACCATGCGCCGTATCGTGATTTTTTGTGTTGCGGTCAGCCTCGCGGCTTGTGTTGCGGTTGGTAGCGTCGCCGGGCAGAGCAACGGAAGCGGACCCGGTCTTGAGACGAACACCTCCGTCGACGTCGGCGAACCGAAGACCTACGCCCAGGAGATCGACGCCGACACCCGTCTCGTCGAGTGGGAGTATGACCGCGACCGAGGCGGGTTCAGGCTGCTCTTCGAGAGCGACGAGTCGACGCGGATAACGCTCACCGAGGCGGTCCAGTTCGGTGAGGGTTCCGGCTCCGGGCGAATCTACCAGCATCGCCTTCCGGAAGGGCAGACAGAGGTGTTCGTCTCTGTCCCGCTCCGCGCCGGGCAGGCGGCCGTCACCATGACCACGCCGGGCAGCATCGCGAACAACCGGTTCGCGTACGTCTCGACGGGACAGACGACACCGGACCGGCCGCCCATCAGCTACGAACGAGCACAGATCCTCATTCTCCTGTCGGGCGTCGGCGGCGCCGGGCTCACCTTCCGCGTCGTCAAGAATCGGCGCGAGGACGAGGAGAAATCAGTCGAGAGGGTCTTATGAACCTGATCGAAACGGCCCGCGAGCGGCCGATCCTCGCCGGTGGGCTTGTGTTGCTGTTCATCGCCGGCGCCGAGCGCGGTCGGTATCCATACCCGTGGGAGATCGACGGCGCCGGCGTCGTCGCCACCGCCGCGGTCGCGATCGCGATCGGCGGGTACGTCGCCGGCGGCTACGTGGTCGATTTGCTGCCCGAGGAAGAGGGGATCTATCTCGTCGCGTTCGAGGCGGACGACGACACGGGCGGCGCCGTTTACGAGCTCAGCGAGGACCAGTTCGCGGACATGGAGGTCCACGCCGGGAGCCTCTTCGAGTGGCCTGTTGCGAAGCGCGTGTACGAGTGCCGCGAGTACCGACCCGAGGACAACGTCGCCGTCGCGAACTGGCGGGAGTCCGTCGCGGGCTCCGAGCTCGCAGGCAACGTCCAGGTCGTCGACGCGCTCGAAGCGGTCGCCGAGCTCCGCGAGGAGTTCGAGCCCGACGCCCAGGAGGCGCGGCGCCTCAAGCGGCGGCTCCGGTCGATCGCCCGGACGCTCGACAAGCGTCGGCTCAAGGATCAGGAGGCGATCCTCGATCCGACGCTCACGCCATCGTTCGACGACGAGGGCGCGACCGTCTCGGCGATTCTCGACGAGGAACTACCGGACGATCTCAAACCACGGAGCATGAAGGGAGACGACATCGACACCGAGCGGAACGGACACGGAGACACGATCGGCTTCGAGCTGCTCGACGAGACCGAAGCGCTGGAGGTGGAAGATGCGTAATCAGCCGGCGCGATCCGATCCATACGGCCCCGGCGACGACTCCGACGAGATAGTCTATCTCGTTACTGGGGCGCACTTCGGCGTTGCCTTCGGTGCCCTACAGATATGGAATCAGAGCGCAGCCGGAACACCGATCGATAGCGTCTCTGCCCTGATTTTCATAGTAGCGTTTATCAACGGCGCTGGATGGACTTCCGAGGCGATCGCCCGGCTATTGAATTGGGTCCATACTCGGGGGTACCATGTCCGATAAGACCGGCGCGTACGCGGCGGCGGAACTCGCGAGCGCGCTCCGGGGCGAGGATCCCGGCGAGCACGTCCGCGGATACGCCGGGCTCGTCGACGACCGACGGACGCTCGCGGTCCTCAACTACTACGACGGGCTGCTCGACGAGCCGATCGAAGAGACCCGAATCGGCCGGCTCATCATCTCCAACGCCGCGACCGAGACGATCGACGAGGCGGTGCGACACGGTTCGGTCTCGCAAATGAAGAGTGCGACCGGGCTCACCGGACAGGAGCGCGAGGGCGGTGACCTCTACCGCGACGCCGCCGGCGAGCTCGCGCACGAGGGCGCGATCGGACTCGTCTTCGGCGCGCCCGGCTCGGGCAAGACCGCGACGACGCTCGACGTGGCGATGGCGTGGCGGATCCGGACCGGCGGCGCGCTCATCGGGAACACGTCGTGGGACGGCTTCGACCGCGTCGTGCGTTCCGACCGGGAGATGCTCGAAGCGATGGCGGAGATCGAGGGGCCGGTGCTGGCGGTCCTCGACGAGATCGCGCAGGAGCTCTCCGGGTTCGGTTCGGGCAACAAGGCGGCCGAGCAGTTCTCGGACTCGCTGCTCTTCATCCGCAAGAAGGAGTCCAAACACGGGCCGCACCCGAAGCGCGGGAGCGTCCTGCTCGTCGGGCACACGCGCACGAAGACGGCGAAGTCGATCCGCCGGGTCGCGTCGCTCGCGATCGAGAAGCCCTCGCGGTCGGACCCGGGTCGCGCTCGCCTCTTAGAGAGCGAAGGTGGCAAAGACGACTGGGAGGAGGGGAGCGACTACAAGGGCCTGACCGACACGGCCGCGGACTACCCGGAACACGAGCCGAGCGAGTTCGCGATCGAGCTCGTCGACGAGGGCGACGAGAGCGAGGGCGTCGACGCCGACTCGGTTCGGCGCGAGGAAGCGATCAGCAAGGCGATCCGCGCGGTGGAGAACCACGGCATGACGTACGCGGACGCGGGCGACCTCGTCGGCTACTCCGCGGCGTGGGTCTCCGACCGCATGGCTGAATACAGGGACGGCGACCACGGCGAGGTACTGAACGATGCCATCGCGTGAATCGACAGACCCGGCGGGGGTTCGTACGTTCATTCACCCGCCCGCCCCGGCGCATACCTCTGTTTATACGCGTGCGATCTGGGTGGGGGGTCCGAATCCCCGGGGGGCCGCGCGGCCGGGGTTCGGTCGAAATTTGTTCGTCGACGCCGATCGGCGCGACGACCAACCGCAACCCAAACGAGGACGCCTGTGAGCTACGACCCGGCGATCGTCGGTCGGTACGGGAAGCTCGTCGAGCTGTGGGCGACGGACCGCTACCCGCTCACGCTCAACTATCCAGTCGTGGACGGACTCAAGTTCGACGCGACCGCCGTGGACGGCCGCCCGTGGGACGTGAAGGGCTCGATGGTGAACGGGGTTCGACCGACGTTCAAGTTCTGGGAGGACCAGCACGAGACGCTGGCGGACGCTGGCGGTGGCTATGCGCTTGTGTGGTACCGAGCGGAGGGACGAGAAATCACGGTCGTGTCGTCGCGGACGATTCGGGCTCGGGATTTAGAAATCACGAACTGGACGAACCCCGGCGAAACGCACTACCGGAGTCACTCGCGAGAAGCACAAATATCGGCAGACAGTTTACGGCATTAATCCATGGATTGTATGAATCTCAAAAGAACCGCGAGACGCCGTAAATCAGAACCGCGAGGATTGATATTAGATTCCCTAGCAGGATAAGAAGCCTCTCGGATCTTTTGGTTTGGACCCGCTTCCACCTGCTACTTGGACTGTGTTCATGAAACATTTCCTGTGCGATTGAGGACTCTGACCTAGGAGTTTCATCGGGTTTGCTCACCAGGAATTCAGAAACAACTGGGAAAACAATAGTAACAACCAGTATCCCAGAATTGTATAATAATACTTCAAATATATTCTGTTCTGAAAGATTTATGTATACCACGACGCCACCTAAAATAAATCCTAATAAGAGAACAGTTCGGAGTCCACTCGATATGAGTCTATCATATGATTTGTTGACTATTCCACCGTTGTACATAAAAGATTTGTACAAAAATATCGAATATTCTCCTGTATTACCTCTGCCATCTGAGAATCTTAATGAATAGTCTGTATCCACTTCCCTCTGAGGCATTAATGGATATCCTAAAACGATATCTGCCAGACGGACCGAGATAATGATCGCAGTCACAATTGTCAAGAACAAGAACACATATGCCAATAAGTAATTGAGTATTGTTATTGATAAGGCAGCCTCTAAGGAGATACCAAGGCTACCTGCAACATCAGAATATGCTTCTAAATCCCCTATGAAGGGCGGAAATAGTCTGTAAAATGAAGCTACCAATGTTGCCAAAATCGCAGCGATAGCAATAATCGTACCTAAGATACCTCTTGCTAATGTCTGGATATGATAGTACCGTTGGTGCTGAAGATCAATCAGGTACTCCAATCTGTCTTCATCGAGAGGAATACGACTATCAGACATTTTGTTTGATCATAAGGACTGCGTAGAGACCGAGTAGAAGCAAGACAAATGGGAGGGCAAGCGTCCCTGCTATTTCAGATACACGAGCAACACTTCCTCCGGTATACACCTGAAATAGAGCTAATAACATCACAGCAGCCACCGCTAAAGCGAAGATACTTGAGATAATCTCATCGGGGTTAGTCATCTGGCTTAATCCGGATTTGGGAAAACAGGTATATCATTTTACTGGTGAGCGGACAATGTTGAGCAACTCGTTTTTGCGTGATCTGAGCGGTAGTGGGGTGGTACCTTAGCTGTGTGGCCTTAGCCACACCCCTAACCGCCAACCGACCCCCCGGTGTCGGTTCGGCGTCGACGAGCAGCTTGTCGAGTCCGAACCCGCGCTTGTGTTGCGGTCGAGATCGTCACGGACCCGCCGGTCGGAGGGGTCGATCGAAGCGAAAACGGCCGCCAAAAGAGGATCTGTATAGTGTTGCCACTCACGAGGGGCCGCGCTACCGGAGCGTCTGACCCTTCCCCCACGCGCTCCGCACCGGCCGGATCTTCGGGCCCGACGCGTCGCGGTAGTGCGAGACCGCCTCTTTCAGTCGCTCCGGATCGCGACCCGCACCGACCCAGTACCGCTTGAGCCGCGTCACCAGCTCCGACCACGACTCGTCCGCGAGGTTCCCCATCCGAACCCGGAGGTGCGCCTCGCGCTCGTCGATGTGAATCCCGTTCGCTTGGCAGAACGCGATCAGTTCGTCCGTACGCTCGTCGAGGGACGCACGCTCGGCGTTTTGAACCGCGTTCGCCGCGGCCCCCATCGCGTTCCGGACGCCCTCACGCGCCGCGTCGAGCGCCTCAACGACCTGCTCCGCGACGTGGTGCGACCGCAACGCCACCGACCCCTGCTCGCGAACGACCATGTTCTCGATCCGCCGGAGTCCCCGGCGGACGCTGTCCGGGTGCCAGTCGTGTTCGTCTGCGATCTCCGCCGGCGACACGTCACCACCATCCGCGACGAGCGTCTTCAGCGAGTCCCACTCGACCGGCGAGAGTCCGTCGGCGAGCTGCCGCACGACCACGTTTCGCTGGTCGCTCTCGACGCGTTCGAGGTTCAACGGGAGTACACGCGAGCGATCGACGGTCTCCGCCTCGAAGTACGTATCTTCGACGAACGTGCGACCGCCGCCCGGGCCGTCGTCGTCGAGCGGCTGCGTGGGAAGCCCCGACTCGTTGAGCGTCGCGAGGATCGCCTCTTCGAGCTCGTCGGTAATCTCGCCATGGTCGACCGGCCGGAGCGTTTCGTCCCACCGGCTCGACTGATACGACGCCTCGACCTTCGGATGCGCGAGCGGGTGTTTGTCCGGGAGCGACTCGGCGTTTCGCGCGTAGTAGTGCTTGAACTCCTTCGGGATCCGATGATCGGGAAACGCCTCGCGGATCCGCTTCGGCCCGAGCGTCACCGTGTGGTAGTAGCCGGCCCGCTCGGTGTCGTCCTGAACGAGTTTCCGGTACCCCGAGCGGTCGCTTTCGAGCAGGTGGCCCATCCGCGCGAGCGGGCCCTCGCGGGAGTGGACCGCGCCGCACACGTCCCGGTCGATCCGGACGTACCGCGCCGCGTCGATTACGACGCTGTACTCGTCGTTGCGGCTCTCGAAGTACGTCGGGTCGAGCGTCACCGCGCCCGCCGCGCGCTGGATGACCGACTCCACCTCGTCGAACTCGACGTTCGACGCGTTCACCCGGACGTTCACCGCGTCGCCGAGATCCCACATCGGCCGCGCAACCGACTTCCCCTCGGTGGATTCGAGTCCGTACCACCGCGGCTGAATCAGGGCCTTCACCTTCCGCTCGCCGACCTCGTCGTCGGCGACCGCGTTCAACCGGAACTCTCGCAGCGTGTCGAAGTCGACGCGCGTCCCGTCCGGCGTCTCGCCGCCGTCCGGCGGCGCGAGCCCGGATTCCTGATAGGAGAGGGTCACCCGCCACTTCTCGCCGTCGAGCGTGAAGCTCCCGCGCCGGCTCCCGGTCTTGTCGACGAGCCGCGCGGCGCCGAACCACGCCCCGAGCCCCGAGTACACGTAGTTCGCCATGTACTCGTGCGGGGCCGTCTCGACGGCCTTCATCGCGAGCGCCCCGCGCGGTTGAGGTAGCAGCCGGCGCACTCGGTCCGGCCGTCGATCCGGACACGGACCGACGGGCGTTCGCAGCCGCACGTCTCGCAGCGACGCTTCACGCGAACACCACCACCAAGTTCACCGCGGCGACCGCGGCACCGATCGTCGCGATCCCGAAGCCGACCCACTCGGGCGCCTCCAGGGCGTCGGCCGCGACCGGCCACGCACCGCAACACAAGCCGACGACCGCGAGCATCGCGACCGCCGCGGGCAGCTCGCCCATCGCGAGCAGCTCGCGGACGATCGGGTTCGCCTCGGCGCTCGGCCCGACCGCTCGGGCCGCGAGGATCGTCGTCGTCGCGTCAAGAATGCCGTGCGACGTGAAGATCGCAGCGACCTCGCCGTTCCGGTCGCGACTCACGCCGACCGCCCCCGTTCGGCGTCGCGTTCCCACCGGAGCCGGGCGGCGTCACGGACGTGCGGCCGCGGTCCCTGAGCCGGGTCGTACAGTCGGCTCGCGCGGACGAACGGGCTCATCCCGACAGCCCTCCGTTCCACGGCTCGCCGCCGTTGCGGGCGGGGTGGTGTTGCGGGTCCGGGGTGTCGACGTCTTTCCCGGCCGCGCTCCCCTCGCAGATCCGCACCCACGAGTCGCACTCGGGACAGCGGTGCGCGCGATCATCGTCGTCGCCGTGAACCCGACCGAACCGCGGCGGGAGGTGCGACCCGCACTCCAGGCAGACTCCGGACTCGTCGGGCTCGACCCGGAGCACCATCATCCGGAGATCACCCCGACGTTGGTCGGGTCGATCGCACGACGCGACGGGGTCGCGATCGGTGACGTATTCAACCCGATTTCGGCGACGGGTTCGGAAGGAACCGCTTCGGACGATTCCGTAGCGTAGCGAGTCGCTACGGTAGAATTGGCATTAGTCGCGAAACGGTCGGTGAGGAAGTGGGCGCTACAGGATTTGAACCCGTGGCAACTTGGTCCGAAGCCAAGCACTCTGTCCAAACTGAGCTAAGCGCCCTCACTCCGAGTTACTGCCGAGAGCGTGTTAAGTCCCGCGATCCGAACGCGCCGCCGCGCAGTCGGTCGGTCCGCGGGTCTCGTCGACCGAGAAATCGATTCGGCTCCGTGATACGTTCCCGCGATCCGGCCGCGTGCGGATCCGCGCTCGGCCGCGAATTCCGCGATCGAACGGGGTGTACCGCGGCGTCGAAGTCGGGCGGCGCCTCGCAAGGGGCGATCAAAAAGAATATTATTCGGAGCGGGCATGTTTCGGTAGTAGATGTGTCCTGGTCGTACGGCCTCCCGGCCGAACGAGCGGCTCGCGCCGTCGACGTCGCCTCCGAGGTGCGTCCATGTATGAGCTGACGCCGCATTTCGACGCCGAGGTCGAGCCCGGGACCAACATCCTGTTGACCGGCCCGCCGCTCAGCGGGAAGCGGTCGATAATGATGGACATTCTCGCCGCGGGGACCGACCGCGACGAGGGCGCGATCGTCGTCACCACGAAGGACGGCGCCGACCGGGTGCTCCGCGACTACGAGAAGCGGACGCCCTACGAGGGGAAGCCGGTCGCGGTCGTCGACTGCGTCACCCGCCAGCAGGGCGGCGAGACCCGCGAGTCCGACCGGATCAAGTACGCCTCCTCGCCGGTGGACATGACGGGGATCGGGATCAAGCTCTCCGAGTTCCTCCAGGCGTTCGGCGACCGCGGCATCGAGCGGAACCGCGTGATGGTCCACTCGCTGTCGACGCTCCTGATGTACTCCGACCTCCAGACGGTGTTCCGCTTCCTCCACGTGTTCACGGGGCGGGTCCAGAGCGTCGACGGGTTCGGGCTGTTCAGCATCGACTCGACGGCCCACGACGACCAGGCGATGAACACGCTCAAACAGCTGTTCGACGGGATCATCACCGTCCCCGAGGAGGGCGAGCCCGACATCCGGCTGCCTTGAGCGGGGTCGGCGCCGGCCGCCTCCCCCGCCCCGACGCGCCGACCGAGGGATCCGCTTAATCGCGTCGCGACCCAACGACGAGCCATGCCCATCACCGACGACGCGGGACTCGACCGCCTGCTCGACGCCGAGACGATAGCGGTCGTCGGCTGCTCGACGACACCGGGGAAGGCCGCCCACGACGTGCCGGCGTACCTCCAGCGGCAGGGGTACGAAGTGATCCCAGTGAACCCGTTCGCCGACGAGGTGCTCGGCGAGCGCGCGTACGACGCGGTCGGCGAGGTCGAGGAGTCGATCGACCTCGTGGACGTGTTCCGCCCGAGCGAGGAGGTGCCGGACATCGTCGAGGCCGTCCGCGAACGCCACGCGGGCCGCGGCGACGCCGGCGCGCTGTGGCTCCAACTCGGGATCAGCCACGACGAGGCGGCCGCGGCCGCCGAGTCGGACGGGATCGACGTGGTCCAGGACCGCTGTCTCAAGGTCGAACACGGCCGCCTGCGCGGATAGGGGCGCCTGCGCGGATAGCCTCTGCCTCCGGAGCGCGTCGCGCGGGCGGCGCCGCGCCGCTCACCCCTCCCACTCCTCGAACGACCGGTAGACGCCCTTCGAGAGGTAGCGCTCGGAGGAGTCGCAGAATATCGTGGCGACCGCGTCGTGCGGGGCGTCGATCGCGCCGTCGCGGATGTCGCGGGCGACCCGCTTCGCCGCGATCGCGTTCGCGGCGGCCGACGAGGCGACGAGCTGTCCCTCCTCGGTCGCGAGCCGGGCCATCTCCTCGTGGACCTCGCGGTCGGGGACCGCGACGATGTCGTCGACGATCTCCGGATCGAACAGCTCGTTGCGGTCGATGTCGTGGGTGCCGATCCCCTCGGTCTTGTACTCCTCGTGTTCCACGTCTTCGCCGAGGAACTCGCGGTAGGCGGACCCGGCGGGCTCGACGGCGACGACGTAGGTGTCCGGGTCGCGCTCGCGGAAGTACTCGGCGAGGCCCATCAGCGTCCCGCCGGTGCCGCAGCCGGCGACGACGGCGCCGACCTCGCCGTCGAGCGCCGCGTCGATCTCCGGCGCGGTCGTCTCGTAGTGGGCCTCGACGTTGAGCGGGTTCGAGAACTGCTGGGGGACGACGGCGTCGTCGAGCTCATCGGCGATCTGGTGGGCGCGGTCGATCGCCAGGCCCATGCCCTCCTCGCTCGGCGTGTTCACGACCTCGGCGCCGAGCGCGCGCATGAGCTGCTGCTTCTCGACCGAGAAGCGCTCGGGGACGACGAAGACGGCGTTCAGGTCGAGCTGTCCGGCCGCGACGGCGAGCCCGATGCCGGTGTTGCCGGCGGTCGGCTCGACGACGGTGCCGCCCTCACCCACGTCGCCGCGCTCCAGCATGCGTTCGAGCATGTACTTCCCGATGCGGTCCTTGACGCTCGCGCCGGGGTTGAACGACTCCAGCTTGGCGTACACCGGAACCGCGTCCGGCGCGTCGTGGACGTCGACGAGCGGCGTCTCCCCGATCGTCTCCAGCACCGACGACAGGGGCTCCCGATGGTCCGTCATAGCCCGGCAAACGTTGCCGCGGGATTTGTGTGTTGCCATCGGTCCGTCCGGTTCCGGGGCTCCGCGGCGAGGGCAGTCTTTGCCGAGAGCGGCGCGGCGCGACCGAACGGGTTCGCGCGTCGCGGCCCGCGACCGTGCGACGCCCCGCCGCGGATCGAACACACTTATGCCGGTCGTCCGGCTCCGACCTGTATGAGCGAGACCGATGCGGAGGCCGAGGTGACGGTCGTCCTGCCGGACGGATCAGAGCTGACCGTTCCGGCGGGGTCGACAGTCGAGGACGTCGCCTTCGAGATCGGCCCCGGGCTCGGTCGCGACACCGTCGCGGGGAAGATCGACGGCGAACTCGTCGAAAAGTACGCGGAGGTCCACGACGGCGCGCGGATCGAGATCGTCACCGACCAGTCGGACGAGTACCTCACGGTGTTGCGCCACTCCGCGGCCCACGTGTTCGCGCAGGCGCTCCAGCGGCTCCACCCGGAGGCGACGCTGACGATCGGCCCGCCGACCGACGACGGCTTCTACTACGACGTGACCGACGTCGACGTCGACGAGGACGACCTGGCCGCCATCGAAGAGGAGATGGAGGAGATAATCGCGGCGGACTACGACATCGAACGCGAGGTCCGGTCGCGCGAGGCGGCGAAGGAGACCTACGCCGACAACGAGTACAAGCGACAGATCTTAGACGAGGAGGCCGACGGCGAGGAGGTCACCTTCTACGTCCAAGACGACTGGGAGGACCTCTGTCAGGGCCCCCACGTCGAGTCGACCGGCGAGATCGGCGCCGCGACGCTGTTGGAGGTGTCGGCGGCCTACTGGCGCGGCGACGAGGAGAACGACTCGCTGACGCGCGTGTACGGCACCGCCTTCGCGAGCGAGTCCGACCTCGAGGAGTACCTCGAACTCCGCGAGCAGGCCCAGGAGCGCGACCACCGGAAGATCGGCCAGGAAATGAACCTCTTCTCGATCCCGACGGTGACCGGGCCGGGCCTCCCGCTGTACCACCCGCCGGGGAAGACCGTGCTCCGCGAGCTGTCGGACTTCGCGAACGAGCTCAACCGCGACCACGGCTACGAGGAGGTCGAGACCCCGCACGTGTTCCGGACGGAGCTGTGGAAGCAGTCGGGCCACTACGAGAACTACAAGGACGACATGTTCCTCCTCGACGTCAACGACGAGGAGTACGGCCTGAAGCCGATGAACTGCCCGGGCCACGCGACCATCTTCGACCAGCAGAACTGGTCGTACCGCGACCTCCCGCAGCGCTACTTCGAGAACGGGAAGGTGTATCGGAAAGAGCAGCGCGGCGAGCTGTCGGGGCTCTCGCGGGTCTGGTCGTTCACCATCGACGACGGCCACCTGTTCGTCCGGCCGGACCAGATCCGGGGGGAGATCGAGTCGGTGATCGAGATGATCTTCGAGGTCGTCGAGACGCTCGACCTGGAGGTCGAGGTCGCGCTGGCGACCCGCCCCGACAAGTCGGTCGGCGGCGACGATATCTGGGAGTCCGCCGAGGAGCAGCTCCGCGACGTGCTCGAATCGGGCGGGTACGACTACGACGTCGAGCCCGGCGACGGCGCCTTCTACGGCCCGAAGATCGACTTCGGCTTCGAGGACGCCCTTGGCCGCGTCTGGGACGGCCCGACCGTCCAGCTCGACTTCAACATGCCCGACCGCTTCGACCTCACCTACACGGGCGAAGACAACGAGGACCACCAGCCCGTGATGATCCACCGCGCGCTGTACGGCAGCTACGAGCGCTTCTTCATGGTCCTCATCGAGCACTTCGACGGGAACTTCCCGCTGTGGCTGGCGCCCGAGCAGGTCCGGATCCTCCCCGTCTCCGACGAGACGCTCGGCTACGCCCACCGCGTGAAGAACGAGCTGGAGGACGCCGGCTTCCGCGTCGAGGTCGAGGACCGCGACTGGACGGTCGGCCGGAAGATCCGCGCGGGCCACGACGACCGGCTCCCGTACATGGTCATCGTCGGCGACGACGAGCGAGAGGCGGGGACGGTGTCGGTGCGCGACCGCTTCGAGAATCAGCGCGGCGACGTCGACCTCGACGACTTCGTCGACCACCTCGTCGCCGAGCGCGACGAGAAGCGGACGGAACCCGACTTCGTCGACGACGAGTGACGGCGGAGCCGAGCGTCGGTCGGTGACGGGCGACGCCGCGCGCCCCTCGCGGCGCGCCGACCGTCAGATCAGGTCGACGCCGGCGAACTCGAACCGCGCCCCGCCGTCGGCCGACTCGGTCACGCTGACCGTCCAGCCGTGTCCGTCCGCGATCTGCGAGACGATGTCGAGCCCGAACCCGGTGCCGTCGCTCGTCGTCGTGTACCCGGACTCGAACACGCGGTCCCGGTCCCCCGCCGGGATCCCCGGGCCGTCGTCGGCCACGTAGAACCCGTCGCCGTCGGAGAGGGGGCCGACCTCGACCGCGACAGCGCCGGACTCCCGCGCCGCGGCCCCGTGTTCCGCGGCGTTCCGAAACAGGTTCTCGAGGAGTTGCCTGAGCCGCTGCTCGTCGGCGCGGAGGGCGTAGCCGTCGCTCGCGACGCGGAGCGTCCCGCCCCGGGTGTCGGCCGTCTCCCAGGCGTCCGCGGCGAGGGCGGCGAGGTCCACGCGGGTCAACTCGTCGACGCCGCCGCCCTCGCGCGACAGGGTGAGGACGTTCTCGATGAGCGTGTCCATCCGCGAGAGGGCGCGCCGAACGGGCTCGACGTGTTCGCTCTCGCAGTCGTCGGCGAGGAGCTCCATCCGCCCGCGGGCGGTCGTCAGCGGGTTCCGCAAGTCGTGGCTCACGACGCTCGCGAACTCGTCGAGCCGGTCGCGCTCGCTCGCCAGCCGCTCGGCCGCGCGCCGCCGCTCCAGCTCGTAGCTCACCCACCGCGTCAGCAGCTCCACGAACGTCCGCTGGGAGTCGGTGAACGGCTCTTCGCGCGCGTTCGTGTCGGCGAAGCAGAGCGTGCCGAACCGCTCGTTCTCGACCTCGACGCGGCCGCCGACGTACGTCTCCAGCCCGAACGTTTCGTACGCGGGGTCGCCGGCCCATCCCTCCGCCGAGGCGTCGACGATCGTCAGGAGCCGGTCGCGTTCGAGCGTCCGCTTACAGTACGCCTCGTCGAGCGGACACGTCTCGCCGGGCTGTAACAGGGGGTGAGTGGCGTGCGAGACTTCGACGTGCTGGGTGTCGTCCTCGATACGCGTGAGAAAGCCGTTCGGCACGTCGAGGTACTCGCGGCCGATCGTCAGTATCTCCGCGACCTTCTCCTCGAACGTGCGGTCCTGGTCGGAGGACACCGCGTACAGCCGCTGCATCGCGCGGAGGCTCTCCTCCTGGCGCCGCTCCAGTTCGCGTCGCTCGGTGACGTCGTGGAGGTAGACGGAGAGCCCCTCGTCCGACGGGAACGCACGCGCGTTGAACCACGTGTCGAGCGGCTCGTAGTAGGAGTCGAACGAGACCGGCTCCTGTGTCTCCATGGCGCGGCGGTACTGGTCGTAGAACACGGTCTCCCTCGACTCGGGGATCGAGTCCCAGAGGTGCGCGCCCTCGACGGAGCCGTCCGGGCCGACGGCGTCGTCGCTCATCGCGGACCGGAGGACCTCCCTGCCCCGGCCGTTCGCGAACACGATCCGCCAGTCGCCGTCGAGGGTGAAGAACCCGTCCGACATCCGGTCGAGGACCGTCCGGAGGTCCTTGTTCGACGCCGACTCGCCCGCGCCGTCGCTCATGTCACGGCGCACGTGTCGCGGACGGTTAAGTTAGGGTGGATTCCGGACAGGACGCGGCTGGGCGCCGTTCCGACCCGTCGACTCGGCGGCGCGCGGCGGCGCACAGAGCGTGTGACGAGGCACGGGGTCGCCCCTTCCGTCGGCTTTTTGCGTTCGCTCGTCCGGAGGTGACGTATGTCGAACCAGCAAGCCGAGCCCGGCGTCGACGACCGAGCGCCCGAAGTCGGAGAGCTGACGCCGCCGGACCGCACGCTGATGGGGCCCGGACCGAGCGACGTCCACCCGCGCGTCCTGAACGCCATGAGCACGCCGCTGGTCGGCCACCTCGACCCCTCGTTCGTCGAGATAATGGACGAGGTCCAGGAGCTGTTGCGCTACACGTTCCGAACGGACAACCAGTGGACGATCCCCGTCTCGGGGACGGGGTCGGCGTCGATGGAGGCCGCGGTCGGCAACCTCGTCGAGCCGGGCGACACCATGCTCGTCCCGACCAACGGCTACTTCGGCGGCCGGATGAAGTCGATGGCCGAGCGCGCGGGCGGCGAGGTCGTCGAGGTGTCGGCTCCCTGGGGCGAGCCGCTCGACCCCGTCGACGTCGAGCGCGCGTTCGACGAGCACCAGCCGGACGTGTTCGGCTTCGTCCACGCGGAGACCTCGACGGGCGTCCTCCAGCCGAGCGTCCCCGAGCTGACCGACATCGCGCACGCCCACGACGCCCTGGTGATCGCCGACTGCGTCACGTCGCTCGGCGGCGTGGAGATGCGCGTCGACGAGTGGGGCGTCGACGCGGCCTACTCCGGGCCGCAGAAGTGCCTCTCGTGTCCGCCCGGCGCGAGCCCGCTCACGCTCAACGACCGCGCGATGGACAAGGTGCTCGACCGCGACGAGCGCCCTCGCTCGTGGTACCTCGACCTCTCCCTCCTGGAGGGGTACTGGGGCGACGACCGCTCGTACCACCACACCGCGCCGATCACGAACGTGTACGCGCTCCGCGAGGCGCTGCGCCTCGTCGCCGAGGAGGGGATCGAGTCGCGGTGGGCCCGCCACCGCGAGGTCGCCGGCGACCTGAAGGCGGGCCTCCAGGACCTCGGCCTGGAGATGAACGCCCCCGAGGAGTACTGGCTCCCGAGCCTCAACGCGGTGCGGGTGCCGGACGGCGTCGACGACGGTGCGGTCATCGACCACCTCCTCGACGAGTACGACCTGGAGATCGCCTCGGGCCTCGGCGACTTGGAGGGCGACATCTGGCGGATCGGCTGTATGGGCTACTCCGCTCGCCCGAAGAACGTCGAGTACGTCCTCGCCGCGTTAGAGGACGCGCTGGCGGCGCGGGGACACGAGGCCTGAACCGCGGTCCGGGTGCGCGGCCCGGCCGCGCAGCCGACCCCGTCGGGACGAATCTGGGCGAGCGGCCGACCCAGTCGAGACGGACCCGGTCGCCCCCGTGCGAACCGATACCGCCGTTCCCGCTCGCTTTTTTTTCCGGGGAGCCGACCGTGCCGCCGTGACCGACGCCTTCGGACGCGCGATCCGGGACCACCACCGAGGCGAGCGGACTGAGCCGCTCCGGCAGGGAGACGGCGAGGAGACGCGCGAGCACCCGATCGAGGCGTTCTACCTCACCGGGTTCGACCGGGAGAGCGACGCGGGGCCGTGGCTCGCGTCGCGGCTCAGCGGGCCGCTGGTCGACCTCGGCGCCGGGGCGGGCCGCCACGCGCTGCGGTTTCAGGAGCGGTTCGAGACCGTCGCCGTCGAGTCCAGCCCGGCGCTCGTCGAGACGATGCGCGAGCGCGGCGTCGTCGACGCCCGCGAGGCCGACATGTTCGCCCTCCGGGAGGCGTTCGAGCGCGACCGGTTCGCCTCGGCGCTCGCGATAGGGACACAGATCGGACTGGCGGGGTCGATGCGCGGGCCCTCCGCGTTCCTCGGCGACCTCGCGTTCGTGACGACGCCGGACGCGACCGCGGTCGTCGACTGCTACGACCCCGACCATCCGGGCGCCGCCGACCTCCTCGGCTACCGCGAGGACCCGACGCCCGGGCTCGCGGGCCGCGTCATGTGGTTCGCGTACGACGGCGAGCGGGACCCGACGCTCCGCTTCACCCTCTTCTCGCCGGACCGACTCCGCGAGGCGGCGATCGGGACCGGGTGGGCGGTCGAGGCGGTCGACCGCTCGGGATCGGGCGAGGGGCCCCGCTATCGCGCCGCGCTCCGGAAGCGGTAGTCGACCGGCGTCGCGCTCGCCTCGCGAGCGCGGCCGCTACCACGCGGTCAGCGCCGCGCGGCCGTGATCGGCGGCGAGGATCCCGAGGAACGCTACGACGCCGGTGATCGCGAAGGCGCCGCCGACGTAGAAGACCGACCCCATGCTCACCTCGACCATCAGCCAGCCGGCGATGAGCGGCCCGGCCACGGAGCCCGGCCGCCACACCAGTTCGCGGATGCCGAAGCTGGAGGCGACGCCGCCGTCGTCGGTCCCCTCGTCGGCGAACAGCGCCATGCTGGCGGGCTCGCGGAAGGAGTCCGCGACGCCGAGCAGCCCGGAGAAGGCGACCAGCGGGAGGTACGCCGGCGGAAGCTCGCCGAGAATCGGCACCGTCACGCCCGCGCCGAGCGCGCTCCCGACGGCCGCGGAGAAGGGGATCGCGACCGCGACCGCGCCGTAGGCCCCGCCGCCGGCGAAGACGAACAGCGACCGCCCGTAGGCGTCGGAGAGCCGGCCGGTGAACAGCTGGCCGACCATGTTGGTCGCCTTCTCGGCGGTGACGGTCACCGCGACCGCGGTCGCGCCGACCGCGAGCCCCCCGGCAGCCAGTTCGGTCCCGGCGTAGATGGGGACCCACGTCCGTACCATCGTCACGGCGAAGGCGTACTGCGCGCGGAACGTCGAGATGGTCAGGATCCTCCGGTTCACCGCGAGGTCGCTGAACGGGAACCCCCCGACCCGCGTGGGGTCCGGGTCGAGGACCCCCCACGTGACGAGCCACGCGGCGATCATCAGCGCCGCGATGATCGCGAACACCGGCCCGAAGCCGACGGCGTCGTAGACGGCGCCCGCACCGAGCGATCCCAGTATCGAGGCCCCGAACGAGGCGGCGTTCGCCTTGCCGATCTTGTCGGCCCGCGTCCCGGCGCCGGCGATCTGGCCGACGAGCGAGAGCGTCATCAGCCCCGCGCCGGTGACGACGAGCCCCTGAAGCGCGCGGACGAGGATGAACGTGCCCGAGGTGTCGACGAGCGGGAAGAGGGCGTACACGCCCGCGCCGACGCCGAGGACGCCGAGCAGCACGAGCCGCTTGTCGAACCGGTCGCCCGCCCACGCGAGCGGAACCACGGCGACCGTCTGCGCGAGCGTGAACCCGGTGGTGTACATCCCGATGACGAAGCCGGCGGAGAGCGTGACTCCCAACACCGTCGTCGCCTGCGGGTCCAGGGCGTTGATGTACGTCGGCAGCAGCGTCAGGAGCGTGATGAACCCGAACCCCTCGGCGAACCGGGTGAGGTAGAGCGCCCAGAACTGCGATCGCTTCGCCCCGTCGTTCGCGCCCGCGTTGCTCACACCGGATCCGCGCCGACCGGTTCAAAATGGGTTACGATTCGAAACGCCGCGCCGACCCGCCCCGCTCACATCGTGTCGGCGTACTTGTCCCGGCGGTAGAGGTCGATCTCGTGGGCCGACGAGCCCGGGCGCGACGCCGCGAACGCGATGGCCTCCGCGGCCTCCTCGGGTTCGGTGACGCTGCCGGGCTCGAAGCGCTCTCCGAACGGCTCGCCCTCCTCGCTTCCGAACTCGGTCCGCACCGCGGAGGGGTTGACCACCGAGACCGCCGCCGCGCCGTCAAGGTCCGTCATGGGTCTGCGATCGGAGAGCGCGGACATACAACGCCGCGTCGAGGCGAGTCACCGCGTCGCCGTCGCTCTGCGGTTCAGGATACGGGCCGGGCGCGATTTGAACACGCGACCGACGGATTAAGAGTCCGTCGCTCTCCCTAACTGAGCTACCGGCCCTCACCGAATTGTACCGCTGTCGAGTTAAAAGACCTTTTCATTCGACGACGGTCGGACGGCTCGGATCCGGAAGGCGAGAGCGGCGTCGACTCGCGTGCGCTCGGGCCGACCGATCGGAATGCCGAGGGCGGTCGACTCGACGGAGACGACGGCGCGGGGAGCCCGGTCGGTCACACGTTCGGGGCGCACAGACGAACCCCGCGCGGACGGTGAGAGCGCACTCGTTAAGTGTCGTGCCGCGGAAATCCCTCCAATGAGTAGTGGGGCATCCGGATCCGCGCGGACCCGATACGCCATCCTCGGCTGTGGAAGCGTCGGTCACGCAGTCGCTGAGGAACTGACCGAGCGCGGGAAGGACGTCCTCATCCTCGACCGCGACGAGAGCCGCGTCGAGGCGCTCCGCGATCAGGACCTCAACGCGCGCGTCCAAGACATCGTCGAGCCGGACGTCGTCGACGAGCTCGGCGACCGGGACATCGTCCTGGTCCTCGCGAGCGACGTGGAGGCGAACAAGGCCGCGGTCTCCGCGGTCAGGGAGACTGGCGGCGACCACTACGTCGTCGTCCGGGCGTCGGACCCCGTCAGCGAGGACGAGCTGCGCGAGCGCGGCGCGGACGTGGTGATCAACCCCTCGACGGTGATCGCCGACAGCGCGCTCCAGTCGCTGGAGACCGGCGAGCTGGAGTACATGGCGCGTCAGCTCGCGGAGATCATCGAGGACGGGGGCGACCGCATGGCGATCCTCACCCACGACAACCCCGAGCCGGACTCGATCGCGTCCGCCACCGCGCTCCAAGCCGTCGCCGAGGCGTTCGGCGTCGACGCCGACATCATCTACTCCGGCGACGTGGGCCACCAGGAGAACCGCGCGTTCGTCAACCTCCTCGGCATCGACCTGCTCGCCCGCGGCGAGGCGCCGGCGCTCTCGGAGTACGCGACCGTCGCGGCCGTCGACCTCGCGAAGGCCGCGGCCGAGGACCTCGACCTCGACGTGTCCGTCGACATCTACCTCGACCACCTGGAGTCGGAGGTGCCGTTCGACGCGCGGTTCGTCGACGTGCGCACCAACGTCTCCTCGACGTCGACGATCCTCACGAAGTACCTCCAGGAGTTCGACCAGTCGCCCTCGGAGGCGGTCGCGACCGCGCTGCTGTACGGGATCCGCGCCGAGACGCTCGACTTCAAGCGCGACACGACGCCGGCCGACCTGACCGCGGCCGCGTACCTCCACCCGTTCGCGAACCACGACACCCTCGAACAGGTGGAGTCGCCGTCGATGAGCCCGGAGACGCTGGACGTGCTCGCGGAGGCGATCCAGAACCGCGAGGTCCAGGGGAGCCACCTCTTCTCGACGGCCGGGTTCATCCGCGACCGCGAGGCGCTCGCGCAGGCGGCCCAGCACCTCCTCAACTTGGAGGGGATCACGACGACGGCCGTGCTGGGCATCGCCGACGAGAAGATCTACCTCGCGGCCCGCTCGAAGGACATCCGGCTGAACATCGGCAACGTCCTCGACGAGGCGTTCTCGGAGATGGGCGACGCAGCGGGCCACTCGACGCAGGGCTCGTTAGAGATCCCGCTCGGCATCTTCACCGGCATCGAGGCGAGCGGCGAGAACCGCGACACGCTCCTCCACCTCACCGAGGAGGCGGTCCGCCGGAAGCTGTTCGACGCGCTCGGCGTCGAGGGCGGCAGCGGCGACGGCTCGAACGGGTCCTGACCTGCCGACTCGGGGCGGATCGCACCCGCGCCTCGGCGGGGTCGTTTTCCGGCTCGGCCCCGTACCTACGAACGCTACGCCGCATGTACGTTCCCGAGGACCCGCCGCCGGACTGTCCCGCCTGCGGCGACCAGTACGACTCGGTCTCCCGTCACACCGGCGGGTTCGTGGCGAACCTGCTCGACAACGAGCGCTACCAGCGGGTTTGTTTCTACCCCGCGACCGACGGCGACGAGCCCGCGTTCGACTGCTATCACCACACGCACGCGCAGGCCGGGACGGACGGCGATTGACCGCGAGTGAGCAGGGCGGTGGCTAGCTGAGAGGGGAACGAACGGCGGCTGACACCGGCTGACGGCGACTGACCGCGAGGGCGCAGGGCGCCCCCGGCGGTCGCGACGCGCTCAGAAGTCGTCGCCTTCGGTGATCGAGGTGTATGAACCGATCAGCGCGCCCGAGAGGGCGACGCCCTCCAGGGTGGCGCCCGTGTCGATCACGGTGTTGCGGACCTCGGAGTCGGCGATCGTCGCGTCCTCGAAGACGACCGCGCGGTCGAGCGTCGAGTCGGTCACCGTCGCGCCCGACATGACGTGGACCACGCCGCCGAGGTCGCTCCCCTCGACGGTCGCGTCGTCGGCGACGAGCGTTCCGCCGTCGAGCGCGTACTCGACCGCGTCGAGGTAGGAGTCGGCGGTGCCGATGTCGAACCACGCGCCGTCGAAGGTGAACGCGTGGACCGCGCCGCGCCGCTGGAGCCACTGGAGGAACCACCCCGGCTCGTCCGGGTTGTTGTCGTCGTCGAGGTAGGTGGTGAGCTTCGGGAGCGTCTCCGCGGGGAACGCGTAGCAGGCGATGGAGACCAGCGTCGACTGCGGGTCCGCTGGCTTCTCCTGGAAGTCGACCACCTCGTCGCCGTCCAGCTGGACGAGCCCGTACGACTTCGCGCGCTCGCGGTCGCCCACGTCGTAGGCCGCGAGCGTCGGCGTCCCCTTGTCCTCGAAGAAGTCGGCGAAGTCGGCGATGTCGAAGCTGATCATGTTGTCGCCGGCGACGACGATCAGGTCGTCGTCGACGCCCTCGCGGTCGACGAGCTGTTCGAGCGCCCCCACCACGCCGAACTTCTCGTCCTCCTCGACGGTCTCTTCGACCGACAGCGTCGGCTTCTCGAACGGGCTGTCGGCGAGGTACTCGGCGAAGGTGTCGGCGAAGCGCTCGTTGGTCGAGACGAACACCTCGTCGACCCTATCGTCGGCCTCTAAGTCCTCGAATATCTCGTCGATGACGGTGTTCTCGCCCACCGGCAGGAACATCTTCGGCCGGTGTTCGGTGATCGGCCAGAGCCTGGTCGCGTAGCCACCCGCGAGTACGACGGCTTTCATACCCGCTCCGTCTCACCCCGGTGACATACCTCTTGTGCCCGAGTCGTCTCCGATTCGCCCGGGGGTGTCGACGCCGTGCGCCCGCTGACTCGCCTCCGAGCGCTCGCGCTCCGATCCCGGACCGTTTTGCGCGTCGCCCTCGACGTTCGCCCATGGAGACGACCCGCCAGCGGATCGCCGACGCGCTCCGGGAGGAGCCGCGGACGGCGAGCGACCTCGCCGAGACGCTGTCGCTGCCGACGCCGACCGTGTACGAACACCTCGACCACGTCTCGCGGTCGGTCCGAGAGGGGAACGCCGGCGGCGGCGACGCGGACGTGGAGTTCCTCGTCGCGCCGCCGACCTGCCGCGAGTGCGGCTTCGACGGCTTCGACGACCCGGTCAACGAGCCGTCGCGGTGTCCCGAGTGTAGGAGCGAGCGGATCGAGGAGCCGGCGTTCGTGATCCGGTAGGGAGGCTCGCGCGGCTTACAGCTCGTCCAGCAGCGTCGTCGCCGCGTCGGCCGAAGAGCCCGGGCCGCGCGCGGTGATCAGGTCGCCGTCGACCGTCACGCTCGTGTCGGCGTCGAGTTCGGCGTCCCAGTCGGCGCCGGCGAGGACGACCTCGTCTTCGACCCAGTACGGGAGCTTCCGGCCGTCCGGCAGCACGTCGTCCTCGTCGACGATGTCCTTCTCCCACGCGTTCGGGAAGCCGGTCACCGAGCGGCCCTCGACGAGCGGCGTCCCGTCGGCCTCGCGGGTGAACCCGAGGATGCCGACCGCGTGACAGACGACGAGGGCGACGCCGTGGTCGCCCGCGACCGCGTCGAGCAGGAGCTGGCGGGCGTGGCGGTCCTGGTTCACGTCCCAGACGGTGCCGTGCCCGCCGGGGAAGACGACCGCGTCGTAGCCGTCGGCCTCGACCGTCGCGATCGGCTCCGGATCGTTGAGTTCGGGGTGGCTCTCGTCGACCTCGCGAAGCTCCGCGACGCGTTCCTCGCCGCCAGCGGCCTCCGGGTCGAGCGACCGCTCGTCGACGACCGGCGGCGATCCGGACGGCGTCGCGACCGTCACGTCGACGCCCTCGCTTTCGAGCGTCGTCAGCGGCTCGATACACTCCTCGGCCCAGTACCCCTCTTCGCTCACGACGAACAACGCGCTGGTCATGTGTACGCTCCCGTTGACACCCCCGACACAAAAGGCGCCCGCGCCCGGCAGCGATGAAGGACGGCGCCGAATTTATAAACGGCCGCAGCGATGCGGTCGGCGCGCGCCGCCGAGGGCCCGGTAGGGCGCGAGGTGCGCGTGCGAGGGACGCGGCGACCGGAGCGAAGCGACGGGAGCCGCGAGGCTGGGGAGGCGTGAGGGTGCGGTACGGGGCGGGACTCAAAGGGGCAGCCGTGAGGACGAAGCACGGCGCAGTAAGCACCGCAGCGACGGAGCGAGCAACGCGAGCGACCGAGCGAGGCGCGCAACGAGCCGCGCGAGTCTTCACGGCTGGGGCTTTGGAGGAGTTCGTCGCCGCTGCGTAGTCGACTATTTATAAGCGGCTAATCAGAAAATTTGCGGGTTTCACCGCGGTTCCGCTGCGGACGGCTTATTCGTCGCCCTGCGCGTCGACGATCACGACCTCGCCGTCCTCGACGGTCACGTTGATCAGCGTTTTCACGTTGTAGTCGGTGTCGTCGAGTTCGTTCGGGCCGGCCTTCTTGATCACGGCGACCACGTCGACGACGTCGGCGCCGACCTCGTCGGTGAGCGCGTCGAGGATGGCCTTCATCGTGCCGCCCGTCGAGAGCACGTCGTCGAGCACGAGCACGCGGTCGCCCTCCTCGACGTCGTTGATGTACATCTCCGACTCGGAGTAGCCGGTCTCCTGGAACAGCGGGACCTCGCCGTCGAGGCCGTACTGGCGCTTCCGGATGACCACGAGGGGGATGTCGGTCATCAGCGAGAGCGCGGTCGAGATGTGGATCCCCATCGCCGCGGGGGTGACGATCTTGTCGACGTTCTCGAGCTCAGCCTTCCGGATGATCCGGATGACGATCTCCCGAAGCAGCTCCGGTTCGAGCATCGGGACGCCGTCGCTGATCGGGTGGACGAAGTACTGGTACTCGCCTTTCTCGATGATCGGCGCGTCGAGGAGCGACTGCCGCAACTGGTCCATGTCGCGGGTACTCGGGCGGATTAATAAAGCGTGGCGGTTACGGGATCGCGGTGGGAGACGATGGCACGGAGTGCGGCGCCCGAACGTTCGTACGCGAACTGTCGATCGACATGAACGTCGCCGCAACAGACTCGCGTCCGCCGGAACTGTCTACTCGAACTCCGGCTCCCGTTTCTCTAGGAACGCCCGCATCCCCTCGCGCTGGTCGTGGGTGCCGAACAGGCCGGCCCACGCCCGGCGTTCGAGGGCGTGGCCGGTCGCCGCGGCGCCGTCCCCGGCCGCGTTCAGCGCCTCCTTCGCGGCGCGCAGCGCGGTCGCGGGCTTCGCCGCCAGCTCGCCGGTCAGCTCGTCGATCCGGTCGTCGAAGTCCTCGTCGGCGACGACCTCGCCGACGAAGCCGACCTCGGCCGCCTCGGCCGCGTCGATGCGCTCGCCGAGGAAGATCAGCCGCCGCGCGACCTCGTCGCCGACGAGGGCCGGGAGGCGCTGCGTGCCGCCCCAGCCCGGGATGATCCCGAGGTCGATCTCCGTCTGCCCGAGGACCGCGCTCTCGGCCGCGACCCGGAGGTCGCAGGCAAGCGCGAGCTCGCAGCCGCCGCCGAAGGCGTATCCGTCGACCGCGGCGACCGTCGGCGCCGGGAACGACTCGATCGCGTCCGCGACGCGGTGGCCGAGCTCGGCGTACGCCTGCGCCTCCGGCGTCGACATCTCGACCATGGAGGAGATGTCGGCGCCCGCGACGAACGCCTCGTCGCCCGCGCCGGCGATCACGAGGGCGCGCGCGTCGCGGTCGGCCGCCTCGTCCAGCGCGTCCTCGATCGCTTCGAGCGTCTCGACGGTGAGCGCGTTGAGCTGTTCCGGTCGGTCGACGGTGACCGTCGCGACCCCGCGGTCGTCGACGTCGAAGGAGATGGTGTCCCGGCTCATACGGCCCCCGTCGCGGGGCGGCGTGAAAACGGTTCGGCAGCCGGATCCGCGGTTCCGGAACCGGCGTTTGCGAGCGACGACCCCCCGTTAGACCTCTTCGCGGCTGTCGATCCCGGTGTAGATGAACCACGCCGTCGTGTACACGCCGACGAACAGGAGGTAACCGAGGATCAGGCCGCCGAGCTGGCGGCTCGCGAGCCCGCCGGGGAGCGTCCGCGAGAGGACGCCGAGCGCGAGCACGAAGACGACGAGCGAGAACAGCCCGGAGAGGGCGTACACGCCGAGGTCGGAGGTGAGGCGGTCGCGCACGCTCTCACCAACGGGATCCCGTTACATACCCCCATCGGTCCCGGACCGGACCGCGGGGGGACTCGGTCGCGGCGTCGAGGCCTCGGCGGCCGATCGCTTAATCGAGCGCGGCTCCTACCGGATGGTATGAAACGAACCCGACGCGAGGTCCTCGGGGTCGGGGCGGCGATCGCCGGCGCGTCGACCGCCGGCTGTCTCGGCGCGATCGGCGGGGCGACCGACGACGACGCTCCGCGAGGGAAACAGCAGATCGAGCCGCCGGTGACCGCCGACGACCCCGACTACGTCGACGTGTACGAGGCCGTCGTCCCGTCGGTCGCGCGCGTCCAGACGTACGTCGAGAGCCGGGAGACCGTCTTCGGGCCGGGGGAGGGCGGCGCCGCGGGACAGGGCTCCGGGTTTCTCTACGACGAGACGCACCTGGTGACGAACGACCACGTGATCGGCGATCCCGACACGATCCGCGTTCAGGCGACCGACGAGACGTGGGTGAACGCGACCGTCGTCGGTCGCGACCCGTACAGCGACCTCGCGGTCGTCGAACTCGACGCGGGGCTCCCCGGGGACCCGCTCCCGGTCGCGACCGACCTCCCGCCGGTCGGCACCCGGGTCCTCGTCGTCGGCGCGCCGCTCGGCCTGTCGGGGTCGGCGACCCAGGGAATCGTCAGCGGGCGTAACCGGACGATTCCGGCGTCGACGGCGCCCGGCCGCTTCTCGATCGCGGACGCGATCCAGACCGACGCCGCGCTGAACCCCGGCAACAGCGGGGGGCCGATCGTCACTCTCGACGGCACGGTCGTCGGCGTCGCGACCGCGACGCGGGGCGATAACATCGGCTTCGGCGTCTCCGCGCGGCTCGTGAACGAGGTGGTCCCGGCGCTCATCGAGACCGGGAGCTACGACCACTCGTTCATGGGCGTGAGCGTCGTTCGGGTCGATCCGCTGCTCGCGGCCGGCAACGACCTCCCGGACGCCAGCGGCGTCTACGTCGCCGGCGTCGTCGCCGACGGCCCCGCCGACGGCGTCCTCCGCGGCACGGACGGGGAGGCGACTGTCGACGGCGCGACGGTGCCGACCGGCGGCGACGTGATCGTCGCGCTCGACGGGACCGAGATCGCGGACAACCCCGACCTCTCGCGGTACCTCGCCCTGGAGACGGACCCCGGCGACACGGTCGCCGTCACCGTGGTGCGCGACGGTAGCGAGGAGACCCTCGACGTGACGCTCGGCGAGCGGCCCGAGCCGTGACGCTCGGCGAGCGGCCCGAGCCGTGACGCTCGGCGAGCGGCCCGAGCCGTGACGCTCGGCGAGCAACCTCAGCGGAAAGCTGAATTTGGGTGCGTGCGCCCGGTCGTCACCCGTTGCGCGGATTGCAACCCCTATATGCCCCCGGCCACACGTACCGGTATGAACGGGAACCGGTTCGGTCGACTCTTCCAGCTGACGACCTACGGCGAGAGCCACGGCGACGCGATGGGCGTCACCGTCTCCGGCGTGCCGGCGGGCGTCGAACTCGACGAGGAGGCCATCCAGGCGCAGCTCGACCGGCGCAAGCCGGGTCAGTCGATGATCACCACCTCGCGCGGCGAGCCCGACGAGGTCGTCGTCAACTCCGGCGTTCAGGACGGGTACACGACCGGCACGCCAATCGGCATGGTGATCCAGAACAAGGACGCGCGCTCGGGGAAGTACGAGCCGTACGTCACGGCCCCCCGGCCCTCGCACGGCGACTACACCTACTCGGCGAAGTTCGGCACGCGCAACTGGGGCGGCGGCGGGCGTTCCTCGGCCCGGGAGACGGTGAACTGGGTCGCGGCCGGCGCCGTCGCGGAGCAGGTCCTCGACGCCTCGGAGCACGACGTGGAGATCAAGGCCCACGTCAACCGCATCGGCGACGTGGAGGCCGACCCGGTGAGCTTCGAACAGCTGCTCGAACGCAGCGAGGAGAACGACGTGCGCTGTGCCGACCCCGAGGCGGCCGCCGAGATGCAGGAGCTGATCGAGGAGTACCAAGAGCAGGGCGACTCGATCGGCGGGTCGATCTACTTCGAGTGCCGCGGCGTCCCGCGCGGGCTCGGCGCCCCGCGGTTCGACAGCTTCCCCGCGCGGCTCGGGCAGGCGATGTTCTCCATTCCCGCCACGACCGGCGTCGAGTACGGGCTCGGGAAGGACGCGAACCACGTCGCCGGCAGCGAGCGCAACGAGGACTGGACCTTCGACGACGGCGAGTCGTTCGATCACGTCGAGAGCGACGAGGGCGACCCCGTCCCCGAGGGGAACGACCACGGCGGCCTCCAGGGCGGGATCACGACCGGCGAGCCGATCTACGGCGAGGCGACGTGGCACGCGCCCACCTCGATCCCGAAGAAGCAGCGCTCCGCCGACTGGGAGACGGGCGAGGAGAAGGAGATCCAGGTCGTCGGCCGCCACGACCCGGTCCTCCCGCCGCGGGCGGTCCCCGTCGTCGAGGCGATGCTGTACTGTACCGTCCTCGACTTCATGCTGCTCGGCGGTCGGATCAACCCCGACCGCGTCGACGGGAACCCGGGACAGTACGACACCGACTACCACCCGAGCAGTCCGCGCAACGAATAACGAGCGATCGGCCCGCTCCGCGGACCGGCCCGCCTATTCCCCCGGCGACCACTCGCGGTCGTCCCCCGCGACCAGGTCGTCCTCGTCGATGTGCTCGCAGAGGCGCGCGTAGTTACAGAAAACGATCCTCCCCGCTGAGCGTGCCCCACCTCTACCCCGTGAATGACCGGTCCGAAGGCGCTGGCGGCGACCATCGGCCCCGCGGCGAGGCCGAGCGCCGCGTCGTACACCCGATTCGTGACGCGGGACCGGAAGAAGACGGGCAGCGCGCCCAGTCCCGTCGCGAGCCCCGCGGCGGTGCTGACGGCTCACGAGGGGCGGCAGCGTCGTCATAGGCGTCGGTTCCGCGCTCGGAGAAACAGGAATGGGCGGCCGAGCCGACGCGCCCTGTCGGCCCGACCCGCTATCGGACTACGATCCCGCGGAGGTCGCCGCCGTACGCCCAGCCCGCGACGAGAAGCGTCGCCACCGCGCTCGCGGGGAGGACCGAGAACCACCCGGCGGTCGTCCCGACGCCGAAGCGCACGCCCAGCCCCGCCGCGACCCACAGCGTCGCGGCCGCCGCGAGCACGAGGAGGCCCCCCGTGACCCGGCGGTCCTCGCGGCCGAGCGCGACCCCGCTCGTGGCGCTCCCGGCCGCGAGCAGGTGGAACCCGAGCGCGAGCGGCCACGCCCGGATCGACGGGGGGAGCGTCGCGAACGGGCGCGGCTGGTCGAGGAAGTACGCCCACACCGGGTAGCCGCCGATCCCGCCGCCGTCGCCGCCGAGCGTGACGAACCCCCAGAGGCTCACCAGCGTCGGGCCGCCGTCGCCGCCGGGGACGACCGCCATCGGGACCGCGAGCAGCGCGGCGACGAGGAGCCACTCGACCAGACCGCTGGTCTGCGGCGACGACGACTCTGGCTCCGGTCGCGAGGCGGTCCCCGACATCGAGTCCGACGCCGAGCGGGTAGCGCCGTCCGGGCTCTCCATACGACGGGTTCGGCGCCCGGGAGTAAGTATGGTCGGGACCTCGCGGGCGCAGAGAGGCTTTTACCGTCCTCCGCGACAAAGAGCGTCAATGCCAGCCCTCCGCTCGATCCGACCGGCCGTCGGCGGCGTCGCGAGGAATCCCGTCCTCGTCGCCGTCTCGGCGCTGTTCGCGCTCGCGCAGTTCCCCGACCTCATCGTGCGGCCGACCGCGAGCCCCGGGCTCGCGGCCGCGGTCTCCGCGCTGACGTTCGGCGTGCTGATCCTCGTCGTCCCCTTCTTCCAGGGCGGCCTGCTCGCCATGGCGGACGAGGCGCTCGACGGTCGGACGGGCGTCGCGACGCTCGTCGCCGCGGGCCGCGACCACTACCTGCCGCTGCTCGTCGCGTACCTCGCGCTGGTGGGCGTGAGCCTCGCGTTCGGGTTCCTCTTCGTCGTCGGGATCGTCCTCGGCGTCGCAGGGAGCGTCGTGGGCGGGCCCGCCGGGTTCGTTCGGATCCCCGCCGAGGACGTCACGCTCGTCGCGGTGCTCGGAATAATCGTCGTCGGCCTGTTCGGCGCGTACCTGCTCGTCACGTTCTTCCTCCAGTTCTACGCGCACGCAGTCGTCGTCGAGGACGCCGAACTCGTCGCCGCGTTCCGCCGTAGCGTCCGGCTCGTGCGGTCGAACCTCGGGGCCGCGATCCCGTACACGGTCATCCTCGCCGCCGTCGGCGCGCCGTTCGGCCTCCTCGTCGCCGCCGCGTCGCTGACGCTCGCGCCGCCGCCCGCGATAGACACGGCCCCGGCGTGGCTGCCGAGCGTCGAACTCGGCACGCTGGGGACCGTCGGCGTCGGAGTCGGCGTGGTCGCGGTCACCGGCCTCCTCGGCGCGCTGTGGACGACCTACTCCGTGGCGTTCTACCGGGCCCTCGCGGAGCGGACGCCCGCGCCGGGGCGTCAGGCGTAACCCGTCCCCGCCCGTATCGCGCGTGTGAACACGAACGACGGCGGACACCACGACGCGGCGGTCGACGCGCTGGCGGGCCGCGAGTACGAGCGCGCCGGGAACCGGTATACTCGCGGGGGGCGACGCGTCCTGGCCGACCCGCGCCCCGATCGCGACCCGTTCGAACCGGACGAGAAGGGATGGATCGGGCAGGGGCTCCAGCAGCTGCTCGCGGCGACGGTCGCGTACCGCGTCGCGGGCCGCGACGGGCGCGCGACCCAGCGCGCGGTCGAGGGGCTCGCCGCGGCCCGCGACTTCGAGACGGTCCTCGACGAGCCGGGACAGACGGCCTGCCTCGCGGAGTTCGTGGCCGACTTCCGGGTCGCGGGCGGCCTCGACGGCGCCGAAGCGGCCTACGACGACGCGGCCGAGCGGTACGCGGCCGCGGGCGACGCGGTCGACTCCCCGCAGGCGCTCGCGACGACCCCGCTCTTCGAGGCCGCGGCCGCGACGGTCAAACAGGTCGCGCGGGGGCAGGCGGACGGCGAGATAGCGATCAAGTGGGAGGACCTCCACGGGAGCGACCCGAGCCGACCGGGCGAGTTCCTCGCGCACCGCGCCCGGTTCAAGAAGCAGCGGTTTCCCGGACTGGTCGAGCGCGCGGTCGACGACGGCCACCTCGCCGCGCCCCGGGGGACGACCGAGTACAACAACGACACCCACCAGTGCCCGCACTGCGGGTCGACCCACGTGAACTGGGCGGGGACCGGGATCCTCTGTCTGCGCTGTTCGCGGCCGACGGCGGGGAAGTAACGCGCGGCAGCGAGCGCCGTCAGCTCAGCAGGCTCTCGCCGTCGAACTCGGCGTCGGCCTCGACGTCCAGCAGGTCGAGGACGGTCGGCGTCACGTCGAAGAGGTTCGCGTCGGACAGGTCGAGGTCGGGGTCGGTCGAGTACAGCAGCGAGTTCTCGAACTTGTGCATCCCGTTGCGCGGGCCTTCGGTGAAGACGGCCTCCTTGCCGGAGAAGCCGGACTTGAGGTCGAACCCGTCCGCGGGGATGACGACGAGGTCGGGCGCGATACCGTCGTGGTCGCCGTCGAAGACGGTCTCGCCTTTCACGATCCGGCGGCACACCTGTCGGCCGTCGGGGCCGGTGAGCGATTCGAGGTCGTCGATGAGCTCCTCGCGGGTCGCCTCGTACTCGGACTCGGGGACGACGCCGTTGGGCTCGCGGCCCTCCAGGTTGAGGTAGAAGCGCCCGGGGATAAGCGAGTACGCTCGCGTCTCGTCGTCGATGTCGGTGAGCGCGTCGTGGTCGTCGGCGGCGTACGAGAGCCACCCCTCGTCGGCGAGGAACTGGTTACAGTTCACCTCCCACTCCAGTCGGGTGAACCCGTGGTCGGAGGCGACGATCAGGGTGGTGTCGTCGTCGAGCGAGTCGCGGATCTCGCCGATGTAGCCGTCGAGCTCGCGGTAGAACGCCAGGAACTCCTCTTTGTACTCGCCGTCGGTGGCGTAGTCGCCGAACAGGAAGTGGTTCACGCGGTCCGTGCTCATGAACACGCCGAAGAAGAGGTCCCAGTCGTCTCGGTCGAGGTAGTGGGAGAAGGCGTCGTAGCGGGCGTCCAGCGTGGCGTGCGCGTTCTCGATGAACTCGGTCTTGTCGTCGTCGTGGCCGAGCTTGGCGTTCACGTCGATCCGGTAGTCGAACCCGTCGAGCGTCTCGCGCACCTCGTCGTCGCTCGCGGCCGACTCCAGGTCGGGCGAGAGGAACCCGGAGACCATCCGCTGGACCCGCGTCGACGGCGGGAACGTGACCGGGACGTTGAGGACGGTCGCGTCGCGCCCGGCGTCCGTGACGCGGTCCCACAGCCGGGTCGCCTTCACGTGGCGCCCGAGCGGGACGTACGTCTCGTAGGAGTCGACCTCGCGGTCCTGAAAGCCGTAAACCCCCGTCGCGCCGGGGTTCTTCCCGGTCGTGAGGCTCGGCCAGCACGCGCTCGACTCCGGCGGGACGATGCTCTCCAAGCGCCCCCCGGAACCGGTCTCGGCGATGTCGGTCAGGTTCTCGAAGACGTCGGGGTGGTCCTCGACGAGGTCAAGCGGTACGCCGTCGATCCCGAGGAAGACGACGCGCTCGTCGTCGTCGCCGCGGAGCCGGTCGAACAGACCCATGGGCGACGGTTCCGGGGCGGCCGGCATATCCCTTGTGTTCCGCGGGACCGCGGCGGCGGCCGCCGACCGCGGGACCGACTCGCGGGCGACCCCGATTCAGAAAGCATATTGGTCTCGGCGGCGACTGCTACGGCGTATGAGCGACGACTTCCCGGCGAGCGTCGACGTCGACTACACCGACGGCGAGGGCGAGAGCCCGGGCGACTACCCGTCGATCCAGCACAAAATCGAGAAGGCGGTCGAGGTCACTCGCCGCGGGCTCGAACAGTACGACAACCCCGCGGTGATGTGGACGGGCGGGAAGGACTCCACGCTGACGCTGTACTTCATCAACCAGGTCGCCGAGGAGTACGGCTACGAGAAGCCGACCGCGGTGTTCATCGACCACTTCCAGCACTTCGACGACATCACCGACTTCGTCGAACACTGGGCCGACCAGTGGGATATCGACCTCGTGTACGCCCGCAACGAGGACGTGGGCGCCTACGTCGACGAGCACGGGTTGGAGCCGGGCGACGACATCCCCGTCGACGCGCTCTCGGAGCACAACCAGCACCACATCCGGGAGATCCTGGAGTTCGAGGAGGACTCGTTCCCCTTCCTGCTCGACACCTACGTCGGCAACCACCTCCTGAAGACGGTCGCGCTCAACGACGCCTTAGAGGAGCACGACATCGACGGCGTCATCTCCGGCGTCCGCTGGGACGAACAGGAGGCCCGCGCCGACGAGACGTTCTTCTCGCCGCGGCACGATCCTGATCTCTTCCCGCCGCACGACCGCATCCAACCCATCCTCCAGTTCGCCGAGGCCGACGTGTGGGACGCCTTCTGGAACTTCGTCGTGCCGGACACGGTCGAGGCGTTCCCCGACGAGGGGTACATCCCGCAGGCCGACGACGACCTCCCCGAGGGCGTCACCCAGGAGGACATCCCGATCTCGCCGAAGTACTTCGCCGGGTTCCGCTCGCTGGGCAGCGAGGTCTCGACCGAGAAGACGACCGAGGAGCCCGCGTGGCTCCAGAACCTCGAGGACACGACCGAGCGCGCCGGCCGCGCCCAGGACAAGGAGGACCTGATGGAGCGCCTGCGCGACCTCGGTTACATGTAGGGCGAGCGGGCGACGCGCGGGAGACCGACGCACGACTCCTTCCTCGGCCGCGACTTCGGGGTCGATCCCATCCTGAAGCCGGACTGACCGTATACGGTTCCGCCGAGCGGTCACCGACGCGTGATTGTGTACACTAGGCACTGCTCTCGCCGTCCGTAATCTCGGATATCGGCGTCGCGAACACGTCATGAATAAGCCTCAGTGCCCCTCGTCGGCGAAGTGTGCGGCCGGAACCCCGACCGAGGGCCTCACGGTGAGTCACACGATTGTATAGACCATACATTTTTGGTTGCGTCGCACGATATCGCGTATAGCGTCCCGAAGCCGGTCGGCGACGTCGACGGCCGGCCGATCGGACAGTCGAGAGATGACAGATCGAACGCCCGCCCCACGGAAGAGAACGCATCGGCACGGCAAGCGCGCGCATCACAACTCGTCCACGTCCAGCAGATGATACGCCCGTTCCTCACCGGACTCAAGGAGAACCTCATCTACGTCGTCGTCGCCTCGCTGGTCGCCGGGCTGGCCGTCGGCCAGGTCGCGGGCTCGGAGACGACGTCGGTCCTCCGAGCAGCGGTCGTCCCGATCCTGTTCCTGATGATCTACCCGATGATGATCAACATCGATCTCCGGGAGGTGCTCAACGTCCGCGACCACGCCGGTCCCGTGGGATTAAGCCTGCTGATCAACTTCGGCGCGGCGCCGCTGTTCGCGGTCGCCCTCTCGCGGGGCTTCTTCGGCGGCGGCGTCGAGTACGCCGTCGGACTGTACTTCATCGCGCTCATACCGACCTCGGGAATGACCGCCGCGTGGACGGGCCTCGCCGACGGCGACCTCGAGGCGGCCCTGGTCGCGATGGCGGTCAACCTGTTGGCGGCGATCGTGATCCTCCCGGCGTACCTGTCGGTGCTCGTGCCCGCTGACGTCGGGTTCGACCCCTCGGCGCTGTACCGACAGCTCGCGCAGGTGGTGGTCGTCCCGATGGCCGCCGGGACGGCCACTCGGTGGCTGTTGCTTCGGCGGTATTCAAAGGCGGTTTTCAAGCGCCTGAAGCCGTTGTTCGGCGGACTGTCGTCGTTGGGCGTGATGCTGATCGTGTTCGTCGCGATGACGATGCGGTCCGGTCAGATCCTCGCGGATCCGGCCGCGTCAGTAGTGACGGTCGTCCCGCTGGTGGTGTTTTACGCGGCGGTCCTCGGCGTCGCCGCGGCCGTCGGACGGACGCTGCTCGACCCGCGGCGCGGCGTCGCGCTCGTGTACGCGACCAGCATGCGAAACCTGTCGATCGCGCTGGCGATCGTCGTCGCCGCGGACGCGGTGCCATCCGGGGCGGTGCTACCGATCGCGCTGGCGTACGTCATCCAGCCGCCGCTCGGCGCGGTCTACATGCATTACCGACGCGACGTCGTCGGCGAAGGGCTGTCCCTCCGCGAAGCGATCTCGGAGATCGTCTGACCGGGTGGACGCCTCGCTGCCTCGGTTCGGCACCGAACGGGCGCTGCCGGCTCTCGTCAGGCGGATATCGGTAGTGTGTGTATAGCACATTACCTGCAAAGTGATTTGGCCGCAGCGCGCCTCGGTAGACGCATGAGCGCAACCTTCGCAGTGATCGACGCGTCGGTCGGCGACACCCCTGCGGAGTCGAACCTCCGACGAGAGCTCGACGCGGACGTCGCCGTCTACAAGCCGAGCGAAGGGGAGTTCCCGCCCTCGGTGTCGGCGTCCGGCTGGCGGTTCGACGGCGTCGTCATCAGCGGGTCGCAGACCTCGGCGTATGACGATCGCGACTGGATCCACGAGCTGACGGAGTGGATCCGTCGGGTCCACCTGGCGGACGTCCCGACGCTCGGCATCTGTTGGGGCCACCAGTTCCTCGCGCAGGCGCTGGGTGGCCGCGTCGTCGACATGGGGGAGTACGAGCTCGGATACGAGCGGGTCGTGCGGCTCGGCGAGGACCCGCTGTTCGAGGGACTCCCGGAGCGGTTCACCAGCTTCGAGACGCACTCCGACCGCGTCGCCGAGCTTCCCCCGGGCGCGGCGACGCTCGCACGCAACGGCTTCGGCGTTCAGGCCTTCCGCCTCGGGAGCACCTACGGAGTACAGTTCCACCCGGAGTACGACCGCGAGACCGCGGTCTGGGTGACTGAGGGGAAAGACCTCCCGGACGAGCGGAAGCGTTCCGTGCTGGAGGGGATCACCGACGAGTCCGTCGAGGCGGCGCGGACGAGCAAGCAGATATTCGGGAACTTCCGGCGCCTCGCCGAACGCCACCAGCCGGTCCGCCGGCCGGGCTCGATCCCACCTCGGACGAGGTGACCGCCGAGCCTCGCGACGGGCCGGAGTCGCGACGAACGGGCGGTACGGCATATTGATTGTGTAGTATTGTGTGCTTTCCAAATTACTAAGTTCGACGCGCCGGACAGGATCGTCCGCGTCGAAGATGAGCCTGCGAACCCGAGCGAGCGAACTCGTGGATCGAGCGCGGTCGGCGGCGACCGGCGACCGGACGAAGCGACTCGTCGAGGCGTTCCGTCGGGTACGCGACGGGGACCCGTGGTTCGACAAGCGGGGGCTGGACGCGATCCGTCGCCGGCCGGTCGACGACGGCTCGATCGAACGACGGCGACGCGCGCAGCGCTACCTCGGCGTCGCCTTCGTCGGGCTGCTGGCGGCGGCGATCTGGTACCCGCTCGTCGCAGGGGTCGGCGTCGTCGGCTGCGCCGCCGCGGCGGTCGGAGTCGGCGCCGTTCGCGGCCGGTTCTACTGTAATCACTTCTGTCCGCGCGGCGGCCTGCTCGACGGCTACGTCCGCCTGTTCAGCCGTGGAAAGCGGACGCCGGACTGGTTCAAGCATCCGCTGACCCGCGCGGCCGTGGGCCTGACCGCGGCCGGACTCTTGGGGACGGGACTGTACGCCGCGTGGCGGCAGGGCGGGTCGCTCGGCGTGCCCTTCCTCACGATGCTCGGCGTCAGCACGCTCGTCGCGGTGGTTCTCGGCGTCGTGTACCACCAGCGGGCCTGGTGTCAGATCTGCCCGGCCGGGACGCTCTCGCACGCCGTCCACCGCGTCGCGGAGGGGCTCGGTCGCGATCCGGCACCGCGCGTCGAGGTCGACGCGGACGCCTGCGTGAGCTGCGGCCGCTGCGGGACGGTCTGCCGACAGGAGATCCGTCCGGGACAGTACGCCGACGGCGAGGTCACGGACCACGGGAACGTGTTCTCGCCGGGCGGTCTCGAGGGGTCGACCCGCAAGGTCGACGGCGTCGTGGACCACGCCGACTGTCTCCAGTGTGCCGCCTGCGTCGAGGAGTGCCCGACGGACGCGCTGTCGCTCGACGAGGAGTAGCCGACCGCGAGCCCTCGTCTCACGGGCCGTCACGTGTCCGAAATACACAACACACCTGCGTAGTGTTACGCCTACTGCCACCGCGACAACCCCGCCGCGGTCATCTACACCGACCTCGCGGGGACGCTCGGCGTGCCCGTCGAGGGCGAGGACTTCGTCACCGACCTCGACCAGTCGACGCCGGTCGACCGGGTGTACGCCGCGAGCGACGTCACCGGCGGCCGCCGGCGGATCGCGACCTCCGTGGGCGAGGGCGCTCGCGCGGCCACCACTTACTCGAAGAGCTCCGCGGCGCCGACTCCACCGACTACAAGAAGCGGGACTCGCGGTCGGCCTGAGCGGCTCACTCGCCGACGGTCGGTCCGGCCGGGTCGACCGAGACCGTGAACTCGCCCTCGCGCAGCCGGTCCGCGAGCGGGCGACCGATCCCCGACGCCGGGGTCAACACGCCGCCGTCGAAGGGCGAGTCGACGTCGCCGCGCGCCAGACAGGCGGCCGACTCGCCGAGCATCCGCGCTGTGGCGCCGTACCCCGGGTCGCGGTCGGCGCCGAACTCGGCCTCCACAGTGAAGGGACCGTCCGACGCCGTCCCGCGTCCGAGGACGCGGATCCGGAAGTGGCCCGCCTCGGCCTCCTCCCGCGTTGGCCCCTCGCCCGGGTCTGGGAAGACGTGCCGCCGGAGCGCTGAGCGCAGCGGCCCGACCGACATCGCGGCCGTGAACAGGCCGAGCCCGCCGGCGACGGCGCCCGCGGTCGCCGCGCCCCGCACCCCTTCGCCGGTCGGGACCACCTCCGAACACCGGAACTCGCGCCCCCACGGGTACCCGAGGAGCGCGTTGCTCCGGCGCACCACCCGCTCGTTCACCGCGGCCATCGGCGACGGCGCCGTCCACTCGCCGCGAAGCGCGTCCCGCCGCGGCCACCGCTGTGCGCCCGGGTCGACGCCGCTCCGCTCGCCGCGCGGCGCGAGCGAGTAGGGGTTCCGGAGCGTCTCCCGCGCGAGCGGGTCGGTCGCGGCCGCCTCGAACAGCTCGCCCGCGCTCGCGAGCGTGCCGCCGCTGACGCTCCCGCTGCCGCCGTCGAGGTAGATCCGGACCGTCTCGCAGGGCGCGCCGTGCGCCTCTCGCGCGCACGACTGCGCGAGCAGGGTGCCGAGGTCCGCCGGGACCGAGTCGAACCCGCAGCTGTGGACGATCCTGGTGTCGGCGTCGACCGCCGCCTCGTGGAAGCGGTCCACGGTCTCGCGCACCCAGTTCACCTCGCCGGTGAGGTCGCAGTAGTCCGTGCCGGTCTCGACGCAGGCCTCGACCAACGGCGTCCCCAGCCGGGTGTACGGGCCGACCGTCGTACACACCACCTCCGCGTCTCGGGCGACCGCGCGCAGGCTCTCGGGGTCGGTGGCGTCGCCCACGACGACGGCCACGTCGTCCCGCGCGTCGCTGCGACAGGCGAGGTCGTCGGCGACCGCGTCGAGCCTCGCTCGGTCCCGGCCGCCGACGGCCAGCGAGAGCTCGTCGGGACCGTACCGCTCGGCGAGGTACTCGGCCGTGAACCGCCCGGCGACCCCGGTCGCGCCCCACACCACGACGTCGTGCGTCGGCTCGGCGTCAGTCATTCGAGAGGGGCTAGGGGGCCGCGTCGCTAAACTGGTGCGGTACCGCGTGGCGACCGCCGGCGATCGTGGCGTCACGAGGTCCCGACACGCGCTACCTCTTTAACGCCGGGGCCGTACACAGTGATATGGCCGTTGGCACTCGGTTGTCACTACAGCTCGCCGACTTCGGTACCCGCTCGCTCGTCACGCACAGCCTGATGGTGTTGGGGTTCATCGGGGCGGTGTACACGGGGCTGTTCGTCGAGGGACAGGTCGGTACCGTCTCGATGGCGGCGTTCATCAACTTCACGGCGGGGCTGTGGATCTCGCAGTCGATCCACTCGCTCGGCAACGCCGCGACAGACGACGAGTACCAGGGCGTCCTCAAGGAGATCCTAAACCGTGTCTAGCGAACCCGGGATCGACACCGCCCGCTTCGGGCGGATCCTGGCGCTCGTCGGCTTCGTCACGACCGTCTTCCTGTTCCTCACAGCGCAGCGACTGTCCGGTGACGCGTTCCAGATCGGCGCCGTCGCCATCGGGATGGTGGGGCTGATCACCGCCATCATCGGCTTCCTCGTCGCTGCCGGCAGCGCGGTCGACGCGTCCTGACCGCCGCCGTCTTCTCCCCGTTCGAAACTACTGGTACGGTTCGCAGACGAGTTCGACGCCCTCCTCGAAGCTAATTTCGGGCTCCCAGCCGGTCGCTTCGTGGAACTGCGAGTAGTCCGCCATCGTGTCGTGGACGTAGCCGTCGAACGGACACTCGATGTACTCGGGGTCGACGTCGGTGCCGAGCGCGTCGTTGATCATCGCGACCATCTCGTTGAACGAGTACGCCTCCTGGGTGCCGACGTTGTACACGCCGGTGAGCCCGTTGTCGGCCGCCAGCTCGCACGCGCGGGCCACGTCCGAGACGTGCGTGAAGTCGCGGGTCTGCGTGCCGTCGCCGAACAGCTCGGGTGGCTCGCCCGAGGCGATCGCGTCGGCGAACTGCGCGACCGTGTTCGCGTACTCGCCTTTGTGCTCCTCGTTGCCGCCGAAGCCCTGGTACACCGAGAAGAACCGCAACCCGGCCATCGCCATGTCGTGGTGGTTGGCGTAGTACTCGGCGTAGCGCTCGCGCGCGAGCTTCGAGGCCTCGTAGGCGGTGCGCGCCTCCACGTCCATGTCGACCGGCGAGGGCTCGGTGCGGCTCCCGTAGATCGAGGAGGTCGAGGCGTAGACGACGGTGTCACAGCCCTCCTTTCGAGCGCGTTCGACCGTGTTGACGAACCCCTCGACGTTGACGCGGCAGCCGCGCTGGGGGTCGCTCTCGTGCATGTTCCGCGAGGAGAGCGCGGCGAGGTGGAAGACGACGTCGACGTCGACCGGGAACTCGCCGTCGACGACGGAGGCCTCGACGAACTCGACGGCGTCGTCGAGGTTCTCGGGCGTGCCGAGGTAGGTGTCGTCGACCGCGATCACGTCGTTGTCGGCGGCGAGGCGGTTCGCGAGGTTCGAGCCGATGAACCCGGCCCCGCCCGTGACGAGGACTCGTTTGTCCTTCATGAACGAGTGTCCTCAGAGCCGACGGTTCAGCGCTTCGGTTTCGCGAGGATGACCGCGGGGGAGGGCGGGCGGACTTGCGGCTCCGCACGCGGCGAAAGCGACTTGCTCGCGGCGCCGGAAGGGGGATCAGAGATGTCGACCCGCGAGGCGGAACTGGTGATCGAGACGTGGCGCCTCCGCGAGCGGGACCTCCCGCGGGTCCCGCCGGCCGGGTGGGGAACCGTCGACCGCCTCCGCGCGGCGGTCTGCCTCGCGGTCGAGTGCGCTGTCGACGGCGTCGATCGGATCGAACCGTTCGAGGGCCCCGCGAGCGAGCGCGAGCGGTTCGCGGCGACGGTGACGACGGACGCGGTCGACGACGCCCTCGTCAGCGTCCGCCCCGCGCCCGCGGAAGGCGAGACCGACGACGAGACCGAGGCGCGCGGCGACGGGGAGTCGTTCGAGGAGACGACGGAGCAGTTCGACCTCGACGAGGCGCTCGACCGGCTGTAGGCGGGCCTCGTGGGGCCAGCGCACCGGCGCCACCGGCTCGTAGTGGCCCACGATCGATACCGACCGGTCGGGGGCGGCGCACTCGACTGGTCCGTCTCCGAACCTGTGCCGATCGACGCCTCGTTTCGCGCCGGTGGGCGCTCGACGGGAGGACGAGGCGCGGAGGCCCCTGGGGGCGGTGACGGGCGTGGTTTCAGCGGTCCGGGTTGAGCGAGGAGGGCCGAAAAGCGAGGCGGGCCGAAAAGCGAGGCGGGTCCGGGCGGAAACGCGGCGTCAGCGGGGACGGTCCGGGGCGCTTACGCTCGGATCGTGATGTCGCCGTCGTTGGTCCGCGCCGTCAGCGCGCCGTCGCCGCCGTTGACGGACGCTCGCAGTCGGGTCTCGGTGCGCTCGCGGACGCGGAACCCGGGGCCGCCTCCCGAGAGTGCGAAGTCACCGTCGTACGTGCGAGCGGTGAGCGCCGCCTCGAGGTCGTCACCGAGCCGGAGCAGCAGGTCGCCGTCCGACGATTCGACCGTCGCGTCCGCCGCGACCGCGGGGACGTCGGCGACGACGTCGCCGTCGCGGGTCCGGAGCGTCTCGACGCGCTCGGGGTCACGGACGCGGACCGCGCCGTCCGTGGTCGTCGCCGTGACGGCCCCGGCGGCACCGTCGACGCGGACGTCGCCGTCACGGGACTCGAGGCGCACGGCGCCCCGGGCGTCCGTCACCGACACGTCGCCGTCGACCGCGACCAGCGCCGCACCGTCGGGAACGGACGCCGCGTGGACGTCGCCGTCGGCGGACCGGAGCCTATCGACGTCGACGTCCGGCGGCGCGGTGACCTCGACGTCGACGCCCCCGCCGCCGAGCCCGACGATGCGCGGTTCGTCGGTGGTCACCTCAAGTCGGTCACCGGTCACCCGGGCTGTCACCTCGAACTCGTCGAGCGAGACGCCGCCGACGGCGCGCTTGCGGGCGACGACCTCGATGTCGTCGCGGGGCTCGGCGCTGAACGAGACGTCGCCGGCAACGTCGGTCACGGCCAGCGTCGAGACCGCCGCGGGGTCGACGGTCCGTCGCTTCGTCTCCGTCCGTCGATCGACATCGACGACGCCGGCGCAGCCGGCCAGGGCGGTTCCGAGACCGACGCCGACGGCGCCGAGCAGGCCCCGGCGCGTGGCCGACGCGCCGTCGGGCGACCCGTCAGGCATCGGCGCCCTCCGCGGTCCGCGCCGCGCCGCCGAGCAGCGCGTCGGTGAGGAACCCGCCGAACCTGGCGACCCCGTTGAGCACGTGGAGCGACACCAGCGCGAGGAGGACGCCGAGGCCGGCGCCCGCGGCCGCCTCGCGCAGCGTCTCGACCACGTAGGGTCCGAGCGTGTACGTCACCCCGGCGGCGTCGTAGAAGACGGGCATGCTGATCAGCGTGGCCGAGAGCGCGAACGCGGTGACGAGCGCGGTGAACGCGGCGACGCCGTAAACGAACTTGAGGCCGACGAGCACGAGGCCGGTCCAGGTGGTCGGGGCCGTGACGATCCGCTTCGTCGTCCCGAGCGCCTCCTCGACCGACCCGAACGCGAGTTCGACTTCGGCGGGGGCGGCGTCGACGTCGACGTCGAGGAGCCAGTCCGCGAGGCGGCGCTCGAACGACCCGATCCCGAGCGTCACGAGCAGCGTCAGGATGACGACCGGGACGCCCGCGAACGTGACGAGCAGGCCGAGGCCGGTCGAGAGGCCGGTGGTGACGACCGTGAAGTAGGCGATTCCCAGCGGGAACGCCAGCAGGAGGTACGCTAAGTTGCGATACGTCTGACCGTCGAAGGGCACACCGACGAAGCGCGTGAGCGCCTCGCCCAGCGAGCGCGGGGACCGGCTGTGGTCACTCATGGTGCGCTTACCGCTTGCCGCCCCGTTCAGATATAAAGAATCGAGCGCTGCTGAGCCGGCAGTGCTACCCAAAATATAAGTACGAGTTTCTTCTCTGCGGCCCGTGAGGGCGCCTCCGGGCTCAGTCCGTCGCGATCGACGGCGCGCCCTGCCCCAGGGTTAGCTCTGCCCACCGAGCGCAGAGCCAGCCGGCGGCGTTGAGGACGTTGAGCCCGACGAGGAACGCCAGGACGCCGAGGAGCGACATCGCCAGCGCGCCCGGCAGCGTCGACACCTCCCACGACGTGAGCCGCACGATGAACGAGACGCCGACCTCGAACTGCTCCCACGGGACGACGAGCGACAGCTCCCGCCGGATCGGCTCCGGGAGAATGAGCCCGACCGACGCGCCCGGGGCGTCGTAGTACAGCGGCGTCGCCAGCAGCGACCCGCCGACGCTGAGGAGGACCGTGAGAAGCGTGAAGCCGGCGACGCCGACGACCAGCTTCGAGAGGACGAACGCGACGGCGCCCCACACCGCCAGGTCGGTCACGACCGCCACGGCGCCGTCGGTCACGCCCGACGCCTCGCGGACATTCCACGACGGTGGGGTGATGTCGGCGCCGAGGAGGGCCTCCGCGAGCGCGCGCTCCCCGATCGACACCGCCACGACGCCGCCGAGCGTCGCGGCGAGTATCGGCACCCCGACAACGAGGACGGAGAGGCCGAGCCCCAGCGAGATTCCGACCACCGTGCCGACGAAGTAGGCGATACCGAGCGGGAACGCGAGGGCCAGGTACACGGCGGCGGCGTAGGTCCGCGGCCGGAACGGCGCCAAGAGCACCGCTCGGGCGACACCGCTGTTCGCTGCGGGGACCGAGAGCGCGTCGGAGAGGGCCATCTGCTGTCTGGACCGTCTGCCACCGGTCGTATTAAATTTCGGTCCTGTCACCGTCCCGAACTGTCTGTCCGCGGCGCGCGATCGGCCCGTTGGCTTGGAGCGGACGTGACGCCGCCGCCGGGGAAATTAAGTTTCCCGCCGGCGACGTTCAGCCGGATGGCCTCGGAGGCGTCTGTCGACCAACGGGAGGTGTACTCGCTGCTCGACGACGAGTACGCTAGGCAGATCCTCATCGAGACCTACGAGGAGACGCGCTCGGCGCGCGCGCTCAGCGAGGCCTGCGACGCCTCCGAGGCGACCGTCTACCGCCGCCTCGAACGCCTCCGCGAACAGGACCTCGTCGAGACGGTCCAGGAGGTCGACCCGGACCGCGGCCCCCAGCAGGTGTACGCCGCGCGGCTCAACCGCGTCTCGGTGGACCTGACTGCGAGCGGGTTCGAAGTGAGCGTGGACTACGTCGAAGAGACGGCCGCAGACCGACTGACGCGGCTCTACGAGGAACTCTCGGGATGATCGGAACGCGCGCTGCGCCGACGGCGCTCGCGGCCGTCACGGAGCAGAGTGTCTCTGTATTCGGGCGACTGAATCTCCCGATACAGGTCGACGTGGTCGGCGGCGACGCGGGGCTCGCCGCGATCACGATTGCCGCGTTCTTCCTCTCGGTGCTGCTCGCGGTGTTCGTCACCTACCGCTTCGCGCGGGGGTACCTCCGCACGCGGCGGCGCCCGCTGCTGTTCCTCACGCTCGGACTGCTGCTTTTGGCCCCGCTACCGATGTTCCTCCGCTTGGCCTTCGGCAACGTCGCGTGGGTGACCGCCACCGAGCGCACGGTGGTCGTGACCGCGAGCAAGCTCTGCGGGCTGCTGCTGGTCCTCGGGGTGGTCCACCGGTGACGCTCTCCGCCGTCGCGACCGCCGGCGGGGTCGCGACCGCCTGCCTCGGCACGTACGTCGCGTACCTGGCATACGACGGCGGTCGCCGGAACGGGAGCCGGACGATGCTGCTGTTGGCCGTCGGCGTCGCGTGTATCGCGGTCCTCCCGTACGTGATCGCGTACGGCGCGACGCCGGTGTTCGGGCTCTCGGACGCCGCGACCGTGTTCGGCGTCACGGTGGCGCACCTGATCGGGCTCGTGGCGCTCGCGGGGTCGGTGACCGACTGACGCCGGCGTGACCTCTCCCGGCGGAACCGACCGGCGACGCCTCGGGGATGCGCGCGTCGGTCGCGGCCGTCCCGAACCGTCTTTGCGGTGGCCGGCGATGCCCGTGGTATGTTCGGAACCAGCGGCGTTCGCGGTCCCGTCGGCGAGGAGATCACGGCCGCCCTCGCGCTCGACGTGGGGCGCGCGCTCGCGACGGACGGCGCGGCGACGGTCGTGGTCGGGCGCGACGCCCGCGACAGCGGGCGGATGCTCACGCGGGCGCTCACAGCGGGGCTCACCGAGTGTGGGGCCGACGTGATCGACGTCGGCGTCGAGGCGACGCCCACGGTCGCTCGCGCCGTCGCCCGCGAGGGGGCCGACGCCGGCGTCGTCGTCACGGCGTCGCACAACCCGGCGCCCGACAACGGGATCAAGCTGTGGCGAAGCGACAGGCGGGCGTTCGGCGAGGAGCGCAACGACCGGATCGCCGAGATCGTCGAGACGAGGGCGTTCGAGTTCGCCGGTCACGACGCGATCGGCGCGGTCGAGGCGCGCGGCGTGGTCGCGGGCGGCGACGCCCGGCGCCGCCACGAGCGCGCGCTCCGCGAGACCGTCCCGCTCCCGGACGACCTCTCTGTCGTCGTCGACCTCGGCAACGGCGTCGGGCGCGTCACCGCCGACGCGCTCCACGCGGCCGGCTGCGACGTCGAGACGCTCAACGCCCAGCGCGACGGCCGGTTCCCGGGGCGGCCCAGCGAGCCGACCGCGGCGAACTGCGAGACCGCCTGCGAGGTCGTCGCGGCGACCGACGCCGACCTCGGGGTCGTCCACGACGGCGACGCCGACCGCATGATGGCGGTCGACGAGCGCGGGCGCTTCGTCGCGGGCGACGCGCTGCTCGCGCTGTTCGGGCGCCGCGCGGCCGAGGCGGGCGACCGCGTGGCGGTCCCGGTGGACACGAGCCTGCTGGTCGCGGACGCGCTCGCCGAGGTGGGCGCCGAGGTGACCTACACCCCCGTCGGCGACGCGTACGTGGCCGCGGAGGCGGCGAAGCCGGGCGTCGCCTTCGGCGGCGAGCCGAGCGGCGCGTGGATCTGGCCCGAGCGGACCCTCTGTCCCGACGGGCCGCTCGCGGCCTGCGTCCTGACCGCGCTCGTCGGCGCCGAGGGGTCGCTCGCGGCGCTCGTCGACGACCTCCCCGACTACCCGATCCGACGGGACTCGGTGCGGACGGACGCGAAACGAGCGATCGTCGAGCGCGTCGGCGAGATTGCGGGCGCCGAGTACGACGACGTGTCGACGCTGGACGGGATCCGCGTCGAGACCGAGGCCGGCTGGTTCCTCGTGCGCGCGAGCGGCACCGAGCCGCTGGTGCGGATCACGGCCGAGGCGCGCGAGGAGGCCGACGCCGACGCGCTGTTCGAGACGGCGCGCGAGCTCATCGACCGGGCCGGGGAGGACGCGGCCTAAGCACGCTCCGACTCGTCGTGGAGTTGCTCGACGCGCTCCGTGACCCAGTCGAGAACGGAAAACAGGACGTCGAGGTGGTGGTCACCGAGGGGTGACGGCTCGGCGCTGCCCGCGTCCGGCGGCGGGTGGAAGTGACGCCTCGGCGCGTCGGTCTTCGGGTGGCGGTCCCAGCGACACTGAGCCCGAGCGGCGCCGCGCCGCTCGACGTAGTGGAAGTAGTAGTCGCCCGTCACGAACCAGTGGACGTCGAGCCGGGCAGTGTCGACCGCGGGCGGATACGCGGCCGCGTCCAGCGAGAGCACGAGCGACCGGGGAGCGATCCGGTCCGGCTCGAACCGCCAGGAGTCGACCAGCGGGTGCGTCTCCGCCCGGCGTCCGATCGTTTCCATCGTCGTCCGGTCAAGCCGACCGCTGTCCGCCGCGGTCTCGGCGTCGTCGTCATCGTCCGCCATGTGGCTCGGAGTGCGTTAGGCCGACGCGCCGAGGTCAGTGTCGTCGCGCTCCCACGTCTCGGCCCGTGAGACGGCCCGCTGGAGGAGTTTGATGTCGTGCCGCACCGTGCGCCACCGGGACAGCGATTCCAGCCGGTCGTGGACCGCCGCGTGGTCACCGCCTTCGACCGGCGCGACCGAGACGGTGTCCGGGCCCGGAACGCCGAACGACTCCTGGAGGTCGGCGTCCTCGGCGAGGAGGTCGTCCAGCCGCTCGCGGAGTTCAGCGGCGGTGTGGTCGTCCGCCAGCGTCTCGACGCGCTTCCACTCGAAGTACGACTCGTTGCGTCGGTACTCGGCGGGACGACTCCCGCGCCGGTCAACGATCCCCATCTCAGCCAGTTGGGTGAGCGCGTTTCGCGCGCCGTCGGGCGAACAGGCCGCGCGCTCGGCGATATCGCTCGCCGACGCGTGCTCGGTCACGCCGGTCATCACGTCGTACACTCGCTGAAACGTGGTTCGGTCGCGTTTCCATCGACGGCGGGCCTCGCCGCTCTCGTCCGACGACGAGTCGCCGGTGGGGTCGTCCGACATACCGTTCAGTCGCGGTTTACAGGATATATATCTTTGGTAGCAGAAATATCGCACGTGATTAGCGCCTCCGAGTTCGATCCGGGCGGCCACATCGACCGAGCCGACCACAGCGGCTAAACCCCGCCCCGCCGTCGGCCCGTTCATGTACGGAGTCGTGCTCGCGGCCGGCCGTGGGACCCGAATGCGACCGCTGACGGACCGCCGCCCGAAACCGCTCCTCCCGGTCGGGGACCGCTCGCTGCTCGAACGGGTGTTCGACACGGCCCGCGACGTCGTCGACGAGTTCGTCGTCGTGACGGGGTACCGCGGCGACGCGATCCGCGAAGCAGTCGGCGAGTTGTACCGCGACCGGCCGGTCCACTTCGTCGAGCAGACCGAGGCGCTGGGTACCGCCCACGCCGTGGCGCAGGCCGCACCCGTCGTCGACGACGACTTCCTCGTGCTCAACGGGGACGTGGTCGTGGACGCGTCGCTGCCGCGGGCGCTCGCCGAGGCGGGCGCGCCGGCGATCGCGGCCACCGAGGTCCCGGACCCGCGGGCGTACGGCGTGCTCTCGACCGCGGACGACGGGTCGCTCGCGGACATCGTCGAGAAGCCTGCCGACCCGCCGACGAACCTCGCGAACGTCGGCTGCTACGCGTTCGAGCCGGAGGTGTTCGAGTACATCGAGCGCACCCCCGAAAGCGAGCGCGGCGAGTACGAGATCACGACGACGATCGACCTCCTGCTCGGCGACGGCCGCCGGATCGACGTGGCGCGGTACGACGGCACCTGGCTCGACGTGGGGCGGCCGTGGGAGTTACTGGAGGCGAACGAGCTAGCGCTCGCCGAACTGGACGAGGGGACCGATATCTCCGGCACCGTCGAGGAGGACGTCCACCTCCACGGCCCGGTCGTCGTCGAGGAGGGCGCGCGGGTCCGCTCGGGCGCCTACGTCGAGGGGCCGGCGCTGATCCGCGAGGGCGCCGACGTGGGGCCGAACGCCTACGTCCGCGGCGCGACGGTCGTGGGGCCAGAGGTCCACGTCGGCCACTCGGTCGAGGTGAAGAACTCGGTGCTGATGGCCGACGCCTCGGTCGGCCACCTCTCGTACGTCGGCGACTCGGTGCTCGGCCGCGGAGTCAACTTCGGCGCGGGGACGAACGTCGCCAACCTGCGGCACGACGGCGAGAACGTCCGCCAGACGGTGAAGGGCGACCGCGTCGACACCGGGCGCCGCAAGCTGGGCGCGATCGTCGGCGACGAGGCGAAGACGGGGATCAACACCGCGCTGAACGCGGGCGTCGTGCTGGGCGCCGGCGAGACGACCGGCCCCGGCGAGGCGTTAACTCGCGACCGACGCTCGGAGTAGCGCGGGCTCGACACGGGGTCGTGCTTATTCATCGCCCTGCGCGTACCGCTCGAAGACCTCCGCGACCGCGTCGGCCGACTCCTTGAGCCGCTCCGTGGACGCCGGGCGGTCCCAGGTCGGCGGGACAAATTCGAGGGGAGAAAGCTCGCCGTCCGCGGCGCCCGGGACCGCGTGCGTGAGGTTCGTGTCGGCGTCGAGCGGCCGCGCCGTCCCGTCGCGGTCCGCGGGGACGTACGAGGCCGCCGCGACGTCGATCGACTCGATCGGCTCGTAGGTGTCGAGGCCGTCGATCCAGAGGTCACCGAGGCGTCGCCGTCGGCTCGGGTCGGCGACGTTGAGCAGCCCCCAGGGGAGCCGGAGCTCGATCGCGTCGTTCGACGGGGCGACGTGGACGTCCGCGAGCGAGTCGTAGTCGGGCGATTCGGGGTTCCCGTTCCCGTAGCGCAGCCGCCCCGTCTCCACCGATTCGAAGGGGACGTACTCGTCCGTCACCGGGACGGTGTAGCCGCGGTTGATCACCAGCCGGAGCGGGGTGAAGTCGCCGGGCTTGGGGTTCCGGTAGCGGTCGAGGTCGAGGCCGGCCTCGGCGCCGTACTCGTACGCGAAGGCGTCGTACCGGGGATGGACCGTCACCCGAGAGGCGTCGGGGCCGCCGAGCCGGACGACGAAGTCGGCTGACGCCGTCGCGTCCGCGCCGTACGGGAGCGCCCGCGCCCCGGCGTCGGTGCTCCCGATCGCGAGGAGGTAGTTGGTCGCGTCCCAGTCCGGCTCGCCGTCGAGGCCCGCGAGTTCGAGCCGGACGTTGAGGTACGCCGCGTCGCTCGTCACGCGGACCGCCGTCAGTTCGCGCGCCGCGTCGGCGCCGTCGCCGAGTCGGACGGGCTCGCGCACGGGCGTCGCGGCGGTCGCGTCCGTCCACGGTTCAGGCGACCCGTCGAGCGGCACCGCGTCGGCCGGGTCGAAGGCGAGCAGCCCGAACCGCTGTTCCGGCGTCTGGACGTTCGACCAGAACGGCCGCCGGTTCGGGTCCGAGAAGGGGGCGAGGTTCCACGTCCGCTTGAACCACTCGTCGTGCCAGCTGAACACGACCCCGCCGGCGGTCCCGGCCTCCCGGATGTCCGCGTACATGGCGGCGAGGATATCGCCCTGTTCGGTCTCGGTGAGTCGCCCCTGATCTCGGCCGTGAACGTCTCGCTGCGCGATCCCGCGTGAGGCGGGGACGCCGAACTCCGCGACGAGCAGCGGGTGGTCGGTGGCGCCGACGAGGTCCGCCAGGTAGCCCGCGTAGCTGTTCGGCTCGCCGCGGTGGTCGACGTAGTCGACGTACTCCGGCGTCTCGTTCAACAGCGGGGGGTAGTACGGGTAGACGTGGTAGGCGGCGAACGTCCCGGCGTCGTAGGCGTCGGTCGCGGCGACGGCGTCGGGGTCGACGGAGACGGCGTCCTCGTTCGGGAACGGCTCGTAGGGGTGGTCGAGGGGGTCGGTCGTCACCCAGTTGGTGAACGCCGCGGGCCGTTGGGCGCCGTACGCGCGCGCCTCGTAGGCGACCGCGGCGTCGAGGCGGGCCGCGAGCCACGCCTCGAAGGGGGAGCCGTCGGGCGCGGCGAGGAACTCGCCGTCGTAGCCGCCCGGCGCGTTCACCCGATTCGTCTCGGCGACGACCGCCGGCGGCCACTCGATGCCGGCGACGTAGCCGAGGACGGCGTCGCTCACGTCGGCGTCGTAGGTACCGCTCGCGTACCCCGGCTCCGGGTCGATCGTCGTCGCGCCGTGGACGGCGTCGACGACCTGCCGCATCGAGCGGTCGAAGGCGGCCGACAGCGCCGTCGCGTCGCCGGCCTCGCGGAGCGTCTCCTCGCCGATCCAGTTGCCGTGGAGGACGTAGATCGGGTCGGCGTGCGAGCGGTTGTACGCCGCGAGCGCTCGGTAGAACGCCGGCGGGTGGACGGTGTACACGCGGACGACGTTGACGTTCAACTCGCCCATCAGCGCGAGCCAGCGGTCGTACTCGGCGCGGGTGATCGCCGCCTCGCCCGGGAACCGCCCGGGCTTGGCCATCCCGAGGTTCACGCCGCGGACCGCGAGCGGGGCGAAGCCGCCGCCGTCGACCGCGACCTCGAACCCGTCGTCGGCGACGCGAAAGCGGCGGGAGGGACTCTCGTCCGCGCCGGGGCCGTCGCCGTCCGACCCATCAACGTCGCCGCGGCGGCCGCAGCCGGCGGTGCCGACCGCTCCCGCCACCCCGACGCGACCCAGAAAGCGGCGTCTGCGCATAGCCGCACGTACGGGGGGAGATGGTTAAGCCTGCTTCTCGGACGGCGCGACGGGCGAGCGGAACTCGCGTTTTTATCAGAAGTCGCTCCGTAGCGCCGGTAGGGACAGCCTACCCAGCATGTCATCAAACACGATCCGGCGGGACCCGTTCAGGAGCCTGCTACAGCTTACCGCGAGCGACCTCTCGACCGACGAGCGCATTCGGAAAGCGATCGAGGTCGGGAGAGAGCACCTCGGCGTCGACAACGGCGTGCTCTCGTACACCGGCGACGGCCGGTACGAGGTGGTCGAGACGAACATCCAGCGCGGCCCCTACGCGCAGGGGGGCGTCGTCGACCTCGACGGCACGTGGTGTCGCCACGTCGTCGACGACCGCGAGACGGTCGGGTTCGCCGACGCGCGCGACACCGAGTACCGCGACGACGTCGCCCTGGAGACGACCGGCCTTCACTGCTACGTGGGCGCCGCCGTCGACATCGACGGCGAGACGTACGGGACGCTGTGTTTCTCCGACGCGGAACCGCGCGGCGACCCGATCACGGACGCCGAGCGCGACTTCGTCGCGGTGCTCGCGGAGTGGGTGAGTAACGAGCTCGAACGGCAGAAACACTACGCCGAGCTGCGCGAGCAGAACGAGCGACTCGACGAGTTCGCCGGCATCGTCGCCCACGACCTCCGGAACCCGCTGGCGGGGGCGATCGGATTTCTCGAACTCGCCCAAGATCAGGTGAGCGGGCAGGCGGCCGAGTTCCTCGACCGCGTTCGAGGCGCGCTCGGTCGCATGGAGTCGATGATCGCCGAGTGTCTAATGCTGGCGAAGGAGGGGACGGACGTCGGCGAGCGCACGCGGGTCGACCTCGACGGGGTCGTCCGGGACGCGTGGGACACGGTGCGGACGCGGAACGCGACGCTGTCGGTCGAGGTCGCCCCGGGCACGACCGTCCTCGCCGACGAGATGCGCCTCCGCCGGCTCTTCGAGAACCTGTTCCGCAACTGCGTCGAACACGGCGGCCCGGACGTCGCGGTGACGGTCACCGGCGACGCACACGGCTTCGCCGTCAGCGACGACGGCCCGGGGCTCCCCGACGACGTGGAGCACGCGCTCACTGCGGCCGACGCGGACAACATCAAGTCGTTCGGGCTCGGCCTCCTCGTGGTCCAGCGCGTGATTTCGGGCCACGGCTGGGACCTCGCCGTCGACAGCGGCGACGAGGGGACCCGATTCGCCGTGAGCGACGTCAACGCCGCGGAGCCGGTCCACGAGGCGCTACGGACCGACTAATCCGTCCGACCGACCGCGTCGCTCGCATCGGCCGCAGCGGCCGCGTCCTTCACGTCGACCGCATCAGCCGCGTCGACCACCCAGACGAACCCCTCGTCGCCGGCGCCGGCCGCGGCGTCGCGGGTCCACACGAAGCCGCCGTCGCCGGCGCCGAGGGTCGGGTCGGTCGTCCAGACGAAGCCGCCGTCGCCGAGCCCCGCCGAGAAGTCCGTCGTCGCGGCGAGCCGCACGCTCCCGTCGTCGGCCGCCACGAGAACGTAGCCGCCGTCGCCCGCGCCCAGCGCGGGGTCGGTCACCCAGACGAAGCCGCCGTCGCCGACGCCCTCGGCGAACTCTGTGGTCCAGACGAACCCCCCGTCGCCGACGCCGACGGTCAGGTCCGCGACGGCCGCGAACGTTCCCGGCTGGCCGTCGCTCGCGATGCGGTCGAGCCACCGGAGACCGTCGGTCCCGGGCTCGTCGGCGAGCCAGTCCACCCAGACGAAGCCGCCGTCGTCCCCGTCCTCGGGGTCGTCCGCGTCCTCGCGGTCAGCCGCATCCGCGGGGTCGTCGGTGGCCACGGCCGCTGCGGCCGTCGCCCCGACGCCGCCGGCCGCCGCGGTGTCCGTCGCCGCGTCGCCGAACCCCTTCCGCTCCATGACGCCCCACGACTGCTCGCCGCGGAGGAACTCGATCAGGCCGTGCCAGGCGACGACCGTCTTCCACTGGCGGTAGCCGAAGTTCTCCAAGACGCCGTACCAGAGCAGCCTGACCGCGTCCCGCGGGGACTCGTAGCGGTTGTAGCTCCACACCTCGCTGAACACGCCGAACCACGAGAGAAACACCCCGACGCCGACGGTGAGCAGCAGGAACGCCAGGAAGAACTCGACGTTGAGGATGCCGAGGTACCAGCCGAGCGGGAGCAGCACGTAGCCGAACCCCTCGATGAGCGGACCGATCGCCTCCGCGGCGGTGAAGAAGGGGAGCACAACGGTGCCGACGCGGCCGTAGCGCCGGCGGAAAAAGAGCCCGCGGCTGGCGAGCACCGTCTCCAACATGCCGCGGTACCAGCGGCGCCGCTGGCGGCCCAGCGACCGGAGCGACTCCGGCACCTCCGTCCACGCGACGGGCTCGGGGACGAACTCGATCCGGTAGTCGACGTCGAGATCCGAGAGGTGTTCGTGGAGCCGGACGACCACGTCGAAGTCCTCCGTGATCGTGTCGTGGCGGTAGCCGCCGATCTCGCGGACGCGGTCGGTCCGGAACACGCCGAACGCGCCGGAGATGAGGATCAGCCCCTTGAGCCGGGCGAGCCCGAGCCGCCCGGAGTAGAACGCCCGCAGGTACTCCATCACCTGGACCCCCGCGAGCCCGGTCTTCGGGAGGTTGGTCTCTTTCACCTGGCCGTCCTGAATCACGCAGTCGTTGGCCACGCGGATGGTCCCCCCGCTGGCGACCGTCCGGGCGGGCTCTTCGAGGAACGGCGCGACGACGTCCAACAGCGCGTCGCGGTCGATCACGGTGTCGGCGTCGACCGCGCAGAACAGCTCCTGGTCGGTGAGCCAGACGCCGGCGTTGAGCGCGTCGCTTTTGCCGCCGTTCTCCTTGTCGACCACCAGCAGGTTCTCGTGGGTGGCCGAGCGGTACACCTCGCGGATCGGCTCCGAGGGCACGTCGTAGGGGACCGCGGCGTCGACGGGGCGTAACCCGAACGCCTCTTCGAGCCGGTCGAGGGTGGCGTCCGACGAGCCGTCGTTGACGACGACGATCTCCTGGTCGGGGTAGTTGAGCGCTAACATTGAGCGCACGCTCTCGACGATGCTGGCGGCCTCGTTGTACGCCGGCACGACCATCGCGACGCCCGGGTAAAACGGGCTGTCGAACGCGCGGAACGACGGGTTCCACGCCGACTCGCGGACGTTGTCGCGCAGTTGGAACAGCGCGAGCACGTGGATCAGCAGGTAGCCGGCGTTGATCAGCAGGTAGTAGGTGACGATAAACACGCCCGACCCGACGACGAGCGTCGTCCCGAGGCTCTCCAGCGTCGTCATCCGCGCACCTCGTCGTACAGCCGCTCGCGGTCCCGAGAGATGTCGCGCGCCAGCCGGTCGAAGCGGGCGTGTTCGGCCGCCCAGTCCCACGCGACGTCGAACGGCGGCACGGCGGGCGCGGGCGGCTCCGGGTCAGGAACGGAGGGATCGGCGATCCCGTCAGCCGGTCTGTCCGCCCCCGCGCCGACGGAGTGCTGCGGCGGCTCGCTCGCGGCGGGCGCGGCGTCCGAACCGCGCTGGGCGACCAGCGTCTCGGCCGCGGCGACCTGCGCGCGCGGGTCCGGGTCGACGGGGCCGGCGGCGTCGATCGCCGCGAGCGCCGTCGCGTCGCCCCACACGCCGAGCGCGCGATAGGCGTCGGCGCGGACCGCCGGCGCCGGCTCGTCGGGGATCGCGTCGAGGGCGACCGCGTCGCGGAGCCGGCGGTTCCAGCCGTAGGCGCCGAGCGCCCGCCACGCGGCCGCCCGCACGCTCGAATCCGGGCTCGACAGCGCCGCGACGACCCACGAGAGGTCGGCGCCGCCGACCACGGTGGTGAGGTGACGGACGACGAGCAGCGCCTGCCGCTGGAGCGCGGGCGGCCACGTCGCGAAGTCGGCGGCCGCCCGCTCGAAGAACGGGCTGGGGTCGCCCTCGGCGACGCGGTACAGCGTGTCGACGCCGAACACCGAGAACGGCGCGGGGTCGTCGCGGAGCAGGAGGTCGACGCCGGTCGTCGCTCGGTCGTCCGTCCCGGCGGCGTACAGCACCCGGGCGGCCGCGGCGCGCTCGCGCGGCGTCTCGGTACAGTGCGTCCTGAGCAGGTCGCGGTCGGGGGCGTCGCGCAACAGCGCGAGCCAGACGAGAGCGTGGCTGCGGTCCCAGTAGCCGCCGGCCGCGATGTCGCGGCGCGACCGCTCGTCGATCCCGAGCGCGCGGCCCAGCCCGGCCAGTTGCTCGGCGTCGCGGCCGTCGAGCTCGCGGAGGTACACGTCGAGGAGCGACTCCAGCTCGTCGCGCTCGGCCGCCGAGAGGCCGGCGACCCACGCGTCCCACGCGGGCTCGTCGCGCCCGTAGAGCCGGTCGAGCAGCTCGCCGCGGAGCGCGGCGCGCAGCGGGTCGCGGCGCCGGCGTCGACGGGCCGCGACGACCGAATAGCCGATCGTGACGACCGCCGCCGCGACCAACAGCGACCCGAGCACGATGACGCCGAGGGTGAGTACCCGCGACTGCGAGCCGGCGAGCGGCCCGTAGACGGACGCCGCCGTGGCCTGGGCCGCGAGCGACACGGTCATCTCCCGACCAATCGGTCGATGCGGGCCAGCAGCTCGTTCGGACTGAACGGCTTCGTGAGGTACTCGTCGGCGCCGGAGTCGAGCCCCTCCAACACGTCCGCCTCCTGGCCGCGCGAGGTGAGCATCACCACGGGGACGTCGGGGTCGACCGCGAGCTCGCCGCGTCGGATCGTCCGTAACACCTGGGTTCCTTTCATCCGCGGCATCATCACGTCGAGGACGACGACGTCGGGCGTGACGCCGCTCTCGTTCAGCGCCTGCCGACACTCCTCGCCGTCGTGACACACCGTCAGCTCGTAGCCCGCGTTCGACAGCTTGTACTGGAGGATCGACCGGATCGTCTCGTCGTCGTCCGCGATGACGGCCGATTTCGGCACATAAACTATAGACACGTTACTCTACTTGACTCTTCTCCAACGGCTCGGCGGCGCGCGAACGATTTAACACCCGGACGGGCGAGGTGTACGGTATGGCTACCGACTCCGTGACCGCGGTGATCCTCGCCGCGGGCGAGGGCCGACGGTTGGCGCCGCTGACGAACCGGCGGCCGAAGCCGATGGTCCCCGTGGCGAATCGCCCCCTGCTCGAACACGTCGTCGAAGCGGTGACGGCGACCGACATCGACCGGATCGTCCTCGTCGTCGGCTACGAACAGGAGCGCATCCGGAACCACTTCGGCGACGGCGACGACTGGGGCGTCACGATCGAGTACGTCGAACAGCCCACCCAGCTCGGCACCGGCCACGCCGTCCTCCAGGCCGAGCCGGTCGTCGACGGCCCCTTCGTCGTGTTGAACGGCGACCGGATCGTTGACGCGTCGATCGTTTCGCAGCTGCGCGACCGGGCGCGCGACGGCGACCTCCCCGCGATGGCGGTCACGACCGCGGCCAACCCCCGCCAGTACGGCGTCGTCAGCCTCGACGGCGACCGCGTGACCGGCATCGAGGAGAAACCGGAAGGGCCCGTCGAGACGAACCAGATCAACGCCGGCGTGTACGCCTTCTCGCCGGCGGTGTTCGACGCGATCCGCGAGACGCACGCGACCGGCGAGCTAGCGATCACGGCGACGCTCAACGATCTCGCCGGACGCGAACGGCTGTCGGCGGTCCGGTACGACGGGCGCTGGCTCGACGTGTCGAACCTCTGGGACCTGCTGGCCGTCAACGCGGGGCTGGTCGACGAGGCCGCGGCGCCCGAGACCGCGGGGGCGAGCCTCGGGGAGTCAGTAACCGTCGCCGACGACGTGGCGCTCGCGGGCAACGTGCGCGTCGGGCCGAACGTCACGCTCGGCGGCAGCACCGCGATCGGCAGTAACGCCACGATCGAGGCGGGCGCCGTCGTCGAGAACGCCGTCGTCTTCCCCGACGCCGTGATCGGTGCGGGCGCCGTGGTCCGGGACGCGATCGTCGCCGGGAACGCGCGAATCGGGCCGAACGCGACGATCGCGGGCGAACCGGCGACGGTGGTCGTCGGCGACGCGGTCCACCACGGCGTCGAGCTCGCCGGCGTGGTCGGCGACAACGCCACCGTCGGCGCCGGCGCGACGCTCACCGACGGCGCGGTCGTCGGCGACGACGTCACCGCGGACGCGGGGGTCGTGATCGACGACCGCGTCGAGTCGGGCGCGGTCGTGCGGAGGGGGTAATCATGTGTGGCATCACCGGTTATATCGGCGACGGGATCGCGCTGGACGACGACGCGGCCGACGGCACCGCGGCCGACGGCGGGGTCGCCGGCGTCGGCGACATCGTCCACGAGGGGCTCCGCAACTTGGAGTACCGCGGCTACGACTCGGCGGGCGTCGCGCTCGTCGGCGAGACGAGCGGGCTCACCGTCGCGAAGCGGTCGGGCGAGGTCGACAACCTCACCGTGCCCGACGTCCCCGACGCGGCGCTCGGGGTCGGTCACACGCGCTGGAGCACGCACGGGCCGCCGACCGACGCGAACGCCCACCCGCACACGGACTGCGTCGGCGACGTCGCGGTCGTGCACAACGGGATCGTCGAGAACCACGAGACGCTCAAAGCCGAGCTAGCCGATCACGAGTTCACGAGCGACACCGACACCGAGGTCATCCCGCACCTGATCGAAGAGGCGCTCGCGGCCGACCCCGAGCTGGACCTCCTCGATGCGGTTCGGGCCGTCGAGGACCGCTTGGAGGGGAGCTACGCGATCTGCGCGGTCCGCGAGGGCGACGACCGGATCGTCGTCGCGCGCCGCGGGAGCCCGCTCGTGTTGGGCCGCGGCGACGACGCGACGTTCGTCGCCAGCGACGTGACGGCGTTTCTCGAACACACCCGCGACGTGACGTACCTGGAGGACGGCGACGTGGCGGCGCTCTCCGAGTCGGGCGTCGAAATCTACGCCGACGGCGACCTCGTCGACCGCGGCGTGGAGACGGTGACGTGGGAGGCCGACGCCGCCGAGAAAGGCGGCTACGACCACTATATGCGCAAAGAGATCCACGAGCAGCCCGAGGCCCTGCGTCAGACCATCGCGGGGCGGCTCGACGTGGACGGGGGCGACGTCGGCCTCGATGTGTCGTTCCCGCCGGGCTTTCTCGCCGACCTCGAAGAGATCCAGATCGTCGCCTGCGGCACCTCGAACTACGCGGGCCGGTACGCCGCGCAGTTGTTCGAGGAGCTGTCGGGGGTGCGCGCGACCGTCGAGATCGCCAGCGAGTACGAGTTCGGCGCCGGGCGCAGCCCGGACCGGACCCTGGTGGTCGCCGTCACCCAGAGCGGCGAGACCGCCGACACGCTGGGCGCGGTGCGGCGCGCGAACGCCGCCGGCGCGCGGACCTTCGCCGTGACGAACACCCTCGGCAGTACGGTCACGCGCGAGGTGGACGACACCGCGTTCATCCGCGCCGGCCCCGAGATCGGCGTGGCGGCGACGAAGACGTTCGCCTCGCAGGTGGCGACACTCGCGATGCTCGCGGTGGCGATCGGCCGGGAGCGCGGCGCGCTGGGGGCCGCCGACGCGCGGCCCGTGCTGGAGGGGCTCCGTGACCTGCCGGGCGCCGTTCAGCAGGTGCTCGACAACGAGGACGCGGTGCGCGAGGCCGCGACCGAGTACGGCGACAGCGAGGCGTTCTTCTTCGTGGGGCGGCAGCTCGGCGTGCCGGTCGCCCTGGAGGGTGCGCTGAAGCTCAAGGAGATCTCCTACGACCACGCCGAGGGGTTCGCCGCCGGCGAACTCAAACACGGCCCGCTCGCGTTGGTGACGCCCGAGACGCCCGTGTTGGCGGTGCTGACGGACGGCTCGCGCGCCGACGAGACGATGAACAACGTCACCGAGGCACAGACGCGTGGCGCGCCCGCCATCGGCTGTGTGTCCGCCGGCAGAGAGTACGGCACGCTCGACGTGTCGTTGCCCGTTCCGGACGTGGGAGTCGTCGAACCGCTCGTCGCGAACGTCTACCTCCAGCTGTTCGCGTACCACGTGGCCAACGACAAGGGGCGGTCGATCGATAAGCCGCGGAACCTCGCGAAAAGCGTCACCGTGGAGTGAGGCGGTGGCGCCTGCGGTCGCTCCGAGAACGGACCGCATCGTCGATTAACCAACATTAGAGGCGTTTCTGACGGGTGTGTTGGTTAACACGCCATGTTGGAGACTGCGGGCCACGTGGGCAAGCGTCGCCACACGAGTCTGTGATGACAGCGACGTCTCACCGGGCGTGTAGCCGCTACGGCGGAATACTGGGGTTCAGAGCGACTTTCAGACTGAGCTACACTGGTTTGTCCCGCCGCAGTAAGACGAGTGGCAACGGGTGAAACACCGGCCAAGGAGCGACGATTGCACCCGGAGTTGCAGAACTAACGAGCTACCGAACATCGGTGCGGCCGCGGACCGCGTCGCAGTCCCTGAGTTAGTCGCGGCGCCGGCGCAGCCTGTCGCACGCGGTCGAGTCTCACGTCCTCTCAGAATCCAAATATGCGAGCGGCGTATCCGGAAAACACCCCGGGACAACCGGGGGTGTTCCGGCCGATCGCTGAGATCGGACTCCTGAGACGTCGGCCACGCTCTAGACGATACCCCCAAGGCGTGTCCCAGTTGCGCGTGCGTGGTTACTCGCTGCTGTCGGGCGATTCTGTCTACGTGGTCCTGTAGTCGCGTGCGAACAGCATTGGTCATCATCGGCGTGTCAGTGCGGTCGGTCCCAAGCGCGCGTGTTACACCCGTTTTCACGGGGAGTACTGCGGCGGGGATCATGGGGTGTAACTCCGGTGATTTCTCGGGAGTGCGGCAATCTCGCGGGAGAAATCCATGTTCCGCGAGTGAATTATCGAGGACTGGCGGGACCGACTCGTGTGCCCTACGGTGGGCCGTCGACTAGACAGCTGGTGACCCGGAACAGTTCGACGGCTCCGAGCCTAGGAGTTCACCAGGTCAACCCGTCGTAGATGATCCCGTCGCGCCGCTCGATGATGCGGCGCCCGTCAACGACGATCGGGGTCGCCATCGCGTCGAACTCCGCACCGAGCGCGGCGAACTCGTCCCAGTCGGTGACGACGACCGCCGCGTCGGCGCCGTCGAGCGCCGCGGCGGCCGAGTCGGCGTAGGTCACGTTGTCGACGTAGTTCGGCGCGTTGTCGGCCGCGACCGGGTCGTAGGCGACGATGGTGGCGCCGCGCGCCTGGAGATCTTGGATGACGGGAATCGCCCGCGAGTTCCGCATGTCGTCGGTGCCTGGCTTGAACGCGAGGCCGAGCACGGCGACGGTGGCGCCGTCGACCCCGCGGTCACGGTGGGCGGCGAGGTGGTCGGCCAGCATCGCGACCAGCCGCGCCGGCTGGCGGTCGTTGACCTCGACCGCCGCATTCAAAATCGCCGGGTCGTAGCCGGCCGCCTCCGCGGCAGAGATAATTGCGCGCACGTCTTTCGGAAAGCAACTCCCGCCCCAGCCGACGCCGCTCTGGAGGAACTGCGCGCCGATACGGTCGTCTAAGCCGATCGCGTCCGCGACCTCGTAGGCGTCGACGCCGAGCGCCTTACAGATGTTGCCGAGGTCGTTGATCAGGCTGATCTTCGCCGCGAGAAAGGCGTTGTTGGCGTACTTGATCATCTCGGCGGTGCGCGTGTCCGTCTCCACGACGGGCGCGTCGGCGGCCGCGCTCAGCGGCTCGAACACTGCGCGTATGTCTGCGAGCGCCCGGTCGCCGTCCGCGCCGAGAACGACCTTGTCGGGGTGCAGAAAGTCGTGGACGGCCGTGCCCTCACGGAGGAATTCCGGGTTCATGCCGACGCCGAAGTCCTCGCCGGCGGTCTTCCCGCTCTCTCGTTCCAGAATCGGGGTGATCGTGTCAGCGGTCGAGCCGGGGACGACCGTGCTCTTGACGACGACCGTGTGCCAGTCGGGTTTGTCAGCGAGCGTCGCGCCGAGTTGGCTCGCGCCCGCCTCCATGATTGAGAGGTCGATGCTGCCGTCGTCGTTCTGTGGGGTGGGGAGACAGAGGAAGGTGACCTCGGTGTCGAGGACGGCGTCGTAGTTGGTAGTCGCGCGGAGCCGTCCCGTGCCCTCCGGGCCAGCGTGAGCGGCGATGAGGTCGGCGAGCCCCTCCTCGTGGATCGGTGCTTCGCCGGCGTTGATCGTCTCGACGACGGACTCGTCGATGTCGATGTTGACGACGTCGTGGCCCAGATCCGCAAAACACGCCGCAACGGTGGTGCCGACGTACCCGCTGCCGACGATAGAGAGGTTCATTGTAAGCTACCCATCACACGGTGCCGACAAGAAGCGTTTGGTCGGAGATAGAAAGGGTCGATGAGATGTCGGCCGCTGCCGATGGACCGCGGATCACATACTCCCCGAGTCAGTCACATCGTCCGAGACCACACAGTTAAACCTACTCTTCGTTCAGTTCGTCGTCGCGGCCCTCAGAGAGGCGCTCCCAGATTTCCGTACAGCCTGCGCCGTCGGGAACGTCGGCGAGGTGGGCGTCGTCAGCAGCATCCGAGTTACTCATGTTCTGAGTAACTGTATTAGCGCCCACATAATAACTGTTCCGACACCACCAGTACGTACTTACGGACCGAACGACGACCAACGCCTATGCCCGAGTCCGCCGAGGATCTCTTCTCGCTGCTTGATCTCACCGAGTATGAAGCCGACGCGTTAGAGGAACTGCTGCTGTTGGGGCGAACCACGGCGCCGGATCTCGCCGAGGCGACCGGAATCCCGAAAGCGCGGATCTACGGCGTGCTCGACGCGCTCTCAGAGGCGGGGTACGTGAAGATGATTCCCGGCCGGCCGAAGCGGTACGAGCCCCACGAGCCGGCGGCAATCGCCGAGCGGGCGGTCGAGAATCGGCGACACGCCTACGAGCAGTTCCGCGAGGACGTCGAAGCCGTCGAAGACGCGTTCGTCGACGAGTACGCGCCGGTCCGTGACCGGGGCGTCGACGAGCTCAGCCCAACCGAGGACCTGTTTCACGTCGTCGACGTGGGCGAACCGAGCGAGCGGGAGACACGGCGGCTGTTCCGCGAGGCCGACGAGGGCGTGTACGTGCTTTCGAAGAGCTTCGGATATATTGACGCCGTACAGCCGGCGATCCGCGACGCCGTCGACCGCGGCGTCGCTGTTGATGTCTTGCTCCTCCACCCCGACGCGTTGTCGCCGGAGAACCGCCGGCGCCAGGCTGAGATCCGCGAACTGCTCGCCGAGGAGTTTCCCTCGGTCACCGTGCGCGTCAGCGACCGCGTGCTGCCGTGGCGTGGCACGTTCATCGATCCCAGCCTCTCGTACGAGTCGGGCCAGGGACTGCTGATGGTCGAACAGGAGGAGGTGCCCAACCACCATCGTCAGGCCGCGGTGACCGAGAATCCTGCTTTCGTCGCCGGCATGTGGCAGTACTTTGATCTGCTGTGGCGCCACGAGAGCGTTCCCGCGGATCCCCACCCCGAGGGTGGGGGCGTCTCGGGACATGATGCCGGAGAGTAAGGCGAGCGTACCGGATTCGAGCCCCCCAGTATCAGCGCTGCGAGCCTAACCGCAAAGCATTTACTCGTAGTTACTCGACTGCCGAGTAACGATGACTGTCCTACTCACCGGTGCCGACGGCTACCTCGGCTGGCCGACCGCGCTGCGACTGGCTGACCGTCTCGACGAGCGAATTGTCTGTGTCGACGACTTCTCGCGGCGCGACTGGGTCGCCGAGTCCGGCAGCGTCTCCGCGACGCGGATCGACGATCCCGAGGAACGCTTCGCCCGTGTCGAGAACCTCAGTCTTGTCGAGGGTGACCTCGCGGACCGGGACTTCGTGCTCCAGCTGTTGGCGACCCACGAGCCCGACACCGTGCTCCACGCGGCCGCCCAGCCCAGCGCCCCCTACTCGTCGATCAATGGCGAGCGCGCGCTGTACACCCAGCGCAACAACGTCTCGATGACGCTGAACCTGCTTCACGGCCTCCACGAGACGGGGCTGTCGGACACCCACTTCATCGAGACGACGACGACCGGCATCTATGGGGCACCCCACTTCCCGATCCCGGAAGGCGGCCTGGAGGTCGAACGGAAGGACGGCGCTGACGAGGTGCCGTTCCCGGCGATGGGCGGCAGCTGGTACCACCAGACGAAGTCCTTTGATGCGGCGAATATGCGGCTCGCGGAGTCGCAGTTCGACTTCCCGATGAGCGAGGTGCGGACGGCGATTGTGTACGGTACTGAGACGGAGGAGACCCGCGCCCACGAGAGTCCGACGCGGTTCGACTTCGACTACTACTTCGGCACGGTCGTCAACCGGTTCTGCGCGCAGGCCGTCGCCGGCTACCCGATTACGGTGTACGGCAAGGGCGAACAGCGCAAACCGATGGTGAGTCTTGAAGACGCCGTCGAGAGTCTCGTGCGGCTAGTTGAGCAGGGTCACTCCGGCGACGACGGCATCGACGTGTACAATCAGGTCACCCGGCCGATCGCCATCGTCGAACTCGCCGAGACGATTGCCGAAGTGGGTTCGGAGTTCGACCTCAACGCCGAGGTGAAACACTACGAGAACCCCCGCGAGGAGGACGAAGAACACAAAATGGAGATAGAAAACGAGCGGTTCCTCGACTTAGTCGGGGGGCAGCGCCAGGAGCTCGAGTCCGGGATCCGCGACGTGCTCGGTACACTCGTTGAAGAGCGCGAGCGGATCGCGGCCCACGAGGACCGGTTCCTGCCCGGCGTGCTGACCGATGAGTGACGCAGGCAGCGACGGAACGCACAGCGACCACACTGAGGGCCAGCGCGTCCTTGTCACCGGCGGCTGCGGCTACATCGGCAGCGCGCTCGTCCCGCGACTGCTTGATGACGCGCGTGTGAACGAGGTGGTCGTGCTCGACTCGCTGGCGGCGGGCTCGCCGGCCCACCTCGCTGGCTGTGTCGGTGACCAGCTCGACTTCCGCCGGGGCGACGTGCGCGACTACGGCGCCGTCGAGAGCGCGACCCGCGGCGTCGACGCTGTGATCCATCTCGCGGCGATCACCGGCGCCGCCTCGACCCACGACCGCCGCGAGGAGACGTTCGCGGTGAACCGCGACGGGACCGAGAATGTGCTCACGGCCGCGGGGAAGTTCGACGTCGAGAGCGTCGTCGTCGCCTCCTCGTGTAACAACTACGGCCGCGCGGCGAGCCGCGACATCGACGAGACGACTCCGCAGAATCCGCTGAATCCGTACGCCGAATCGAAGGTGGCCTGCGAGCAGTTGCTCGATGAGGCGCTCGAGGCGTACGACTTCGAGGGGACGGCACTCCGGATGAGCACGAACTACGGCTGGTCGCCGGGTGTTCGGTTTAATCTCGTGGTGAACCATTTCGTGTTTCGGGGGTTGACCGACCGCCCGCTGACGGTGTACGGCGACGGGTCGAACTGGCGGCCGTTCATCCACGTGCGCGACGCGGCGCGGGCGTATCTCGACGCCTCGTTGGATCCGGACGCGTGGCCCCAGCACGTGTACAACGTCGGCTCGAACGAGGGGAACTTCCGGATCGCGGAGATCGCGGAGATCGTCCGTGAGGAGCTTGATCGGGATCTGGACGTGACGTATCTAGAGGACGAACAGCCCGGCCCCTCCTATCACGTGAACTTCGACCGCTTGGCCGAGACGGGCTTCGAGACGGAGTGGACGCTGCGGGAAGGAATTCGAGATATTGCGAGTGAACTAACCGGCACGGAGGCGATCCATGACTGAGACGACAGAGACCGAGATAGACGAGGGGAGCGACGGCAGGGATATCGAGACGCCGACGATCGCGGTGACGGGCGCGGCCGGGTACATCGGTAGCCGCGTGGTCGTCGAGTTACAAGAGGCGTACCCCGACTGGGAGCTCATCGCGGTCGACAACCAGTACCGCGGGCAGGTGGACTCGATCGGCGACGTCGACATTGATCACGTCGACATCCGGAATCGTGACCGGTTAGAGGGCGCGCTCGCGGGCGCGGACGTGGTGTGTCACCTCGCGGCGATCAGCGGCGTCGACGACTGCGAGGAGAATCAGGATCTCGCGTACGAGGTGAACGTCACCGGGACGAACAACGTGGCGTGGTTCTGTCGGAAGACGGGCGCCGCGCTCGCGTTCCCGTTCAGCATGGCCGTATTGGGTGATCCCGAGGAGTTCCCGATCACGGCCGACCAGCCGCGGGACCCGTTGAACTGGTACGGCCGGACAAAGTTGCTCGGTGAGCGGTCGATCGAGACCTTTGCGGACGGCGCGTTTCCGGCGCATCTCTTCTTGAAATCGAACCTCTACGGCGAGCACGTCGTCAACGGGACCGAGGTGGGGAAGCCGACTGTGATCAACTTCTTTGTGAACCGGGCGCTCGCGGGCGAGACGCTGACAGTGTACGAGCCGGGAACACAGGCACGGAACTTCATCCATGTGAAGGACGTGGCGCGAGCGTATGTACAAAGCACAGAGCGGTTGGTTGAGCAATTAAAACGCGGTGAAACTGGAAGTGAGACGTACGAAATTGCGAGTGATCAGGATATGAGCGTGATGGAAGTAGCAGAGATAGTCCAGAGTGCGGCTGACGATGTATTAAAAGCCGATGTGGATATCACTCTTGTTAAGAACCCAAGAGGTAACGAAACAGTGGTCAACAGGTTTGATGTCGACACTTCAACTACAAAACAAGTGATAAACTGGGAAACACAAGAAAAAGTCTCAGAGTCAGTTTACCAACTGTTGAAGGGAAATGCGTCAGGCAAATAATTTTTTACGCTTCTTTTTGAGTATCATCTTTCAGTTGTGGGTAGGTGTAGCACGGAATACAGTAAGCACAAAGTGCTAAAATAGATTTGTTTTCATCTGTGTCCCTCGCAGGGCGCCGCTCGTAACTTTCATTTGCGGTTCGGGGGATACTACAGTTATGTCTGACCCTGTTGTCGTCTGGTGGACTATAGACAGTCTCCGACAGGATATCTGTTCTGTATACGGAGGAGAGGCAAAAACGCCGGTTCTTTCGAAACTCGCTGAACAGGGCAAGTCGTATGATGCTCGCTCAATGGCCACCTGGACGCTGCCATCTGTGACTTCCATTCTCACGGGGCAACCACCAGAAGAGCATGAGGTCAAAACGCAGGACGATCGTTTACAGCCGGGTACCCCCACACTCCCGCAGTACTTCCGCAATCAGGGGTGGACGACGCTCGGAATTGTCGCAAACCCGTGGTTCTCACGCCGGAAGGGACTCGATATCGGATTTGACCGGTTCTACAACATCACAGAGGATGGTTCGCTGATGAAGGAAGTCTCAAAAACCTCCCTGCTGAAGCATCTCCTTCATTTCCGTACCCGGAGTGGTGGGTTCACTCTTGATGTGGACAAGCATCCTTCGGAGCCACTGATGGTTGATTTAGCAAGAGAGTGGCTAAGGGAGGCCAGCCGACCGACGTTTATGATGGTTCACACGCAGGGAGCTCACTCTCCGTACAGTTCACCGAACAGTTGGAATCGACATCAGGACGAAACTGAGCCGCTCCGTGCAGATTATCTAAATCTTGTTGAATTCATCGATGCTCAGTTAGGACGGTTCATTGACATACTCCCATCAAACGCCACGATAATCGTGACTAGTGACCACGGTGAGGCACTTGGAGAATCAGGTGAGTGGGGACACAAAAATGAGGAACTAGACTTCCTCCGCGACGTTCCAGCTGTTATTGCCGGTTCCACGCCGGAACTTCCGAACGACATAGACCATATTGATATTCACGACTGGCTCCGAGAAGATATTATTCCAACTCGTGGAAACCAGGTGCGGTCTAACGATTTGGAAGAGCAACTAGAAGCGCTAGGATATGTCGATGGCAAACATAGCGTCTAGCCCGTCCTGTGTCTGATTACGTGTTATGTCTTGTAACCCAGAGCTTCGAGAATTTCCTCTGTAGAATCATCAGCTTCATTTTTTTCTTCGATTACTGGATTATACGTATTTGAGTCCGTAGCAGTCGTTTCTACCCACGGAACATGACGGACCTGTGGATGAAGACTCCCAATTGTATGCCCGTAAATGCCGTATTCGCCGAAGGCCTCTCCGTGGTCTGCGGTTATGATGACCTTCTCAGCATCAATGTTGTTCAGGGCAATCTCTACCTCATCCAACGCGAACCGAATCTCGTTGAGATACGCCTCCCAAACTGTATCCATATCACCCGTATTTCGGAGGTATCTGAGGGGTCTGCCCTCGTGTTTCTCAAGGTCACGATCCTCGGCAATGGCATCGGCAGCATAGGGTCCGTGTGGCTGCATATAGTGTAGTATGAGACGATCTACGTCTTCCCCTCTTGCGGCTCGAATTCCTCTATCTGTAATATATCGTGGAGGTGTTTTTCCCTTGGGATGCCTCGCAATCTCATCACTCGGGAGATTGTATTCGAACGCATAATCTACATATCCTAGGTCAGAGATATTGACTGTGTCATGATAAGACAGTAGACTGTACGCAAGGTGTCCATCAAATAGACCAGAGTTCGATGGGCGATTTTCTTCGAGAATCGATCTTAGCTGTGCTGTGCCCGAAACGTACCCAGTTTGTTGAATCTTATCAAGATAGTCGGGATCAAACGTTTTCGCGGTCCATTCAGGAGTTGATCCTCCGACCGTTTTGAGTGAGTCAACACCCTCTATGAACTCGTATTCCGGTGCGACCTCACGGAGGGCGTCAATGCGACAGCAGTCTAAGATAATTAACAAATCCCAGTCTTTCGTATAGATATTTGTTCCTATATCGCGCTGAGTATTGTATATGGTCGAAGGAATCCGGTACCCGTGTTGGAGGACGAGTTCATCGAAAATCTGATACGGATTTGAGATTCCTCTCTTAAGATTCTCAATGGTAATATCGAACTTGAACATGGCTATTAGATGAGACACCACGTATAATCCTCTTGCGGTCCTAGTAGTGTCGGTCGAACTGAACCCCGGAGTCACTAATGTGAGGGTCTAACGGCCAACAGAGAACACTCCAATAGTTATTACCAACGTGAGCGTGTCATAGAATCCATCTCATAGCTTCTCACAGCCCGGTAGGTTTCCTCGCTCGTAGTTGGTGATGGCAATAACGAGCCGTAGGCACAGCGCAACGAACACTTCTGTTCGTGCGTGGACGCGGCCTCGGGCGCTGACGTGCCCGAGGCCGCAGTCCTTGACTGCGTCGTTGGTTCGTTCAACTCCTGTTCGGTTGGTGTACGTCTCGTCTAACGTTGATTGCTTCAACTGGACATCCTCGCTGTATTCTTCGATGTGATCTTCGACCCTGTATTCGATGTCTAGTGGGTCGTCAGCGTTTCGAGGATTGTACGGAGCGACTGGCACGACCCCTGCGGCCAGCAGGTGGTCGTGCCAGTCGAGGATGTCGTACGCGCTGTCTCCAAGCATCCACGTTGGTGTATCGACGGCGAGCGCGTCACGTGTGACGCGCATCGCCGTCTCCTGACCCGCTTGTTTAGTTTGTGTGAATTCCGCTGCTATCGGGATCTTTGAGCCGGTTGAGACGATTGTACAGCCGAAGCCGTAGTAGTGCTCTTCGGCTGTAGGGTTGTAGTTCCACGAGGCAGCGTCGTTGTATTGGATCGCTTCGACGTGAGTCGAATCAATAGAGTACGTAGAGTCGAGCAGGCCGCGAGCGGCGGCCTGCTCGACGAGCCTGTCGAAGACATCGTCAACAACGTGTTCGAGGTCGGTGAGAAAGCGATCAATCGTATCTCTTGATGGCGGTTTGTCGAGTCCGCAGTAGTACCAGACAAGGCTGTGGCGGAGTTCTCGTGTAACTGGACGTGTGCCGTAGACGTTCTCGTAGTAGCAGTGGAGAAAGCCGCGAAAGAGATCTGGTGGCTGATGGACTCGTGTTCGCCCCCGCTTCGAGGGGGCGAACACGTCGTACTCTCTGAGAAACTGGAACTCAAGGTATTCAAACAGCGGTACTGTTTCGGTAGCCGCCGCATTCAAGAAGTCGTCTACCGAAGCCACATTTTGCAGGGTTGCGCTGGTGTTGGACACACTTCCCGCACCCTGCCGCTTCGTACGTGACGCTTTCTATGACACGCTCAACGTGGTTGGTTAATCGGTAAGTTATCAAAGATTGTCTGACGAGTTTCGTCTGAGATGATTATCAGCGTTCCCATGTAGATTGTAGCTCCTATGAGAACTAATCCGAACACGACCGATGCGTTGTGATCTATGACCCTGTGTGTGGTCTCAACTGCTTCCAAGAAGAATACGGTAATCGCCATGATTATCGAGGCACCGATCTGTACCCCAATCTCTTTCACGGGAATATTCACTGTGAGTATCTTACTTACAGCATAATACGCGTATGCTAGGCTAATACCCGAGGAGAGAACCGTCGCAATCGCTGCTCCACGCCATCCAATTTGCTGAATTAGGATAAAGTTCAGAATTATATTTGATATAATAAATGTTCCATTGACTCTGAAGTCAATATCAGGTCTGTTGATTCCCTGAAGAACACCAGTTAACTGCTTTTGGTAGTCGTATATGAGCACCGCAACGATTAGAAGTACAAGTACCTCAAACCCAACGACAAAGTCAGAACCATATAATCTCAAAATGCGATCGCCAAGCAAAATACCACCAAAGAGGCCAGGAATAACAAAAAGCCCTGTATACTGTAGGCTCCTCTCCAATAAGTTGGCAATCTCTGTGTAGTCGTCTTTGTTTTCAAGTTGACTGAATTCTGGAAATAGTGTCGCCTCAATCGCGGAACCCAAGATAGTTAGAAACGAAGCAATATTCCAAGCGATTGCGTAAACCCCGATCAAATTACTAGGCACAAATAGTCCTAGAATCAGTATATCCGCATAGTTGTTGGTCTTCGATTTTAACGATCCCAGCCATGAGTATTTCGCAAACGAGTAGATACTCACCAGTCTCTCTCGCGTGTTCACCTGAGATGGTGACGGGAGAACCTCAAATTTGATCACGAGATAGACAAATCCAACGGCAGCTACAGCCAGGGAAGACAACACCCACCCGAACACAAGCCCTGACAATCCAAGACCGATACTAACCGCAGCAACTTGAAGAATGATACGGGCAACCGACTGGATTGATGTTAATATACCCGAAATATGGACGTTTCGAGTACCGGAGAGTCCCGACCTAACAGTAGTCATCGCCGTCCCGGAAATAACGAGAATGACCAGAAAGTAGGTTGAGTAAGGGTGTGTAATATAATCAGTCACCTGTTTAGAAAACAGAAGAAGAAGGCAAGTGATGACCCCTGTACCAACAGTAATGACTCCAAGGCCCACCTGGAAGTACTCTGCGGGGGCCTCGCCCTCGCTCATCCGTTTCGTAATTGCCGGGCTGAGACCTGCCTCCACCAACACGCTGAGCCAACCAACCGACGAAAGTAGCAGAAAGTATATTCCTAGTGTGTCCGAGCCAACTACTCTCGCAAAATAAAGAGTGGAAAGGAATCCACCGGCTGATGTTACAATTTTCGAGAGGAACTGGATTGCCGATGTTTGGCCTATCCTCATCGGTGACTCGAATCGAACCAACTCATTCCTCTATTTTGAATATTCAACATCTATCGGTCGTTTTGACGGTTCCACTCTTCGGGGGACCGGTTTAAATACTTGGCTTTGGAAAACATTAGATCACCTCTCGAATATAAGGATAAGTCAAACGGGTGCGTTTGGGGTTGAACAGTATATCCCATCGGCTAAACCAATCTGAGAGGAGAAGGTACATAAATATCGGCTCGAATCAATTGATTAGACTATGAACGTCGATACGCGGCTCGCGGACCGGCCTGTGTTCGTGACAGGCGCCGACGGCTTTGTGGGTTCACATCTTACTGATCGACTTATTGAGGCCGGCGCTGATGTCCACATTTTTGTTCGAGCAACGTCCAGTGGGGAGCTCAAGAACATCCGACATCGAACAGAAGAGGTCACGGTTCACCGAGGTGACCTACGTGACCCCCATTCGGTAAAACGAGCACTCTCCGCTCTCGAGGGGTACAGCGATACGTTGATTTTCCATCTCGCCGCACAGGCACACGTCGGCGAATCGTGGGAACGACCTTACGAAACGATTGACACCAACATCAAGGGAACGCTCAATCTTTTACAGTCGATCGTCGATTTGGATTTAGACATTGCCAAATTCGATACAGCCGGGACCAGTGAGGAGTACGGCAACGTCAAAGACGAAATGGCGGAAAAACACGACTTCGAGGAAGACGGCCGCGTTCTCTTGTCCGAACGATCGCCTGTCAATCCGACGAGTGTCTACGCGACTTCAAAACTCGCAGCGGATTTCCTGACCATGAATTACCACGACGCGTATGGGCTTCCGGCCGTTACGACCCGGATGTTCAACAACTACGGTCCTCGACAGAACCCACGCTACATCACCGGGACGATCATCACACAGGCCTTGGAACGAGATATTGTCGAGCTCGGGAACCTCCAACCAAAACGGGACCTCTGTTACGTCGAAGACGGTGTGCGCGGCCACTTACACGTTGCCTTAGAAGGAACCCCCGGCGAACAGTACGTGTACGGATACGGTGAGAACATCTCGATGCGCGACTGGACGAATCTTATCCTTGACGTTGGCGATGAGGAGGGCTACTGGGATCGTCCAGAGATAGTCCAAGCGGAAGACCGATACCGACCCGGAGACAGCGACGTCGAGGAGCTCTTAGTCGGATACGAGAAGCTTAACGAGGAAACCGGCTGGGAACCCGAAGTGGAATGGCGTGAGGGGGTCCGACGGACGATCGACTGGTACGCGAATAACAAGGAGGACTGGTACGGACGGGTCGACTGGCGATGACCGACTGGCACCGTTCAACTGCGGATTACTGGGACGGAAAGTCGGTGATGGTTACAGGCGGTGCCGGGTTCCTCGGTAGCCACCTAACTACGGAACTCGAACAACGAGCGGATGACGTAGACGTATTTGTTCCGCGAAGCGACGAGTACGATCTACGGAACTCATCGGACATTCAGCACGCGCTTCGCGACTCCGATCCCGATATCGTTTTACACCTTGCAGCTACGGTGGGTGGGATCGGCGCCAATCGATCGAACCCAGGAAAGTACTTCTACGAAAATGCGGTGATGGGTATCGAACTTATCGAGCAAGCCTGCCTCCACGGCGTCGAAAAGTTCACCATCCTCGGGACGATTTGTTCCTACCCAAAGCATACTCCTGTCCCATTCAGCGAAGATGACCTCTTCGACGGATACCCAGAGGAAACAAACGCTCCGTACGGGATCGCCAAGAAGGCGTTACTCACCCAATCTCGAGCGTACCGCAAGCAGTATGGATTCAATAGCATCTATCTGATGCCGGTGAACCTGTACGGTCCCAAGGACGACTTCGATCTCGAGAGTTCACACGTGATTCCGGCCATAATCAGAAAATGCGTCGAGGCTCGGGAACGTGGAGATGCTTCGATTACTGCGTGGGGAAGTGGCGACCCGACAAGAGAGTTTCTCTACGTAAAAGACGCAGCAGACGGAATACTGACAGCGACGGAGCGGTATGACGATTCTGCTCCGGTAAACCTGGGAAGCGGCATGGAAATTTCAATTCATGACCTTGTGGAGACCATTGCCGATGTAACGGGGTTCCAAGGTGAGATCAAGTGGGACACGTCCAAGCCAGATGGCCAGCCGCGTCGCAAGTTGGATACGACGCGTGCGCGTGAAGAATTCGGTTGGGAGGCCACCAGCGAATTTCGGGAAGGTCTCAAACAGACTGTAGCGTGGTACGAATCACATCGTCAGGAGGTTCTCAATGACTAACTTTGTCGAACGGATCCCTGATGACGTGTGGGCAGAGGTCGTCAAACACATGCCGATACCCTCCGTCGACCTCGTGGTTAGGTGCGCCGATGGGATCCTCCTCGCGAAGCGTCAGAACGAACCCGCAAAAGGCGAGTGGTTTGTTCCCGGCGGGAGAGTCCGTAAGGGAGAGCCTCTTTCAGAAGCCGTTGAGCGTGTCGCGCAGGAGGAACTCGGCGTCGGGGTCTCAATTGAGGAGCGGTTAGGCGCTTATGACCACCTCTACGACACCTCTGACGTGGACGAATCGGGTGGAAAACACTACGTCGCAAACGGATTCCTCGTCACTCCTGAGACGGAAGCGTTTGCGCTCGATGGGCAGCATAGCGACTTTTCAATTTTCGCAGTCGACTCATTACCTGACTTACACCCGTACGTCGAAGCGTATCTTCGCGCTGCCTCAATCGATCCCGACTCAGTCAACCGAAGTCCATACGAATAAGCCCTTCCGGCGAGTACCCACCGCCAATGTCCGAGTGCTCCTCTCTCGTCGCCGGCGGAGCTGGATTCCTTGGGAGTCACCTCTGTGAATCTCTCCTCGACGACGGCCATCGGGTGTACTGTCTTGATAATGAGAGCAGTGGTCAGTCTAAGAACCTCGAAAGCTTCCGAGATCGGGATCAGTTTTCGTACATCAAAGGCGACGTCTGTGACCTCCCTGATCTCCCATCGGTTGACGAGGTCTACCACCTTGCGTCACGAGCATCTCCGAAGGACTTCAAAGAGCACCCAATAAAGATTGCTCGTAGCAACACCGAAGGAACCCGGAATCTGTTGGAATACTGTGTAGACTGCGGTGCACGGATGCTTTATGCGAGCACCAGCGAGGTTTACGGAGATCCAGAAGAGCACCCCCAAACAGAGAGTTACAATGGGAATGTAAACATTCGTGGTCCCCGAAGTTGTTATGACGAGTCAAAACGGTTCGGTGAAACCCTCGTGGTGGCGTACGAGCGGAAATATGACATTGATGTACGTACTGCGAGGATCTTTAACACATACGGACCACGGATGAGAAAAGATGACGGACGTGTAGTTCCGACGTTCATCAGACAAGCGCTCAACGGCGAAGATCTAACGGTGTACGGTGATGGAACACAAACTCGAAGCTTCTGCTTCGTTGAAGATGAAATTCGTGGCCTTCGTCGCTTGATGGAGACGGATGGACTGAATGGAGAAGTCGTGAACATTGGAAGCGATGACGAAGTTACGATACTGGAGCTCGCGAAGATGATATTATCTGCGATAGAATCTTCATCCGAGATTATGTACGAACCACTCCCAAAAGATGATCCTGAGCGTCGACAGCCCGACATTACAAGGGCAAATACACTACTTGACTGGTGGCCCAAGACCAAACTTGAGGACGGGATTGACCAGACTATTCAGTACTTCAACACGTCGACGTAACTCGAATGGAGTTGAACACCAGTTACTGGAAACGACTACTAGCAAACTCAATTTCAACCATCGCTGAAACGACGGCGGTGCGGGAACTTCTGGACAGACATACGCTGACCGATAACGAATTAACACAAAATACAGTTAAAAGTCTCTCTTACGGTAGCGAACGACGACTACATCTATCCACTCCCAGGCACATTGGAGCGCTCCCAGAACCAATCACAGACCTACGTGGTGAGCACCACATCACCGAGTGGGATGTTTATGAGATACAAAATGCCAAACTTATTGGACCGAACGCTTTGGCTATCACGAGTGGTGACAAGCTTGTACTAGCAAACTCTCTAAATAGCTGGTCACTACTTCTGAGAGAGATATTGAGATGTTTTCGTTCCGGAATCGTCCCGAGATATCGCAGATCGGTAGATGAGGAAATTGATTTAGCCGTCTCTTTGGTAGGTCCTTGGGCGACCGGGTACTTTCATTGGTTCGCAGAATACCTACCAAGATTAGAAGGTTTACATCAGTTTGAGGCCCTTACAGGTGAGAAACCTACGCTCATAATTCCGAACGATCCACCAGCTTGGATGACTGATTCTCTTTCATTACTTGGGTACGGACCAGATCGAATTATAAAGTGGTCTGGTGGAACCAAACTGATCCACCGACTTATAGTTCCACAAGTACGGCACACCCCAGTTCAAAACGGTTACATACACGATCCATTTGGCCTAGAGTGGGTTGGTGAACAACTCCGTGAGGGGGCTCCGATAACGACCCAGGATTGGGATTCTCGGATATACATCTCAAGGGCTGACGCTGACGAGCGACGCGTCGTCAACGAAAGGCAGGTAATGCAACTACTGAGTAAATATGGATTCTCGCGTAAGGTATTATCTAACCATTCTCTAGCGGAACAGATTTCAATGTTTCAGCAGGCGGACACTGTTATCAGTCCGCACGGAGCAGGTCTTATAAACATAATGAATAGCGAGACTGTGGACGTTATCGAGCTTTTTGGGAGCTATCAAAATGGATGTTACTACACGATGTCTGGTTTAGAAGGGGTATCATATGCTTGTATCACTGGAACCGCGGCTGATCAGGATATTTATGTTCCGCCAGAAAAAATTCAGGCACTAATATAATCAACGTAGATTCGCTACTTTTGTCACGGAGGACTCCTCTCTGCTAATAATGGCCGAAGAAATAACTGAGTGGTCACTTGACACTCCTGTTGCGTTTTTCGTATTTAATCGACCAGAGCTAACTTCAAAAGTTTTTCAAAAAATACGGGAGGTTGAGCCGCCAACACTCTTTCTTATTGCTGATGGGCCTCGATCAGGTGTACCCTCAGATAACAAAAATGTAAGCCAAGTACGATCTATCATTACAGATGTAGATTGGGAATGCTATGTTCGCACGCTTTTTAGTGATAGTAATCTTGGGGTGAAAAAACGGATCCAAACAGGTATTGATTCCGTCTTTAACGATGTTGAGAGATGTATTTTTCTTGAGGATGACTGTTTCCCAAACACCGACTTTTTCAGATATTGTCAAACGCTCTTAGAATGGTATGACGGAGATGATCGAGTTATGGATATTTCCGGTAGCAATCATCTGAAGACGTGGCACCCGGATCGACAGGACTACCACTTTACACGGTTTGGCGGCATTTGGGGATGGGCAACATGGCGAGACGCTTGGGACCACTACGATCCTGAGATGACGAAGTGGGCCGATCCGGTGTTCCAGAACCGTGTCAGAGACTTCTATGGAGGCGGAAGTATGTGGGAGTATGTTGAGTTAGTGCTCGACAGGACACATAAAAATGAAATAGAAACGTGGGATTATCAATGGATGTTTGCGAAAGCGATTAATTGGGGTCTGACCGCAAGTCCCTCAAAGAACTTGATTAGTAACATTGGATTTGACGCTAATGCGACTCACACTCAAAATGAATCATCGCCGATGTCGCGAGTACCGCGACATAGTCTGGCATTCCCTCTTGATCAAGCTGAGTATGTATGTACTGATGCTGAGTACGATAAGCGGTATTATAAATTGACCAATTCTATATGGGAACGTAACCGGTATCTTCGCCAGCTACGGCATTTTTACGTGAGAAATCACAGTTAAGATTAGAGGTAGACTTTCCCCTTGTATTTTTACTGTGTAACCTAACCCCCTAGTATGGAAGACACTGAATTATCTGTTACACTTCTCAACGCCTACGATTCTGGTGGCGCTGGAACAGCCACAAAGAGAATATATCAGGGACTCCGCAAAATTGGGGTTGATGCTAACATGCTTGTTGATCACAAGCAAGGTGATGACCCACTAATCCATGGACCAGAAAGTACCCTTCGAAAGGCATATTCCATGGCTCGCCCGTTTATCGATCGCTTTCCGCTGAGGCTATACGGGGGATCTGACGGTGTATTTTCGCCGAATTGGCTCCCCGAAGACGTGAATAACCGAATTGATAGGCTTGATCCAGACGTTATTCACCTCAATTGGGTGGGTGGGGGATTTCTGACACCAAGTACTATATCTTCATTCGATCGGCCGGTAGTCTGGAGATTTCCGGATATGTGGCCCATGACCGGGGGGTGCCACTATGCGAGAAGCTGTGAAGGATATAAGAAATCCTGTGGAACCTGTCCGGAGTTAGGGAGCACAAGCGCCTGGGATTTGTCTCGCCTTACGATGGCTCGAAAAAGTCGTGCGTTTTCTAATACTGATATTACGGTAGTCGCTCCCAGTAATTGGTTAGCAGAGTGTGCGCGTGAAAGTTCACTGTTCCAAGATAGTCATATCGAGGTGATCCCAAACGGACTGGATACTGACGTGTTCTACCCTTGGGATATGAAGACCGCGCGCTCCACGTTCCAACTTAATCAGGAAGAGACGATCGTTCTGTTTGGATCGGTCAATGCAACCTCTGATCCCAGAAAAGGATTTGATTTACTTGACAACGCATTAAATGACATTGAGTCTGAAAACTTAAGGCTCGTAGTTTTTGGCTCATCTGAGCCCACCGATCCACCTGATCTTAATTATCCAACAACATACACCGGATACCTTCATGATAATCAGAGTCTCGCTTTCTTGTATTCAGCTGCCGATGTAATGGTTGTACCATCCCGATATGAAGGGTTTGGACAGACTGTTTCAGAATCAATGGCATGTGGCACACCAGTAGTAGCTTTTGACGCTACTGGGCCGAGCGATTCAGTCGATCATCGTAAAAATGGATACCTAGCAGAACCGTATGATCCAAAAGACCTTGCGAGAGGCATAAACTGGGTTTTAGAGGATCAAAAACGACGGAGTGATCTCTCAAAACAGGCACGTATGAAGGCTAAGGAAGAATTTTCGCTTGAAGTTGCTGCCAATAGATATAAGAAGGTCTACAAATCCATCATTTAACTCAAGACGAGAGAGTGCTACGATAGCGAGGATTATCTATAGCAATCTAATTATCAATGTACATAATTTGCTGAGTGATTTTATGTTGTATCAAAACTGATGCGGAGTTATGAGTTCAGAGAGACGTACACCGGCGTATTTACCACAGAAATTTTTTGAATTATGCAGTGATGAAGGAGTGCTAAATGCGTTAGTAGATGCTAAATCGTACGTCTCACATAATGTTAATCCGATCAGAGAACTTAGTAAAATATACTATGACTGGAAAGGAGGGACACAAGCTATACGTATAGATGGGGTGACAGCTGAGTTTGATGCGGAAAGTAAGAATGGTGGGGATATTATAAGAATCATGAACAAGTCCGAAAAGTTCTTTTTACAAGATATGTTAAGTGAACTTAATGAGACAGATGTCTTCTATGATATCGGTGCAAACATTGGGATATTCAGTTGCTTTGCGGCACAGAAATTAGAGAACGGTCATCTCGTTTCATTTGAACCGTACCCCCCAAATGTAAACCAGTTAGAAAAAAAATATATTATACAATACTACAGATTCTAATTTCACATTATTCGATATTGCCTTGTCAAATTCAGACGGTACCATAGAATTCTCATCACCAGACAAACATCCTGGGCATCAAACCGGCAATATCTCACCCTCCGGTCAATCTATCGATATTCAGGCAACCACAGGTGATAAGCTGGTTAGCAATAAGTCGCTGCCACAGCCCACTGTGGTAAAAATAGATGTGGAAGGCTCTGAGCCGTTTGTCATTGAAGGCTTGGAGGATACACTAAAATCCGAGGCGTGTCGTGTCTTGTACTGTGAGATACACCTCCCACGAGAAGACGGGGGGCGCCCGTCAGTTTTAGATTATGGGGAGACAAAAGAAAGTATGCTAAATAAAATACAAGATATGGGGTTTAATATAGAGCATATGGCAGAAAGAGGTCCCGAAATACAAATTAAGGCAAAAAAGCAGATCTAGGATGTTGTCTAGCACCTAACGAAATTGGTTAGTGGAAGCCGAAATACGGGTAAGCTATGAAAGCAGTAATCCCTCTCGCCGGACAAGGAACTCGATTATATCCTCAGACACATACGAAACCGAAAGCAATGGTTCGTATTGCCGGGAAACCGATTCTTGGTCACATCCTTTCAGGGCTGGTAAAAACACAAATTGAGGAGGCAGTGTTAATCGTCGGTGGACCAATGCAGACACAAATACGGGAGTATGCCAAGGAGGAATTCGGTGACAAACTTGACCTGACTTTTCCGGAACAAACTGATCCACAAGGACTTGGTCACGCAATTTATCAAGCGAAACCGGAAATCGATGACGAACCGATATTCATTACACTCGGAGATATGCTGTTTGAGAACGGCTACGACACATTTCTTAAATCACATGAGTCCCTCGGAGCCGTTGATGCGAGTCTCGGTGTGAAACAAGTTGACGAACCCAGCCACTACGGCGTTGTTGATATCGACGCGTCAGGAAAAGTCCGTGAACTTGTTGAGAAGCCATCTGACCCACCTTCTGACCAGGCGATCAGCGGGGTGTATGTTATTGAAGACAGCGCTGGACTATTCAGTGCGCTAAGATATCTGATCGAAAATAACCTCCGAGGGGCTGGTGGTGAATTCCAACTTACCGACGCACTCCAACGGATGGTTGAGACCAACTCCGTCATTGGAACCTTTGACGTTGAGGATTGGTATGATTGCGGTCGTCCAGAAACGCTCCTTGAAGCCAATCGCGTATTACTGGAGGAGTTGGAAACAACTGAAGGTGACCAATTAGAGAATACGGTAATTGTTCCTCCAGTTGATATGGGAACAAATGTTACCGTTGAACGAAGCGTTGTCGGGCCTTACGTGAGCCTGGATGATAATACAGAGATCAGTGATAGTATCGTCAGAAGTTCCATTGTGGGACGGGGCGCATCGCTCACTGGGGTGAATCTTGAAAACAGCATTGTAGGTGATGCCGCAAAAATTCGTGGAGACACACAAAGTCTGAACGTTGGCGACAACAGTAGTCTTAGTCTTTGATGCGTAGTCAAAAGATATCGATCGTTACACCCTCATTCAATCAGGCTGACTACATTCCAGATAATATCCAGTCAGTTAACGGTCAATCTCACGACAGGGTCGAGCATTTGATTCTTGATGCTGGCTCCGACGACGGAACAAAAGAAATTATTGAGGATTACGCTGACGGAGCTGACCACGATGTCTGGTGGCGATCAGAGCCGGACGATGGCCAGTCAGCCGCAATCAACGAAGGGTTCGACCGCGCAAGTGGGAGTATCGTCGGATGGCTCAATTCGGATGATGTTTACTTCGATACGACGACGCTATCACGGGTAGAGAACTGGTTCGACCGCACTGGAGCAGACGTGATCTACGGCGACTTGGCCTACGTCGATAGTCGGTCTCGAGTGACCGAAATAGATGTCCGTCCCGAATTTGACAGAAAAAAGCTCGCGTATCGTATCGTTATCGGACAACCGGCCACGTTCTTTCGGCGTGAAGTCGTAGAGTCAGAGCAGCTCGACATCGGGCTCAACTACTGTATGGACTACGAGTTTTGGATACGACTCTCTCGGAACTATGACATCCGCCATGTTCATGACATCCTTGCTGGATTTCGCCGACACGAAGCGCAAAAAACGGACGACATGTCTCCCGTCAATGCCGAAGTGGAGACAATGCTTGACCGCTATCGTGACGAACTGCCGGAGCCACAGGGGGTTCTCCTAAATAACGCTTCGACAGAGCTTCAGCGAATTGTTCAGGGCGGGCAGGAAACAGTTTCTCTCCACCGTAACGAACCGGAGTTGGCTTTCGACGGCGAACTTGCGCCCCTCTCTCAGATGCTATTCAACCTCGGACCGGGGCTTGAAGACATCCAAAAGGCTCTCCGCCGCTGGCGGCGGTAGTGAACGTTCCAAGTCAACTTGTGTCGGGAACCAGCGCGTAGAGGTACCCAACTCCGATGCTGAGCGTAAACATGAGCAGCATCACAAACGTATCCAGTTTCGTCACGGAAGGCGAGGTAACGAGTTCAGTAAAGCGGCTAGGAATGAAATCAGTGAGAAGCTGCTGCAAAAACTGTCGTTCCGTACTTATCGCATCCGAATCGATCTCTGCCATTCGACGTTTCGAATAACCCTGCCAGAACGCCCGCTCCAACAACCACTGTCGGTCGGTTCGGTATTCGTAGATCTTGTGTTCGATGGTGGCGTCTGGCACATAGACGACTCGTTCCCCGGTCTCGCGCTTTAGGCGCGCACACAGTTCCGTTTCACCGCCTTGGAGATCGTTCTCACCTCGCTTCCCCATCTCCGTTCTGAATCCGCCGAGATCTAAGAATACCTCTCTGTCGAAAGAGAGGTTTGAACTGAACGTGTTCCGGACGTACCCCTCCGTTTCCCGGAACCCTTTGTACGTGACACCGATGAGGAAATAATACTCTTCGGGGAGGTACTCCGGTTTTGTCGACAGCCAATCCGGTACCATTCGGCCGCCAACGGCGAGTGCGTCATACCGTTCGTAGGCGTCAATGATCTGTTCTGCCCAATCGGATGCCGCTACCGCGTCGTCATCCAGAAATGCGACAACCTCGCCGTCTGCTAGTTCGGCACCCGTGTTACGACTGTACGAGAGGCCTCTGTTCTGATCATTACAGTGTATCGTCGTATTCGGATTTGTGCCGTAATCCGTCTGTACCCGCTCGTACACCTCCTCAGTGCCGTCAACAACGACTACGAGTTCGATGTCATCATACGTTTGTTTGAGAATGCTTTCAGCAGCCTCCTGAAACTCCGGATAGCGGTCCATTGAATACGTACAGAGGACCACCGAGATTTTCATACGTCAGGGTTGTCAGGTAACCCGCTTAGACCTTCCGTCTGTACATGAGCTGTTTATCACAAGCCTTATGCGCGTTTTGACAGTCCCTTGCGGTAATGAGCGATTCGAACGATCCGCCGGACGAATCGGACTCGTCTCCGTCCGATCTCCTCGCGCGGTGGTACCACGTTCCCGCCCTCCTCGGGGTGTTCGCGTTCATGCTCTGGACGCGGCTGCGCTCGTACGGGAACTTCATTCAGAATGGAGAGGTGTACTTCCGCGGCAACGACGCGTGGTATCACCTCCGCACGACGAGTTACCTCCTCGAGAACTATCCGAGCACGCTGCCGTACGACGTCTGGACTGGCTTCCCGTTCGGGACGAACGCCGGCCAGTTCGGCACCCTCTGGGACCACATTATGACGGTCGGCATCTGGATCGCCCGGCCGATAATGGGCAGCGCCGAGGAAGTTATGTTGGTCATGGCCCCCATCACCGGTGCGCTTGTCGCGGTCCCGACCTACTTCATCGCCCGCCGATTCGTCGACCGCGTGCCCGCACTGGTTGGCGCGGTAACACTGGCGCTGTTCTCCGGAACGTTCCTCCGGTACACGCTCGTCGGCTTCCCCGACCACAGCGCGGCCGAGGTCTTCTTCCAGAGCACCGCCATCCTCGCGTTCCTCGTCGCGCTCGGCGTGGCGGAACGCGAGAAGCCGGTGTGGGAACTCGTCGTCGACCAAGACTGGGACGCACTGCGAAAACCAATCGCCTATGCTGCCGCGGCCGGCGTCGCGCTCGGCCTCTACATGTGGACATGGCAGCCAGGCATTTTGATGGTAGGATTCACTGGGATCTTCCTCGCGGTCAAGCTCACGAGCGACACTTATCACGGGAAGAGCCCGGAGCCGGTTGCGTTTGTGGGCGCGGTCGCAATGACTGTCACGGGCTTCATGCAGGTGATTCCGCTCGATACGTTTGGATTTAATCCGACCGAGTACTCGTTCCTCCAGATTTTCGCGCCGCTTGTCGTCGCACTCGGCGCCGTCTTCCTCGCGTGGCTCGCCCGTCAGTGGGAAGCACGTAACCTCAGTACTGACACGTACCCCGCCGCGGTCGGCGGACTGATTCTCGCATCCGCGGGATTCGTCTGGCTGGCGATTCCCTCGCTGTGGTCGACAGTCATCAACAGCCTCCTCAACACCGTTGCCTTCTCCGCGAGCGCCGGCGCTCGCACCATCGGCGAGGCCCAACCACCCCTCCAAGGCGCTTCCTTCTCGAACTTCGTCCTCTCACAGTACGGGCTCGCCTTCTTCCTCGCCCTTGCCGCAGTCCTCTACATCGTCGCGCGGCCCTTGTACCGCTCCGACGACACCAACCACACCCTGTACATCCCGGCCGCGCTCGCAGTCGTCGGCTCCGTCTACGCCGTTCCGCAGGCGTACGGCGCCATCGGCGGCGTCATCGGCGTAGATTGGCAGGTGATCGGCCTACTCCTCGCCGCCGCCTTCCTCGTGGGCGCGACGCTGCTCGTCGAGTACGACGCCGAGGAGCTGTACTTCGTCGTGTGGGCGGCGTTCATCGGCAGCGCGGCGTTCACGCAGGTCCGCTTTAATTACTACTTCGCCGTCGTCGTCGCGGTCGGCACGGCGTACTTCCTCCAGGTGGCGCTCGACACGATCGAGCTCACCTCCCTCGACGCCCTCCGCGATATCGAGGGGTGGCAGGTGCTGACGGCGGTCGCGGTGTTCGCCGTCCTCCTCCTTCCGCTCCTTTTCCCCGCAGCGGGCGCGGCGCCAGTCTGGGAAGCGGGCAACGACAGCAACCCCGGCAGCGTCGTCCAGTGGGACGAGAGCCTCCAGTGGATGAACGACGAGACGCCCCAGCCGGGCGAACTCGAGGGCGCGAACAACCCGATGGAGCTGTACGGCACCTACGAGCGCCCCGCTGACGGCGACTTCGAGTATCCCGAGGGCGCGTACGGCGTCCAGTCGTGGTGGGACTACGGCCACTGGATCACCACGCGCGCCGAGCGCATCCCGAACGCCAACCCGTTCCAGCAGAACGCGGGCGCAGCCGCGGACTACCTCCTCGCGCCGAGCGAAGAGGAAGCGGCCGAAGTCCTCGCGAGCCAGAGCACCGAGGGCAACGACACCCGCTACGTGATGGTCGACTGGCAGATGGCGTCGCCGAACTCCAAGTTCAACGCGCCGGTCACGTTCTACTCGGGCAACGAGACGGTGCGCGACTTCAACGAACTGCTCTACCAGCGCGTCCAGGGGCCGCAGGGCCAGCAGGGCGGGCTCCGCGCCGCGCTCCAGGTACGGACGCAGCGGTACCACGAGAGCCAGATGATCCGGCTCTACCAGCACTACGGGAGCGCGGTCGAGCCGCAGCCGGTCGTCCTCGACTGGGAGCCGCAGACCGCACAGACCCAGTCGGGCGAGCAGATCGAGATTAAGGTGCTCCCGAGCGAGGGCCAGGCAATCCGCCGGTTCGAGAACCTCTCGGCTGCGCGGTCGTACGTCGAGGAGGACGGCTCCGCACAGGTGGGCGGCGTGATGGGCGTCCCCTCCGAGCGGCTCGACGCCTTGGAACACTACCGGCTGGTCCACGCCACGCAGGCGCCCGGACAGTCGCCGTACGCCCAGCAGGCGCAGATCCTCGCCAGCCAGTTCGGCGTCGACCTCCAGGCGACGTTCGGCGAGTCGCTGTTCGGCGCGTTCCGCGACGACTTCGTCAAGACGTTCGAGCGCGTGCCGGGCGCGACCGTCGAGGGCTCGGGCGCGGCGCCCGGTCAGGAGGTCCAAGCGACGGTCGAGCTCCGGAAGCCGAAGGGGCAGACGTTCGAGTACACGCAGTACGCGACCGCGGACGACGACGGTGAGTTCGCGTTCACGCTCCCGTACTCGACGACGGGCTACGCGGAGTTCGGCCCCGAGAACGGGTACACGAACACGAGCGTCCGCGCGACCGGGCCGTACAACATCACCACCGCACAGACGACCGGTGACGACCTCTACACCACCGAGCGGTTCGGGCAGGTCGAGGTGACCGAAGGGCAGGTCGTCGGCGTCGACGACGCGGCGGCGACCGTCGAGCTCGAAGAGCGGATCATCGACTGTCCGAGCGGCGACCCCGAGTGCCCGGTCGACGGCGGGAGCGGAGGCGACGGCGAGAGTTCGACGAACTCCACGGACGCGGGGTCGGTGATCGGTGCCGAGCCGGTGGCGGCGACGGCGACGACGGCGACCGCACCGAACTGACCGCAACCTCAGGGCCCGTCGCGAACGCGGTCGACCGATCCCACCCTTCTTTACCGCGGCTGCGCTTCTTGCGAGCAGATGGGCGACCTCCGTGAGTGGGCGACGCTGTACCTGAAAGGCCTAGCAATGGGGAGCGCCGACGCCGTCCCGGGCGTCTCCGGCGGCACCATCGCGCTGATCGTCGGGATCTACGAGCGGTTGATCGCGGCGGTCACTGCCGTCAACCCCGCTCGCGCCCGCCGCGTGCTCGGCGGCGTGCAACCGGGCGGCCGCGCCGACGCGCGGGCCGCGTTCCGCGAGGTCGACGGCGCCTTCCTCCTCGTGCTGGGCGCCGGGATCGGGACCGCGGTAGTGACGGTGTTGAGCGCGGTGAACCGGCTGCTCGCGACGCAGCCGGTCGCGACGTACGGGTTCTTCTTCGGGCTGATCGCGGCGAGCGCGGCCGTGCTGCTCGGCGACGTCGACCTCTCAACGGCGCGCCGGAAGGCCGCCGCAGTCGCCGGCTTCGCGCTCGCCTTCCTCGCGTCCGGCGTCGCCGCGACCGCGCTCGGCAGCCCGCTCCCGGTGGTCTTCCTCGCCGGGGGCGTCGCCGTCAGCGCGATGGTGCTGCCGGGCATCTCGGGCTCGTTGCTGCTGATCGTCCTCGGCCAGTACGAGTACATGTCGGGCGTCGTCGCCCGATTCGTCGACGCCGTCGGCGCGCTCGCGCTCGGCAACGGCGCGGACGCGCTCGCCGAGACGCTGCCGCCGGTGGCGGCGTTTCTCCTCGGCGGCGTCGGCGGGCTCTTCACCATCGCGCATGCCGTCCGCTACGCGCTGTCGCGGGCGCGGGCCGCTACGCTCGCGTTCCTCGTGAGCCTCGTCCTCGGGGCGCTGCGCGCGCCGCTCGTCGAGGTGGCCGCGCGGCTGGCCGAAAGCGGCGAGTCGTGGCGGGCGGCCGCGCCGCGGTTCGCGCTGGCCGCGCTCGTCGGCGCCGGGCTCGTGGCAGTTCTGAACCGCTACTCGGCGACGATCGAATACTGACGGGCGGAGTGGGTCGCTGGTCCGTGGTGAGTGAAAATCACAACCAGTCGGTGGTAATGTACGTCACCGTCTTCATGGCGTCCCGATTGGGAAACGCCTCGACGACGCGCTGGATGATGTGAAAGAGCTCGTGCGTTTCGAGTGATTGATCGGGCACGTAGAATACGCCACTGTGTGAGTCGACCGGCATCTGGACGAAATCGTCGTCGCTGGTGACGACGAGACGGTCGTGTTCGACGGCATACCGGCGAATAGCGGTGTCGTCGACGCCCTCACCGAGCTCGTTCACGGCGACGACCCGCTCTACGTCGTGGCCCGCTTTGGCGAGTTTGTCTGCCAGCGGAGCCGCGATATTCTCGTCGAGCAGAAACGCCACCCGCATGATCTACGCGTCCGACAGATCCTCGGGACCGGTGACGACGTTCGGATCGTTTGGGGCGGCGTCGTGGAGCTCTCGCCGACGTTCCTCGACGGCCCGCATCTCCTCCGGGTGGTCGTGATAGTACGCCAGCGCGTGGTAGACCTCCGCAGTGGTAAGATCAAAGCGGTCCGCGACCGTCTGCGCGTCGAGCCCGCGCTCTTCCACCAGCGCGTGGATGTGGCGCACGGTGATTCGCCGGTCCCGGATATGCGGCTCGTCGTGGATCCCCGACTCGTCACCTGCGACGACGGTGTTCATCTGCCTCGACATACCGGCAGCTACCAGCGTATTGGCCTTTAGTCTTTGCCGGCACGGCGGACTCAGTTGACCGTGGGTATGACCGACCGGGTCGTCCCCTGGCTCGCAACGCCTTTTCGGCTGCCGCGCGTACGGTCGCGTATGGTTCAGATGGAATCCGACTCGGCGCTCGACCGCGGCGACGCCGCGCCCGACTTCGAGTTGCCCGGTGCGGACGGGGCAACGTACGCGCGCGATGACTTCGCAACGGACGCGCTGCTGGTCGTCTTCACGTGTAACCACTGCCCGTACGCGAAAGCGAAGATCGATCTCTTGAACGAGCTCGCGGCCGAGTACGACGACCTCTCGGTCGTCGGGATCAACCCGAACGACGCCGACGAGTACCCCGAGGACTCCTTCGAGGCGATGCGCGAGGCCGTCGCGGACGGCACGGTCGCGTACGACGCGTACCTCCGCGACGAGACCGGCGACGTCGCGGCCGCCTACGACGCGGTCTGTACGCCCGACCCGTTCCTCTTCGGCCGCGAGGACGGGACGTGGCGGCTCCGGTATCACGGGCGCCTCGACGACGCGCTCAACCCCGACGACGAGCCGACCGAGTTCTACGTCCGCGACGCGGTCGACGCCGTGCTCGCGGGCGAGGAGGTCGAAATTCCCGACCGCCCCTCTCGGGGCTGTTCAATTAAGTGGCCCGCGGAGTAGGGCGACCTCGCCGACCCGCATCCCGGGAGTGGATCGCCGTGTTAACAGAGACGGCTTAACAAGGGTCCGGACCGAACGGAGGGTATGGGCATGAAAGGCGACGAGCCGGACCTCCACGAGATCGATCGCTACGACGGCGGCGTCGGCTGGATCGCGTACCCCGACGAGACGATGGAGCGCGCGAGCCACGCGTTCGCGGTCGACAACGAGGAGACGGGCGCGGCCGACGTGTGGGTGGTCGACCCGGTCGACGCGCCCGGCGTCGACGAGCTGCTCGACGACCTCGGCGAGGTGGCCGGCGTCGTGGTCGGGCTCGACCGCCACGTACGCGACAGCGGCGAGGTCGCCGCGCGCCACGGCGTTCCCGTGTACGTCCCCGAGTGGATGACGGGCGTCGCCGAGGAGCTGGGCCCCAACGTCGAGGTCGAGCGGTTCGGCTCGCGGCTCGCCGACACGGGCTTCGAGGCGTTCCGGATCCGCGACTCCTCGCTGCCGCCGTGGCAGGAGGTCGGGCTCTTCGACGGCGAGACGCTCATCGTCCCCGAGTCGCTCGGCACCGCGTCGTACTTCCGGGGCGACCGCGAGCGACTCGGCGTCCACCCGATGCTGCGGCTCACGCCGCCGACGACCGCCCTCTCGGGGCTCGACCCCGAACGCGTCCTGACCGGGCACGGCGTCGGCGTCCACGAGCGCGCGGCCGTCGCCGTCGAGGACGCCCTCTCGGACTCCCGGTCGAAGGCGCCCGGCCTGTACGCGAAGACGCTCGCGTCGGCGCTACCGTTCTGAGCGGGGACGGCGGTGCCGCGGCGCCGGTGCGGTTTTCAGGGCCCCCGCGGCGGCGCGGCGGCTTCCCGGGCCTGCGGCGTCGGCCGAGCGGTGCGTGACCTTTTGCCAATGCGTCACGTAGCGACGGGCGACCAGTGATCTACGTCACCCGCGACCTGTTGACCGTACTGCGCGAGCGCGCCGCGAGCGAGGACCCCGAGGAGGTGAACGTCCGGCTCTCGGCGACGCCCGCCGGGGAGTTCGAGGCGGACCTCGGGCTCGACCCGGCGACGCCGGTGGTGACGCACTTCACGCTCCCGTCCGTGGGCAGCTCGGTCAGCTCCGTGTTCGGCGTCGACCTCGGCACGCCGGCGGGCGAGGGCGGCGCGCGGTTCCTCTCGCACCCGGACGGGTTCCTCGGCGTCTCCCGCACCGACGACCTCGCGGGCGTGGTGATCGTCGCGGTCCCGCCGTACGACGCGGACTCGGTCGCCGCCTTCGACCGGGCCGGGGACGGGGTCGAACTCGCCGTCGTCGACGCCGTCCCGCCGACGGAGTCCGTGCCGGAGTGAGCCGAGAGCAGGGGTTTCAAGCCGCCGGAGGGAGTATCCCGTCGCAATGGCAGCACGGCCACCCGGTGGCGGCGATACGAAGGAACCGGAGGCGATCGAGTTCGGAATCGCCGCGCTCGACGCCCGGCTCGACGAGGCGGACGTGTCGTTCCCCGCGACGGCCGCGGAGCTCCGCGACGCGCTCGGCGATCAGGAGGTGCCCTACGACGCGCAGGGGCGGTCGATCGCGCTCGCGGACGCGCTGGACCGCGTGCCGAAACAGCGGTTCGAAAACGAGACGGCGTTCCTCGACGCGCTCTACCCGGTGTTCGACGAGGCCCGCCGGGAGGAGCGCGGCGTGATCGCCAGCCTGCGCGACGCGTTACCGTTCTGAGCCGGGCGGGCGAGGCTCCCCGGGCGCGACCCGGTTACCGCGACTCGGCGATCTCGCTCGCTTCCTCGTCGGACTCGCCGGCGTCGTAGCGCTCGATGACGTCGTTGATCAGGACGACGTCGCCGACCGCGCGGACCCAGCGGTACGGGACGATGACGCCCGTCGAGCCGCTCACCTGCCCGGCGAACAGCTCGTGGTTGAGTTCGGCGAGCGCGAGGCCGGTCACGGCGCGGGCGTCCAAGTCGAGCTGGATGTCCTCGATTTCGCCGACGAAGACGCCGTTGCTGGAGTACACCTCGCGGCCGACGAGCGACGTGATCTCTTCGGGGGCTGCGTTCATACTCGATACGGTCACGAGCGCGCCTATTAAGCGTTCGTTGTCGAACGACGCGCGTCGGACGCGGGGGAGGAGCCGCGCGGCCGTGGCGGAGGTCACTCCCGCGGCGCGATCACTTCGATCGGGTGGAGCGGCGACGCCTCCAGCAGGCCGTCGAGCTGTTCGGTACAGGAGGTGCCGGGCGCGACGACGGTCCGGTCGGTGTCGCCAAATTGCTCAACGAGGGGCTCGCCCACGTCAACGCTCAGCTCGTAGTAGTCTGTCTTGTAACCGAACGAGCCCGCCATCCCGCAACACTCGGTGTCGGAGACCAGCACGTCGTAGCCGAGCCGCTCGAAGGTCGCGGTCGCGTACTCGCCCACCTCGACCGTGCGCGCCTGACAGTGCGGGTGGTAGGCGATCCGCTTCCCGGACGCGACCGGGCCGGTCCCCTCGCTCGGCGCGCGCAGCGCCGCGGGGTCGGCGCCGTTCTCCAGCAGGCCGAAGACGTACTCCATGGCGTCGTAGCTCGCGGCCGCGAGCCGCTCGTGGGAGTCGGTCGGGAGGAACCGCTCGTACTCGCGGCGGAACGTCGCGAGGTCGCTCGGCTCGATCACGACCACGTCGCGGCCGGCGTCGAGGTGGGGCGCGAGCCCGGCGTACAGGTCCTCGGCGGCCGCCTCGGCGGTCGCGACCATCCCCTGCGAGAGCGGCGGGCGACCGCTGCCGGGCAGGTCGGGCACCAGCACGCGGACGCCGAGCGCCTCCAGCGCCCTGACGGTCGCCTTGCCGCGCGCGACGTCGACGTAGTTCGTCGCGGTGTCGGGGTAGACGACCGCTTCGCGGGTCGCCTCGTCGGCCGGGACCGCGGGGCCGCCGCGGGTCTCGAACCACTCCACGAGCGACTCGCGCGCGAACGCGGGGAGGTCGCGGCGGCGGTCGATGCCGGCGACCCGCTCGGCGACCGCGCGCAGCGGGCCGACGTTCGCGAGCCGGTTGGCGACCGGCGCCGTCTTGTGCCCCCACTTCGCGAGCGTCGCGTAGTTGCCCACGAGCCGCGTGCCGAGGTCGACCCCGCCGGGCTCGTCGTCCGGGACCAGCTCCTCGAACGCCCAGTCGAGCTGGCTCGGGTCGGCCTCGCCGCGGTTGATCCGGTCGCGGACCGCGGTGTTGATCCACGGGATGTCGATGCCGACCGGACAGGCCGGGACGCAGCGCGAGCAGCCGGTACAGAGGTCGTTGAACTCGGCGGCGGTGTCGAGCCCCTCGATGCCCGCCTCCCAGCCCGTCGCGATACCGCCGGAGTACGTCTCGCCGCCGAACGCGTGGCCGCCGACGCTCTGGAAGTTCCCGCAGGCGTTCGAACACGCCGAACAGCGGATGCAGTACAGCGTCTCCTTCAGCGTCTCGTCGTCGCGCATCGCCAGGCGCCCGTTGTCGATCAACACGAGGTGGAACGCGCGGTCGGACTCCGAGCCGTCGGCCAGGGGGCCCTCGTCGGCCGCGAAGTCCGGCACCGGCGAGTCGACCGGCGGCGTCAGCGTCGAGATGTAGGAGGTCACGTCCTGGCCGGTCCCCGAGCGCCCGATCAGCTCGACGAACGGCGAGAAGTCCTCGACGGTCGGGACGAGCTTCTCGACGCCCGCGACCGCGACGTGCGTGTCGGTCGCGGTCACCGTCTTCCGGGCGTTGCCCTCGCTCGTCACGAGGAGCATAGTTCCCGAGTCGGCCGCGATGAAGTTCGCACCGGTCATCCCGAGGTCGGCGTCCTCGATCAGCTCGCCCAACCGCTCGCGGGCGAACATCGTCAGCTCCTCGGCGGTCTCGGGCGGGTCGTCGGGGTCGAACCGCTCCGCGAACAGCTCGGCGATGGCCTCGCGGGACTTGTGGATCGCCGGCGCCACGATGTGCGACGGCTCCTCCTCGGCCAGCTGGAGCACCCACTCGCCGAGGTCCGTCTCGACGACCTCGACGCCGTCCTCCGCGAGCGCGTCGTTCACCTCGATCTCCTCGGAGGTCATCGACTTCGACTTCACCGCGCGCTCGGCGCCGCGCTCGGCCGCCACCTCCCGGACGTACCGGTTCGCGTCGGCCGCGTCGTCGGCGAGGTAGACCGTCCCGCCGTTGGCCTCCACCGTCTCCGTCACCTCGTCGATGAGGGTCGGGAGGCGCTCGATCGCGTCCTCCTTGATCGCCCGCGCCTCGTTTTTCAGCGCCTCGTAGCCGTCGAGGCGGGCGGTCGACTCGTAGCGTCCCTCGTTGAAGCCGCGGGTGTTCGCCGCGACCGCGTCGCCCTCGGTCGCCAGCAGCTCGCGGATCCGGTCGGCCTTCGCCTCCCGGTCGAGGTCGCCCGGCGCCTCGGCGGGACGCGCGTCGTCCGTCCCCGCGGCGTCGGCGTCGCTGCTCATCGCTCCCCCTCCGCGGGGTCGTCCTCGCGGAGCAGCACCACGTGGACCTCCTTCGGCCCGTGCGCGCCGTGGACGAGCCCGCCCATGTCCGCCGTCGCGCTCGGGCCGGTCGCGAACACCACGTCGACCGACTCGTCGCGCGCCCGCGGCCCGAGCCACTCGAAGGCGTCGGGCATGTCGGGGACCAGGTCCGCCTCGCGGAGGACGACGACGTGGCGGTCGACGAACAGGCTCACCGGCTCCGTGCCGGCCGCGTCCGCCTCCAGCGCGACGCTCCCGTACTCGGCGACGCCCAGCGACGCCGCCGTGACGCCGGTGTGCGCCCCGCGCAGGTCGGCGGTGGTCGGCTCCGTCTCGATCCGCTCCGGGAGGGTCGCGGGCGAGTCGGCGAACGCGGCCGGCCCGGACCGGTCGAGCGGGACACCGACCGCGGGCTCGCCCGCGGCCGCCTCGACCATGGCCGCGCACTCCGCGGACGGCCCCGCCGAGACCGCGACGCCGAGGTCGTCGAGTCGACCCGTGAACGTCGACGTGTCTGCGAGCGACATGGTGGTCACTTCGCCGGTCGACATAAGGGTGTTGCGGCGCTTCTCGGAGACGCGAACCGGTCCGCGGGAGCAGGAGCGGCCGCGCGGGCGCATCGAGTTCCGGCCACGCGCGGGCGGCAGGAGGTTTTTCATGGTTCGACCGTGAGAGTCTCGCATGGCGACAAACACGCCGGAGCCGGATCCGACGGACGGCGGGGACTTCGACTACACCGGCGGCTCCGTGGCGCGACCGGGGCTCGTCGACGCGCTCGACGCCCGCGTCGACGGCGACGTGCGGTTCGACGACTACTCGAAGCGGCTGTACGCGACCGACGCCTCGGCGTACGAGGTCACCCCGATCGGCGTCGTAATCCCGGAGTCGACCGCGGACGTCGCGGCGGTCCACGAGTACTGCTTCGCGGAGGGGGTCCCCGTCCTCCCGCGCGGCGGCGGCACCTCCCTCGCCGGCCAGACCGTCAACGAGGCGGTCGTCCTCGACCTCACGGGCGAGATGGACGCGGTGATCGAGACCGACGCCGACGCGGAGACGGCCCGCGTCCAGGCCGGCGCGTACGTGGGCGACCTCAACGCCGCCGTCGAGGGCGACGGCCTGAAGTTCGCGCCGGACCCGGCGTGGCGCGACAAGTCGGCGGTCGGCGGCGCCATCGGCAACAACTCCACCGGCTCGCACTCGCTGAAGTACGGCAAGACGGACCACTACGTCGAAGAGGTCGAGGTCGTCCTCGCCGACGGGACCGTGGCGACGTTCGGCGAGGTCGCGGTCGAGGAGCTCCGCGCGTCCGCCGACGCCGACGCCGACGAGCTGCTCCCCCGGATCCACGCCGAGGTCGTCCGCGTCCTCGACGAGGAGGCCGACCGGATCGACGAGCGCTACCCGGAGCTGAAGCGGAACGTCTCGGGCTACAACCTCGACCGCCTGCTCGCCGAGTACCGCGGCGAGTACGGCGAGGAAGGCGTCGTCAACCTCGCCCGGCTCATGGCCGGCAGCGAGGGGACGCTCGCGACGGTCACCGAGGCGACCGTCTCGCTCGTCGAGGTCCCCGAGACGAAGGCGGTGGCGCTGCTCACCTACGACGACCTGCTGGACGCGATGGAGGACGTGGCGGCGTGTCTCGAACACGACCCCGCCGCCGTCGAGGTGATGGACGACGTGCTGCTCGGCCTCGCGGCCGACACGCCCGAGTTCGAGGACGTGGTCGCGATGCTCCCGGACGGCACCGACTCCGCGCTCCTCGTCGAGTTCTACGCCGACAGCGACGCCGAGGGGAAGCGGAAGGTCGCGGACCTCATCGCTGACCGCGTGGGCGCACCCGACGGGGACGGGGGCGTCGACACCGCGGTCGAGCCGGGCGCGGGCGCCGCGGAGACGACGAGCCACCCGCGCCGCGCGGCTCACGCGATGGAGGCGCACGACCCTGAGAAGCGCGACCGCTTCTGGAAGATGCGCAAGGCCGGCCTCCCGATCCTCCTCTCGCGGACCACCGACGAGAAGCACATCTCCTTCATCGAGGACTGCGCCATCCCGCCGGAGCACCTCCCCGAGTACACCCGCGAGTTCCAGGAGATCCTCGCGGACAACGACACCTTCGCGACGTTCTACGCGCACGCCGGCCCGGGCGTCCTCCACGTCCGCCCGCTCATAAACACGAAGGAGGTCGACGACGTGGAGGCGATGCTCGACATCGCCGACCGCGTCACCGACGCCGTGGTCCGGCTCGGCGGCTCGGTGTCCGGCGAGCACGGCGACGGGCGCGCCAGGACCCAGTGGAACCGGAAGCTGTACGGCGACGACCTCTGGGAGGCGTTCCGCGACCTGAAGACCGCGTTCGACCCCGACTGGCTGCTCAATCCGGGGAACGTCTGCGGAGAGGTCGACATGCGCGAGAACCTGCGGTTCGACGCCGACTACGAGTACGACGCCGGCTTCGACCCCGCGATGGAGTGGGCGGTGGACAACGGGATGCAGGGGATGGTCGAGCTCTGTCACGGCTGCGGCGGCTGCCGCGGGCCCCAAGACACCACCGGCGGCGTGATGTGTCCCACCTACCGCGCCGCCGACGAGGAGATCCAGTCGACTCGCGGGCGGGCGAACATGCTCCGGGGGGCCATCTCCGGCGAGCTCCCCGACGACCCGACGGACGACGAGTTCGTCACCGAGGTGATGGACCTCTGCGTCGGCTGTAAGGGCTGTAAGGTGGACTGCCCGAGCGGCGTCGACATGGCGAAGCTGAAGGCAGAGGTCGAGCACGCCCACCACCAGGAACACGGAGTCGACCTCCGCACGCGACTCCTCGGCCGCTTCGAGTCGCTCGCGCCGCTCGCCTCGCGGTTCGCCCCCCTCTCGAACCTCCCGAACAAGATTCCCGGGAGCGGCCTCCTCGCGGAGAAGGCGCTCGGCATCGCCAGGGAGCGCGACCTGCCCACCTTCCGCTCGGAGACGCTCGTCGACTGGTTCGAGGCGCGCGGCGGCGCGGGCGTCCCCCGCGACGAGGCCGCCCGCGAGGTCCTCCTCTTCCCCGACGTGTACACCACCTACACGAATCCCGGCGCCGGGAAGGCCGCGGTGCGCGTGCTGGAGGCCGCCGACTGCCACGTGCGGATTCCCGACGTGGACGGCAGCGGGCGGCCGCCCCACTCGAAGGGGCTGCTCGACGTGTCGCGGGCGACCGCGAGGGACGCCGTCGAGACGCTCGCGCCGGACGTGCGCGACGGCTGGGACGTGGTCGTCGTCGAGCCCTCCGACGCCGTGATGCTCCAGTCCGACTACCACGACCTGCTCGACGGCGACGCCAGCGACGTGCCCGACGCCGACGTGGCCGCCGTCTCCGAGAGCGCCTACGGCGTCATGGAGTACGTCGACGCCCACCGGCTCGACGAGGAACTCGCCCTCGACGCCCCCACCGAGTCGCTCACCTACCACGGTCACTGCCACCAGAAGGCGACGAAGAAGGACCACCACGCGGTCGGCGTCCTTCGGCGCGCCGGCTACGGCGTCGACCCGCTCGACTCGTCGTGTTGCGGGATGGCGGGCTCGTTCGGCTACGAGGCCGAGCACTACTCGATGAGCAAGGCCATCGGCGAAGCGCTGTTCGAACAGGTGGACGCCAGCGGCGGCGACGCCCTCGTCGCGCCCGGCACCTCCTGCCGGACGCAGTTAGAGGAGGGCCCCGGCGAGGTGCCGGAGCCGACGCACCCGATCGAGAAACTGGCGGCCGCGCTGGCGTAACCGGTGGCCCAGGCGACCGCGGGACGGGCCGCTCGGCCGCGACCCCGAGCGAGGGTCGGGGCGGCCGAACCGTTCGACCGTTCGCGGCTCACTCACCGCCCTCGATCGGCCGCCGGCACCCCCGGCACTCGGCCTCACCGGCGACCGCGACGGTGCCGCACGCCGGGCAGCGCCGGCCGTCGACCCCCGACATCGCGGCCGCGAGGACGTCCGCGGCCGCGGGCCGCGGCCGGTCGACCGCCCCGCGCGCGACGAGTCGCTCGATCAGCGCGTCGTCGCGGAGCCGCTCCAAGAACCGCCAGAGACCGAGGTAAAGCACCGTCGGGCCCACGATCGCGACCACCGCCACAGCGAGGCGCCACCCGAGCGCAGCCGCCCTCATAGTGTCCATGTGTAGGGTTCGCACGGAGGAACCGTATCAGTGTCGCCGCGCGACGGGCCGAGCGCCGGTCAGCCGGTCATCGCTCCGTGAACACCACGGCGTCGCAGTCCGCGCAGGCCCGGACCGATCGCTCCGGGTTCCCGCTGACGCCGCCGGGCCCGCCACAGCAGTTCCGGAGGGTCGTGTCGCGGATCGGGCCGCCGCAGTCGGGACAGGTTTCCAGGAACGCGCGGAGCGGTCGGGCGGCGCTCCGCGCGACCGCCGGGTCGACACCGCGCTCGCGGAGCAGTTCCCCCACGGCCGTCTCCGCGAGCGCGATCGGCCGGCTGAGCCACGCGTCGCGCCGACCGTCGAGGAGGATCCGGTCGTCGTGGACCGATCCCTCGACGTCCTCGCCCGCGACGGCGGCCGCGCGCTCGGCCAGTTCCCCGTCTCCACACGCCCGAAGCGTCTCGATCCGCTCGCGGAGAGCGGTTCGGAAGTCGTCCGTCAGCCGGAGGGTCTCGCCCTCTTCGACGAGGGCTCCGGAGTCGAGTAGCGCCTCCATCGTCGCCTCCGGGCTCGGACCGTCGCCGTCGTCGATCCCGTCTGGATCCGCCGGGTCGACCGCCGGATCGTCCGGGCGCTCGTCGTTCGCAGCCGCCTCGTCAGCGCCGGCGCCGTCCGCGTCGTCGGCCGCGGCCGGCCCGCTCGTCACCCCGGCGACCGAACCGGAGTCGACGACCGCGTCGTGGTCGGGGCCGAACTCGACGGGGAGCGGCTCGACGAGCCGCGGCGCGAACCGCGGCGTACCGGGGACGGCGTACCCCCGAAGCCAGATCGCCGCGCCGCCGACCACCGCGGCGAGCAGCCCCAGCGCGCGCCGGCGCCGTCCGAGGAGCAGCGCGACGACCGCCACGCCGAGCGCGTTGACCGCCGCACAGGGGAGACACCGATTCTCACCGGTGTGTTCGGGGCGCGAGACGGCGTCGACCGCCTCCCGGACGCGGCGAGCGGCGGCCCGTTCGTCGCCGTCGGCGTCGGTCATCGCTTCACCACCGGTCGGGTGACCGGCTCGCCGTGGATCGCGCGGTAGACCGTCGGGAACGCGGCGAGTCCGGACAGTTGGACGACCCCGCCGAGGGGCGCCACCCACAGCGACCCGACGGCCTCGACTGCGAGCACGCCCGTCGCGATCGACGCGAGGAAGAAGACGAGACTGAAGTACAGCGTCCGGAGCGGTAGCGTCACCAGTTCTCCCCGGCGGGGCCAGGCGCCGATGTCGACGACGCCCGCCCGGAACCCGGCGAGGCCGAGGCTCCCCGCGGCGAGCGCGAAGAGCCCGGCGATCGGGATCGCGTCGGGGTACCGGTTCTGCGTGACGAGCGCGACGACGAACGCCGGCGTCGACAGCACCGCCAGCTCCGCGCCGCCGTAGAACACCTGTTCGAGCCACTCTGCCACGCTCTCCCGGAGTCGACCCACGACCGTCCCGGTGGTTCCCATCGTCGCGCTAGTCGACGCTCGGGGCCCAAAGCCGTTCCGGCGGCTCGCCACCGACCGTCGAAACATCACTTCTCTTACTATTGCCATCAATAGTTATATACGGGTGTATTTTATAACAACAGCTGTAATGGTAGACAATAGTTCCGGTCAGGACGGCGGGCGTGTGGGGGTATCGCGGCGGCGGTTCATACAGGCGGCCGGCGCGACGGGCGCGACGGTCGGTCTCGCCGGCTGCGGCGGCGGCGGTGGCGGCGACGGGCCGATCCAGATCACCATGGACGGCGAGTGGGAGGGAATCTCCGACTCGGTGACCGAGAGCCTGTACGAGGCGGGGCTCGACGAGTCGATCGAAGTCGAGATCCTCCCCGGCGACTTCGAGTCGGGCGCTCGGCGCTCCGAGTTCACGTCGGCGCTCGACGCCGGGCGCGCGAGCCCCGACATCTTCATGATGGATTCGGGGTGGACGATCCCGTTCATCGCGCGCGACCAGCTGGTGAACCTGAGCGAGGAGCTCTCGTCGGACACCCTCGATTATGTCGACGGTAACTACCTCGAGAGCGCGGTGAGCACGGCCAGCGACCCCGAGACGGGCGACCTGTACGGACTGCCGCTGTTCCCCGACTACCCGGTGATGCACTACCGGAAGGACCTCGTCGAGGAGGCGGGCTACGACCCGGAGGGCGACAACTGGGCGACCGAGCCCCTGAGCTGGGAGGAGTTCGCCGAGGTGGCCGCCGACGTGTGGGAGCAGAACGGCGGCCCCGACGGGGACGAGATCGACTACGGGTACACCACGCAGGCCGACAACTACGTGGGGCTGGCCTGCTGTACGTTCAGCGAGACGATAACGTCGTTCGGCGGCGCCTACTTCGGCGACCACGAGAACCTCTTCGGACCGATCGGCGACCGCCCGATCACCGTGACCGACGAGCCGGTCCTGAACACGATCCGCATGATGCGGTCGTTCATGGAGGGCCCGGACGCCGAGTACGCGCACCCGGACTTCCCGCAGATCTCCAACAGCGACCTACGGGCGTTCACCGAGGAGCCGTCCCGCGAGCCGTTCACGTCCGGGAACGCGATCTTCCACCGCAACTGGCCGTACGCGATCCCGCTCAACCTCGACTCCGAGGAGTTCGACGCCGAGGACTACGACGTGATGCCGCTGCCGTACGGCGTCGAGTCCGGCGAGGGGATGTACGAGGGCACGGGCGGTCCCGCCGCCGCGCTCGGCGGCTGGCACCTCACCATCAACCCGAACACCCAGCGGCTCGACGAGGCGGTCCAGGTGTTGGAGGCGTTCGCCAACGAGGACGTGATGGTGAACAACTTTTCGGAGGGCGGGTACCTCCCCCCGGACCCGTCCGTGACCGAGAACGTCGACCCCGAAGAGGTCGGCGCGCTCGGCGACTTCCTCGACACGCTGGCCGTCTCCGGCCAGAACACGGTTCCGCGGCCGGTGACCGTCGCGTGGCCCGACCAGGAGAGCCAGGTGGCTTCGCAGGTCTCGGACGCGTACGCGGGCGAGAAGTCGCCCGAACAGGCCATGTCCGACCTCGAAAGTTCCCTCGAATCGCTCGAGGAAGACCTGGCCGAGTAACGGGGGATCGAGATGGCAACCGACGCGCGGGCGGACGACGGCGGTTCGGTGTTCGCCCGGCCGCTCAACTGGCTGGAGACGCAGTCCGAGGAGGTGTACGCGTACGTGCTGTTAGCTCCCGCGTTTCTGCTGCTCGCGGTCGTCGCGTTCTACCCGCTCATCGCGACGTTCCGGTTCTCGCTCCTCGCGAACTCCCTCTCCGGCGCGGAGCCGTTCGGGGAATTCATCGGTCTCGGTAACTACGTGGACCTGCTCACGGGCGAGACGCCGTTCACCCAGCAGTTCATCTCGGTGACGCTCGCCGACGGATTCCCGTTCGTGGAGTTCGGCGCCCCGTTCCTACAACAGGCGCTCTTGGCGACGCTGGCGTTCGCGATCGCGAGCGTGGTCTTCGAGACGGTGATCGGGTTCGGACAGGCGCTCGTGATCGATCAAGACTTCTACGGGCGGCGGTGGGTCCGGGTGGCGATCATCATTCCGTGGGCCATCCCAATCGTCATTCAGGGGATGATCTTCTTCCTCATTTTCAACCCGACCATCGGCTGGGGAACCGAGTTCATGAGGTGGCTCGGCGTGTTCGGCGACAACCCGCTGTCAAGCAGCACGGACTCGTTCTTCATCGTGCTCGTCGCGGACATCTGGAAGACGACCGCGTTCATGGCGCTGCTCATCCTCGCGGGGCTTCAGAGCATCGACCGCGGGCTCTACGACGTCGCGAAGGTCTCGGGCGCGTCGCCGTGGCAGCGGTTCAAGTACATCACGCTGCCGCTCGTAGCGCCCGCACTCCTAGTCGCGATGCTGTTCCGGACGCTAGACGCGATGCGGATCTACGGGCTCATCGACGCGACCGCGGGCTGTGAGACGGTGCCGTCGCTGACCTGTCTCGTGATCATCGCGCTCCAAGAGAGCCGCCGCTGGGCCACCGCGTCCGCGGTCGCGTTCCTGACCGCGATCGTCATCAGCGCGTTCGTGGTCGCGTACCTGGTCGCGCTCCGTCGGAGCAGCGGGGGTGTCGCATGAGCGCGACCGATCCCGCGACGGGCGACGACGACCCGACCGTCGAGATGGCGAACCAGGCCGACCGCGAGGAGCCCGACCTCGACCGCGGCCCGATCGAGGCCTGGGCCGCGAAGATGATCTCGAACCCGCAGCGGGCGTACCGGATGGCGTTCTACGTGGCGACGTTCTTTTTCCTCGTCACGACGCTGTTCCCGTTCTACTGGCTGCTGGTCGTCGCGCTGACGCCGCGGAACAACCTCTCAGAGGTCGGCGTGTTCCTCCCGGCGGGGTTCAACCCGGGGGCGTTCATCGAAATCTTCACCACGCTCCCGTTCCACCGATACGTGTTCAACAGCTTCCTCATCGCCACTATCGCGACCGTGGCGGTGCTGCTCGTCGGGAGCCTCGCCGGCTACGTGTTCGGCCGCCTGCGGTTCCGCGGCCGGCGGCCGATGCTGCTTCTGGTGCTGGTGACGTCCTTCTTCCCGCCGGCAGCCTTCTTCATCCCGCTGAACCGGCTGTTCAACACCAACGTCGACGTGTTGCGGCCGTTGCTCTCGGCCGGGTCGCTGTACAACACGCCGTACGCGATCTTCATCCCGCTGTCGGCGATCTTCTTGCCGCTGTCGATATTCATCCTCATGACGTTCTACTCGCAGATCCCGGACGGGCTAGAGGACGCCGCGCGGGTCGAGGGGACGACGCGGCTCGGCGCGCTGTTCCGCGTGATCGTGCCGCTCTCGGCGCCGGGCGTCGCGACCGCGGGCGTGCTGACGTTCATCTCGGTGTACAACGAGTACTTCTTCAGCTCGCTGATGACCGACGGGCGCCCCGGTAGCTGGGCGCCGATGCTGGAGGGCATCCTCCGGTTCCAGGGCGAGTTCGAGGTGCTGTACAACCTCATGGCGGCCGCCAGCATCGTCGCGGTCCTGCCGGTGGCCATCCTCGTCGTCGTCGCACAGGAGAAGATCGTGAGCGGACTCACCTCGGGGGCGGTCAAGGAGTAACCATGGCATCAGTCAAACTATCGGGTATCACGAAACGATACGAGGACGTAACGGCAGTCGACGACATGAACCTGGAGATCGAGGACGGCGAGTTCGTCACCTTCGTCGGCCCCTCCGGGTGCGGCAAGTCGACCACGATGGAGACGATCGCCGGACTCACGCTCCCCACGGAGGGGAGCATCGAGATCGGTGGGCGCGACGTCACGGACCTGCCGCCGAAGGACCGGGGGATCTCCATGGTGTTCCAGAACATCGCGCTGTTCCCGCACATGGACGTGTACGACAACATCTCCTTCGGGCTCCGCCTCCGGAAGTACGACCAGGAGGAAGTCGAGCGGCGCGTCGAGGAGGCGGCCGACATCGTCCAGTTGGAGGGGATGATGGAACGGATGCCGAGCGAGATGTCCGGCGGGCAGCGCCAGCGCGTCGCCATCGCTCGCGCCATCGTCCGCAACCCGGGCGCATTCCTGATGGACGAGCCGCTGGCGAACCTCGACGCGGAGCTACGCGTCCACATGCGCACACAGCTCCAGCGGCTCCACCGCGAGCTGGACACGACCATCATATACGTCACACACGACCAAGCACAGGCGATGACGATGTCCGACCGGATCGCGGTGATCAACAGCGGCGTGCTCCAGCAGGTGGCGCCGCCGTTGGAGTGCTACAACGAGCCCGCAAACCGCTTCGTCGCCGGCTTCATCGGATCGCCGTCGATGAACTTCATCGAGGGCGAGGCGGTCGCAGACGGGTTCGAGTCGACTTACACCGACATCGAGTTCGACCCCGACGCACAGGGTGTTTCGCCGGGCCAGAACGTCACCGTCGGCGTCCGGCCGGAGGACGTTCACCTCGAACGAAACGCCGGGGAGGCGGGCGCGCCGACCAAGGCGTTCGACGCCGTCGTCGACGTGATCGAACCGGTCGGGAAGGAGGTGAACGCGTACCTCCTGTTCGACCGCGACGTGGAGGCGAGCGCCGAGGGCCGCGGCGAGGGGCAGTTGCTGATCAACCTCGAACCCGACACGACGATCTCCGAGGGCGACGACGTTCAGGTCGTGTTGGACCGCGACAACGTCCACCTATTCGACCGGGCGAGCGGCGACGCGATCAGCCACTCGCTGTAGTCGGCGACCCGCGGTCCGCTCCGCGGCCTCTCCTCGCTGTCTCGCCGCCGGCGCCCCGGCGCGAGCTCGCGGCGTTCGAGGCCCGCTTCCGACTGACGCAGAGAACCGTTCGCGACCGCTATGCCACGCTGACGAGCGTGATCCGGTGGGCCTCGACAGCCTCGACCATCGCGCCCCAACCGCCGACCTCGACGGGCCCGTCGTCGGTCTCGACGACGAGCCCGACCCGGCCGCCGTAGCTGGCGACGGTGTCGGCGTCGACCGCGTCATCGTCGCCAGCGACCACGACGTCCGAGAGGACGCCCTCGACGACACGGTCGTCGCCGCTCTCGGTGTCGGTTCCCTCGATCCGGAGCCGGACGGTCGCCCCGTCGCGGAGGAGCGGCGCGACGTCGCGGACGCAGTACCGAATGTCGATGTAGTCGATCGGCGGCTCGTCGTCGCGAGTCGTGTAGATCGACTTCCACGCGTCCCACTGGGTCGTCAGAAAGTACCAGTAGAACACGTACGTGTGCGTGCGGTCGTCGACGAGCACGCCGTACTCGTTGGTCGACCCCGCGTGGGGCGCGAAGCAGGTCTTCGTCCGATCGACGATCACAACGAACGGAGACGGGACGCGGCGGTGGCGGGCCTCGGAGCAGATCCCGGCGAGGTCCTCGGCATCCGGGAGCACCTCGCCGTCACCGTCCGGGGTGTGTATCGAGAGGTTGACGCGGACGCCGCGATCGGTGGCCGCCCGGAGCGCCGGGCGCAGCCGCTCGAAGTGGTCGACACCGAGCGATAGGTTCACTTGCGTCTCGGCCTCGCGGATGAACTCGTCGGCGTTCTTGATCACCGTCTCGAACCGAGTGACGATGCTCACCGTCGACCGCTCGACGGAGGGCTCGTTCCAGCGGCGCTCGATCTCTTCGGTCGCGGCCGTGAGCCGCTTCGCCCGCGACTCCAAGTCGTCGGTGATCTCGTCGAGGTCGTTCGCGCGGGCGTACAGCGACTCCTGCTCGTACGTCTCGATGTAGCCGGCGCTCTCCAGGTCGCGCAACACGTCGTAGATCCGCGGGTCGGGCACCCCGCTGACGTCGGCGACCCGCGTGACCGGGGCGGCGCCCAGCTCAAGCACCGTGACGTACGCGTCGGCCTGGTACGGCGAGAGGCCGGCGTCCTCCAGCGTCTCCGTGAGTTCTGCGCGGTCCACTCTCATCCACCGTCCCCGATCGGTCGCTCCGTCCCGACAGAAGCCACCGCACGGCCGACTGTCGGATCGGCGGAATGCGCGCGTTCGAAGCGGGCGCGGACCGCTCGATCTCGTCCGGGACGTCGTGGTTCCATGCGTTGAACTACCACGGCTGTAATAAAACGTTTTATCTCCGTCTCGGCGGGTCCCGTCGCTCGCGAGTCGTCCCGACTGAAAAGGCTTTATTCGGTCCGTTGTGGAGAGATTGTATGGACGATTCGCTCCCCGGAGCCGACGGTCGGCCCCGGTCACGGTGGACGCGCGAGCAGGCCGCGGGGATCGGGCGGCGCGGGGGGAACGTCGCCCCGGTCGCGGGTCCGCCGACCGTCGACCCTTTCCCGGACCTCCACATCTGGGACACGTGGCTGCTGCGGGACCGCCACGGGGGGATCGCGGAGGTGGACGGCTGGCGGCTGGCGTTCTCGCTGACCGCGTCGGCGGACCTCCTCCCCGGGACGCGCCACGACGTGGCCGAGATCCGCTGCTTCTGCTCGCGCGACGGGAGCGAGTGGCGCGACGCCGGCCCGGTCTTCGACGGCGGCGCGCTCGGTCAGCGGCAGTGGGCCGGCTCGGCGCTGTACGACGACGGCGACGTCTACCTCTTCTACACCGCGGCCGGCCGCGAGGACGCCGACGAACTGACGTACACCCAGCGGATCGCGGTCGCGCACGGCGGCTCCGTGACCGCCGACGCGGACGGGGTCGAGATCGCGGGCCCGTGGACCCACGAGACGCTGTTGGAGCCCGACGGCGACCGGTACGAGACGGAGGCGCAGTCGCGCGGGATGACGTACACCTTCCGCGACCCGTGGTTCTTCGAAGACCCCGCGTCCGGCGAGACCCACCTCCTCTTCGAGGCCAACGTCCCGGCGCCCGAGCGCGACGGGGACGACGCCGCGACGAGCGAGCGGCGCGAGTTCAACGGCTGCGTCGGCGTCGCCGCCTCCCCCACGGGCGACCCGCTCTCGTGGGAGCTCCGCCCGCCGCTCCTCGACGCCGTCGAGGTGAACCAGGAGCTCGAACGCCCGCACGTCGTCGTCGCGGACGGCTGCTACTACCTGTTCGTCTGCAGCCACGTCCACACGTTCGCGCCGGGGGTGACCGGCCCGGACGGGCTGTACGGCTTCGTCGCGGACCGGTTCGAGGGCCCGTACCGCCCCCTGAACGGGAGCGGGCTCGTGGCGACGAACCCGTCAGGCGCGCGGTTCCAGGCGTACTCGTGGATGGCGTTCGCCCACGGCGAGGAGGTGCTGCTCCAGAGCTTCCTCAACTACCACGACTTCGCGGGCGACTCGCTGGACGCGGTCGCGGAGCTCCCGGAGGCCGAGCAGCGCGCGCGGTTCGGCGGCACGCTCGCGCCGACGCTCCGGCTCGCGGTCGACGGCGACGAGACGCGGCTGCTCGGGGCGCTCGACGCCTGGCGGATCCCCGCGCCGGACGAGCCGCTCCCGCCGGTCGACGAGTCCGAAGTCCCCGACGACGACTTCGACGAGGTGACCCGCGAAGGCGCCGTCGGCGGCGATTACGGCGCCGACCGCCCGTTCGGGTCGGAGTACGACGAGCCGGTCCCGTAGCCTACGCGACCGTTCTCGTGCCGTCCGCAGTGCGTGCGGGCGGGAGGTGAGAGGCCGGCGACTCCGCGACCGGTGCGCCGGACGGGAGAAAAAACGCCGAGTTACGCGGGGACGGTCGCTTCCGTCTGCTCCTCGGACCGGTCCTTGACGAACGTCACCGGGCAGTCCGCTTCGAGCAGCACGCGCTGCGCGGTCGAGCCGAACAGCGCCTTCCCGGTCGCCGAGCGGGAGCGCCCGCCCACGACGACGAGGTCGGCGTCGAGGCTCTCGCTCTTGTCGAGGATGCTCTCGGCCGTTTCGCCGAGCGCGCCGCGAATCTCGTAGTCGACGCCCGCGCGTTCGAGTCGCTCGGCGACGTCGCTGACGATCCGCGACCGCTCCGAGACATCGTCGGGCGTGACCTCGGAGTCTTCGTCGATGTTCAGCTGCGTCTCGATCGTGTCGTATCGCTCGCGGTCGAACACGTGGAGTAAGACGACGCGGCCGTCCGGGTCGACGACGGACGCCGCGGTCTCCGCGAGTTCTTCGAGGCGGCTCTCGTCTTTCGATCCGACGGCGAGGAGGACTGTGTTCATGCTCATCTCGATTACTGATTGGGGACGCCGACACTTATATCTTCGGAATATTAATTCGGAGTTGAGTTAATATTCATGAAATTGGGCGGATCGCGCGCTCGGCGGTCGTGCCGGTCGATCGACGCGTCTCCGCGGATCGGTTGCAATCCGTCTGAGCGGCGAGAGAACGAGCGGCCTCGCGGGCGACGACCGGCTGTCGCCTCGGCGCCGCCGGCTCAGTCCGTCCGGCCCGACGGCGTGTCCGGGAACCCGCCGTCGAGTTCCCAGATGAAGAGGTCCTCGACCTCTGCGCGGCCGCCGGACGCCGCGAACGAGATTCCGGTGCTGTCCGTCCGCGTCGGGTAGACGCGGCTCGTCAGGCAGTGGCGCTCGTTGGCGAACAGCTCGACCGTGGAGCCGTCGAGGAAGGCCCGGAGGGTGAGGGGCTCGTCGTACGGCGTCACCGGCATCCGCTGTTCGTCGCTCCGCGCGCGCGGGTCCTCGCTCGCGGCCGAGCGGTCGACGACGAGCTCGTTCGTCGCGTTGTAGCGGATCTCGGTGCGCTCTCGCCGGTCCGGCGACTCGAAGACGGAGAGCGTCACGGCGTCGGCGTCGTCGAGCGCGACCGTCGCCGCCAGTTCGAGCGCGCGGCCGCCAGCGGGAGCGGTCCACCGCTCGTCGTCGAGTGAGACCGACGCCCCGTCGACCTGCTTCGCCTCCCTGAGCGCGGTCAGCTGCGGTGCCGGCCGCTGGGTCAGCTCGCCCGACTCGTCCACCTCGATCCGCCGCGGCACCGACAGCGAGCCGGACCAGCCCGCGTCCCACTGTGCCTCGGCGTCGCGGGCCTCGGGGAGCCACCCCCACGTCAGGTAGCCGTCGTCGACGGCCATCGACTGCGGCGCGTAGAAGTCGCCGCGGTCGAGGACGCCCCGGGAGGCGACCTCGAACGCCCCGTCGCGACGCGTGCCGACGAAGTACGGGACGCTCTCGTAGTCCGAGACGTGGAGGAGGTCCCACTCCCCGAAGCGGAGCAGCTCGGGACACTCCCAGACCGCCCCGGCGTCCGGCCGCTCTGCGGTGAGGAACCGCCCCTCGTAGCGCCAGTCGCGGAGGTTCTCGGAGCTGTACCGGAAGACCGTCCCGCCGACGTCGGTGAGGCCGGAGCCGATGAGCTGGTGCCACCGGCCGTCCTCCCGCCAGACGCAGTGGTCCCGGAACTCCGCCTGCCAGTGTTCCGTCTCCAGCACGTCGACGTCGTCCGGCGGCGCCTCGATCACCGGGTTCGACCGCTCCTTGGTCCACGACCGCAGCATCGGATCCGCGGCGGTCGCCAGGCAGGGGAGCTGTCGGCGGCCACGCCCGCCGGTGTACAGTATCGTCGGCTCGCCGTCGAACTCGACCGCACAGCCCGACCAGCAGCCGTCGCTGTCCGGGCCGTCGGGCGACGGTGACAGCGCGACCGGCTCGTCGCGCCAGGTTACGAGGTCATCGCTCGTGGCGTGGCCCCAGTGGATCGAGTTGTGGTACGGGCCGCCCGGGTTGTACTGGTAGAACACGTGATACGTCCCGTCGCGCTCGATCAGCCCGTTCGGGTCGTTGAGCCAGTTCGCCGGCGGCGTGAGGTGGTACCGGGGCCGTTGCTCGTCGCCGTCGAGCCGCGCTCTGAGGCGTCGGAACCCCTCCCCGTCGACCGGGCGGTCGAACCTCGGGTTCGGGCCGGCCACCAGCGACTCGACAAGCCCCTCGACGAGCCGGTCTCGGTTCGTGCCGTACGGCTCCGAGACCGCCGGCGCGAGCGCCAGTTCGCCGACGCCCAGCACCGCACCCTCCCCCGGGTGCCATGAGACCACGCTGGTCTGGGTCGGCCGGTCGTGCTCGCCCTCGACGGTCGACGCGAGGACTTCGCCATCGGCGGGGAGCCGGTCCTCGTAGCGGGCGTAGGGAACCGTCCCGCGGTCCGCGACGGGCGTCCGGAGCCCCTCGAACGCGTCGACCGCGGGGTGGTCGTCGTACACCGACCGCCAGAGGGGCCCGGTCGGGGCCGTGACGGTCCGCGTCCCGACGGCGTCGGGCGCGACAGACTCGAAGCCGAGCGACGTCGCCGCCCCCACGGCGCGGAGGCTCAGGAGGAGTCCGCCGCCGTCGCGGACGAACGCCGCGAGCGCCGACGCGGTCCGGTCCTCGACCGCCGGCGCCTCCGCGCGGTGCCACCAGAGGACGTCGTGCGCCGTCGTCGGCGTGACCCGCGCCGGGTCGACGAGGTCGACGTCGTACCTGGCGTCCGCCCACTCGCGCGCCGCCGCCTGTCGGTCGCTCGGGTCCCCCTCGACGAGGAGCCCGACGCGAACCGGTCCGGCTGTCATGCGTTGGTCATCGCCTCCCGGGATAAAAACGCGATCCATCTCGCGGCGCGGGACGGCGGTCGTCTGCCGTCGCCGCCCGCCGATCGAACCGGACGATTGCGGGCGGACTGGACCGTTTCGATAGTGCTAACAGACGAGGGACTTCTATCGACGCAGTACCGGTCGGACCGGCGGAGAGCCGCGGCGGACCGCGCGCCGCGTCGGCCGGATCGCACCAAAAATGACAGAGCGCGCATGGTGGAAGGAGGCGGTGGTGTATCAGATATACCCGCGGAGCTTCAACGACTCCGACGGCGACGGGGTCGGCGACATCCCGGGCATCGTCGAGAAGCTCGACTACGTCGACGAGCTCGGCGTCGACGCGGTCTGGCTGAGCCCGGTGTACGAGTCGCCCCAGCACGACAACGGGTACGACGTCAGCGACTACCGCTCGATCCACTCGGAGTACGGGACGATGGACGACTGGGAGTCGCTGCTGGCCGGCCTCCACGACCGCGACATCCGCCTGGTGATGGACATGGTCGCGAACCACACCTCGTCCGAACACGAGTGGTTCCGGCGGTCCCGCACGGACCCGGACGGGGAGTACGGCGACTACTACGTCTGGCGCGAGGGGGACGCCGACGAGCCGCCGAACAACTGGAAGTCGTTCTTCGGCGGCTCCGCCTGGACGTACGACGAGGAGCGCGAGGCGTGGTACCTCAGCCTCTTCGACACGACGCAGCCCGACCTCAACTGGCGCAACCCGGACGTTCGAGCGGAGATGCACGAGGTGATGAACTGGTGGCTCGACAAGGGCATCGACGGGTTCCGGCTCGACGTGCTCAACCTCATCTCGAAGCCCGAGGGGCTGCCCGACGGCGACCCCAGTCGAGACCTCGTCGGGAGCGAACACTTCGTCGACGGCCCCCGGATCCACGAGTACTTGGCCGAGATGCACGACGCGGTGTTCGCCGGGCGGGACATCGTCACCGTCGGCGAGATGCCGGAGCTAACCCTGGATTCCGCCCGCGAGTACACCGGCGAGGACGGCCCGCTCGACTTAGTCTTCCCCTTCGAACACGTCCAAGTCGACTTCGGGCCGAACGGCCGGTGGGACGTCGGCGAGTGGACGCTGCCGGAGCTCAAGTCGGTCCTCGATACGTGGCAGCGCGGCCTCGACGACGAGTGGTGGACGACCCTCTTCTTCGAGAACCACGACCAGCCGCGCAGCGTCTCCCGGTTCGGCGACGACGAGCGGTACCGCTACGAGTCCGCGACGGCGCTCGCGACGGCCCTCCTAACGCTGCGTGGAACGCCGTTCGTCTACCAGGGCCAGGAGCTCGGCATGACGAACACCACCTTCGAGAGCCTCGACGACGTCGCCGACATCGACACCGTCCGGAACGTCCGCGAGCTGATCGCGGACGGCGTGTACGGCGGGTACGGGGAGGTCAGGGGCGTCGTCGAGGCCCGGTCGCGCGACAACGCTCGGACGCCGATGCAGTGGACCGACGGCCGACACGCGGGCTTCACCGACGGCGACCCGTGGCTCCCGGTCAACGACGACTACGAGGCCGTCAACGCCGCCCGCGAGCGTGAACGGACGCCGTCCGTGCTGTCGTACTACCGGACGCTGATCGGCGTGCGGGGCGACTCGGAGCCGCTCCGGTACGGCTCCTACGAGCTCCGCTACCCCGACGACGAGCAGCTGTACGTCTACGAGCGGCGCCTCGACGGCGAGCGGGTCGTGGTCGTGCTCAACCTCTCGGGCGAACCCCGGACGGCCGACGTTACCCCGGTCGGGCCGTCCGCCGCGCTGCTCCTCGGGAACTACGAGTCGGTGCCCGAGGCGCCCGGCGAGCCGTTCGACCTGCGCCCGTACGAGGCTCGGCTGTACGCCGAGTCCGGCTGAGGTCCGGCCGGCGCCGTCTGCGGACGCCGCCGGGGTCCCGTGAATTTAATACCGGCACGCGCGAGGTGCGGGTCGAGAGATGTCCCGTCGGCACCGAGGCGAGGCGACCGCGGAGCAACGGCGCGGCCAGCACAGCGGACCCGTCCGAGCGCGGCATGACGCGTGAGGCGCTCGTCGCCGGCGAGGCGCTGATCGACTTCATCCCCGACAGGCACGGCCCGCTCGCGGCGGTCGAGTCCTTCTCCCGACGCGCTGGCGGCGCGCCGGCCAACGTCGCGGTCGGGCTCGCCAGGCTCGACCGGACGCCGTGGTTCTGTACGGCGCTCGCGACCGACGCCTTCGGCGAGCACCTCGCGTCCGTCCTCGACCGCGAGGGGATCTCGGACCGGTTCGTGCGCCGCGTTCCGGACGCGCGGACCGCGCTGGCGTTCGTCTCGCACGACGAGGACGCCGACCGAGAGTTCACCTTTTACCGAGAGGGGACGGCCGACAGGCGGTTCGACGCGAGCGGCGTCCCGGACAAGGTCCTCCAGTCGGTCGACGTCGTGGTCGTCGGCGGAGTGACGCTGACCGTCGAACCGGCCCGCTCGGCGACGTTCGACCTCGTCGAGCGCGCGCGGGCGGCGGACTCGCTGGTCTGTTTCGACCCGAACGTCCGGCCGGAGCTCTGGGAGGTCGACCCCGAACCGACGCTGCGGCGGATGCTCTCGGCGACGGACGTTCTCAAGGCCTCGCGGGAGGACCTCGGCGGCGACGCGCTCCCGGCGGCCCCCGACGAGCTACTCGACGCCGGACCGGACGCCGTCTTCCTGACCGAGGGCGAGGCGGGGGCGCGCCTGGTCGCCGGCGAGGACTCCCCGTGGGAGTGCGGCGAGTGGCGCCACGGCGGCTACCGCGTCGACGACGTCGTCGACACGACGGGCGCGGGCGACGCGTTCACCGCGGGCGTCGTCGCGGGACTGGTCGACGAGGCCGCGCCCGAGGAGGTCCTCGGGTTCGCGAACGCCGTCGCCGCGGCGTCGACCCGCTCCGAGGGGGCGATGACGGCGCTCCCGGACAGGGAGGCCGTCCGGCGTGTCCGGGAAGACTCCTGACCGCCGCTCCGGAGGTCGCTCGCGGCGAGTCTCACTCGGCGCCCGACCGCACGTTCGTCCCGACGAGGGCGATCAGGTACGAGAACGCCGGGAACAGCACGGCGACCGCGGCGAGGTGTCCGGGATCGATCCCCGCGGGACCGTCGAGGAGAAGCCCGGTGTACTGGAGGACCGCCAGCGTGAGCACCACGACCACCGTTCGCGCGGCGTACTCTGCGAGCGATTGGTTCGGGGACCGCATACGGCGGGCTGGCTCTCCCACTCACTCAACGCTTTCGGGCCGGTCCCGCTCGCGTTCCCGCCGTCGGTCCAACACTCGCTTGTACCCCTTCCCCGGGCCGCCCTCGATGGGCCACCCGCGCGTGCGCCACTGCGGCGGCTCCGGCGAGAACTTCGGACAGGACCCCGAGCACTCCCGCGCGGTCGGGACCTTCCCCTTCGCGGCGCAGTGCGGGAGAAGCGCGCGCCCCTCGCGCCTGAGTTCGAAGTGCCTACAGTCGGGACGCATCGTCTCGTGGAACGACCGCCACCCCTTCCCGTAGGCGCGCTCCGCGATCTCAAGCCGGAGCGTCTCCGTCTCGGGGTCGCGGCGTTCGCCTTCGCCCGGCGCGAGGTCGCTCGGGTGCCACGCCACGTCGGCCGCGTCGGCGTCGACGCCCGCGGAGAAGTCGGTCGCGAGGATTCCGGCCTCGACGGGCAGCTCGCGGAGGAGGGCGGGCTCGACGCGCTCGCCGGTCGTCTCCGTCGCGAGCCACGCCTCGTCGGCGAGCCCGGTCTCGACGTCGTGGTCGAGCTGGTCGGCGAGCCGGTCGGCCGCCGAGCGGTCAAGGTCCGGCTTGTTTTCGACCGCGACGATCCGCTCGACCCAGTCCGGGTAGGGCCGCACCCGGCGGATCTCGATCCGGTTCCCGTCGCGGCGCGTCTCGATCAGGTCCCGGCCCGCGGCGCGGTGGACCGCCCGCCGCACGTAGCGCCACGGGTAGCCGGGGTCCGGCAGGGCGTCGCGGTACCACGCCCACTCGGCGGGCGCGCCGCGGACCACGTGGAGGAGGTCGGAGTCGATGGTCCGGTCGCCGAACGCGCGCCGCCGCGCGAACGCCGCCGGGTCGACCTCGATCACGACCGTGTCCCAGCGGCGCTCCTTGGTACCGAGCTGGCGGGCGACGATCGCCGGACGCGGCCCCTCGCTCGGGTGCCAGGCCAGCTCGGCGAACCGGCAGACCAACAGCTCGTAGCCGAACTCGGCGTCGGGCGTCACTGGTCGACCTGTCGAGCGGGGCGGACAAAAGCGAACCGCTCGGGGGGTGCGGCCGCCGTCGACCGCGTGCGGCCCCGTCCCGATCAGACGTACTTGCCGTCTTCCTCGTCCTTCCGCTCGTCGAGGTACTCGTGGGCCTCCTCTAGGATGTCGCGCGGGCCGTCCTGCGTGATCGTGTTGATCGCCTGGTCGTAGTCGCGCCACTGGAGGTCGCGGTGCTCCTTCGAGAGCTCCGCGCTCGCCTCGAACGAGCGGGCGATGAAGAGGTGGACCGTCTTGTGGATGGTCTCCCCGTTCGCCTCGAACACGTAGTCGTACTCCCTGCGGAACCCGTCGATCAGCCGGAAGTCTTCGATTCCGGCCTCCTCGCCGACTTCTCGTATCGCCGTCTGCTGGAGCTCCTCGTCCCCCTCGACCCCGCCTTTGGGGAACTCCCAGTCCCCCGGTCGGCTCTTCAGGAGCAGGTACTCCCGTTCGCCGCGGGTATCGCGGAAGAGGATGGCTCCGGCACTGGTCGCTTCGACCGTCATTGGCCGCAGGTAAGCGATCACCCCTAAAGAGCGTGTCGGACTTCCGAACGGTCGCGTCAGTGCGGACTGAAAGACGACACGGCGGGGTTCCGAGCATCGCCGGACGGTCGAAACGGCGCCACACCGCTCTCGGTACCGGTCAATAGCACTCGGTCGGTCTCATAGTTCGTTTTATCATTGCGTCGCACGTGGCCCGGAATAATGGGAGCGACTGCCGAGGTTCGGCGGCGGTGTCGACTCGCGACGGAACCGCACCGCGACAGGGGCGTGACGCTCCACGGCGTCGACGGCCGGACGTATCACGCCATCGACGCGACCGAGGACGCCCGCGACCGCTTGGCGGACCTACGCCTCGGGGACGCGGTCGAAGTCGTCCTCGAACCCGTCCGCTGTCGGGGCGACGGCTGGCGGATCACTCGGTTGCGCAGGGTCGACCGAGGGGACGGTCCGGCCGGCCATCTTCAGGGAACTGGTCCGACGCAGCGCCGACCGTCCGGCGAGCGCGACGACTCCGCGGGCCGGCTAAACGCGAACCCGTAACACGGGGTTCGAGCCCGAACGCGGCCGCGGCGCGCGGCGGTGTAGATACCGCGGGTGCGCTCGGCTCCAGCGACCGTCACGTCCGGGGGGAAGTCGGGGCCCGGAATCGCGGGTAGATGCGTTTTTACCGCTCGGGCGGCCATTGGCGGACGACCCCCAGCCATGACCTTCGTCACGAAACTCGACTTCGCGTCCGGCGACCGCGACGTGCTCGTCGAGACCGTCCAAGAGCTCAAGGAGACCCTCGAACGCAAGGGCGCCGAGTGTAAGGGCCCGCACGCGAGCCCCTCCGAGACGGTCACCGTCCCGCTGTACAAGGACCTCGCGCCGGGCGACGAGTTCTCGCCGTGGCGCTACGACGTGTACCGCCGCTCGATGGAGATCCACGGCGCCGACGACATCGCACGCGACGTGGTCGGCCGCGACTTCCCGGACTCGATCCACGTCGAGGTCGAGGTCGACCAGAAGAAGCCGCTCGGACACCGACGCGACTGAGGCGGTCGGCGTCCGGAACGGGCGGGCGACGCGGTCACGGCTGCGCTTTTCGCCGCGACGACGCTCCCTCGCGAGCCGCCGATCCGTCAGCCGAGCGTCCGCAGGTTCTCCGTTTCGACGCGGTCCGGGAGCCGTTCCAGCGCCGCGTCGCACCACGCGTCGTGGCCGAGCGTGAGCGCCGTCTCGGGGTTGGCGTCCGCGAGCGCGGCCACGCCCGCCGCGGCCGCGACCTGCGCCGCGTCGTCGGTCCGCTCGGGCACCTCGGCGGTGAGCGGGTACGTCTCCGAGAGCGCGGGCGGGTAGGGGCCGAACGGCGGCGTCACGCGCCACACCGCGTCGTAGGCGTGGTCGGAGGGCGCCTTCGACTCGGTGAGCAACAGGTCGTCCGGCGCCGTCAGCCGGCCGAGGCGGTCCCGGTGCCGTCGCACCTCGGGCCGGCGCGTCGCCTCGTGGGAGGTGTAGAAGAACGCGTCCTTCGAGCCGGGGTCGGTGCGCTCCAGCTCCTCGGCGTGGTCGAGCAGCGCGCGGTAGCCGTCGAGCATCGCCGGGTGGCCGCGGGCGCGGCGGTCGACCAGGTCGAGCAGGTTCCCGGACCGGATCGCCTCCTTCACCCGGCGCAGCTCCTCGAAGGTGACGTGGAGGTTGTGCTCGGCGAGCAGGCGCTCCGTCTCGCCGTCGCCGAAGCCGCGGAGGTCGGCCGGGGCGTGGTGCGCGCAGACGGGACACGAGCAGGGGAAGTAGTCGAGGTCCTCCAGGTGTTCCGTCCCCGACACCGTGAGGTAGCGGCCGTCGCGGGCCATCAGCGCGTAGGCGGCCGAGTCGAACAGGTCGCAGCCGGCCGCGACCGCGAGGGCCAACATCATGGGGTGGCCGGCGCCGAACAGGTGGACCGGGACGCCCGGGCCGAGCCCGCGCTTCGCCGCGCGGACCGCCTCGACGACCTCGGCGTAGCGGTACGAGTTCAGGAGGGGGACCATCGCGCCGACCGGGAACACGTCGAGGTCGGTCGCGGCCGCGTGCCGACCCGCCGCCTCGCGGAGGTCGGCGTACGTCGCGCCCTGGACCGGCGCGTTGACCAGCATCTCGCCCGTGTCGGCGTCCTCGGCGTCCGCGAGCGCCCGCTTCGTCGTCTCTAACTCCCGCTCCGCCCGCTCGCGGTCCGCGTCGGGCGGCGTCGGGACGTCGACGGGGGTCGCCACGTCGCTGCCGATCCGCCGCTGGAACTCGATTATCTCCGCGGTCGTCACGTCGATGTCGCCGTACTCGGCCAGCTGGAAGGAGCCGGAGTCGGTCATGATCGCGCCGTCGAACCCGAGGAACTCGTGGAGCCCCTCGTCGACCACGCGGTCGCGGATGCGGTCCGTGCTGCGGATGATGTAGGAGTTCGTGATAAGCATCTCCGCGCCGAACTCCTCGCGGAGCCGCTCGGGCTCGATCGTGAGCACGTTGGGGTTGACCACGGGCAGGAGCGCCGGCGTCTCGACCGTGACGTCGGCGCGCGGGACCTCCAGCCGCCCGATCCGCCCGGCGGCGTCGTGGCCCCGGATCTCGAAGTGATCGCGCATACCCCGACTGCGCGGACGCGAGCGGTAAGGGTTGCGTTCGGCGGCGAGCGCGCCGCCGGGAGCGCGGTCGCGCCCCCGTTACAGCCCGGTCGGGTGCGAGAGGTACGTCGTCTCGACGCCCCAGTCGTCGGTCAGCGACTGGAGCGCGCGGACGCCGAACGTCTCCGTGGCGTAGTGGCCGGCGAGGAACACCGTGACGCCCGCCTCCCGCGCGTCGTGGTAGACCTGCTGTTTCCCCTCGCCGGTGATCAGCGCGTCGGCGCCGGCGGCGACCGCCTCGTCGAGCCAGTCGACCCCGGAGCCGGTGACGACCGCGACCCGTTCGATCTCGTCGGGGCCGAAGTCGAGCACCCGCGTGGGCGACGACTCGCCCTCCGGCTGCCCCTCGAAGCCGTCGAGCGTCTCCCGGATCGCCGCCGCCGACCGCGGTTCCGCCGCTTCGCCGATCGTCCCGACCGTCACCGGCCCCATCTCGCCGAACGGGTCGCGGTCCGCGAGCCCCACCGCGTCCGCGACGCCGGCGGCGTTGCCCAGTTCTCGGTGGCCGTCGAGCGGGAGGTGCGAGACGTACAGTGCGATGTCGTGCTCGACTAAGGCCGCGATCCGGTCGTGGACCCGTCCGGTGACGCGCTCGATCCCGCCCCACGAGAGCCCGTGGTGGACGACGAGGGCGTCGGCGTCCGCGTCGGCGGCGGTCTCGATCGTCGCCCGCGCGGCGTCGACCGCGAACGCGACGCGCTCGATCTCGGCCTCCTCCGGCCCCACCTGGAGCCCGTTCGCGCTCGCGTCGACGTCGGCGTACGCGGCCGTGTCGAGTCGGTCGTCGAGTCGGTCGACGTACTCGGAGAGCTTCATACCGACCCGTGGACCGGCCGGGAAATAAAGCGCGGCGGTCCGCGGGGACCGGTCCGGGCGAAATCGCGAGCGGTCCGGGGCGCCGCAGCGGACGCGAGGATTAGTCGTCCAGCTCCTCGGCGACGGACTCCGGGATCGTGTCCGGGCCGCCGGCCCCCGCCTCGGTGAGGTCCGCCCCGTCCGGCCCCTCCGCCTGCGCGGTGAACTCGGGGTCGAACAGCTGGAGGGCGGTCCGGATCGTCTCCCAGTCGTCCTCGCCGGCGGCGTCCCGGAGCGACCGGGTGGGGGCGGCGAGCAGCTGCCCGACGAGCGCGTCCGCCAGGTCCTCGACCGTCTCGCGCTGCTCGTCGCTCAGGTCGCCCTGCGCCTCCAGCTTCGACATCGCGCGGTCGAGCTCGCGCGCCTTCACCCGGTCCGCGCCGGCGTACATCGCCGAGATGGCGTCGTCGGCGCGCTTGCGCTTGTACGCCTCCAGGATGCGGTCGAGCTCGTCGTCGATGATCGACTCGACCTTCCGGGCCTCCTCGGCGCGGCTCTCCCGAGTCCGCTGGGTGACGTCCTCGAGGTCGTCGATATCGTAGACGGTGACGCCCTCGCGGGCGCCGGCCGCGGGGTCGACGTCGCGGGGCTGCGCGATGTCGATACAGACGACGCGACCGGCGCCGTCGACGTACGACGGGTGGACGACGAGGTCGGGGCTCCCGGTCGCGGTGACGACGAGGTCGGCCTCGGGGATGATCGCGGGGAGGTCGGCGAGCGACACCGCCTCCGCCCGGGTGTCGACCTCCTCGACGACGAACTCCGCGTGGGGCACGGTGCGGTTCGCGACGACGATCTCGGAGACGGCGGTGTCGTCGAGGGTCCGGGCCGCGAGCGTCCCCATCTCGCCGGCGCCGACGACGACGGCCGTCCCGTCGGTGAGGTCGATCTCGCCCGCCGCCAGCCTGACGGCCGCGGAGCCGAGCGAGACGACGCCCTCGTTGATCTCGGTCTCCGTCCGCGCGCGCTCGCCGACGTGGAGCGCCTTCGTCACGGCGTCTTTGAGCACCGGTCCGATGCCGCCCGCCGACTTCGACTCCTCGTAGGCCTCGCGCAGCTGGCCGATGATCTGGTCCTCGCCGAGCACGAGCGACTCCAGCCCGGAGGCGACGCGCATCAGGTGTTCCAGGCTCTCCTCGTGGTCGAGGCGGCGGACCGCCCCGGCGCGCACGTCGGGGGCGAACGTCGACAGCGCCGTCGCCCCGTCGACGGTCCGGTCGGTGACGACGTACGCCTCCGAGCGGTTACACGTCTGTACCGCGAACGCCTCTTCGACTCCCTCGCGCGCGAGCAGGTCAGAGACGGTCGCGCGGACGCCGTCGCCGCCGGCGGCCTCGATCTCGTCGACGGTCGCGTCGGCGTGGGCGACGCTCACGCCGGCGATCGCACCCGTCTCTCTCATCGGTCGAGTACCTCCTCGATCACGGTGTCGGCCTCTTGCCGTCCGTTGGATCTCCCCTTTTGTAAACCCTTCCAAACCCCCCGGGATCTGACAACGCGCCGGACCGCTTCCCGGCGTTTCGCGGGCGGTACGCCCGCCGCTTTCAGCTCCTCACGGATCTCGCCCGAGAGCGCCGCCATCGCGCCCGCCCCCTCGATCTCGGCCTCGATCCGCTCGCGCAGCGCCTTCGCGAGCGCGGGGCTCGTGCCCCCCGTCGAGAGCGCCACGGTCACGGGGTCGTCCTCCACCGTCGCGGGGACGACGACGCTCCCGGGGTCGCGGCCGCCCGACACGTCCGTCCGGTTGACGAGGAGCCCCCGGTCCAGCGCGGCCGACTCGACGGCGGCGTTGACCGCGGCGTCGTCGGTCGCGGCGACCGCGAGCGCCGGGGCGAGCCGGTCGATCCAGTCGGGCACCGCCTCCGGGTCCGGGGCGGCGCGTATCAGTTCGACGGCCGGCCCGTCCGCGGACTCCGACTCGCACCCGTCCGCGAGCGATCGCAGCCGCTCGTCGAACTCGGGGCTGACGACGACGACTCGGGCCGCCTCGTCGAACCCCCGTGCCTTGCGCGCGCCGACGGCACCGCCGCCGAAGACGGCGACCGTCTCGCCCGCGAGGTCGTGGTAAAGCAGGGTCACGCCGTGTTGCTGTCCGCCCGGTCCGCGATGCGGATGCCGGTCTTCTTCAAGATGCGCGTCGAGAACAGCGTGTCCCAGTCGTCGGCGCCCACGTCCCAGTGGTCGGCCATCAGGTCGCGCACCTCCGCGATCCGGCGCTCGCTCTCCGCCTCCGTGCGGCCGTGCGTCATCGCGAAGAAGTTGTACTCCCAGACGCCGGCGTGGCGCGGGCGCTCGTAGCAGTGCGTGACGAAGTCCAGCGACGCGACGGCGGGCCCGACCTCGTCTAAGACCTCCTCGGGCACGTCCCAGACCGTCATCCCGTTCTCCGTGTAGCCGAGCGCGTAGTGGTTCGGGATGACGCCGACGCGGCGCACCTTCCCCTCCCGCTCGAACCGCTTGATCGTCTCGATCACCCAGTCGACGTCGGCCCCAATCGCCGCCGCCACGTCGGCGTACGGCGTCTCCGTGATCGGGAGGCCGCCCTGGATCTCGACCACGAGGTCGCGCTCGTCGGGCGTGAGCGTCCCGCGGTCGCTGGGCGTGACCTCGGGGCCCAGGTGCGAGAGGTCCACGTCGCCGTCGGGCACCGGCCCGTCGACGAGGAACTTCGCGCCGACGTGGAACTCCCGGAGCTTCGGGAGGTTGTACGTCTCCTGGCCCGTCGCGGACTCGATCTCCGCGAGCACCTCCTCGACGCGGTCGTGGCCGTCCTTGTCCGGGTCGGGGTGGTCCGCGACGCTCACCACGAACCACATGTTGAGGTGCGGGTGCTCCCGCTCGTAGTTGTGCGCGACCGCGGTGAACTCGTTCACCGTCTCCGCGATCTCGTCGTAGCGGTCCTCGGGCGCGTGCATGGCGACGAGCGACGCCGCCCCGCCGATCTCCTCGGCGTTGACGAGCGCGCCGAACCGCGATAAGATCCCCTCCTCGTCGAGTTCGCGGACGCGCTCGCAGAGCGCCGGCCCCGTGACCTCGACGCCGCGCTCCCTGAGCGCGGCCGCCGCCGCGTCGAAGGGGCGCTCCGCGACCGGGAAGCCGCCCTGGAACGCGTTGATGATCGCGCGGTCGAGCGCCGTCAGATCCGCGTCGACCTCCTGCATGGACCGATCTCGGACCCGAGCGAGAATAAGCGATTCGACCCGTCGCCGCGACGCCGCCGTGGTCCTACCCGTCGAGGTCGCGGGCGATGTCCGCGAGCGACGACCGCGGCCCCCGGTTCGCGTCGTACAGGGTCCGCTCGCCCGGGATCCGCAGCCCGTACAGCTCGCCGGGCACCACCACGTCGAGGACGACGCTGTCCCCGGGCTCCCGACCGTTCGCGTCGAGCCACTCGACCAGGCGGTTCGTCCCCTCGCCGGCCTCGCGCGCGAGCCGTCGGTTGTCGTACGCGCCGCGCAGCAGCCGCCCGTTCGAGTCGGCCGCGACCCGCGCGTGGCGCTCCTCGCGGTCGATCGCGACGCGGATCACGTCCCCCGCGCCCACGCCGAGCGCGTCGCAGGCGCCGGACTCGACGCGCCCGTCGAGGGCGTCGTCGTCCGGGAGCCTGACGCAGGGGCGGCGAGTGCCGCCGCTGCGGGCGAGCGAGACGCGAATCGAGGAAACGTCCTCGCCGTCGGAGGGAACGCGAGGCATCGGGGCGCCTTACTCGTCGGCGTCGTCGCCCTCGCCGAGCGCGGCGGCCACGTCGCCGTCGCCGTCGACGACGCTGGCGTTGATCTGCGCGATGTCGTCGTCGACCTCGCGGCCGCGGACGGTGATCCGCTTGCGCTCGCCCTCGCGGGACGGCTCGAAGCCGACGCCGCCCTCCAAGAGGAGCTCCTTCAGGCGGGTGCCGGAGACGTCCTCGCGCATCGGGCGTCCGGTCTCGTCGGAGCCGCCGGTGAGTTCGATGGTGTGTTCGGGGAGTCCGACCGCGTCGCCGCCGATCTCGTCGCCGAGTTCGCGACCGAGGAATCGGTTGGCGTCCTGTCCGTCGACCTCTCGCTGGAACGTCTCGCCGGTCTCGGGGTCGGCGACGACGACTTTGAATTCGGCCATGCGCGAACCCAGATGCCCGCGCATAAAAAGCACGTCGAAACGTCGGAACCGCGGGCCGCGGCGCGCTCAGGCGTCTGCCCCGTCGACGCGGACGATCTCGCGTGCGCCGTCTCCCCACGCGCCCTCGACGAACGCGGCCTCGACGGCGCGAGCGACGGCGTCGGGGTCGTCCGGGCCGCCCGCGTCCGCGACGCTCCCGACCGATGCGGGGTCGAACGGCACGTCGAGCGCGCCGTAGACGCGGTCGGTGGCTCGCGCGATCGGGTCGGGGTCCGCCGCGGAGACGACGAGGACGCCCGCGACGAGCGCCGCGTCGGCGCGCACGCGCTGGGCGAGCCCCGCGATCTTCCCCCCGTTGGCGGCGCCGGTGCCGTCGGCGACCCGAAGGGAGTGGTCGCCGGGGCAGAACGCGTTCGGCGGCTCCCCGCGGACCACGTCGGCGCCGAGTTCGCGGAGCGCGTCGCGGAGCGCCTCGGTCGCCGTCTCGTACCGCGCGTCGATCGACCCGCGGCCGTCCCCGGTCGGCACCGCGACGCCGAACGACAGCGTCGCCCCCGTGTACGCGACCGCGCGGCCGCCGACGTCGCGCTCGACCGGCGGGAACCCCGCCGCCTCGGCCGCCCGTTTCGCGGCCTCGAACCCGGGCTCGCGGGCGTCGCGCCGGCCGAACGCGACCTGTCGCGGCGGCGCGGTGACGCGGACCGCGGGGACGCCGTCCGCGGCCGACGCGAGCAGGGCGGCCGTCGGCTCCCGGTTCGCGGCCGGCGTCGCGAACTCCCCTCTGAAGACGCGCATAACGGACTGAACGGGGGCGGCGCACAAGCCCCTTGCGCCGGGCGGGACCGCGCGACGACGGCGAAGTCTCGGGCGGCGCGGGGGCGACCGCGTGACACAACAGTTTTGTCGGCCCTGGAAGTGGTACAGGTATCGATGAGCGATCTGGGCGCGCTTCCGGTCCAAGCGTACCTGACCGCCTGCCTGCTGGCGGGGGGCATCGGGCTCTGGCTCGGCCGGGTCGCGTGGCGGGAGCGCGACGAGCCCGGCGGGATCGAGGTCGCGCTCTACCTCCTGTGCGGCGGCGGCGCCTCGCTCCTGTACGCCCTCCGGGTCGCCGCGCCCGGCGAGGTCGCGATGAGGGTCGCGCTCAACCTGTCGACGCCGCTCATGGGCGCGCTCCCCGTGCTCTGGACTCTCTTCGCCCTGGCGTTCACCGGCCACGACCGCTGGCGGACGGAGAACCGGATCGTCGCGCTCGCGACCCCCGCGTTCGTCTGGGTTCTGCTCGCGTGGTCGAGCGCCACCCACGGCCTCGCCCGCCGCTCCGTGGCGCCGGTGACGGAGGGTCCGTTCACGCTGCTCGGCTACGGGCTCGGTCCCGCCGGGGGCCTGTTCGTCCTCCTCGCGTACGGGCTGTGCGTCGCCGGCGCGTTCCTCGTCGTCGACCTCTACGAACGGACGGGGAACCGGTACCGGCTCCAGACGTTCGTCGTCCTGCTCGGCACGCTGTTCCCGTTCCTGGCCGGCATCGCGACGTTCGTCGACGTGGGGAGCTACGCGAACCTCTCGTGGCTGCCGACGGCGTTCGTGATCCACGGCGTGTTCCTCTACGGGACCGTCTTCTGGCTCGGCACCCTCGACGCGGCGGTCGTCGCGCGCGACACCGCCGTCGAGGTGATGCAGGACCCCGTGATCGTCTCCGGCTCCGACGGGCGCATCCGCGACCTGAACCCCGCCGCCGAGGCGATCCTCCCGCCGGACGCGGTCGGGTCCTCGCTGTCGGAGGTGTTCCCGCGCCTGGAGGTCGGCGTCGAACACCCGATCGCCATCGACGGCCGGCAGTTCGACATCCAGGAGAACCCGATCACCGACCCCCGGGGGACCGACCGCGGCCACGTCTTCCTGCTCCGCGACGTGACCGCCCGCGAGGAGCGCCAGGCCGAGCTGGAGCGCCGAGAGGCCGAGCTCGAACGGCAGAACGAGCGCTTAGAGGAGTTCGCCGGCGTCGTCTCCCACGACCTGCGCAACCCGCTCGCCGCCGCGTCGGCGGGCGTCGAACTGGCCCGCCAGCGCGGCGACGATCCCGACGGCGCCTTGGAGCGGGCGGCGAACGCCCACGAGCGGATGGACGACATGATCGAGGGGCTGCTCGCGCTGGCGACCGCCGGCGAGACGGTCGACGAGCTCGACCGCGTCTCGCTCGACGGGACGGTGCGGCGCGTCTGGTCGCGGTTGGAGACCGCCGAGGCGACCCTGACCGTCGAGGGCGGCGACGCGACGGTGCTGGCGGACCGCGACCGCCTCGAACAGCTGGTCTCGAACCTGTTCCGCAACGCCGTCGACCACGCGGGCGAGGACGTCGCCGTCACCGTCTCGATCGAGGCCGACGGCGACCGGGTCGCGCTGGCGGTCGGCGACGACGGTCCCGGGGTCCCCGCGGCCGAGCGCGAGCGCGTCACCGAGCGCGGCGTGTCGCTCGGCGACGGGACCGGCCTGGGGCTGGCCATCGTCGGCGACATCGTCGAGGCGCACGGGTGGTCGCTCTCGGTCGCCGAGTCCGACGCCGGCGGGGCGGAGTTCCTCGTCGAGGGGATGGAGGCGGCGGACGCGTGACCGGACCGCAGACCGAAGGAGCCGACCCGCCCGGGACTACCGTCGCGCTCCCCGGCGAGGTCGTCCGCCGGTACGAGAAGTTCTCGCGGTTCAACTCCCCGTACCCGGCCCACGACCGCGGCCGCGCCGTCGACCTCTATCCGGGCGACGGCGTCGGCCGCTCGCCGGTCGCCGGGGTCGTGAGTCACGTCCGTACCGTCGGCTGTCCGGACCGCCCGTACGCGGCCGCGGAGGACCACCTGATCGTCGTCGACCTCGACGAGGGGTGGTGCGCGCGGGCGGGCGTGCCCCCGGGAACCGTCGCGCGGATCCTCCACGTGATCCCCGAGGTGGAACCCGGAGACCGGGTCGCCGTCGGGGACGCGCTCGGCCCGACGACGCGCTCCGGCTTCTTCGGCCAGTGGGTCGACGACCACGTCCACCTCGGCTTCCGGGCCCCGGGCGCGGACCCCCTCCGGGCCAGCGGATCCCTCCCGGTCGCCGTCGACGCCCCGGTCGAGCCGGTCGCCTGGGACGGGACGGGCGCCGTCGTCGAGCGCGGGCCGAACCACGTCGTCCTCGACGGGCCGCGCCGCTCCGGGGCCGGGCCGGCGTTCGCCGCGCTCGCGAGCGACGAGGGCGTCCCGCTCGACGGCGGGCTGACGCACTACGCGGGCGGCGGAACGTTCGCGCACGCCCCGAGGCCGGCGGACGGCGCGGGCGGCGGCTCGCTCGGACCGGGCGACGCGGTGTCGCTGCTCGGCACGCGGATCGGTACCGCGGCCGACCACGAGGCGGCGGGCGGCGCGCCGCGCGTCGAGTGGGACGCCGTCGACGTCCTCGCGAACGGCGAGCGCGTCGTCGGACTGTCACTGTTCGCGTCGCGGACCGACCGGTTCGGCGTCAAGGTGGTCTGTCCGGACCGCGAGTTCGCCGTCGGCGAGCCGGTGACGGTCGAGGTCGTCCCGAGCGGCGACCCGATCCGCCTCGGCGTCGGGTGAGCGGCGGCGGGAATCGCCGGCCGGTTGTCTCGCGTTTCCGGGGGGTACAAGCCGGCCCGGCGTCTGCCCGGGAACATGGACCGCACGGACATCGCCGAGATGGACCCGCTGCCCGACGCGGCGATCGAGTTCGTCGAGCGGAAGTTGGAGGACGAGCACGGCTACCTCTCGTGGCTGAACACGTCGGTCGAGACGATCGAACGCGGCCGCGTCGTCCTCTCGGTCCCCTTCGACGACAAGCTCACCAACGCGGACGGGCGGACGATCCACGGCGGCGTGGCGGCGACGCTGATCGACACGGCCGGCGGCGTGGCTCAGCGCACGACGTTCGATGACCCGCTCGACGGCGGCGTGGCGACGGTGAACCTCAACGCGAACTACCTCCGCCCCGCGAACGGCGACCTCCGCGCGGAGGCCGAGGTGGTGCGGGCGGGCGGCTCGATCGGCGTCAGCGAGATGACGGTCACCACCGCCGGAAACGGGGGCGAGGCGGCCGCGGACGACGACGCGAACGACGGGGACCGGTCGGAGGTCGTCGTCGGTCAGGGCTCGTTCCGGCTGTTCCGCGAGTAGCCCGGGCGGTCGGCCAGGATCGCGTCGAGGGCCGGCCCGGCCTCGTCGACGGCCGCGTCGTCGTCGGCGTCCGCGCCGTCTCCGGCGCCCGTGCCGAGCGCCGCCGCCAGCGCCGCGACCGGCTCGCGGTCCGCGCGGTCGGGGGCGGCCCGCACGGCGACCGACTGCTCGCCGAGCGAGACGAAGTCACAGCCGAGCCGCTCCGCCGTCTCGCGCAGGCCCAGCCCGGCGTCCGCGTCGCCGGCGACGACGGCGCGGACCGGGCTCTCGAACGCCTTCGCGGTCCGCTCGTAGCCGTCGATCCGCTCGGCGAGGTCGCGGCGGTCGGCGTCGCGGTCGTTCGCGAGGTCGTCGAGCGCCGCGTCGAGGCTGCGCCGGAGCCCCGAGACGGTCGGGCGGTTGCGGAGGCGGAGGTCGCGGTCGACGAGGTCCGCGAGCCCGCTCACGTCGTCCGGGTTGCCCTCGGGGACGACGAGCCCCCACTCGCGGGTCCAGCCGCCGAGGACCGCGGCGTCGACGTCGCGGTCGGTCGGGCCCGCGGTCACGGCCACGTCGGGGACGCCGTCCCGGAGCCGGCGGAGCCCCTCGCGAGAGCCGACGGCGAGGTACCGCGGGTTCGCGAGCCGGTCGAGCAGGCGGTTGAGCGCGGGGTCGTCCTCGCCGACGCCGAGCAGGGTCGGCGGGCGCACGTCGGGCGAGAACAGGTCGACCGAGACCGTCTCGCCGGCGTCGAGGTACTCCGTGTCGGGGTCGACCGCGACGACGCCGTCCGCCTCGACGAGGCTCGTCGTCGCCCCCGACCCCTTGTCGACCGGGTAGACGAGCGGGCGATTGCCGTCGTCCAGGTCGAGCAGGCCGACGGGCATCAGCCGCAGGCGCCCCTCGCCGTACCGCTCCCCGACGCCCATCCGGCCCTCGACGGTCGCGGTCGCGGGCTCGTCCCGCCCGGCCGCCTCGCGGATCGCGGGCGCGACGAACGTCCGGAAGATGGTGAGCGCCGAGACCGGGTACCCCGGGAGCCCGATGTACGCCGACTCGGCGCCCCGTGAGTCGTCCGCCCCGTCGGTGCGGTCGAGCCGCCCGACGAGCATCGGCTTGCCGGGCTTGACCGCGACGCCGTGGAGGAGGAGCTCGCCGCGCGCCTCGATCACGCGGTAGATGACGTCGACCGCGCTCGCGGAGGTCGACCCCGAGGAGAGCACTAAGTCGCACTCGTCGGCCGCGCGGCGGAGCAGCCGTTCCATCTCCGCGTAGTCGTCGCCGGCGTGCGGGTAGAGGACGGGCTCGCCGCCGGCCTCCTCGACGCCCGCCGCGATCGTCGTCGAGTTCACGTCGTATATCTCGCCGCGCTCGGGGTCGAGCTCCTCGCCCGGGCGGACGAGCTCGTCGCCGGTCGAGACGATGCCGACGCGCGGGCGCCCCTCGACCGGGACCTCGTCGACGCCGAGCGCCGACAGCAACCCGATCTCGCGGGGCGTCAGCCGCGTCCCGGGGCCGAGCGCGCGGGCGCCGGCGGCGATGTCGGTCCCCGCGGGCATCACGTGGTCGCCCGGCGCGACCGACGTGCGGACCGCGATTCGGGCGGAGCCGTCCCCGTCGCCGGCATCGTCCCCGCCGACCTCGTCCGTCCGCTCGACCATCACGACCGCGTCGGCGCCGTCGGGCATCACCGCGCCCGTGGATATCTCGGCGCAGGTCCCCGGTTCGACGGTCACGTCCGGCTCCGCGCCCGCGTGGACCGCGCCGACCAGGTCGAGCTCTGCCGGGTCGGCCTCGTCGGCGCCGAAGGTGTCGCGCGCCCGCACCGCGTACCCGTCCATCGAGGCGCGGTCGAACCCCGGCACGTCGACGGCGGCGTCGACGCGCTCGGCGAGGACGCGCCCGCGCGCCTCCCGCAGCGGGACCGTCTCCGGCGCGGGCGAGAGGTCGAGCGACGCGATCGCCTCGCGGGCGGCCTCGGGGGTCGCGAGGTCGCGGAACTCCTTGCGGTCGCTCATTCGGTCACCTCCCAGAGCTCGACGTCGACGGGCTCGCCGGCGTCGAGCCCCTCGCGCGGCTCGGGGACGACGACCCACCCCTCGGCGAGCGCGACGCTAGAGAGGATCCCCGAGCCGCTCGCGCGCGTCGGCGTCGCGGTCGGGAGAGCGTCGTCGCCGTCGCCGTCAGTCGCCTCGGCCTCGTCGGGCTCGGAGAGCGACACCCGCGCGAACGTCCGCACGCCGGGCTCGCTCGCGACCTTCCGGTCGAGCGTCGCGCGGCGCGTCGGGAACGGGTCGGCGTCGGTCCCGCCCGCCCGCTTCAGCGCGGGGCGGAGGAACTGCGCCGCGTTGACGATGCACGCGACCGGGTAGCCGGGCAGCGAGACGATCTGCGTCCCCTCGGCCACCCCGAGGCAGACCGGGTGGCCCGGCTTCAGGGCGACGCCGTGGACGAGCACCTCGCCGAGGCCGTCGACGACCTCGGGGATCAGGTCCCGTTCGCCGACCGAGGAGCCGCCGGTGGTGACGACCACGTCGGCGTCAAGGTCGGCCGCGACCGCCTCGCGGAGCGCGTCCGGGTCGTCGGTGACCACGTCGCGGTACCGGGCCTCGCCGCCCCAGCGCTCGACGAGCCGGGAGACGGTGAGGCCGTTCGTCTCGATCACCTCGCCGGGGCCGGGGTCGGACTCGACGAGCTCCTCGCCGGTCGGAATGACGGCGACTTCGGGCGGTTCCCGGACCGTCACCTCGTCGAGGCCGACCGAGCGCAACAGGCCGAGGTCGGAGGGGCGCAGGACGTGGCCGGGCTCGTAGAGGCGCTGCCCGTCCGCGACGTCCTCGCCGGCCTCGCCGACGTTCTCGCCGGTCGCGACCGCGTCGAACACCTCGACCTCGTCGCCGACCGACTCGACCTGTTCGACCATCACCACCGCGTCCGCGCCCTCGGGGACCGCGCTGCCGGTGTGGACGCGCGCGGCTTCGCCGGGCGCGACGGCGTCGGCCTCGGCGGGCTTGGCCGCGAGGACCGCGGGCGAGCGGTCGCCGGCGCCGAAGGTGTCGCTCGCGCGGACCGCGTACCCGTCCATCGCGGCCCGGTCGTACCCCGGCACCGGCGCGGGCGCGTCGATCGGTTCGGCGACGACGCGGCCGTCCGCCGCTCCGACCGGGACCGACTCCGTCCGGTCGTGGGGCGTGACGGCGTCGAGCAGCGTCGCCCTCGCGTCCGCGACCCGGGTCCGCCGCTTGAACCCGGACTCGCGTCTGTCGTGGCTCATGGGATCACATTCGCGGCCGCGGGCAAAAACCCCGTTCTCCGCGGGCGCGGGCGCCGTCGTCTCCGGCCGCCGACCGCTTCGCGCCGCTCCGACGCTGTGCCGCTCCGTCGCTCCGCGCCGTCCGTCAGGCGAACCAGGAGAGGAGGCGCCGGGTGCGGTGGGCCGACTGGAGCGCGGCCACCTTCGCGGCGACGGCGCCGTCGACCGCGGTCCGCTTGGTGGCGCGCGCGCCCCGCGCGGCGCCGGTCCGCGCGTAGTAGGCCGACCGGCGCCCGGCCGCGCCGACGTAGTGTTTCGCCGCCATCCGGATCGGCGCGCGTCGCCCCTCGACCGTCGTCGTGCCGCGGCGGATCGCCGTCAGCACGTCGTCGGCGGTGACCTCGCGGACCGACTCGGCGCCCTCGATCGTCAGGTCGGTGTACGCCCGCCCGACGTACTGGAGGTGGTGCGCGTCGCTCGCGGCAACGCCGGGGTAGCCGTGTTCCGCCGCGAACCGCCGCGCGCGGCGGTTCCGGTACCCGGTGAACAGCCACGCGTTGAACACCTCGATGGCGTCGACCTCGGTGGCCGCCCCCGGTTCGGAGGTCGCCCCGCCGTTCGGCCTCGGTTGGGGAGCCTCCGACCCGGCCGCCTCGCCCGGCGCCTCGCCGGCCGGGTCGGGGGTCGCCGCCGCCTCGTCGGCCGGGCCGGGCGTCGGGATGTTGCGCTGGCGGACGCCGTGGCGCGAGCGCTGGAACGGGTGGGGGACGATCGCGACGCCGCCGCGGTCGCGGACCCAGCGGACCGTCTCGGCGTAGGGGCGCCCGCGGGGCGGCATCCGGTCGACGCCGACCGCGAGCAGGTGGCCGTGCGCGGTCGACACCTCCACGCCGGGGATCCCGATCAGCCCGTACTCGGGGGCGATCTCGGCCGCGCGCTTCGACTCCCGGATCACGTCGTGGTCGGTGACGACGACCGCGTCGAGGCCGATCTCGGCCGCGTGTTCTAAGATTAGCTCGACGGGCTCGTGGCCGTCGTAGCTCCCCTCCGAGTGGACGTGCGGGTCGATGCTGACGGTGACGCTGGACACGCCCGTCCTACGCGGCGGGGGGTATAAAAATGGACGAACGACGGCGGGCCGACGCGCTCAGCCGAACAGCCCCTTGATCCTGTCGACGACCGATTCGTCCTCGTCGGCCTCCTCGGCCTCCTTCCGCTGCTGTTCGCGCAGCTCGCGGAGCTTCGCGGCCTGGTCGTCGGTCCCCTGCCCGCTGTCGGTCTTCACGTCGCCGCCCTGGAGCCCCTTCAGCTCCGAGACCGCGTCGTTGACCGCGCCGGAGGTCGTCCGCGTCTCGGTCGCGGAGCCCGCCAGCTTCTCGGCGTCGACGTCCGCGTCGTCGACCGCGCCCGTGTTCAGTTCGAGCCGGCGCGTCTCGGAGCGCTCGACGCCGCCCCACGTCAGCTCCGCGTCCGACAGCTCGCGCTCGATGTCGGCGCGGACCGACTCCTCGGTGACCGCCTCGCCGTCGCCGCCGGCGTCCGAGCCGGACCCGCCGCCCGCCTCCGCGGCGCCGCTCCCGGCCTCGGACGCGCCGCCCTCGACCGCGCCGCCCGCGGCGCGCTCGACGCGGTGAGCGACCAAGGCACCGCCCGTCGCGCCGATGACGGCGACCAGCCCGAGAGTGTAGCCCGCGACGATCTGCGCGCTGTAGTCGGGGTTTGCGACGACGTTCCAGTTGCGCGGGTACGCCCAGGTGAACGCGGCGGTGCCGACGAGGGTGATCGCGACGCCGACGCCCGCCAGGTACAGCATTCGGCGGTCGACCGGGAGGAGGACGACGATGCCGAACAGCAGGGCGGGGAGCCCGGCCGCGGCGGCGACGGCCGCGACCTCGCGGACCGCGTACGTCGAGAGCGCGGTCGGGTCCAGCGTCGCGCTGTAGAGGAACACGACGACCCCGATCACCCCGAGGGCGATTCCGGCGGAGAACAGCCCGAACCCCGCGTACACGTCGATCGTCCGGTCCGGGTCGCCGACGTATCGGCGGTAGTACTCGATGAGGACGTTCTCTGCGTCCGCTTCGCTCATACGCGAACGTTTCCGCCGAGTGTAATGACTGTTACCCCGGCGGTCCCGGCCGGGCGGCGGCGCTCGACCGGAGCGGTCGGCGGTCGACCCCGCCGACCCGTGCGTTTTTCACCGCGGGCGACGAGGTTCCACGCGAGAATCCGTGACGCCCGAGTGCCCCCGCTGCGGCGCCGCGCTGTCGTCGCTGTCGCTTGGTGCCGCCACCGCCGTCGCCTGCGAGGAGTGCGGCTACGCCGACGTCGAGGCCGACCACTCCGGCGAGCCGCGGTTCGCCGAGAGCTGGGCGGACGCGCTCGCGCGCTTCGAGGAGGACCAGTAGCGGTCGACAGGACCCCACCCACACCATGCCCACGCTCGACATCTCCGAGGACCACGCCGACCGGATCGAAGCGCTCCGCGCGGAGCTGGCCGCGGCCCACGCCGGCCCGTACGCCTCCGTCGACCGCGAGGACGCGCTCGCGTACCTGCTCGACCTCGCGGACGCCGTCGACGACCCGGACCGCGTCGCGGCGCCGGCGACCGACGACGACGGCAGCGAGCAGTCGGCGGCCGCGGGCGACGCCGCGCCATTCGACCGCGCCCGCGCCCGGGAGCTGCTGGCGGCGCGGAACCGCCGCCGCGGCGACCCGGACCCGGACGACCCGATGGACCTGTCCGACATCGCCGCCGCCTTCGAGGTCACCGGCCGCAGCGAGATGACGAAAGACGAGCTGATCGACGCTATCCTCGACGCGGCGGCCGCCCTCGCCGCGGACCCGTTCTCGCGCGTGGACGTCGACATCGACGACGCCGCGGACGGCGCGGACGACGCCGTCGACGGAAGCGGAGCGACCGAAGACGACGACGGAGCTGATGCGGACGACGACGGCGGCGACGAGACTGAGGCTGACGACGACGGCGACGGCGACGCGAGCGAGGACCCGGCGGGCGGGAGCGACGACGGCGGCGCCGGCCAGCTGGACGCGATGATGAGCCTCCTCGACACCCACGCGGACAAGTGGCGCGAGGCCGACGGCGACGCGCGGTACGAGGTCGACCTCCCGGACGGGAGCGTCGAGACGGCGCGCACGAAAGACGACGTGCGCGCGCTGCTGTTCCGGAACTACTGACGAGGACCACACATGGGATTCATCGACGCGCTCCGCGCGTGGCTCTTCGGCGCGGACGACGACGCGACCGACGCGGGCGAATCGGACGACGAGGCGGGAGCGAGCGGCGACGACGGAGACGCGAGCGACGGCGACGACGGAGACGCGAGCGACGGCGACGAGCCGGACGGGCTCGACCCCGCCGGAGCGACCGAGACGCGCACCGCGAGCGCCACCGACGACGCGGTCGACGCCCTCCGCGACGTGCGGCGGTCACAGGACGCGGGGACTCCGGACGACGCGGACGGCGGCGGGCGCGCGCCGGACGACGACCGCACGAAGCCGTCCGACGGGGGCGGTACCAACCGTTAGGTACCCGGGGGCGAACAGGGGCGTATGACAGACGCGTCCGGCGACGGCGAGTTCCGGTCCCCTGACGACCTCCCCGAGGATCCGACCGACCGGGAGTACGTCGAGCGAGCGATCAGGCTCTCCGAGGAGGCGGTCGAGGCCGGCAACACGCCGTTCGGCGCGCTGCTCGTCGTCGACGGCGAGGTCGTCGGCGAGGCGCACAACGAGACGCGGACCGAGGGCGACGTGGCGGCCCACCCCGAGTTGACCCTCGCGCGCTGGGCGGCTCGCGAGCTCGACGCCGACGAGCTGGCGGCCTGTACGATGTACGCCAGCACGGAGCCGTGCCCGATGTGCGCGACGGCGATCTACTACGCGGGCGTCGGGCGGGTCGTCTTCGGCGTCGACGGCGAGACCCTCGGCGAGCTCTCCGGCGACGTGGTGCCGATCCCCCTCGAGGAGGTGATCCGGCGCGCCGACGGCGACACGACCGTCGAGGGACCGGTCGCCGTCGAGTCCGCGATGGCGGTCCACGACGACTTCTTCCGCGAGTCGTGACGACGGGACCGCACGCGGGCGGCGGGGGCGATGCCGACGACCGCGCGGCCGACGAGACCCCCGCCGTCCTCTCCGTCGGCGCCGCGGCCATCGACGAGTGGTACGCGGTCAGCAACCTCCCGGAGCCGGACGGCGGCGCGTTCGCCGACGAGGTCACCTCCGCGTTCGGGGGCGTCGGCGCCAACGTCGCGGTCGCGCTGGACCGCCTCGGCCGCGACGCCGGCCTCGTCAGCCGCGTCGGCGACGACGAGTACGGGCGCCGCGCGCTGGCGTACCTCGACGAGACCGGCGTCGACGGGACCCACGTCGCCGTCGGCGACGCCGCCCACACGCGCTCGCTCATCCTCCGGGACCCCGACGGCGAGCGCGCCATCGTCACCGCGGGCGAGAGCTTCCGCGGGCTCCGTCCGGGCGCGGACGCGCTCGCGGCGATGGCGGACGCCGACGTCGTCTTCCTCACCGCCTACGCGCCCGACCGCGCGGCGCGGCGGATCCTCGACCGGGTGGAGTCGCTCCGGGAGCGCTCTGCCTCGGGGGCCGACGGCGCGCCCTCGCCCGACGCGGGCGACGCCCCGCCCGCGCTCGTCTTCGGCCTCTCCGGGGCCGTCGAAGAGCTGGTCGGGCGCGGCACCGAGCCGACGACGGTCCACCGGTTCCTCCACCGCGCCGACCTGTTCGTCGCGGACGGCGTCGCCGCCCGGGCGTTCTTCGGCTCGGCGGCGGCCGCGGTCGAGCGGGTCGCGGCCGCGCAGCGTCGGGCGGCCGACCCCGAGGCCGGGCCCGGGACCCTGTCGCGCCGCGGCCCGACGTGGCCCCGCGCCGTCCTCACGCGCGGGGCGGACGGGATGACGGCCGTCGCCGGCGGCGAGGCGTCCCGGTTCGACGCGTTCGACGTCGAGACGGTCGACGCGACCGGCGCCGGCGACGCCTTCACCGCGGGGCTGATCGACCGGTGGCTCGCGGGGGAACCGCGGGGAGCGGCCGAGCCGGGGGAGCCCTCGGCCGACCGCGAGGCCGTCGCTTCCGGCGTCCGGTTCGCGGCCGCCGTCGCCGCGATCAACTGCACGAGCCGGTTCACGCAGCCCGGGCTCCCGACCCGCGACGAGGTCGAGGCGTTCCTCGCCGAGCGCGGGTTCGGGCCCGACGGGAACCCGTAGCGGCCGGGCGGGCGCGCGGGGCGGCCGGCGGGAGCTATCGCGCCTCGTCGGCGGCCGCGACGAGGGCCGCGACGCGGTCGGCGTCGACCGGGGCGGTCGTCTCGCCGCCCGCCTTGAGCGCGGTGCCGACGATCGCGCCGTCGGCGACCGAGAGCAGGTCCGCGACGGTCTCCGGGGTGACCCCGCTACCGACGAGGACGGGCGTGTCGAGGCCGTGGCGCTCGCGCTCCGCGACGACCGACTCCAGCGCGCCGGCGTCGACCGCTTCGCCGGTCCCCGAGCCGGAGGCGATGACGGCGTCGGCGAGGCCGCGCTCGGCGGTGTCGGCGAACGACTCGGCGGTGTACCCCTCGGGCGTCAGCGGCGCGGAGTGTTTCACGTCGGTGTCGGCGAAGACGCCGACGTCGACGCCGAGGCGCTCCCTGAGCCGGAGCGTCTCGTGGGCGCGCCCCTGGAGGATCCCCTGGTCGGTCACGCGGGCGCCGGTGTGGACGTTCGCGCGGACGAAGTCGGCGTCGACCGCGGCGGCGACGGAGAGGGCGGCCTCGGCGTCGTTCCGGAGGACGTTGACCCCGAGCGGGAGGTCGGTCTCGGCCGCGACCGCGGTCGCGGCGCGGGTCACGCCCGCGACGACGTGCGGCGGGACCTCGTCGGGGTAGAACGGCGCGTCGCCGAAGTTCTCGATCACGACGCCGTCGACGCCGCCGCGGTCGAGCGCCCGCGCGTCGCTCGCGGCCCGATCGATCGCCGCGCGCATCGCCGCGCGCCCGTCGTCCGGCGCCCGGGGGGCTCCGGGGAGGGGCGGGAGATGCACCATGCCGAGGAGCGGCGCGGCCGTGCCGAAGGTGGATTCGAACTCCATCGTCGGGAGCGACGCGGCGCCCCGACAAAAGCCTCCCCACAGCGTTTAGGTCGGCGCCCGCCTGAGTCCGACCGAGATGGGAATCGACGCGACGGAGCCCGGCGACGGCGACGTGACGCTCGTCTTCTCGCTCGGGGCCGCGCGCTCGCTCGCCGACCCGGCCGCGGCGTTCGCCGACGCGCGCCGGTGGAGCCGCCACGTCGGCGTCGTCGCGAACGAGGCGGACCGGGTGGCGGCGTTCGCCCGCGAACACGGCGTCGAGAACGACTACGCGCTCCGGAGCTGGGACAAGTGGGGCACGCTCGCCGACGTCCGGGACGAGAGCGCCGCCCCGCGGTACGTGTTCGTCGGCACCACCCGCGCGGACGAGCGCGTCGCGACCGAGACGGGCTACGAGTTCCTCCGGGTCGACGAGGCCGCCGAGAAGGCCGGCTGGGAACTCTCCGAGCCGGGGGCGCCGGACGCCGCCGAGGAGGGGCGCGCCGGTCGGCTCGCGCGGGCCCGGCGCGCGCTCCGGAACGCGCTCTCGCGGTTCCGGTGAGTGACACGCGCCCGTTCGGCGGTCGGGGGCGCCGGCCCTCCGCCCGCGGAAGGTACAAACCCCCCGTCGCCCAACGTGGGGTATGTCCTCACCGCTCGCGGACGAGCCGGTCGAGCCGGCCGGCGACGACGGAGAGCCGCTCGCCGAAGACGAGTACGTCGACTACGCCGACGAACTCGGCGACGCCTGGGAGGTCGTCGACGGGCACCACCTGGAGGCGAGCTACGAGTTCCCAGACTTCGAGACGGCGCTTTCGTTCACGAACGACGTGGGCGAACTCGCCGAGGCGGAGTGGCACCACCCCGACATCGCGCTGTCGTGGGGCGAGGTCGGGATCGAGATGTGGAGCCACGAGGTCGGCGGCCTGACGCGCGCCGACTTCGTGATGGCGGCGCGGATGGACCGCCTGTACGCCGACTACGGGGAGTGACCCGACGCATCAACGAACGGGTTTAAACCCCTGCCGGCGAAACGACGGGTAATGAGCGCGAACGTCTTCCTGGTCCCGATAGACCCGGAGAACTTCGACCGAACGGTCCGGACGCCGGTCGATCTCACCGACTACCCGGATCGCCCCGAACCCCTCGCCGACCTCGACGAGGCCCGCCTGTGGGCCGTCGACGACGACAGCGGCAACGGGTCGACGTTCGAGAAGATGGAGTCGGGCGACCTCCTGCTGTTCTACGCGGACGACGAGTACGTCGCGACCGGCCGCGTCGGCGAGGCGTTCGCGGACGAGGACCGCTGGGCGAGCGGGACGTTCTGGACCGCCTTCCCCACCACCCGCGTGTACACGGTCACCGACTTCGGCGCCGTCTCCGCCCCCAAGCGCGCCGTCAACCGCATCTTCGACTACTCGTCGTCGTACACGCCCGGCTTCATGCGCGTCGCGGACAGCCGCGTGACGACCGAGCTCTCTTCGATCGAGTCCGCGCTGGAACACTACACGAAGCGGAACGCCTGAGCGCGGACCGCGCAGGCGGGTTCTCAGTTCTCGACCGCATCGACCAGCGTCGCGTACGCCGGCTCGTACGCCGCCGCCACGCGGTCGGGCTCGCCGCGGACCTCGCCGGACAGCGCCGGGAGCGGCTCGGTCGCGAGCGGTTCGATCATCTCGGTCACCGCGTCGACGTGCTCCTCGCGGGTCCCCTCGCGCGGGCTGCCGGCGGCGACCGCGCGGGCCTTCGCGTAGCGGTCGCCCGCGTAGATCCGGGCGCGGCCGGGGTCGACGACCGCGACCGCGTCGGTCGCGACCGGGCCGTCGCGAGGCAGCGTCCCGGCCACGTCGGCGTACGATTCGACGACGACCGGGACCGGTGTGCGGGCGACGCGGTCGGCGAGGCGCTCGATCGCCGGTAGGTGCGCCGCGGCCATCACCTCGTTGAACTCGGGCACGTCGCGCACGCGGGTCGCCTCCGCCAGCGGCAGGCGGTCGGTCAGTCCGTCGGGGAGCAGCCCCGCCTCCGCGGCCGCGCCGTTGACGACGAACCGCGTCCCGGCGTCGGTCGTCACGCGGTCGCAGAGGAAGGTGCGGTCGGCGTCGCCGAGCATCCCGGTCCGGCCCGGAGTCGGCTTCCAGAGCCGATGGACCGGGTTGATCGACTCTGGCGTGACGGCCGACGCCGACGGCGACGCGTCGTCGGGCGCCGCCAGCGGGCGAGTGTTCGCGGCCGCGAGCGTGCGGGCGTCCTTCCCGTACAGGCGGCCCGCGTCGGTCGCGACCCGGTAGTCGTCGTGGTCGAACCAGTAGTCGTTGCCGGCGCGGGGCTTGACGCCGACCGCGTCGCCCGCGCGCTCGGCGAGGTGCGCGACCAGCCCCGCCGAGAAGGTGGTCTTCCCGGCGTCGACGCGCGAGCCCCCGGCGACGAGGTAGGTCGGCGGGTCGGAGCGGTCCCCGGTCACGCCGACCCGTCGCCGTCGTCGGCCTCAGCGTCGGCGTCCGGATCGGGCTCGGGGTCCGCGTCGGTGGCGAGCCCGTAGTACCCCGGGCCGTCCTCGGTCAGCGGCTCGGCGACGACCATCTCCTCCGCGTGGACCATCACCCACGGGACCGCCCAGTCGACCAGCACGGCCTCGGTGTCCGGGTCGACCTCGGCGTCCGGCTCTAACCCCTGAAGCAGGCGACCGATCTCGGGGACGGTGTACATCTGGTCCGGCTCGAACAGCTCCGCGGGTTCGTAGAAGTCGCACGGGTAGGTGGCGTCGAACGCCGACTTCGGTTCGGGCATGCGCGGCGATACGCGACCGCGTCCGTAAACGCTGCCGATACGATTTCGACGGTGCGGTGGCGCGTGCCTCCGAGTGGCCGCCGAAGGCGGCCGCGAGGAGCACGCGCGAGGGAGTCAGTCGCCGGAGCGAAGCGACGGCGACTGACGAGGCTGGGGAGGTGTGAGGTGCTGTGCGGTCGCGGTCGGGTGGAACTCCAAGGGGCAGCCGCGAGGGCGACGGCGCGCGACGTAAGGACCGCAAGGAGCGAGCAGCGCGAGCGACTGAGGACCGTGGTTCGAGACGCCTGCGGCGTCTCGTCACCACGAAAGGCGCTTCGCGCCTTTCGAACGACAACGAGCGCACCGAGCCCTCGCGGCTGGGGCTTTGGAAGCGTTCACCGCACACTCGTTGATCGCGTATCGCCGAGCGGCTGGGGCTTCGGAGGTGTTTCTCCCGGTCGTCTACCTACCAACCACTGTACGGAGAGAGGTCACTGATCGGGCGACGTACTGCGAAAAAATGCGGATCTCGACGCGCGTAACGCGTCCTCTCGGGCGCGCTTACTCGAACAGCTCGACGGCCTGCTCGTAGCGGTCCGACGGCTCCTCCCAGTCGACGACCTCGAAGAAGTTGTCGACGAACTCGCCGCGGGCCGGGCCGTAGTCGTGGTAGTAGGAGTGCTCCCACACGTCCAGCGCGAGGATCGGGTGACCGCCCCAGATCGCGCCCTGGTCGTGCTTGTCGACCACGACGTTGCGGAGCTGGTTCGAGAACGTGTCGTACACCAGAAGCGCCCAGCCGCTGGCCGCGGAGGCCGCCGCCTCGAACTCGCCCTTCCAGGCCTCGTACGAGCCGAAGTCCTCCTCGATGCGGTCGGCCAGCTCACCCTCGGGCTCGTCGCCGCCCTCCGGCGACATGTTCTGCCAGAACAGGTCGTGGAGGATGTGACCCGAGGAGTTGTGAGTCACGTCGCGGATGGCTCCGCTAGACGAAGAGAAGTCGTGGGACTCACGGTTCTCTTCGAGCGTCTCTTCGGCGGCGTTCCAGCCGTTGACGTACCCCTGATGGTGGGTGTCGTGGTGCCATTCGAGCACCTGCTCGGAGATGTGGGGCTCAAGCGCGTCGTACTCGTACGGGAGCGGATCGAGTTCGTAGCTCATGCTTGTATCACCTATCACGAACATGTACCGGAAACCTGTTAAAGATAATGCGCCACGCGCTACCACGCGACACCGGACGCGAGTGTTATCGGGAGGTCCGGGTCAGCAACGGTGTCGTTGCGGTTCCGGGAGTTAGGACCGCGCGAGCGGACATCGAGTCTCGATCGGCCGACCGGACGGTGAAGTAACCATATTAAGTTTCGCACCGGAAGACGACCGCTCTCCGATTCGAGTCCAGCACGTGGCGCGCGCCGCGCGGTGTGCGCTGCGCGCTTACGGTGGGACTGGGATTCGAACCCAGGAAGCCGTGAGGCTACCTGCTTTCAAGGCAGGCGCAATGGGCCACTCTGCCATCCCACCACACGTGACCGCTCGGCGTCGGGCGACTAAGTGGTGTCGGATCCGAGGGACCGATCGACGCGCCGCCCCGACCGCTCAGTCTCGCACCAACCGCCCCTCGCCGTCCTCGGCGACCACGTCGAGCCCCTTCTCGTGGACGAACGCGGCCGTGTAGTCGGGCACCACGCGCTCCGCGGCGAACCGCGCGCGGAGCATCGGCACCACGTCGAGCAGGTCGTCGCCGGTCTCCAGCGAGGGCGACGGCTCGACGAAGTCCACCGAGCGGTCTGCGTCGCGGCCGCGCTCCGCGAGCGTCGGCAGCGCCGGCGCCTCGAACGCGCCGTCGAAGTCGATCGGTTCGGTGAACCCCGCGTAGTACGCGCGGCCGTTCGACGAGGGGCCGAGGACGACCTCGGTCGTCCGCAGCTTCATCGCCGCCGAGTCGACGACGGTCCGCGAGAGCAGCGGCGCCGTCGGAGTGACGACCGCGACGGAGTCGGCGCCCTCCTCGCGCAGCAGGTGCGTGACGGTGTTGCCGGCGCGCGCGCCGAACGAGGAGCCCACCTGCCGCTCGAAGCGGACCTCGTCGGTGCCGCCGAGGGTGTCCGCGACGAGCGTCCGGAGCTCCGCCTCGGGGCTCGTCTCGGTCCGGTACTCGGCGGGGAGGTCGTCCTCGTCGGGGTAGTTGACGAGGAGTTCGCCGCCCGAGCGCTCGACCGCGAGGACGGCGTCGCGGAACTGCGCCTCGTAGAGGTCGGCCGCCTCGGCGGGCGACAGCGGCGTCGACTCGGCGATCGCGGTTCCGACGAGCCCCTCGCGGGGCGGGTTCGCCAGCAGGGCGACGACGGTCATATCGGAACGCGGCGCGGGAGCGCCTTCAACTCGCCGCTTCGATCCGGCGGGAGTTCGACCGCGGCGCGGAACCGCGGGACCGGCGCCCGCCGGTCGGCCCGCTCAGGAGAAGTCGCGCCGCATCGCGATCTCGAACCACGGGCAGAGGCGGAGCTGACGGTACAGCTCGGGGTGCTCGTGGAGGTGGTCGTAGTCGGCCCACAGCATGCCGCCGATCTCCTCCTCGTCCGGGTCGAGGGTCGTGTCGTCGAGGGTGACCTTCAGCACCGCACAGACCTCCCACTCGACGCCCTCGTTGGGGTAGTAGCGCTTGTACTCGAACTTGTCCGTCACTCGCAGGTCGTCGTACTGGTCGGGCGAGATGCCGAGCTCCTCTCCGAGCCGCTGTTCGGTGGCCTCCTCCTGCGACTGCCCCTCGACGGGGTGGGAGGCGACCGTGCCGTCCCAGTGGCCGTCCCACAGGCGCTTGGTCGGCGCGCGCTGGGCCAACAGGACGTGTCCGTCCCCGTCGAAGACGAGGCAGGTGAACGCGCGGTGGCGGATCCCGTCGCCGGTGTGCGCGTCGAGCCGGTTCACCGTCCCCTGCGCGACGTCGTCGGGGTCGACGGCGATGACGTCCTGAAGCGCGTTCTCGTGGTCTGCGTCGCTCGTGTCCTCGGGCTCGCTCGCGCCGTCGCCGGCGGGGTCCCCCGATGCGGCCGCGTCTTCGGATCTCATGCGCGGTACGTCGCGGACCAGGGCTAATAAGGGTTCGATACCGCGGCCGCTCGCGCGCCCCAGTGTCGCCTCTCTCCCGGCCGTCGGCGCCCCCGGACGCCCGCACCCGCGCTACCCGCTCTCTGCTCCGGCGTCCGGTCGCGTCCGCCGCGGGGCCGCCCGCGACCGGCGGTGCTTCGACGCTCTTAACCGCGTCCCGGCGCTACTTCGCGCGGATGAGTGACCCGGCGCTCGACGTCGTCGAGTTCGTGTTGACGACGCACTTCTACACGCAGGACCGCGACCTCGACGAGAACGACCTGCCCCCGCGCTTCCGGCAGGTGTTCTGGTCGGCCGACGCCGTCGACGACGCCCCCGGCGGCGTGGAGCGACCGCTGAAGGCGACCGACGAGACCACGCGCACCGCGACCGGGGTCGAGCGGCCGTGGGAGGCGGTCTCCGACCTCCTCTTCACCCAGCGCACGGAGTTCTCCGGCGAGATTTCGCTGACCCAGCCCGCGATGGGGCTGGAGTGGTACCGCGACCGCGCGGACGACGACCGGATCGCCGGGAACCCGACGGTCGTCGCCGCGATGGCGGCCGCCGAGGACCTCGAACCGCCGGTGACCCGCGAGGAGGCTCGAGCGGACGTGCGGCCGGTCCAGGCCGACCGCGTCTGGATCGACGCGCTGCTCGCGGAGTACTTCGACGAGGACGAGGACGGCGAGATGCTCGACCTCGTCAACGTCCGGGCGCCCGAGGAGATCGAGACGACGCTGGCCGACCTCGTGTTGACCGGCGACCAGGAGGGCGAGATCCAGAAGATCGTCAAGGCGATCGAACACCGCGAGTACCTCGCGGAGATCGGCCTCCGCGAGATCGGCAAGCTGCTGTTCGTCGGCCCGCCGGGAACCGGGAAGACGACCGTCTCGCGGGCGCTCGCCCACGAGCTCGGGCTCCCGTTCGTCGAGGTGAAGCTCTCGATGATCACGAGCCAGTACCTCGGCGAGACCTCGAAGAACGTCGAGAAGAGCTTCGAGGTCGCCAAGCGGCTCTCGCCGTGTATCCTCTTCATCGACGAGTTCGACTCGGTGGCGAAGACCCGCCGCTCGGACGAGCACGCCGCCCTGAAGCGCGCGGTCAACACCCTCCTCAAGTCGATCGACGAGGTGTCGCTCGTGCGCGACGAGGTGCTGCTGATCGGCGCGACCAACCACCCGGACCAGCTCGACGCCGCCGCCTGGCGCCGCTTCGACGAGATCGTCAACTTCCCCAAGCCGGACCGCGACATGCGCGCGGACATCCTCCGGGTGGTGACGAAGGAGATGCAGATCGCCGACTTCGACCCCGAGGAGGTGGCCGACCGGACCAGCGGGCTCACGGGCTCCGACCTCCGGATGGTGCTCCGCGAGGCCGTCCTCGGCGCGCTCACCGAGGACCGGATGACGATCACGCAGGCGGACGTGATGGAGGCGGTCCAGGACTTCGAGGAGCGCGACAACCTGAAGAACATGGACATGATCGACGGCGAGGGCGCCGAGGTGCTCGGCGAGACGAGTTCCGGCGACCAGGATCACACCCACGACGAGTCCGGCGACGGCGACGGGTCGCACGACCACGACCACGCCGCCCACGGCGCCTCGCACGACTGACTCGCGGCGACGGAACCGCTCTTCGTCGGAACCGCCGGGGAAAGCACTTATCAAGCGAATTCTAAACTCTCGGCGTGAAGCGTCGGGCGCTCGTCGCGCTGCTCGGAGCCGGGGTCCCCCTCGCCGGCTGTCTGGGTAATTCGGACGCGACCGGTGAACCGGGCCGGCAGTTTACCGGCTCACGTCCCGGGGAGTGCCCCGTTTCGCGGGACTACGGCGTGCCGCTCCCGGACGGGGTGTCCGTGACCGAAGCGCGGTCGTTCGTCGCGGGCTATGAGCCGAAGTACGTCTCCGATCGGCTCGTTGACGCCGACGGCGAACGAGCGTCGGTCGGCGCGGAGCCGTCCACGACCGTCCGAGTGGTCGACGCCGGCGACGACCGGATCGTGGTCGGCGTCGAGACCGTGTGGTCGGTCACGGTCGAGACGGAGAACGGCGAGGGTGTGAAAGATGCGGTGGAGTCCGCGCGGTATTACCTCGACGAACGGGTCGTGAGACGGACGAGCGACCCGGACGAGGACCCCGTTGACGGCGAGCTCGTGGCCTGTGTCCCCGCGTAGTGAATTCGGGCGCGACGACTCACCGCCGCACGCCGACCACCGTGTAGCCGAAGCCGCGGTCGACGATCCGGGGGTCGAGACCGACGCCGTCCATCGCGGCCGCGAGGTCGGCCGGGGTCCTGAACCGCGAGTTCATGCCGATCGCGTGCTCGCCGGCGACGAGCAGTCGCCCGAGCGGGTGGCTCGGGTCGAACTCGCGGATCACGAGCGCGCCGCCGGGCGCGAGCGCGCGGGCCGCCTCCGCGAGCGCGGCGTCGTGGTCGGGAAGGTGGTGGAGGGCGTCGACGGCCGTGACGGCGTCGACGCTCGCGTCGCGGAACGGCAGGCGCCCGGCGTCGGCGGCGAGGCCGGCGAGCCCGCGGCCGCGGCGCGCCCGCGAGAGCATCTCGACGGAGGCGTCGACGACCGCGATGTCCGGGCCCGCCAGCGCGGCCGCCGCGCGGCCCGACCCCCCGCCGACGTCGAGCAAGCGCTCGATCGGCCGCGTCGCGTGGTCGAGGCCGGCCGCGAGCGCCTCGCCGTCCGCCGGCGGCATCGCGAGGTCGTACAGCGGGGCAATCCGGTCGAAGAAGTCCACGTCGCCGAGGCCGTACATGGGCGATCCGACCGCCGCGACGGACAAAGAGCCACCGACCCTATTTACCCGTCCGCCGCCGTACGGTCCCCATGGAGTACGCGCTCGTGTGTCCGCCCGGCGATGGGGAGGCCCTCCGGCTCGACTACCGAGCGTTCGCGTACGCCGGCAAGTTCGTCGTCGGCGGGCCGGGAAAGGCGGTGATCCGGACGCCGGACGGGTCCCCGGCGGCGCCGGGGTGGGAGCCGGACGAACCGCTGCCGGACACGGTCGACCCCGAGGCGTTCGACGACGAGGTGATCGCGGCCGTCTCCTTCTCGGCCGACCGGACCGACCCCGACTGCTGCCGGCTGCGGTACGTCACGGTCCACGCCGCGCGCCGCGGAGAGGGGATCGGTCCGGAGCTGATCGGCGAGACCGTCGCCGACCTTGCCGTCGCCGGCTTCGACCGCGTGAAGATCGCCGTGAACAACCCGTTCGCCTACGAGGCGTGCCACAAGTGCGGCTTCGCCTACACGGGCGAGCGGACCGGGATCGCCGAGCTGGAACTCGAGCGCCTGGCCGGGGCGCCCGCCGACGTCGACCCCGAGCGGTACCGCGGGGGGCTGTCGGCGTTCCGTGAGACGGACGGCGAACTGAGCCGGGCCGAGCGCCGGTTCGTCGCGGAGCGACTGGAGCGCGGGCCGCCGCCGGTGACGGACGCGACGAACGCCGGGGGAGATCCCTAGTTGAGCGACCAGATGGCGTAGTTGAGCGCGGTCGCGAAGCAGACCCACGCGAGGTAGGGGACGAGCAGCGCCGCGGCCCGGCGGTCGACGCGGTCGAACAGCCGGATCGTGGCGGCGACGAGCGGGAGGAGGACGGCGAGGACGGCGAGGCCGAGGTCGGCGCGTTCGAGCCCCCAGAAGGTCGGCGACCACGCGACGTTGACGGCGAGCTGGACGCCGAACAGCGCGAGCGCGGTCCGGACGCGCCCCGCCGGCGCCGCGCCGTCGCGCCCGGCCAGGTAGACGAGGGCCGCGGCGGCGCCGCACAGCGCGTACAGGACCGGCCAGACGACGCCGAACGCCCAGCCCGGCGGGTAGAAGGCGGGGAGCTCCAGCGACGTGAACCACGCGCTCTGCGTCGCCGTGAAGGGGACGCCGAGCGCGCCGATCAGGTTGACCGCGACCGCCGCGGCGGCGATGAGGAGGGCTTCGCGGCGGTCCGGGAGCCGAGAGGTCGCGGTCGTCGCCATGGGCGACCTTCGCGGGCTGAGCGGTTAAATCCGTCAGATCGCGTCGTAGTCCTCGCGGAACGTCTCCAGCGTCGCCGCGAGCACGCCGATCACGATCGGCCCGACGAACAGCCCGGTGAAGCCCACGGAGTAGATGCCGCCGAACACGCCGAGGAGGATGATCCCGGGGTTGAGGTGCGCCCGCTGGTCGATGACGAGCGGCCGGGCGTAGTTGTCGACCATCGCGATCACCGCGACGCCGTACACCGCGAGGAAGATCCCGGCCGTGACCTGGTCGATGATCACGAGGTAGGCCGCGGCGGGCCCCCACACGAAGAAGGCGCCGATGAGCGGTAAAAGCGCCAGCACCGCCATCACGAACGTCCAGAACACCACGTTGGGGATCCCGGCGACCCAGAGCCCGAGCCCGGCGATGACGGCCTGAAGCAGCGAGACGGAGATGTGGCCGATCACCACCCCGCGCGTCATCGCGTCGATCCGGTCGACGAGGTCCGCCGTGACGTCGGGCGGCAGCGGGCTCGTGTCCCGGATCCACCGCACGAACGCCGGCCCGTCGATGAGCGTGTAGTAGAGCAGGAACAGCGCGAGCGACAGCCCGACCGAGGCCCGAAGCCCCGTGGTGACGACGCCGCTGAACCCGCCGAACAGGACCTCGACGAGCAGTTCGCCGGCGGTCTGGAGCAGGTCGGCGACCTCGGGGTCCTGCCCGGTGAGCGCCGCGATCTCCGCTTCGATCGCCGCGACGTTGATCGCGGTGTCGCCCGCGGCGATGGCCGTGAGGTCGCGCACGAACACCCACGAGATGTACGCGAGCGGGAGGATCACCGCGACGATGGCGGAGAAGATGAGCGTCAGCGCCGAGAGCATCTGTCCGAAGCGCTTCGAGACGCGGGCCCGGAGCCACCGCGAGAGCCGGCGGTGGAACGGGTAGAGGACGAACGCGAGGATCGCCGCGGCGATGACGTACTCGACGAACGGGAGAATGACGAAGAGGGTCAGCAGCGCGACCGACCCCATGAGGAGAAGCAGGAACGATTGCCCGCGGTTCATACCCCTCCCTCTGCCCGGCGAACTATAAACGTGGTCGGCGAGTCGAAAGGGATCGAACGACCGCGGCGGCGGAGCCGAGGGTCGGTCGACCCGACGGCGCTCAGGCGCTGGCCTCGTCCTCGTCGAGCCCGGGCGCGGCCGCGGCGTCGACCTCGTCCGGCTCCTCCGTGTCGCCGCCGACGACCGTCTCGCCGTCGTCGGTCTCGACGTACACGTCGTCCGCGAAGCCGGCCAGGGCGTTCTCGTACTCCGGCGAGGCGAGCTTCTCCGGGGTCTCCGGCGCGTCGACGATTCCATCCGGGGGGCGGAAGTCGCCGAGCGGGTCGTCGATCGTGATCCCGTAGTCGGTGAAGAAGGACTCGTACCGGCGGTAGTGGGCCTCCAGCTCGTCGCCGGGGATCTCCATCATCTCCGTCCAGCCGTGGTTGAAGAAGTCGAAGTTCGCCTGGACGTGAGTGATCTCCCGAGCCTCGGCCTCCGGGAAGTCGGCCTCCAACGCGGCGACGTAGGTGTCCATCGTCGCGTCGAAGAAGCTGTCGAGGTGGTCGCGGCGCTCCTCCCGGCGGTCCTCGTCGGCCTTGTTGAGGAAGATGCTCGTGTGGAGGTCGACGAGCTTGTCGTTGGCGACGTCGCCGACGACCGGCGTGGTCAACGCCTTCTTGGCGGCCCAGTGGCGGATGTTCTGCCGGATTTTCATACGCGTCGTTGGGTCGGGACGCTCTTGAATGTGTGGCGTCGAACCGGTTCGGAGCGCCGGCGATAACCACCCCCGGAGAACCCGCTTCCGGCTCAGGCCTCGCCGAGGGCGTACACGTCGCCAGCGTGCGTCGCCGCGACGACGACACTGCCGACGACGGTCGGCGGCGCCCGAACGCCCTGGAGAAAGGCGTCAGTGGGGGACCGCCTGCGAGTGCGGAACGACCACAGTTCTGTCCCGTCGTCGACCGCGATCGCGCGGACGGTCCGACCGTCGCCGAGGTACGCGGTTCCGCCCGCAACCATCGGTGCGGTCGCGCCGGCGACCCCCTCGTCGCTCCACAGCCGCTCGCCGTCGTTGCCGACGGCGACGAGACCGAGTTCGGTCGGAACGACCGCTCGGTCGTCCGCGACAGCGGCCGACCGGCGGACCGGACCGGGGAGGTCGACGGTCCACGCCGCCGAGCCGTCGCTGAGGTCGAGCGCGTACAGCGTTCCGGCCCGCGTACCGACCAGGACGCGACCGTCGGTGACGGTCGGCGTCGCGGTCGCGTCGCCGTCGACGTCGGCCGTCCACAGCTCCTCGCCCGAGGTGGCGTCGTAGGCGACGACGCGGGGGCCGCCCGCCCCGTAGACGACGGTTCCGTCGGCGACGGCGGGCGCGGAGGCGTACTCGCCGAGGTCGTTGCGCCACCGTTCGGTCCCGTCGTGGTCGAACGCCGCGACGGTCTGCGTCTCGTAGCCGCCTCCCACGAACACCCCCTCGTCGGTCACCGCCGGTGCCGTCGTCACGTCCGTGTCGGTCAGCCGCCGCCACATCACCTCGCCGCTCTCCGCGTCGACGGCCGCCAGTCCGCGGTCGGTCTCGTCCCCACCGTTCCAGACCGTCACGTATGCGATGCCGTCGCGAACCGCCGGCGTCGACGACCCGTCGTGACCGACCTCCGTCGACCACCGTACCTCGCCGGTCGCGAGGTCAAGACGAAACAAGGCCCCCGAGAAAGAGACGTACACCCGATCGCCCACGACGACCGGCTGTGAATGATCGTACCGGTACGGCGTCCGCCGCCAGAACACGTCGACATCGTCTGTCGGTCCCGCCTCCTCACGGCATCCCGCGTGCGTCGGTCCCCACTGGAACTGCGAGCGGGACCCGTCCTCAACGCCCTCCGTCTCGACCTCCCGGTTCAGTTCGGGATCCGGTCGGTCTCGGGCCGCCTGTTCGTCGTCCCCGCCGATACGTACGTTGCCGAGGCAACCAGCGACTCCGACGAATCCACCGACCGCCAAGGTGGAGAGGGCAGTTCGTCTGTTCACGGCTCAACGTCCCCGAGAACGCTATAAGTGCCTTCTGTCGTCGGCGCGGTCGAGAGTTCCGCGGTCGGAATTGTTATTGTGCGCGCGGCGCAATACTAAGGTAATCATGGACGCCGAGACCGCGGACGACTGGGCGGCGCAGGTGGAGGCGCAGCGGGAGGCGAAAATCGAGCGGTTCCGCGAGTCGGCGCGGTCGCCGCTGCCGGTCTCGATGCGGGGCGACGGCTTCCCCGGACTGGCGTACTACGATCCGGACCCGGCGTACCGGTTCGTCCTGCCGCTTCACGAGCACGACGAGAAGGAGACGGTGACCGTCGAGACGACCGCCGAGGGCGAACAGACGTACAGCCGGTGGGGGGAGTTCCGCTTCGAGGTCGACGGCGAGGCAGCGACGCTCCAGGCGTATCGGCCGGCAGACGGCGCGGACCGGTTCTGGGTACCGTTCCGCGACGCGACGAGCGGCGACGAGACGTACGGCGCGGGCCGGTACCTCGACTTGGATCCCGACCGCGACCGCGTCGACGGCGAGTGGGTCGTGGACTTCAACCTCGCGTACAACCCCACGTGCGCGTACAACCACGCCTACGAGTGTCCGCTCGTCCCGACGGAGAACTGGCTCGACGTCGCCGTCGAGGCCGGCGAAAAGGACTTCCCCGCGGAGCCGGCCGGAGCCGACCACTGACCGGGGGCGAGGGCCGGTGGTCGTCGGTCGGAGCCGCCGATCGGCACGGCGGGGCGCAGGACGACGACCCCGAGCGCCGGCCGGCGTGAGAGTTTCCGACGGAACGCGTCACTTCGGCCGTTTTCTCCGGCCGTGCGTGTCCGTCGCACGCCCCCGGACGCGGATGACAACCCACATTAACCATGAATCCGAACGGCCGGACATGAGCGATTCGTACGTGATCATCGGTGACGGTATCGCGGGCGCGTCCGCGGCCGAGACGCTCCGCGAGGAAGCGCCCGACGCCGAGATCACGGTTCTCACGGACGAGGGTGAGTCCCTCTACAACCGGATTCTGATCAAGGAGTACGCGAAGGGGAAGCTCCCCGAGGCCCCGATCTCGATCCACCAGGAGGACTGGTACGACGAGCACGACGTCGACCTCCGGCTGAACACGGTCGTCGTCGACATCGACGTGGACGAGGACGCGGTCCGCACCCACGAGGGCGAGACGTTTGAGTACGACTCCCTCCTGCTCGCCATCGGCGGCACGCCCCAGCAGCTCCCGGTCGAGAACGCCGACGCCGACGGTATCCACCACTTCTGGACGTTCCAGGACGCCCGCAACATCAAAGAGAGCGTGGAGGGCGCCGAGAAGGGCGTCATCGTCGGCGCCGGGCTGCTCGGCATCGACTTCGCGGCCATCTGCGGCGCGCAGGGCGTCGAGGCGAAGTACCTCATGCGCGGCGACTGCTGGTGGCGCTACGCGCTCTCCGAGGAGGGCGCGGAGATCATGCACGAAGCGATGCGCGAGCGCGGCGTCGATCCGGTCTTCGACTCCGGCGTCGACCGCTTCGAGGTCGACGACGAGGGCCACGTCGAGGCCGCGGTCGACCCGAACGGCGAGCGCTACGAGTGCGACTTCGCCGGCGTCGCCATCGGCCTGAACTTCAACACCGAACTCGTCGAGGACACGCCGCTGGAACTCGACGACGGCATCGTCGTCGACGAGTTCATGCGCACCAACGTCGACAACGTGTTCGCCGCGGGCGACATCACCACGTTCAACGACCTCATCCTCGGCGAGCACGCGAAGAACGGCTCGTGGGGCTCCGCGAAGGAGCAGGGCACCATCGCTGCCCGCAACATGGTCGACTACGGCAGCGACGAGTTCCGGTGGGTCTCCTCGTACTCGATCACCCACTTCGACTTCCCGTTCCTCTCGTTCGGGCACCCGACGCTCGGCGACGACTCGGTCGAGGCGACCACGGGCGAAAACGAGTGGCGCCGCGTCGCGCTGAAGGACGGAAAGGTCGTCGGCGGCGTGCTCATCGGCGACCTCTCGCCGCAGTCTGCGTTCAAAGAGCTGATGCGCGAGGGCCGCGACGTGAGCGGACAGACGGACCTCCTCATGGAGCCCGGGTTCTCCGTCGACGACCTCGCGGCGACGACCGAGCAGTAGCTCCGGACAGCGGCCACCCTTCGTCCGTTCGCTTCTCGGCAATCGAGCCGCGGGTGTCGCCCTCGTGGCGACCGGCGTCACGTCCGCCGCGAAACGCTTATGATTAATCGTGCCATACGGTAACACATGTCGCTCAGAGACACCGGGCGACGGCTGCGGCTCCGCCGCACCGGCCGCGTCCCGTCGGACGCGCGCGTCCGCCACTACGACGAACTGGACGACGACGAGCAGGGCGTCGTGCGGGAGCTGGCGGGCGAGCCGTGGACGGCGCCCGAGACAGGCGACCTCGACGACGGCGACGTGGTGAAGTTCACCGATTACTACCTGGTCCGGTCGCGGTGACGGCGGCCGCCCACCCCGGGCGACCGGCGGGCTACGCGGAAGCGAAGTTGTTTTCGCCGGCGGGCGGTAAGCGGGGCGCATGGACAGCGGCGGATCTACAGACATGACGCTGGCGTTCGAGTTGGAGGCGCTGAAAGCGCTCGCGGACCCCAACGCGGTGTTCAACAACGCCCGGCAGTGGACGGAGTACGTCGGGGTCGTCAGCGAGAAGCCCACCTACGTCGTCACGAACTTCACGCGGAAACACCGCGTGCGACAGGACTTCTTCTCCGGCCCGCGCGGCGTCGAGGAGAGCTTAGAGAACATCGGCGGGCAGTTCGATACGGACCGGCACGTCTTCGTCGGCGTCGACGACGAGGACGAGGCCGTCGCCGAGGCGACCGGCTGGGAGTTCCTCCAGGTCGAGGACGCCGCCGAGGCCGCGGGGTGGACGCTCGCGACGGGCGATCCGGACGACGACGCGCCCGAGGAGCAGGCGCGCGACGACTGGCCCTGAAGAGACCGGGAGGTGTTTTGACGCGGGCGCCGAAGGCGGACGTATGACCGACCACGGCGACGATAGCCACGACGGCGACCGTTCTGGAGACGGCTATGATGGCCACGGTCACGACCACGGCCACGATGACCACGATCACGACCATGGTGACCACGACCATCACCACCACGACGCGGACTCCGTCGCGGCCGCGGTCGTCACGGTCTCCTCGTCGCGGGGCGCGGACGAGGATCCGGCCGGCGACTACGTCGCGGCGGCGTTCGAGGAGGCAGGCCACGAGGTGTCGGTCCGCGAACTGATCCCGGACGACTACGACAGCGTCCAGGGCACCGTCGACCGACTCGCTCGCCGGAGGGACACCGACGTGGTGGTGACGACCGGCGGGACGGGCGTCACGCCCGACGACGTGACGCCGGAGGCGGTCCGCGGCCTGTTCGCGAAGCGGCTCCCCGGGTTCGGCGAGCTGTTCCGCCGGCTCTCCTACGAGGAGGTCGGCACGCGGACCATCGGCTCGCGCGCCGTCGCCGGCGTCGTCTCCGACACGCCGGTGTTCTGTCTCCCGGGCTCGGAGAACGCGGTCCGGCTCGGCGTCGACGAGGTCGTCCTCCCCGAGGTCGGCCACCTCGTCGGGCTCGCCGGCCGCGGGCTCGACGACGACGGCGAACCGGCCGAGGACGAGAACGGAGAGGGAGGGCCGGGCGACGACGGCGACGGCAACGAAGGCGGCGAAGAAGGCGGGGACGCCTGACTCAGGGGGCGCTCAGACGGCGGTGAGGAAGTTCCGGATGAGGTCGTGGCCCGATCCGGTCAACACGCTCTCCGGGTGGAACTGGACCGCCTCGATCGGGTGCTCGCGGTGGCGGATCCCCATCACGATCGACTCGCCGCCGTGGTCCGTGGTGGCCGTGACGTCGAACGCCTCGGGGACCTCGGTCGCCGCCAGCGAGTGGTAGCGGCCGGCGCGGAACCCCTGGTCGAGCCCGCGGAACACGCCCTCCCCGTCGTGGTCGACGGGGAACGCCTTGCCGTGGACGGGCTCGGGGGCGTGCCCGACGGTCCCGCCGTACTCGTAGACCGCGGCCTCTAAGCCGAGACAGACGCCGAGCGTCGGCACCGACGGCGACAGGTCGCGGAGCACGGACATCGTCACGCCCACGTCGCGGTCGTTCTTCGGGTGCCCGGGCCCCGGGCTGATGATCACGGCGTCGGGATCGGCGGATTCGATCTCGTCGAGCGACGCCGTGTTCTTGAACACGTCGACCGCGACCGGCCCCCCGCCGACCGTCTGGTCGGAGACGTACTCGACGAGGTTGTAGGTGAACGAGTCGAAGTTGTCGACGACGGCGACCTTCATCGCTCCGCCTCCGTGCCGGTGGCGAGCGCCCCGTCGTCGTCCTCGGCGGGCGCCGCCGAGTCGGCGTCGCCGTCCCGCGCTTCGCCCTCGCGGATGCGGTCGATCGCGGTCAACACGCCGTCCATCTTCTGTTCGGTCTCCTCGTACTCGGCCGCGGGGTCGGAGTCGGCGACGAGGCCAGCGCCGGCGCGCACGCCGACGACCGACTCGTCGCCCGACTCGTCGAGCGTCGCGGTCCGGATGACGATCGCGAAGTCGGCGTCGCCGGTCCACGAGTAGTAGCCGACGCCGCCGCCGTACGCCTCCCGCGGGGTCGTCTCCAGGTCGTCGATGATCTCCATCGCGCGCACCTTCGGCGCGCCGGTGAGCGTCCCGGCCGGGAACGTCGCGCGCGTCGCGTCGAACGCGTCGGCGTCGGCCGCGAGCGTCCCCGTCACGGTCGACTCGATGTGCTGGACGTGGCTGTACTTCAGCACGTTCATGAACTCCTCGACGCGGACGGAGCCCGGCTCGGAAACGCGCCGCACGTCGTTACGCGCGAGGTCGACGAGCATCGTGTGCTCGGCGCGCTCCTTCCCGTCCGCGAGCATCTCGCCCGCGAGCCGGCGGTCCTCGACCGGGCTGGTCCCGCGCGGGCAGGTGCCGGCGATGGGGTTCGAGACGACGCGGTCGCCCTGGACCGACACGAGCGTCTCGGGGCTCGCGCCGACGACGGTCCGGTCGTCGTGCCGGAGCACGTACATGTACGGCGAGGGGTTCACGTCCCGGAGCGCCGCGTACAGCCCGAGCGAGTCGACCTCGCCGCGAAGCTCGCGGCTCCGCGAGATCACGCCCTGGTAGATGTCGCCGTCGAGGACGTGGCGCTTGGCGGTCCGAACCGCCTCCTCGTACTCCTCGCGCGGGTCCGCCGACTCCTCGCGCACGCGGACCCCGTCCGGGTCGGGCGGCGCGGCCTCGCGCAGTTCGGCCGCGACCCGCTCGGCCTCGTCGACCAGGTCGTCGTAGACGGCGGCGGGGTCGTCGTCGACGCCGATCACCGGCGTGAACACCAGCTCGGCGCCGCCCTCCCGCTCGTCGAAGACCACAGTCCGCGTCGTGAGCGCGAACTCGGCGTCGGGGAACTCCGTCTCGGGGCGCTCGACGCCGACCTCCTCCAACCAGAGGTCGTACACCGCCTCGTACGCGAGGAACCCGACGAAGCCGCCCGAGAGGATCTGCCGGTCGGTGTCCGGGAAGCCGCGCAGGCTCGCGTCCGGGAACGCCGCGCGGACGCGGTCGACCGCGTCGCCCGCGGCGGGCCCGAGGTCGCCGTCGGTCGCGTCCCCGTCCGCGCCGACGAAGTCGGCGGCCGGCCCCAGCTCGGTCACCTCGGTGCGGTCCGGGTGGACCGAGACGATCGCCTCCGGGTCGTAACCGACGAACGAGTACCGGGCGTGACGGTCCGCCTTGCCGTCCGCGGTAAACGCGCCGTCCGGGTCGCTGGAGGCGACCTTCTCCCCGGACTCTAAGAGGAAGCCGTACGGCCCCTCGCCGACGAGGGTCGCGTACGCGCCCACCGGGGTCACGTCCGCGTCGAGCGCGGCCGACGCGCGGACCACGACCGGCCGCTGGGCGTCGGCCGCGAGGTCGACGAACTCGGCTTTCGTCCGGTCAAGCGGGGGCGCGTCGCTCATGCCAGCTCCATCTCCCGGCCCGCGTTCGCGACGAAGCGGGCGACCGCGTTGTGGTCCTTCCGTCCGCCCTCGATCTCGACGCCCGAGGCGACGTCGACCGCGAAGGGGTCGGCGACGCGGACCGCCTCGGCGACGTTGTCGGCCGTGAGCCCGCCCGCCAGCACGACCGGGGTCGTGAGCCGGGCGGCGAGGTCGCCGGTCGCGCGCCAGTCGTGCGTCTCGCCGGTGCCGCCCGCGCCCGAGTCGTCGGTGGAGTCGACGACCAGCGCGTCGACCGCGCCGTCCAGCTCCTCAGCGCGGGCCGGCTCGTCGGCGTCGACCGTGAGCAGCACCTTCCGTTCCGTCTCCGCGCGGACGTACCGCAGCTCGTCGAACGTCCACTCGCCGTGGAGCTGGATCGCGTCGGGGGCGACCGTCCGGGCGAGCTCGACCGCGCGCTCGGCGGAGTCGGGCATCGTCACGAGCGTCGCGGTGACGAACGGGGGCACGGCGGCGAGCAGCTCGGCCGCCGTCGCCGGGTCGACCTCGCGCGGCGAGTCGACCGGCACCTCCGTGATCACGCCGACCGCGTCGGCGCCCGCGTCGACCGCGGCGCGGAGGTCGGCCTCGTCGGTCAGCCCGCAGATCTTCACCCGGGTCATCAGTCGTCGTCCTCCGCGGTCGCCCCGAGCCCGCCGTCGGCCGGCTCGCCGTCGCCGCAGAGCGCCGCGAACTTCTCGGCGGCCGCGCCGGAGTCGATCGCCTCGGCCGCCCGCTCGACGCCCGCCGCGAGCGTGTCGGCCTCGCCGGCGACGTAGATCGCCGCGCCCGCGTTCGCCAGTATCAGGTCGCGCTTCGGGCTCGTGACGGAGCCGTCGACGATCCCGCGCAGGTCCGCCGCGTTCTCTTCGGGGCTTCCGCCCGCGACCGCGTCGATCGGGGCGCGGTCGAGCCCGAGGTCCTCCGGCGCGATGGTGAACTCGGTCACCGCCTCGCCGTCGACCTCGGCGGCGACGGTCTCGTCGTGGATCCCGATCTCGTCCATGCCGGCGCCGTGGACGACGAGGGCGCGCTCAACGGGCATGTGCGCGAGCGAGCGCGCGATGACGGGCACGAGGTCGGGATCGTAGACGCCGAGCACCTGCGCGTCGGCGCCGGCGGGGTTCGTGAGCGGCCCGAGGATGTTGAAGATCGTCCGCATGCCCAGCTCCTTGCGCGGGCCGATGACGGCCTTCATCGCCGGGTGGAAGACGGGCGCGAGCATGAAGCCGATCCCGTCCGCCTCGATCGCCGCCTCGACGGCGGGCGGCTCGGCCTCCACGTCGGCGCCCGCGACCTCCAGCACGTCCGCGCTTCCCGACGAGGAAGAGACGGAGTAGTTGCCGTGCTTCGCGATCGGCACCCCGGCCCCCGCGGCGACGATGGCGGCGGTCGTCGACACGTTGATCGTGTCGTAGTCGTCGCCGCCGGTGCCGCAGGTGTCGACGAGCGGGTCGCGGTCGGGCTCGATCGTGCGCGCCGCGTCGCGCATCCCCCGCGCGAAGCCGGCGATCTCGGCCTCCGTCTCGCCCTTCGTCCGGAGCGCGGCGAGCAGCGCCCCGATCTGGGCGTCCGTCGCCTCCTCGAAGACCAGCCGCGCGGCCTCGCGCGCCTCGGCTACGGTCAGATCCTCCCCGTCCGTCACGCGCTCGACCGTGTCGTTGAGATTCATTGTGTCCACCGATGTAATATTCCGCGTTGTGATGTACAAGTATGTACACTAATTTAACGCTGTCGCCGCGACGGGAAGCGGTACCGTGGTTCGAGAACGCGGAAGAACGCGGGGAGCGGCGGCCGAGAGCGGAGAAGCGACGGCGGCACGGGCCGGTCCCTACGCCGGGTCGAGCGCCCGCGACCCGTCGGCTTCGACGACGACGACGGGGACCTCCGCGTCGCCGATGACGGTGTCGGTCGTGGAGCCGAAGACGAAGCGGCCGACCGTCCCGGTGGTCGGCGCGCCGACGACGACGAGGTCGTAGTACGCGGACTGCTCGACGATGGCGCCCGCCGCGGTCCGGTCCTCGACGAGCCATCGGTCCGCGCGGTCGAACCCGCCGAGCCTGTCCTCGGCAGCGTCGAGGAGCCGCTCGCCGGCCGCGGCGTAGTCGGTGTCGTCCGCGTCGCCTGCGTCGACGACCGTTCCGGAGGCGTCCTCGTCCGGGCCGGCGTCGGCCAGCGCCGCGTCCGAGGGGACGACGTGGAACAGTTCGAGCCAGGCGTCGGTCGCGGCGGCAATCTCCCGCGCCACGTCGACGGTCGCGCCCGAGTGCGGGCCGGGGCCGACGGCGACGAGGACCGAGGAGACCCGGTCGGGGCGGTCCGCGCGGTCGGCGCCGTTCAGCGACACGGCGGCGGCGGCCGGGACCCCGCCGGCCTCGTCGACCGCGGGTCGGATGACGGGGTCGCCGACCGCGGGCTCGCCCGCGTGGCCGGCGCCCCCGGTTCCGGCCGAACCGCCCGACCCGCCGCGGGCCCCGCCGTTTCGCGTCCCGCCCTCGCGGGCGTTTCCGCCGTCGGCGTCGCTCCCGTTCATGTGCGAACGTCTGACGCTCGTCAGATAAATCCCGTTGGTTCCGAGACCGTTACGGTCCGAGGCGGTGCGCTGCGGGGCCGGACCCGGGACGAGGAGACCCTGGATGCGGGCGCGCTACTCCCGGAAGAACGCCTCGTCCTCGAACGGCTCGTCTTCACCCTCCACCGCGAGCACGTCGAGCGCCGTCACCTCGGCCCCGACGCCGAGCAGGCCGGCGAGGCTCGGCTCGGTGCGTCCCTCGTCGCCGGAGATCAGCTCCTTGATGTAGAGCCCGCCCTCGCCGCCGATCTCGACGGTCGCGCGCCGCGGGCCGCCGAGTTCGGCGGTCGCCTCGTACACGTCGCGCTCGCGGGTGATGCTCGCGCGGCGGTGGTCGACGCGGTTCGGCGTGTACTGCTCGACGGTCGCTCCCTCCAGCTCCGCGACCGCGTCGGCGAGCGCGTCGGCGTCGACGTCGGCGTCGAACGCCACCTGCGCGCGGTACCGCTTCCCGGCGTCGTGCTCCTTCACGCGCTCGACCATCTCGTAGGTCGCGAGCCGGAGGCCCTCGACCTCGACCGCGCCGTCGGCGAACGCGTTGATGTCCGACTGGAGGCGGTCGGTGTCGACCCGGCGCCGGCGCGGCTCCTCAACCTCGATCACGAACGGGCGGCCGGTGCCGAGCATGAGGGCGTCGACGTCCTCGCGGCCCGCGCCGTGGAACGTCGCCTCGGTCCCGTCCATCACGTCCTCAACGATCGGCGCGGTGTACTCCTCGACGCTGTCGTCGTAGAGGTAGCCGGAGCCGCCGCAGTGGTCGCAGGGGTCGGCGCCCTGTCGCCCGGACCCCTTACACTCGCGGCAGGGCCACTCGGTCTGGGGGATGTCGCGCTCTAGCTTCCGGTACCGGCCGTAGACGAACGTGGAGTTCACCTTCGCGTCGATGGCGTCCTCGGCCAGGTCGATCGTGAACTGGACGTCCGGGCGGTCAAAGGAGACCTCGGCGCCCGTGGTCCGCCCGACCCGCTTGCCGACCTCGCGGTTGAACTCCGACTTGAACGGCTCGCCCGCGTCCTCGTCGAGGCCGGCGTCGGCGCGGAGCAGGGCCTCGTTCTCCTCGATCAGCGGCGGCGGGCGCGTGCCCACGTTGTACGTGTCGAACTCGATCCCCTCGACCGCCTCGGCGGCGCGGGCGGCCCAGTCGTCGAACTCCGCGCAGCGCCCCTCGCACACCCAGCAGTCCGCGGTGTCGACCGCCTCGTGGTCCTCGTCGTCGCGCAGCGCGAGCGACACCCGGAGCGCCGAGCCGCGGTCGGCGTTCGACAGCCCGAAGCTCCGGTCGGCGACGAGCCGGCCGAGACAGGCGTCGCACACGGGCCCCGTCTCGGTCGCGCGCGCCGCGACGTCGAGTACGTCCATACGCCAACCAGCGCGCCGGGTGGTAACTGTCTTACTACTCGGTCGAGACGGGGCGGCCGAGCGACGCCTCCCCCCGCGAACGGGGGGCGGAGTCGGATCGTTCAATGCCGCCCGGGCGGAGGGGATCGGTATGGGAACGCCACGCGATACGCGGGAGGAGCAGGTCGCGGAAGTCCTCGACCGGCTCTACGAGGAGTACCCGGACTCGACCATCTCGCTCAACTACTCGAACCGGCTGGAGCTGCTCATCGCCGTGATCCTCTCCGCCCAGTGTACCGACGAGCGCGTGAACTCGGTGTGCGCCGACCTGTTCGAGACGTACGAGACGCCCGAGGAGTACGCGAGCGCGCCCCAGGAGGAACTCGCGGAGGCGATAAACTCGATCACCTACTACAACAACAAGGCGAAGTACATCCGCTCGGCGTGCGCGGACATCGCCGAGGAGCACGGCGGCGAGGTGCCGGACACGATGTCGGAGCTGACCGATCTCGCGGGGGTGGGCCGCAAGACCGCCAACGTCGTCCTCCAACACGGCCACGACGTCGTCGAGGGCATCGTCGTCGATACCCACGTCCAGCGGCTCACGCGGCGGCTGGGGATCACCGAGGAGGAGCGTCCGGAAGCGATCGAACAGGACCTGCTCGACGTGGTCCCCGAGAGCGACTGGCAGCAGTTCACGCACCTCATGATCGACCACGGCCGCGCGACGTGTACCGCGATCAACCCCGACTGCGCCGACTGCGTGCTCGCCGACGTCTGTCCCTCGGAGAAGGGCGACGGCGACCTGGACCTCGCGAGCGGCGAGGCGTGGTGAGCGGGTCGGAGAGCGCCCGGGACCGATAACGTTCGGCACGGGTATTTAAACACCCCACCGATGCGGGGGACACCACGGATCCGTCTCGCCGCGAGGGAACGCGCTCGCCGATTTATACGGGAATTCGGCGTATCGGTAACCGAGGAGAGACACTATGTCCACCAAAACCACGAACGAGTTCGGCGGCGAGATCGGCGGCATCACCCTGTCGGGGAAGGCGCACTCGCTGTCGGCGCTGTTCATCGTCCTGCTCCGGGCGACCATCGGCGGGATGATCCTGTTCGCCGGCCTCGGGAAGGTCTCCGAGTGGCCGTTCGACGCCGCGGGGTACCTCGCGAACGTCGGCTCGGCCAGTCCGGTCAGCGGGCTGTACGCCGCGATGGCGTCGAGTCCGGCGCTCATGGAGGTCGTCAACGTGATCGTTCCGGTCACGCAGGTGCTCATCGGCGCGGCGCTCATCGCGGGCGCGTTCGTCCGCCTGGCCGCGCTCGGCGGCGCGATCCAGATGCTGCTGTTCTACCTCGGCGGGTGGAGCGGTGAGGCGATCGCGCTGTTCGACTCGACGCTGGTGTACGCGATGGTGTTCCTCACCGTCGCCGCGTTCGGCGCGGGTCGCGTCCTCGGACTGGACGCCTACATCGAGCGGATCGAGGTCGGGGGGCAGGCGCTCGTCGAGCGGTTCCCGAAGCTCCGCTACGTCCTCGGCTGAGCGGGACGGTGTCGAGCGCGGTGGGGGAACCGGGCGCGTGACGGCGCGCCGCCGACTCGTTTTCGATCGGGTCGGGGTGCTGTCGGGCCGCTTTTTCGACACCGGTTCGCAGGGAGCGGTACGGCCGGCCCTGCCGATGCCGCCACCGATCGACGAGGCTGGGGGAGACGCCGGATCACCCGTCGGCGACGGTGATCGGGAAGGATTCGCGGACGCTTCGCTCGGAGTCCGCGTCCGGGTAAACGGTTACTCCGTACTGATACTCGCCCGGCTCGGCGGACTCGCCGACGGCGATCGGGACCCTGACAGTCACGCTGGTACGTCCGGACCAGAACCACCGGCGGCGGATAGGAGTCCGCCCCCGAGTCCGGCGACGGGGTGACCTCCCGCTCCGAGGCGCTCAGCCCGAGGGTGATGCCGTCCGGCGGGGGGCGAAAAGAGAAGCCGCCCACGTCGGTGGCCTCGACCGTGACGGTCGCCTCGCCCCCGCGCGGGATCGTCGGCTCTTCGCCGTCGATCGTCGGGTCCCACTCGCCGTCGCGGTCGCCGGCACAGCCGGCCAGCGCGGCCGCGCCGGCGGAAAGGAGTCCGGCGACGAACCGGCGTCGGCTCATGTCTGTGAACGGCGCTCGACGCAGCAAGTGTCTTGTGGGGCGCGTCCGGACTGTGCGGCCGCTTCTGAGCGCGCGTCCGGACCGCCGCCGCGTCTTCCGTCTTCCAATCCTTATAAGAGCGCGCGACCGGTACGAGGCGGTAATGGAACTCGGTTCGCGGGACGCGTTCTCCCGGATGGGGACGCTCGGCATCGAGGAGGAGTTCTACATCGTCGATGCCGAGGGCCGCCCGACGTCCGGGACCGACGACCTCGTGTACGGTCGCGACCCGCCGGCTGCGGTGCCGGAGGGGTTCGACCACGAGCTGTTCGAGTGCACGATAGAGGCCCAGACCGAGACGATGGCGGACCCCGCGGACGCCGCGGACGCGCTCGCGACCGTCCGCGAGGCGCTCGTCGACCACGCCGCCGCCGACGGGTATCGGATCGCGGCCGCCGGCCTCCACCCGGCGGCGAAGTGGCGCGAGCTCGACCACGTGAAGAAGCCCCGGTACCAGGCCCAACTGGACCGCATTCAGTACCCGCAACACCGGAACACGACCGCGGGGCTCCACGTCCACGTCGGCGTCGACGACGCGGACAAGGCCGTCTGGGTCGCGAACCGCCTGCGGTGGCACTGTCCCGTGCTGCTCGCGCTGTCGGCGAACTCCCCGTTCTGGAACGGGTTCGACACCGGGCTGGCCTCGGCCCGCGCGAAGGTGTTCGAGAACCTCCCGAACACCGGCATCCCGTCGGCGTTCGACGACTTCGACGCGTTCCGGCGGTACGAGCGCCGGATGGTCGAGACCGACTCCATCGCGGACCGCGGCGAGCTGTGGTTCGACGTGCGCCCCCACACCGGCCACGGCACGGTCGAGGTGCGGGCGCCGGACGCCCAGCGCGACCCCGAGGTGACCCTCGCGCTCGCCGAGTACGTCCGGGCGCTGGTCGTCGACTACGCCGAGCGGTACGAGGACGGCGAGTCGCCCCCGTCGCTGCGCAGGGAACTGCTCGACGAGAACAAGTGGCGCGCCATCCGGCACGGACACGACGCCGCGTTCGTCGACCGCGACGGCGAGGGGACGACCCCGCTGGGCGAGGTGGTCGACGTCGAGTGCGACCGGCTCGGGATCGACGGCATCCGGGAGGTGTACGAGGCCGAGAGCGGCGCCGCGCGCCAGCGCCGGATCCGCGAGGAGTCGGGCGCCGACGCGCTGCGCGCGGACCTCGTCGTCGCCCCCTGACACCGTCCTCAACCCCTGACACCGAGGCCGAAAGCCCCGAGGCGCGTTCTCGGCGTTCCGTCGGAACGAAAGCGACGAGAAACCCTTTTGCCCGCGTAGCTCCCACTCTCTGTCATGACCGCGAACGATTCACCCTCTGAACCGGGAGACGACGCGGAGGAGTCTCCGACGGAGCGGACCCGGGAGGAGCTGCGGAAGACGAAAGAGCGCCTCGGCGAGGGCGCCGACAGGGCGGTGAAGGGGTTCGACGACAACGTGGTCGACCTGCTCGCGTGGCTGCTCGACACCGAGACGCGGGCGCGCATCTACGTCTACCTCCGCGACAACCCGCACAGCACGAGCGACGAGGTCGCCGACGGCACCGGCCTGTACCCGAGCACCGTCCGCGAGGCGCTCGCCGAGCTCCACGACGAGGGCACCGTCGAGCGCGACAAGCGGAAGGCCGAGGGCGCGGGCAACAACCCCTACGAGTACGAGGCCATCGCGCCGAGCGACCTCGTCCGCGGGGTCGTCGGCGACGTCCAGGCGGAGCTGAACGCCGTCTTCAACCTCGACCGGCGGCTCGGCGGCGAGTCGCCCGACGGCGACACCGAGCCCGTCCAGATATCCGTGGACGGCGACGGCGAGCCCGTCGGCGACGGCGAAGCGGACGCGGACGACGGCGGCGACGAGCCGTCGAACTGAGCCGCCGACGGCGGTTCGGGACCATTTAAGTTCGACCCGCGTAACGGAGAGGCATGAACGTCGCGCTGGGGGGTACGTTCGATCCCGTTCACGACGGCCACCGCAAGCTGTTCGAACGGGCGTTCGAGCTGGGTGACGTCACCGTCGGGCTCACCTCCGACGAGCTGGCGCCCGAGACCCGACACGTCGAGCGGTACGTCCGCCCCTACGACCGGCGCGAGCGCGACCTCGAAGCGGAGCTGGCCCCGCGCGCCGAGGCGCACGGCCGCGACTACGAGATCCGCGAGCTGACGGAGCCGACCGGCATCGCGGTCGAACCGGAGTTCGACGCGTTGATCGTCTCCCCCGAGACAAAGGCGGGCGGCGAGCGGATCAACGAGATCCGCGCCGAGCACGGCCGCGACCCGCTCGACCTGGTCGTCGTCGATCACGTGGCGGCGGAGGACGGCGAGCGCATCTCCTCGACGCGGGTCGTCGCGGGCGAGATCGACGAACACGGCAACCTCACCCCCGACCGAGAGGGGCGGGGCGCGACGCGTCCGGAATGACCGACAGCGACGCGAGCGAGGCGGACGCGGCCGCGTCCCGACGCGCGGCGCTGCGCCAGATCGCCCTCGGCGAGACCGGCTTCGAGCGGGCGACGGTGTGGAGCGCGGTCGGCTTCGCGCTGTCGTACGCGGCCTTCGACGCGACGGCCGCGGTCGGCGTCGGCGACCCGGCGGTCGTCGGGGCCCTGGCCGCGGTGACGGCGGTCGCCGCGGTCGCGTTCGCGGCGACCGGGGGCGGCGCGTTCCCGGCGATCCTGCTGACGTACGGCCCGTTCGCGGGGACGTTCCTCCGGGGACTCGGCCCGGAGCCGTACGTCCTCCCGTTCACCGCCGGCGGCCCGGCCGCCGCCGCGTTCACCGCCCCGCTCGCGCTCGCCGTCGCGGTCGCGGTCGCGGTCGGCGCCGCGTCGACGGTCGTCGGGTACGTCTTCTCGCGCATCGCCGCGTCGCGGTAGGGGACGGAATCCCCCCGTCTCAGTCGTCGAGCGTCCCGTTCAACACCTTCGCGGCGACGAGTATCGGGTCCCACACCGGGCTGAACGGCGGCGCGTACGCGAGGTCGAGCCGCTCGATCTCCGGGACCGTCATGTCCGCCTCGATGGCGGTCGCGAGCGTGTCGATCCGGACCGCCGCGCGGTCGGTACCGACGATGCTCCCGCCGAGCAGCCGTCCCGTGTCGCGGTCGGCGACGAGCGTCACGTCCGTCTCGGCCGCGCCGGGATAGTAGCCGGAGCGCGACCCCGCGGTCACCGTCTCGCTCACCGGGTCGAACCCGGCGGCCTCGGCCTCGTCGCGGTCCAAGATTCCGACGCGAGCGGCCTCGGCGTCGAACGCCTTCACCGCCGCCGTACCCGCGATGTCGCCGACCGGCGTCGGGTCGCCGGCGACCGTCGCCCCGATCGCGCGCCCGGCGCGGTTCGCGGTGAGGCCGAGCGGGACCCAGTCCGGCTCGCCGGTCACCGCGTGGCGCGCGGTCGCGCAGTCGCCCGCGGCGTACACGTCCGGAAGGCTGGTGCGGCCGTGATCGTCGACGCGGACCGCTTCGCCGGGCCCGAGGTCGACCCCGGTGCCGGCGAGCAGGTCGGTGTTCGGCCGGATCCCGACGCCGACGACCGCCATGTCGACGGGGACTCGCTCGGAGGCCTCGCCGCCGCCGCGTCCGACCTCGATCGCCTCGATCCGGCCGTCGCCGACGAGCGCGTCGACCGGGGCGTCGGTGTGGACGGTCACGCCCTCGGCTTCGAGCGCCGCCTCGACGCGGTTCCCGACGGTCTCCCCGAACGGCGAGAGGAGGTGGCCCGAGCGGTGGAACACGTGGACGTCCAGCCCGCGCTCGGTGAGGGCCTCGGCGACCTCGACGCCGACGTACCCGCCGCCGACGACCGCGGCGGTCTCGGGGGCCGGCATCGCGGCGTTGCGGTCGACGCGCTCGCGGTCGACGGCGCTCACGTCTGCGCGGGCCGCGTCGTAGGCGTCCGGCTCGGAGACGTAGGCGTCGATGGCGGCGGCCGCGTCCATGTTGTGTAACGTGAACGCGCCGTCGACGCCGCGTACGTCGAAGGGACCGGTGGTCGCGCGCGCGCCGGTGGCGACGAGCAGGTCGCCGTACGCCCGCTCGAAGCGGTCGCCGTCGGACGTCTCGACCGTCACGCGCTTCGCGTCCGGGTCGACGGCGACGACCTCGCGGCCTCGCCGGAGGTCGATCCCCCGCTCGTCGACCTCGCTCGGCGACAGCGACAGGAGGTCCGACATGCGGTCGACGTAGCCCGCGATGAAGTACGGCATCCCGCAGTAGGCGTACGATATCCACCGGCCCTTCTCGAAGACGACGGCCTCGCGGTCGGGCGCCTCGCGTCGGAACTTACTGGCCGCACTCAACCCCGCCGCGTCGGCCCCGACGACCACGAACGGATCGCTCATAGCCGGATATCGACGGGGCGGGTGAAAAAGTCACGCCGCGGGTGCGGGCCGGGCACGCGACCGGGCGGGTGCGGGCGCGGGGCGCGGAGCGGTCAGTCGCCGTCGTCGTCAGCCAGCCGCGAGAGGGTCTCGCGGGCGTTCGCGACCGCCTTCTCCTTTTTCGCCGGGTACGCTTCGACCTTCGTCCGGACGGTGACCCCCGGGCCGAGCCTGACGTCGCCGCGGAACGCCGCCTGCTTGTCGACGCGGAGGAACAGCGCGCAGTTGTCGTCGACCCGCTCGTCGAGCTCGTCGAGGACGCGGTCGAGGTCCTCCAGCTCGGAGAGCCGGTCGAGGACGTGGCGCATCTCGTCGGCCCGCTCGACCCGGGCCGAGAGCACGACGATCCGGTCCCCGTGGTGGCCCGCGTTCTCGACGCGGTCGAGTTCGACGTCCTCGGGCAGGAGCGAGCGGAGCGCCTGCTCGACGCGTTTGACGTCCTCCGTGGCGTACGAGAACGCGCGGAGGTCGACGTAATGGAAGGGGACTTTCGGCATGCGGTACGGGTGGAGGCGGCGTTACTCCTCGCTCTCGACGGCGTCGAGCGCGTCCTCCGGGACGCCCGTCTCCTGGCCGTCCTCGAAGCTGACCGTGTACGTCGCGTCGCCGAACATCGTCTCCATCACCTGCGTGATCTTCCCCGTCTCGCCGTCGTACTCGCTGTGTTTGTCGTGGAGCACGACCTCGTCCTCCTTCTCGAAGCTCATGGCGATTCGTTCCGCCGGGACGGTTAAAAGCGCGCGGATCCCGACCGAGACGGAGGTGCGAGTCGGCGGCGGCGGTCTCGGGGAACCGCTCCCCGTCGCCTCACGTCACGGCGAGCAGCGCCGCGCCGAACGCGATCATCAGCGCGAGCCCGACCGCGAGCCAGACGAGGGCGCTGTCGACGGCGACCGCGACCGCGACCGCGGCGCCGACCGCGACGAGCCCGAAGACCGCGCCCGCGACCCCGCCGCTCCTGACGAGGCGGTCGAGCGCGTTCACCGCGCGCTGCCCGGGCGGAATCTCCGGGGGCCGCTCCGGGGGCGCCGAGAAGGTCTCGTCGACCGCGACCGACTCGCTCGGGGTCTCGGGCGACGGGTCGATCCGAACGTCGACGTACGCCGTGTTCGAGCCGTAGCCGGTGACGATCTTCAGTTTGCCGCGGACCGGTTCGTCGACGTCGGCCGTCGAGACGTGGACGCGGCGGGTGGCCTCGTCGGCGACGAAGTGGTTGCCGTCGTCGAGCGCGGCCGCCCGGTCGAGGTCGTCGTCGAAGTGGAGGTGGACGTGCGTCGAGCGCCCGCTGTTCTCGAGCACGACCGGGAACGGTCCGTCGGTGACGAACGAGTCCGGCGCGTCGATGTCGTGGACCGCCTCCCCGTTCAGTTCGACGTCGAGTGTCGGCACGAGTGGGACCACGACCCCGCACTAAAAAAAGATTCACACGACCGAGATGTTCCCGGAGACGCGGCGGCCGATCGCCGGAGCGCGGGCGGACGGTCGGGTCCGCTACGCCGCCGCCTCTTCGCGCATGTCCGGCGGCAGGAGGTTCGGGATCCCGTCCTCGATGGGGTACGTCTCGCCGCACTCCGTACAGGTGAGCGTCCCCGCGAGCACCTCCTCGTCGTCCGCCTCGTCGGCGTCGAGTTCGAGGGTCGCCTTGTCGAGCGGACAGCAGATCACGTCCATCAGGGATTCCTTCATACCGCTCAGTTGGAGTGGACCGATAAAAAAGCGTGCGGGTCGCGACCGTCGCGCCGTCTCGGACCGGCCGACCGGGGCGCCGCGGCGCCGTGGTCACCTCGGATAACAACCTCTTTGCCGCCGCGCGCCGCCCTCCGTGACATGGGCATCCCGGCGGAGCGGATCGAGCGGCTGTTCGCCCTCGCGCGCGAGGCGGTCGTCGACGACGAGTACGACCGCGCCCGCGAGTACGTCGCCCGCGCCCGCCGGATCGCCGAGCGGAACCGCTGCGGCGTTCCCAGCGAACTCTCTAGGCGCGCCTGCGACGACTGCGCCGTCTACCTCCGTCCCGGGAAGACGAGCCGCGTCCGGACGCGACCCGGGCGCGTGGTCGTCCGCTGTACGGAGTGCGGCGCGACGGCGCGGTACCCCTACGAGGAGTGACCGCGGCTACTCCGCGCGCTCGCGCAGCCGGTCGAGCACCGAGGCCGTCCCGTCCATGAACCCCTCCGAGACCACCTCGTCGGCGGCCTCGCGGGCCGCGTCGTCCGCGTTGGCGACGGCGTACGACTCGCCGGCGACCTCGAACGTCGAGACGTCGTTCTCGCTGTCGCCGACCGCGACGAACTCGTCGGCGGCGAGCCCGAGCGCGTCGGTGACGACGCCGAGCGCCCGCCCCTTGCTCACGCCCGTCGACTTCACGTGGTAGGCGTAGCCGGTGTCGACGACCTCCACGTCGTCGACGGCCGCGGCGACCTCTCGCAGGAGCGCCTCGTCGGCGTCGGGCGAGCACGCCACCTCCGTCTCGCGCCAGCGGTTCACCGTGTCGCCGTCCCCCCACCCGACCTCGCCGCCGCGCTCGCGAAACGCCTCGACGACGGCCCGCGCCGCGTCCGGGTCGCCGACGACCGTCGTCTCGCCGTCGACGTACGCGACGCCGCCGTTCTCCGCGATCACCGTCTCCTCGCGGCCGAGGAAGTGCGCGAGCGCGACCGGGTACGGGAACGCCTTCCCGGTGGCGAAGACTATCGGGGCGTCCCAGTCGGGCAGCAGCTCGAAGGCCCGCGGGTCGATCCGGTGGTCCGGCGTCGTCAGCGTGCCGTCGATGTCGAGCGCGAGTGGCGGGACCATACCCCGAGTCGGCGGCTCGGCGACAACTGTCTTCCGTTCGAACGAAGCGCGGTCGGGTCGGCCGCGCGCCGTCCGCACGCGGGGCGCCCGCCCGGGACGAGCGCGGAGCGCAGCCGAGGGGTCGAGCGGCGCTACCCGGTCCGGACGCGGCGGTCGAACAGCTCGCGGAAGACGACCGTCGGGAACAGCGGCACGAGCCGGCTCGGCGGCCGGCCCTTGCCGTCGCTCCGGTGGACGGTGACCCGTTCGAGCAGGCCGGCGTCGGCCAGCTCGTAGAGGACGCGCCGCACCGTCGACGCCGACAGGTCGACCCCGGGGCGCCCCGCGATGGCCTCCGTCGCCATCCCCACGGTCGACCGCTCCTCCTCCGTGAGTCCGGCGAGCTCGTAGAGGAGCCGCTGGCGGCTCTCGGGCAGCGCGAGGACGCGGCCCAGCGCCACGCAGGGGCGCGGGACCCCGTCGGTGCCGGCGTCGACGTCGCCCGCTCTGACCGTGGACGCGCCGGCCCGCTCCGCGTTGACAGCCGCGCCCATCACGGCGGCGAGCGCGTCGTGGGCGTCGCCCGCGGCCCACTCGACTATCTCGCGGATCTGGTCGTGGCTGAGCGCGTCGCGGCCGAGCCCGGTCGAACACCGGCTCGTCAGCAGCTCGACGAGCACGTGCCGGCGGTACTTCGCGAACTCGACGGTGGTCTCCGGCTCCCAGTCGACCGCGTCCGGCGGGTCGCGGCCGATACAGGCCGGCGTGAGCTGCTCGCCCACGTCGGTGAGCCAGTCGACGAGCGTCGCCGCGGTCGGCGTCTCGGCCTCGTTCGTGTGGTCGACCGCGACGACCAGGTCGGGCCCGGTGCGCATCGCGTCGCGCAGCGAGTCGGCCAGGTCCTCGGTACCGATCCCGTGGTCGGGGACGTGTTCGTCGCTCATCGCGGCCAGCATCGCGTGGTACAGTCGGAACCGGGTCGAGGCGTTCCGCGCGTCGACGTACACGAACCCGGGAATCGTCGGCTCGACCGCCCGCGTAGTCGTCTGGATCGCCCGGCGCGGGCCGCTGTGGCTCGCGAGTCGGTCGAACAGCGCGGAGACGACCGCCGACTTGCCGCTCCCCTTCGGTCCGTACACGTAGACGCTCGGCGGGAGCGACCCGGAGAAGGCGGGTTCGAACACGTCGAGGAGCCGCTCTATGGCCGGCCCGCGGCCGACCGGCGAGTCGACGTGTCTGACCGGAGACACGGCTTCGAAGTCGGCGAGGACGCTCATGCCGGCGTCGTAGCCGAGCCGCCGCTCGATCCGGTCGTCGATGTTCACGGTCGACCCTCCGGGATAGTCGAACAAAACGGCCCCGAATCGGGACCGGACGACGGCCCTCGGGGCGGACCGCTTCGCTCGCCTGAGCCGCCTACCAGTGGGCGGGCTTGTACCGGTTGATGACGACCGTCGAGACGACGAAGACGACCCCGCTGATGACGCCGGCGATCGCGCCGACCGCCAGCCGGACCGCGGGCGTCCCCTCGGAGACGAGCGCCGTCACGACTGCCACGGCCCCCATCACGACGAGGAGGTTCCGTCGGTCCCGCCGGTCCAGCCCGATCCGGTCTAGCATACCACGTCGTCTCGGCCGGGGCAGTTAAACGCCCCGCGTTCGGCTCGCGACCGCGTCCCGTCGGGCGGGCGGGCGGCGCCGCGGTCCTCCGCGGGCGACGGTCGAGGTCGGGGCGATGGAAACCTATACGACCGTCGGGCGGACTACGACGGGTATGTCGAACGAGGCGGCCGTCGAGACGCTGCACACGGTCGACGACAGGAGCAAGGTCGTCGCGGTCCTGTCGACGGCGGCCGCGTTCGGGGCCGGGATGCTCGCGATCGGCGACATCGAGTTCGTCTCGATCGCCGCGGCCGCGTTCGGGATCGGCGTCCGCTTCGCGTCCGTCTGGGCGGGCGTCCGCGCCTTCGTCGACGACGACGCGGTGACGATCGCCGACCAGCCCTCCGCGGGGAGCTTCCACCACGGCGCGACCGGCGTCGCGCTCGCCGCGGCCGGCGCGACCGCGCTCGTGGGCCGTTCCCTCGGCGTCGAGGTCGTCCCGATCGCCGTCGCCGCGGCGGCCGTCGGCGTCGTCGGGTTCCTCGGGCTCTCGGTGCTGCTCCCCGACTGAGTGACGTGCGCGCTCGGCCGTGGTATCGTGCGTGCCGCTCGTCGACCGGTTCCGAGCGACCGCGGGTGAGCGAGGTTCCATGTTAAAAAGTGCTGCCGGGTGTGAGGTCGCGTTAGATTCCCGTGCCGGGGATCCAGACGCCCCAGTTGAGCAGCCCCGCGATGACCAGCAGGCCGATCGTCAGCGTCCAGACGACGATGGCGGCCGCCGGCGGGTCGAGGTGGGTGTCGCCGTGCGCGTAGAACACCCGCTGTGACGCCTCGCCGGCGAGCGCCGCGAACACGCCGAACAGGGCGCCGAAGAGCAGCGCGGGCGCGGCGCCGAACGCCAGGGGCGCGGTCAGGTCTCCGGCCGACAGGTCCGTGAGCATCAGGATTCCCTCCTGCCACGTCGCGAGGAACGCGGTCGCCCCCGCGAGCGTCATGTGGTGGGTGACCGGGATGCGGTCGACGCCGAGGTTCAGGAACAGCAGCGACGCCGCGCTGATCCCGAAGCCGGCGAACACGGCGATGAGGCCGTGCCCGCCGCTGATCATGTTGTACGTGATGACGCCCGCGCCGAGTCCGGTGAAGAAGCCGATCGCGGCGACGTGCGACCACTTGTACATGTTCGGCAGCCACGGCTCGACGGCGAGGCGGTCCTCGCTGGCCTTCCCGCCGTCGCCTTTGACCTCGCCGGGCTCGCGCATCTCCTCGCGCTCGAACGGCCCCATGTCGAAGTAGCCGTCGGCCTTGTCGCTGACCTTGCCGACGATGCTGTAGCCGAAGACGGCGCGGACCACGAGCGCGCTGATGACGATGCTCACCGGGATCGGGTCGACCGGGAGCGCGAGCTGTCGGGAGATCTGTTCGATGAGGACGCCGAAGACGCCGAAGACGGCCCCCACGGCGAGGACGTCCGGCTTACTCCCCAGCGCGAAGCCGATGTCCTTCGCGTTGTGGTAGTCGAACCCGGACTCCATGTAGCCCTTGTCGGCCGCGTACGCGGCCGCGGCGGCGCCGCCCGCGAACGAGATGTGCGGGCCGAACACCGGGCCGAAACCGACGTCGACGCCGAATCCGCCACCCCCGAGCGAGCCGCCGATGACGAGGAACCCGGTGAAGATGAACGCCGGCAGCGCGCCCAGCGCCGCGCCGAACGCCCCGCCGGCGAGCGCGCCGAGCAGGATGGTCGGGTCGGTGAGGCTCTCGATCACGTCGGTCGGCGCGCCCGGCTCGTAGCCGACCTGTAGCACGGTGTCGGCCGCGACGGCCAACTCCGGGAGCAGTTCGACGCCCATCTACTCGTCCTCCTCGTCTATCGCCCAGTTCTTCGAGCGTTCGACCGCGTCGTCCCAGCGGCTGTACAGCTTGTCGACCTCGTCCTGCGACTTCTCCGGGGTGAACTCGCGGTCGATCTGCCAGTTGTCGCGGAGCTCGTCGACGGTGTCCCAGTAGCCGACCGCGAGCCCGGCGGCGTACGCCGAGCCGAGGGCGGTTGTCTCGTCGACCTCCGGTCGCGCGATCTCCGTCTGGATGATGTCGGACTGGAGCTGACAGAGGAAGTTGTTCTTGACCGCGCCGCCGTCGACGCGGAGGCTCGTCGTCTCCACGCCGGAGTCGGCCTCCATGGCCTCGGCGATGTCGCGGGTCTGGTAGGCGATCGATTCGAGCGTCGCCCGCACGATGTGCTCCTTGCTCGTCCCGCGCGTCATTCCGACGATGGTGCCGCGAGCGCGACCGTCCCAGTGCGGGGCGCCGAGCCCCGTGAACGCCGGGACCATGTAGACGCCGTCGGTCGAGTCGACCGACCGTGCCAGCTCCGCGGTCTGGGCCGCGTTGTTGATCAGGTCGACGTCCTCGAGCCACTCGATGGCGGCGCCGGTGATGAAGATGGACCCTTCGAGCGCGTACTGGACGGGCTCGCCGGACATCTGGAACCCGATCGTCGTCAGCAGCCCGTGGTCGGACTCGACGGCGTCGGTGCCGGTGTTCATCAGGTAGAACGAGCCGGTGCCGTAGGTGTTCTTCGCGTCGCCCTCGTCGAAGCAGGTCTGCCCGAACAACGCGGCCTGCTGGTCGCCCAGCGCCCCGGCGACCGGGACCTCCTCGCCGAGGAAGCCGTCCGGGTCGGTGTGGCCGTAGTAGTCCTCGTCGGAGGACGGCCGCACCTCGGGCACCATCTCCTTCGGCACGCCGAACTCGTCGAGCAGCTCGTCGTCCCACTCCAGGTCCCGGATGTTGTACAGCATCGTCCGGGAGGCGTTGGTGACGTCAGTGATGTGGTTGCCCGTCAGGTTGTAGATGAGCCACGAGTCGATGGTGCCCATCACGAGTTCGCCGGCGCGGGCGCGGTCGCGCAGGTCGCCGCCGCGCGAGCTCTGCATCTTCAGCGGCTCGGCGTTGTCGAGGATCCACTCCGTCTTCGTCGCGGAGAAGTACGCGTCGGCCTCGAGGCCGGTCTTCTCGCGGATCTCCTCGACCTTGTCCGCCTCTTGGAGCTCCTCGACGCGGTCGGTCGTCCGGCGGTCCTGCCAGACGAGGGCGTTGTGGACCGGCTTCCCGGAGTCCTTGTCCCAGACGATCGTCGTCTCGCGCTGGTTGGTGATGCCGATGGCGTCGAGCTGGTCGGCGTCGAGGCCCGCGTCCGCGAGGCCGTCGAGGACGACCTGCTGGGTGTTCTCCCAGATCTCTATCGGGTCGTGTTCGACCCAGCCCGGGTTCGGGTAGATCTGTTCGTGCTGTTCGTAGGCGTTCGCGACGACCTGGCCCTCGTGGTCGAACACCATGAATCGAGTTCCGGTCGTCCCCTGGTCTATCGCACCGACGTACTGTGTCATGTTGTGGATCCCTCCTGTGGCGCTGGTCCGTGCGCGGCGATGACCCGCTCTCCCTCGCCGTCGAGGGAGAGTTCGGGCTCGCGTCCGCCGCCGCGGCGCGCGACCGATCGGTCAGGCCCGTCCGGAGCCGACCCGAGACGGTCGCGAGACGCGCCGCGGCATATCTTCACGGAAGCTACCACGCCGATCGTGAACATAATGTACTACCATAATAATCTTCCTGTTGGAATCCCGGTTCCGACGCGAGTGAAAAAGTTCAATACGTAAATCCGTCGACTGCGTCAGCGACTATAGTACTTGAATGACCCTGATAATTACTGTTAGGGCCCACCGGGAGGTAAAGTAAAGTGGACGTGGTCCAAGGACCTCGCATGGACAGACAAGTGGACGTCGTGGTCGTCGGTGGGGGCTCGACGGGGTGCGGCGTCGTCAGGGACCTGGCGCGGCGCGGACTCGACACGGTCCTCGTCGAGAAGGGGAACCTGACGCACGGCACGACCGGACGGATGCACGGACTCCTTCACAGCGGGGGCCGGTACGCGGTCTCCGACCAGAAGAGCGCGAAGGAGTGTATCGAGGAGAACAGGGTCCTCCGCGACATCGCGGCCCACTGCGTCGAGGAGACGGGCGGGATGTTCGTCAAGCGGCCCGAGGACTCCGAGGAGTACTTCCAGGAGAAGCTGGAGGGGTGTAAGGCGTGTGACATCCCGGTCGAGGTGATCGACGGAGAGGAGGCGCGGCGCCGCGAGCCGTACCTCGCGCGCGACGTGGAGAAGGCGATCGCCCTGCCGGACGGCGCGGTCGACCCCTTCCGGCTGTGCGTGTCGAACGCCGCGGACGCCCGCGAGCACGGCGCGCGGATCGAGACCCACGCCCCGGTGACGGACGTGCTCGTCGAAGACGGGGAAGTCGTCGGCGTCGAGATCGAACACGAGACCGGGCCGGGCAAGCGCGTCCACCGCGAGCCGGGGACGACCGAGGAGATCCGCGCGCGCCACGTCGTTAACGCCACGGGCGCGTGGGCGGGCAACGTCGGCGAGATGGCCGGCGTCGACGTGGAGGTCCGCCCCTCGAAGGGCGTGATGACCGTGATGAACACCCGGCAGGTCGACACCGTGATCAACCGCTGCCGGCCGAAGGGCGACGCCGACATCATCGTCCCCCACGAGACCGCCTGTATCCTCGGCACGACCGACGAGGAGGTGGACGACCCGGAGGACTACCCCGAGGAGGAGTGGGAGGTCGACCTGATGATCGAGACGCTCTCGGAGCTGGTGCCGGAGCTCAGGGACGCGCGGACGCTCCGCTCCTTCTGGGGCGTTCGCCCGCTCTACGAGCCTCCGGGAACGGGCACCGAGGACCCGACCGACATCACGCGCGACTACTTCCTCTTGGACCACGGCGACCGCGACGACCTCCCCGGCATGACGACCATCGTCGGCGGGAAGCTCACCACCTACCGGATGATGGCCGAGTCCATCTCCGACCACGTGTGCGAGACGCTCGGCCACGAGGCGACCTGCGACACCGCCGACGCGCCGCTCCCGGGCTCGGAGAGCGAGGCCCGCATGGAGGAGCTGATGGACGAGTTCGGCCTGCGCTCGCCGGTCGCGCGCCGCTCGGGCCAGCGGCTCGGCTCCCGGGCCGACGACGTGCTCGACGAGTACGACCCGAACCCGATCGTCTGTAACTGCGAGAGCGTCACCCGCGCGGAGGTCCGGGACGCGATCGGCGAGGCCGGCTCCGACCTCAACGCGGTCCGCCTCCGCACCCGCGCCTCGATGGGGAACTGCCAGGGCGGCTTCTGTACCCACCGGATCGCCGCGGAGCTCGCCGAGGAGTACCCCGAGCCGGTCGTGCGGGACGCCGAGGACGAGCTGTACCAGGAGCGCTGGAAGGGCCAGCGCCACGCGCTGTGGGGCGAGCAGCTCTCGCAGGCGATGTTGAACCACATGCTCCACGCGACCACGATGAACCGCGACGGCGATCCCGCGAACCTCGACGAGGAGGTCGACTTCGGCGCGTTCGACGCGGGCGCGGGGGCGCCGAGCCCGGGCGATTCCGACGGGGAGACCGGAACCGCCGCGGCGGACGGTGGCCGCGCAGATGACGACGCGGCGACCGATGGCGGCCGCGCAGATGACGACGCGGCGACCGATGGCGGCCGCGCAGATGACGACGCGACCGCCGACGGAGGTCGCTGATGGCGATCAACAGCGACGTGCTCGTGATCGGCGGCGGGCTCGCCGCGGTCACGGCGGCGGTGTCGGCCGCCCGCGAGGGCGCGGACGTGCGGCTCGTCTCCCACAAGGCGAGCACGCTGCGGCAGGCCTCCGGGCTGATCGACGCGCTCGGCTACGTCCCGGCGACCGAGCCGGCGAAGCCGCTCCGCGACGGGCCGCCGACCGCGGGCCGCGAGCTCGACCGCGACGAGTGGCCGGACCCGGAGGGGCCGCTCGCCGACCCGTTCGAGGGGATCGAGCGGCTGCCGGAGTCGCACCCGTACCGGGTGGTCGGCGCGGACGCGCTCCGCGACGGGCTCGCCCTGTTCGACGACCTCGCGGGCGACGCGTACCGCGGGGGCCACACCGACCGCAACGCGCTCGTCCCGACGTTCGGCGGCGCAGTGAAGCCGACCGCGCGGTACCCGGCCGCGGCCGAGGCCGGGCTCGCGAGCGACGAGCGGCCGATGCTGATCGTCGGGTTCCGGTCGCTGACCGAGTACGACGCGCGCGCCTTCGCCGGGCGCTTGGAGGCGGCGGGCGTCCCGTTCGACGCCGCCGGCGCGGAGGTCGAGTTCGCGGAGGCGTTCCGCGCCGGCGCGAAGATCACCCGGCTCGCGAAGGCGCTCGACCACGACGAGGACATCGACGGCGTTCCCGCCCGCGAGGCGCTGGCGAAGGCGGTCGCGCCGCACCTCCACGACGTGGTCGACGCGGACGGCGGCGTGGACCGCGTCGAGCGCGTCGGCTTCCCGGCGTTCCTCGGCGACGACCGGGGCGACGAGGTGCGCGCGGAGCTCGCCGACCGGCTCGGCGCCGACGTGTTCGAGGTCCCGATGGGACCGCCGAGTCTCCCGGGACTCCGTCTGGAGGACCGCCTGTTCGACGCGCTCGACGCCGAGGGCGTGCGGTTCGAGACCGGCAACCCCGTCGTCGGCGTCGAGTCCGCGAGCGACGGGCGGGTCGAGTCGGTCGCGGTCGACCGGAAGGGTCGGACGGCGCCGTACGGCGCCGACGCGTTCGTGCTGGCGACCGGGGGGCTCGTCGGGAAGGGGCTCGACTCCGACCGCGAGGGCGTCCGCGAGCCCGTCTTCGACCTGTACGTCGACCAGCCGGACGACCGGTACGAGTGGTTCGTCGACGACGCGTTCGGCGACCAGCCGTACGCGCGGTTCGGCGTCCGGCCCGACGAGCGGTGTCGGCCCACGGACGCCGACGGGGAGGCGCAGTACGAGAACGTGTTCGCGGCCGGCGGCGTCGTCGGCGGCGCGGACGCGGCGCGAGAGAAGTCCGCGAGCGGGGTGTCGCTCGCGACCGGCCTCGCGGCCGGGCGGCAGGCGGCGACGGAGGCGAGCCAATGACACGAGACACGGCGGACGACGGCGACGGGGGGGACGCGAACGGGACGACCGAACCGAGCGGCGGACGCGGCGGGGGCCGCGGGCGCGCCGGGTGCGGGAACTGCGGCTGCGGGGAGCCGAGCCCGGGCGTCCCCGAGGCGGGCCGCGACGAGCAGCCGTCGATATTCGTCCCTGACGAGGGGGAGGTCCCGGACGACGGCGCGGGGGCGGCCGCGGACGCGGCCGGCGCCGCGGAGCGCGCCGCCACCGACGGCGGCGTCGAGAGCGCGTCGGGCGGCAGCGACTCGACCGAGCTCGACCCGGACGCGTACGACCCGGTGGACGTGTTCCCCGGCGGCGACCTCGACCTCCGCGAGGGGGCCGACTCCTGTTACAAGTGCACGAGCTGCGACACCTCCTGTCCGGTGGCGGAGGTCGACGACGAGTTCCCCGGGCCGAAGTTCCAGGGCCCGGAGCAGTGGCGGCTCAAGCGGAAGGACGACCACGACATCGACGAGTCGATCACCTCCTGTTCGAACTGCATGCGCTGTGACGACGCCTGCCCCTCCGGGGTGCCGCTCTCGCAGATGCACAACGAGGCGCGCGGGCAGTTCGTAGAGCGACAGATGGAGAAGCTCTCGATGGAGTACGTTCGGAACCGAATCTTGGCCAACTACCGCACGTCGGCGAGCCTCGCGAGCATGTTCCCGCGGACGGCGTCGTTCGCGATGAACTTCGGGCCCGCCCGGTGGGCGATGGAGAAGGTGATGGGGATCCCCAAGGAGCGCGACTTCCCCGAGTTCGCCACGGAGACGTTCCGCGAGTGGTGGAAGGCGCGCGGTGGCGCGCAGGTCGAAAATCCCGACAAGCGCGTGGCCTACTTCCACGGCTGTTACTCCAACTACAACACCCCCGAGGTCGGGAAGGCCATGGTCCGCGTCTACGAGCACTTCGGCTACGAGGTCATGGTGCCGCCCCAGAAGTGCTCGGGCACGCCGATGTTCGCGAACGGGATGCTGAAGGACGCCCGACGCCACGCCGAGACGAACGTCGAGAACCTCGTCGCGGCCATCGGCGAGGGCGCGGACGTGATCGCCTCGTGTACCTCCTGTTCATTGTCGCTGCGCCAGGAGTACCCGGAGCTGTTCGACCTCCACGGGATCGAGGACCTCGCCGAGCACACCTTCGAGGCGCTGGAGTACCTCCGGATCCACGAGGACCTGGAGGGCGAACTCGACGCGGCCGGCGGGCTCGACGACGAGCGCGCGTTCGCGTACCACGCGCCGTGTCACGCGCGCAACCAGGGGCTCTCCCGGCAGGCGGTCGAGACGTTCCGCGGCGTCGACGGCGTTCGGATGGAGGACGTGGGCGACTCCTGTTCGGGGATCTCCGGGACGTACGGCTGGAAGGAAGAGAAGTACGAGAAGTCGATGGAGATCGGCGCGGAGATGTTCGAGCACATGGAGGACGCCGAGGGCGAGGTCGGCATGACGGAGTGTCCGACCTGCGCGATGCAGATGGAGCACGGCACCGGCTACGAGATCGAGCACCCCCTGCAGCTGCTCGAGGACGCGCTCGGCGCGTAGGCGGGGCCGTCCATGACCGGGGGTAAACGCCGCCGAGACGGCGCCTCCGCGGACCGCGCTCGCGCCGCGTCTCGTCGCCGGCGCGCGCGTTCTCAGCGCCGATAACCGCGTGGGAATCCTTATGCGGGGAACCCCCTCAGAGGGGGTACGTGACGCTCGAACAGTTTCTCGATCGCTTCGACGGTCCCGAGCGGTCCGTGGTCGTCGTCAACCGAAGCGACCCGGATCCCATCTTGAACATGCTCGTGGACACGTTCGGCGACGACGCAGTGCGGGTCGTGGAGGGCCGTGTGGTCGAAGGTCCGGACGACCCCGACGCGGGCGGCGCCGGGGACGACGACCGGCTGACCGACGGCGCCGGAGCCCCGCGGCTCGATCGGACGGGCGGTCTCACGGCGCGAGAACTGGCGACGAACGCCGTCATCGACGGGGAGGGCGACGCCGTCCCGTCGCTCGACGTCGAGGTGCTCCGCCGCCACGAGGACGTGCCGTTCGACGGCGGCGACCCCTCCGATATCGAGAACCTCGTGCTGCTCATGGAGGGCGACGAGGTGGTCGCCGGCTCGACGCTCGGCGAGCTCGGCGACGCCGTGCTGTTCGTCAACTCCGACCTGTACATCACCGGCAGCCGGTCGCTCGCCGACGTGGAGCTTCCCTCGGTGATAAGCGGCCTCGACGACGCGACGTTCACGCTCCGCGGGTACCCCGAGTCGAACCGACAGAAGCTGCTGCTCATCACCATCTCGCGGTTCATCGAGCGGGTCGCTTGGACCGCGGGCGACGGGACCCTCCGGTCGTCGTTCCAGCGGCTCTCGCGCATCGACGACGAGGTCGGCACGCGGGACGTGTACGAGCGCGTCGCCGACACCGGCGTCGACACGCACCTCTACGGCGTGCCCGACGAACTCCCGCAGGACCTCGCCGCGGTGATCCACGCCGGGAACGACCCCGACTTCACCGACAGCTGGTTCGTGGTGTACCGGCCCCCGGAGGGACCGCACCCCGCGCGGAGCGATCCGGAAAGCGACCTCGTTCGAGGGGTCGAGGGGGGCGTCGGGCTGCTCGCGGTCGAGACGGAACCGCGCGTCTGGCGCGGCCTCTGGACGTTCGACGCGGACCGCGTCTCGCGGATAAACCGGTACATCGAGCGCAACCTGTAGGCCGATCGAGGATTTCCTCCCGCCGGCGACCGGTCGTATCCAACCCGTGCGTTCATATTCTCGGAGCGGTGACGGGCGGCCATGTTCACGGAGCGGTCCGCGCTCGTCGACGACGGGCGCCCGATGCGCGGGTACGGCGTCGCGGTGACGCCCGGCCGCGACGGGCCGCTCGTCTTCGTGGCCGGCTACGGCGAGCCGAACCGGCTGTACGCCCGCGAGGGCGGCCGCTTTTCCGACACCGCCTGCGGCATCGTCGCCGACGGGACCCGCCACGGGATGGGGGTGTGCGCGTCCGACCTCGACGCCGACGGGTGCGAGGAGGTGTACGTCCACAACTGCGCGCGCGGCGTCGACGGCGGCGACCCCGACCTGCTCTTGAGTCGCCTAGAGGCCGACAGGTACCGCTGGACGGACGTGTTCGCGCGCGAGGTGAACGCCGACCGCATCGACGTGCGCGCCGGGCGGTCCGTCGCGGCGCTCGACCGGCTGGGGACCGGTCGCTACGGGGTCGCCGTCTCCGGGTACGCCGCCCCGCTCGCGTTCTACGAACTCGGCGACGACGGCGAGGTGACCGACATGGCCGAGGCGGTCGGCCTGGAGGTCGACGGGGGCTGCCGGTCGCTGCTCGCGGTCCCGTACCGCTCGCGCGAGGGCGACCTCTTCGCGGGGGTCGAGGGGGGACCGAACCGGCTGTTCAGCAACCGGGACGGGCACTACGACCGGACGGACGGCGGGCCCGACCTCTCGGACCCCGGCGGCGACACGCGGGGCGCGGCGGTCGTCGACGAGGGCGGGACGTTCGCGCTCGCGGTCGGCAACGAGTCGGCGCCGAGCCGGCTGCTCCGCTGTTCGCCCGACGGCGGCTACGACGACGTGGCCCCCGACGCGCTCCGCGACGTGGGCCCCGTCCGGACGGTCGTCGCCGCGGACTTCGACAACGACGGCCGCGAGGAGCTCTTCTTCAACGTCTGCGGCGCGGAGAACCGGCTGTTCGAGCGCGTGGACCGGTCCGGCGGGCCGCCCCGGTGGGAGCCTGCGGACCTCGGGCCCGCCGCGGAGCCGGACGGGTTCGGCACCGGCGCGGTGGCGGCCGACCTCGACGGCGACGGCGCGCTGGAACTGCTCGTCGTCCACGGCGAGGTCGCCGCCCAGCCCGTGACCGCCTACGGCGTCCCCGAGGCGCCCGACGCCGGGTGGCTGCGCGTGCGCCCGACGACGCGACACGGCGCCCCCGCGCGCGGCGCCGTCGCCACCCTGGAGACGACCGAGGGCGTCCAGCGGCGGACGGTCGACGCCGGGGGCGGCTGCCTCTGTCAGACGGAGCCGGTCGCGCACTTCGGGCTCGGCGGCGCGGAGCCGCTGCGCGTCGACGTGCGGTGGCCGGACGGGCGCGAGCGGACCGTCGTCGGCCCGAGCGCCGACCGAGAGATAACGGTCAGGCACCCGTCTCGCAGGGCGACGGACCGCGACGCCCGGACGCGGCGGTAGCGATCGCGCGGCCCCGAGCGAGGGACCGCCGGGGCGGCGGCGGCCGCCGTGGCCAGAACTGCCGCCCTTCGCGGGTTCAAGTGTCCCCGGGCGTACGGGGAGGTATGGTGGATCCGACCTCGGAGCTCGAGGAGGACGTCGACGAGGAGTCCGCGCCGACCTGCGCGACGTGCGGCGAGCCGGCGCTGGGGACCGGACACCGAACGGTCACGTGGGTCGACGGCGGCGACGCCGTCCACCGACACTTCTGTTCGGCGTCGTGCCGCGCGGACTGGGACGACGAGCGGCCCTCCGCGGGCGGGTAGTCGGGGGAGCGACGACGCGACGACCGGGGCGGTGACCGGAGGGCGGACGCGACGACGCGGCGCGGCGGTCGGCGACGGCGGGAGGCTTTTTGCCCGCGGGGGTGGTAGCGTTCGGTATGATATCGCTCGACGAGGCCGTGACGGCCCGACTGGAGTCACACGGGGAGCGGTTCGAGGTCCTGATCGACCCCGACGCCGCCCTCGCGATCAAGCGCGGCGAGTTCGACGACGACTTAGCGGAGGTCATCGCCGCGGAGGACGTCTTCGAGAACGCCTCGCGGGGCGACCGCCCGGCCGAGGAGGACCTAGAGACCGTCTTCGGCACCACGGACCCGCTGGAGATCATCCCGGAGGTCGTCGAGCGCGGCGAGATCCAGATCACCGCCGAGCAGCGCGCGGAGATGCAGGAGCGCAAGCACAACCAGCTGGTGACCACCATCACGCGCAACGCCGTGAACCCGCAGATGGACGACTCCCCGCACCCGCCCGAGCGGATCGAGCGCGCCCTGGAGGAGGCCGGGTTCCAGATCGACCCGATGGAGCCCGTAGAGAACCAGGTCGACGACGCGCTCGACGCGCTGCGGCCGGTGATCCCGATCCGGTTCGAGGAGGTGACGATGGCGGTCCAGCTCCCGGCCGACTACGCCGGGTCCGGCCAGGCGCAGATCCGCGAGTTCGGCGACCTCGAACGCGAGGAGTGGCAGAACGACGGATCGTGGGTCGGCGTGCTCACCTTCCCGGCCGGCCTCCAGAACGACCTCTACGACCTCGTCAACGAGGTCACCTCGGGCGAGGGCGACGCCCGCGTGATCAAGGACAAAGACGAGCTGCGGACCCGCTGACCGGACCGCCGGCTCGCGACGTAACTTCACCGCCTCCGCGGGGTTGATACGGGCGGGCCGCGGCTCGGATCGCATGCATCCACGCGCGGCGGAGTTTGAAGAACTGGCGGCGGAGCGGCACGGCGTCGACGTCGACGTCGACGTGCTGGAGTTCGACGCGGGCACGGAGACGGCGGCCGCCGCGGCCGACGCCGTCGGCTGCGAGACGGGCGCCGTCGCGTCGACCATCGTCGTCTCCCTCGTCGGCGGCGACCGAGAGGGGGCGCACGTCGCGGCGATCACGAGCGGCGCGAACCGACTGGACCTCGACGCGGTCGCCGACTTCTTCGAGGCCGACGCCGCCGAGATGGGCGACCCGGAGCGGGTCCGCGAGGTCGTCGGGTGGAGCATCGGCGGCGTCCCGCCCATCGGGCACGACGCCGCGCTCCCGACCGTCTTCGACCCGACGTTGGCCGAGTACGACACCGTCTACGCCGCCGCCGGGACGCCCAGCGCTGTGTTCGCGATCGGTCCGGACGCGCTCGCCGACCTCGCGGACGCGACCGTCGTCGACCTCACGGAGTGAGTAGCGACGTTCCCGGCGCGCGGAGCCGCCGGCGCGTTGTTAAGCGAGCGCGCTCTCGGCGACTGAGTTATTAACTATGTCTTGTGAAATAATAACCTTTTTCTATTAATCTGCGATACGGATCGGTATGACTCACTCACGACGGTCGGTGCTGCGGCGCGGCGCCGGGCTCGCGGTCGCGGGCTCGGCGGCGTCGCTGGCGGGATGCTCGGGCGGGGGAACCGGCGGCGCCGAGGGGTTCGACTCGGGCTACGCCGCCTTCTTCACCCTCAACGACTGGGCCAACGAGGTCGCGGGCGAGAACGCGACGTTCGAGGACCCTGTCGACGTGGGTCAGCTCGGCCACGGGTGGACGCCGGACGGAACGCTCGCCGCCGAGGTCGCCGCGACGGACGCCTTCGTCTACCTCGACAGCCCGGAGTTCTCGTGGGCGCAGGACCTCGCGGCGACGCTGGAGAGCGACTACGACTCCGTCGCCGTGGTCGACGTGCTCGACGGACTGGAGGGCGATCTGCTCGAATGGGACCACAGCCACGGCGGAGAGGGCGGCAATCACGACGGCGAGGACCACGACGGGGAAGGCGGCACCCACGAGGGCGACGACCACGAGGGCGACGACCACGAGGGCCACGACCACGGCGGCGAGACCCGGCACGACCCGCACGTCTGGGTCGACCCGGTCCTCGCGGCCGAGATGGTCGAGACGATCGCCGCGGGGCTCGGCGAGGCGGACCCGGAGCACGCCGAGGCGTACGCCGCCAACGCCGAGGCGTACGCCGAGGAACTCGGCGCGATCGACGACGCGTTCGAGTCGATCGCCGAGCGCGCCGAGCGCGACGTGGCGGTGTTGGCGGGCCACAACTCCTTCCAGTACCTGGAGGCGCGCTACGGCTTCCGGCTCCACTCGCCGGTCGGGGTCTCGCCGCAGAACGAGCCGACGCAGTCCGAGATCGCCGACACGATCGACATCGTCGACAGCGAGGGGATCGAGGTCGTGCTGTACGACCGCTTCCAGTCGCCCCGGCTCGCCGAGTCGATCGTGGAGAACAGCGACGCGACGGAGGCGGTCCCCGTCACGCCCGCCGGGGGGACGACGCGGGAGTGGAACGACGCCGGCTACGGGTACGTCGACCAGATGACCGAGATCAACGTCCCCGCCTTCGAGCGGGCGTTCGGCGCGCAGTGACCCGGTCGCCGCTCGCTCCGCCCGCGGCGCGGCCCGCCGACGGCGCCGGCGGCGGAGTAAAAGAGCTAAACGTGCGGCCGACCCAGGTCCGGCACACGCAGTGAGCGCAATCGTCGACCTCGACGGCGTGACGTTCGCCTACGGCGACACCGTCGCCGTGAGAGACGTCTCTCTCACCGTCGAAGAGGGGGAGTTCCTCGGGCTCGTCGGGCCGAACGGCTCCGGGAAGACCACGCTCCTCCACCTCATGCTCGGGCTCCACGAGCCCGACGCGGGGTCGGTCGAGCTGTTCGGTCGCCCCGTCGAGGAGTTCGACGACGGCGGGCGGATCGGCTACGTCTCTCAGAAGGCGACCAGCCGGGGCGGCGCGATGCCGGTCACCGTCCGCGAGTGCGTCACCATGGGCCGGTTCGCGCACGCCGGGCGGGGCCGGCTCTCGGCGGCCGACCGCGCCGCCGTCGCGGACGCCATCGAAACGGTCGGCATCGGTGACCTGACGGACCGGCTCGTCTCGGAGCTGTCCGGCGGCCAGAAGCAGCGGGCGTACATCGCTCGCGCCCTGGCGAGCGACGCGGACCTGCTCGCGCTCGACGAGCCGACCGTCGGCGTCGACGCCGAGTCGCGCGACGCCTTCTACGCGCTCCTCGACGAGCTCAACGGCGACGGGATAACGATCATCCTCATCGAGCACGACATCGGCGTCGTCACCGACCGCGCGAACCGCATCGCCTGCGTCAACACCGAGCTGTACCACCACGGCGACACCGAGTCGTTCGTCGAGAGCGACGCCCTCGCCGAGGCGTACGGCACGACCGGACAGGTCGTCCACCACCACCACTGATGAGCGGAGAGTCCGCGGCGGCGGACGGCGAGAGCTCCGCGCGCGACGCGGCCTCCCGCGGTCGGGGCCGACGCCGGACCGCCGAGCTCGCGGGCGTCGGGATCACGGCCGTCGTCGCGGTCGGGATGCTCGGGTTCCTCCTGCTCTACTGGGCGCAGGACCTCCCGGTCGCGAGCGAGCTGTACGCCGCGTTCCGCTCGGTCGGTCGGGGGATGGACGCCGCGCTCGGCACCAACGTGTTCCGGCACCCGGTCATGTGGCAGTCGATGGCGGTGGGGGTGCTCGTCGGGATCGTCGCCCCGCTCGTCGGGTCGTTCCTCGTCCACCGCGAGATGGCGCTGATCGGCGAGACGCTCGCGCACACCGCGTTCGCGGGCGTCGCGGTCGGCATCCTCGTCACCTCCTCGACCGGGTGGAACGGGTCGCTGCTGCTCGTCGCGCTCGCGGTCGGCGTCCTCGGCGCGCTCGCGGTCCAGTGGCTCACGGAGCGCACCGACGCCTACGGCGACGTGCCCATCGCGATCATGCTCAGCGGGAGCTTCGCGGTCGGCACGCTGATCATCAGCTACGGCGACGGGCTCACGGGCGTCAACATTCAGGGGTACCTGTTCGGGAACCTCGCGGTCGTCACGCCGGAGGGCGCGCGCCTGATGGGCGCGCTCTCGCTCGCGGTCGTCGCGGGCGTGGCGCTGGCGTACAAACAGCTCCTCTTCATCACCTTCGACGAGCAGGCCGCGCGGGTCGCCCAGCTGAACGTCACCGGCTACAACACCCTGCTGGTGGTGCTGACCGCGGTCGTCGTTGTCGGCGCGATGCAGGTGCTCGGCGTCATCCTCGTCGCCGCGATGCTGGTCGTCCCCGTCGCGGCCGCCTCGCAGGTCGCGCGGAGCTTCCGCGAGACGATGTACCTCGGCGTGATCTTCGGACAGCTGTCGGTGCTGGGCGGCTTCGCGATCTCGATCGGGTTCGGGCTGCCCTCCGGGGGATCGATCGTCGTCACGGCCATCGCGGTGTACCTCGCGAGCGTCCTCGTCGCCGGGACCTCCGGAACGCCCGTGTCGGCGCACGGCTGACGGCGAGCGGCCGACGTTCCCGTCGCGTGAGCCGGTTCGCGTCCGGTTTCCACAGACCCTTATGTCCCGGCCGCCAGGCACGTCCATGGGAGACACCGAGACCTACACGGTCACCGGCCCCGACGGTGACGAAGAGTCGTTCGAACTGCCCGCCGGCCTCGTCGACGTGCTCAGCGAGCAGGGCGAGCCCTCGACCGCCGTCGTCTCCGACGTGGTCGTCCAGGCGATGGCCCAGCAGGCACACGTCATCGTCCACCACAGCGAGGGCGACGTGCCCGAGGACATCGCGGAGATGGAGGAGACCGCCGCGGAGCTGTTCGAGGAGCGCTTCGGGCAGTCGCTCGAAGACGCGCTCGGCCACTCGCACTGAGCGGAGTCGGCGCCGCTCGGCGCCCGAACGAGTTCGCCCGACCGGCCGCTTAAGCCGGTCGAGTCCCTACGTTTTCGTATGTCTACCGACCCGGCCGGCGCGGACGCGCCGGTGTTGATCTTCGACGGCGACTGCCCGTACTGCTCGGTCGCGGCGGTCGCGCTGCGCCGGCTCGACGGCGTGGTCGCGGTCCCGTGGGAGGCCGACCCAGTCGGGCCGTTCCTCGACGCGCAGTTCGGCTCCCGGCCGTTCGCGATGGTGCTCGTCGACCCCGCAGAGCGCCGCGTGTACGCCGGCCGCTCGGCCGCGGAGGAGCTGGCCGACCGCGCGGGCACCCCCGGGATCGTCGGCGGGCTGGTCCGCGACAACTACGACCGCATCGCCGACGTGGTCGGGACGCTGTCGGGGCGCGCCCGCGACCCGGACGACTTCCACGACACCTACCGCCTCGACGAGGAGGCGGGCGACCTGGTGGGATCGCTCCGGACGGCCGCCTCGGAGGCGCCGGCCGCGCTGTCGTGACCGGGGCGCCGACAGCGGCCGCGACGGGGAGCGACCGATGAGCGACGCGACCGGCGGCAGCTACACGCTCGTCGTCGGCCTCGCTGCGGACGCGACGGTGACGGCGGGGGCGCTCGGCGACCACCGGCTCCCGGCGGGCGCGTACGCCTACACGGGGAGCGCGCTGGGCCCTGGCGGGTTCTCGCGGGTCGACAGGCACCGCCGGACCGCGCGCGGCGACAGCGAGACCCAACACTGGCACGTCGACTACCTTCTCAGTCACCCGGCGGCGCGGATCGACCGCGTCGTGCGGAGCGTCGGCGTCGACGTCGAGTGCGCGGTCGCCGAGCGCCTGCCGCCCGGGCCGATCGACGGGTTCGGCGCCTCCGACTGCGGCTGCGGGGCTCACCTGGCCGGCCCCGAGGCGCTCGACGCCCTCGCGGAGCGCGCGCTGACGGCGCACGAGGCCGCGGTCGCGTCGTCCGGGGACCCGAACGCGACCGTCGACGTGGTCGACGGCTCCGCGGAGTGAGGCGCCGGGCGGCTCCCCTCAGAGGTCGTACCGGTCGACCACCTGCCGGAGCTGCTCCTCGCGCCCCTCCATGGCGTCGTCGCGGAGGGCCGCCTCGTCCTCGGTGGGACAGTCCAAGTCTGGGACCGGCGTGGGGCGCCCGTCGTCGTTGAGCGCGACGAACGTGAAGTAGGAGGTCGTCGTCCGTCGCGTCTCGTCCGTGCGGGGATTCTCGGCGCGCACGTCGACCTTCACGTCGACGCTCGTCCGGCCGGTGTTGAACACGTACCCCTCGACGATGGCGACCTCGCCCATCTCGATGGGCGCGATGAAGTCGACGTGGTCCATCGAGGCGGTGACCACCTGCCGGTTCGCGAAGCGCATGCCGGCGATGGCGCCGCAGATGTCCATCCAGTGCAACACGGCGCCCCCGAGCGCGCGGCCGAGGTTGTTCGTGTCGTTCGGGAGCAGCATCTCCGTCATCTCGGTGTGCGAAGAGGCGAGCGTGGCCGTCTCGTCCATGCCAGTCGTGGGAGGGCCGGCGACTTGAACGGCCGGCTTCCGGCACGGGCGGCGGCCGGCGGACGCGGCGCGAGTACGCTACCGCTCCTCGGAGGGTCCGTCGTCGTCGAACCGGATCGAGTCCGGCGGCCGACCGGCCTCGTCTATCACCTCGTCGGTGACGACGATCGGACAGTCGACGCGGACCGCCAGCGCGAGCGCGTCCGACGGGCGGGCGTCGAAGACGAACCGCTCCGGCTCGCCGTCGTCGTAGCGCTCGGCGTCGACCTTCGCGTAGAAGGTTCCGTCGCGGAGGTCGTCGACGCGGACGCGGTCGATCGCGCCCCCGAACTCCGTGAGGATGTCCACGAGGAGGTCGTGCGTGAGCGGTCGGTCGAACGGTTCGCCCTCCAGCGCCATTCCGATCGACCGCGCCTGGTCGCCGCTGACGAATATCGGGACGTACTCGCCGCGCGCCGAGAGGATCACCGCCGGGACGTCACCGCTCGGCGCCGAGCCCGCACCGACCCCGACGACCTCGGCTTCGTGTTCCATACGGGAACGTGGTGGCGGCGGCTTGAATAGCTGTCCCACGCGCGGCCTCAGTTCGACGCGCGGTACCAGTACGCCCACGCGAGCGTGAACACGAGCGCGGCCCCGAGGAAGAACACGGCCCCCGGCTCGACGAGCGAGACGGCGTACTGCGCGACCGGGTCGCCGACGAGCTCGACCGCGCCGTCGGCTCCCTCCGCGGCGGTGTTCTGGTCCGGGACGCTCTCGACCGTCGGACCGCCGCCGTCGCCGCCGTCCGCGGTGGCGGTTCCCACGTCGCCGCCGCCGGAGCGGGCGGTGAACTGCGAGCCGAGCGAGCCGACCGCGAGCAGGCGCTGGACCGCGACCGCCGCGAGCCCGATGACCCCGTAGCCGCCGAGCAGCCGCATGAGCGCGGTCTTGATCCCGGTCGACTCCTCGGACCCCCCCGCGAACAGCACGAGCGGCTCGTCCGCAGCGGCGTACACGTCCATCTCGCGGCCCTTCTCCGAGTAGGCGGTGTCGACCACGTCGACGAGGTCGGCCTCGTCGAGCCGCGAGAGGTGGTACTGGACGTTCTGGAGCGAGGTGTCGACCTCGTCGGCGATCTCCGACTTCGTCGCCGGGCGGTCGTGGAGCGTCGAGAGGATGGCCCGCGCCGTCTCGGAGCCGAGGGCGGCGATGAGGTCGTCGGCCTCGTCGTCGTCGACGCCGACGACCCGGGGTTCGCGCTCCTCGGGAGTCGCGTCCGGCAGGGAGGGCAACAGCCGAGACATACGCTCTCATGGGGCGCGTGAGGATACAAACTTGTTGGATCGTCGGGGACGAGTCGGCGCTCGCGGGGCGGATCCCGCGATCGACTCACAAACCCTAAACGCGGCGACCGAGTACGACGGGTGATGACAGAGACGTCACGGGGGAGCGGCGACGCGCCCCCGTCGACCGACCGGTCCCCGCGGGCCGACGGCGGCGACGTGGAGGGGGCGACGCGACGCGCGCGCTCCGGCGGCGAGGGGAGCGTCACGGTCGTCGGGACCGCGCACGTGTCGGAGCGCTCCGTCGACGAGGTCGAGGAGACGATAGAGCGGGAGCGGCCCGACGTCGTCGCCGTCGAACTCGACGAGGGGCGCTACCGGCAGCTCAACGGCGAGACCCCGGACGACCTCGACGCCGGCGACCTGCTCAAGGGGAACACCGTGTTCCAGTTCCTGGCGTACTGGATGCTCTCGTACGTCCAGACGCAGCTGGGCGAGCGGTTCGACATCGAGCCGGGCGCAGACATGAAGGCCGCCGTCGACGTCGCCGAGTCGCTCGGCATCGACGTCGCCTTGGTCGACCGCGACATCCAGACGACGATCCAACGGTTCTGGGCGCGCATGACGATACCGGAGAAGCTCCGGCTCGTGGGCGGGCTGGCGTTCGGCGTCAGCGACCCCCGCGTCGCCGGGGTGATCGGCGGGCTCATGGTCGGGATCCTCGCGGGCCCGGCGATCGGGCTCTTCGGCGGCGCCGTCGGGATCACGACCGGGGTGCTGACGAGCGTCGCCGCGGGCGTCCTCGTCGCGCTCGTCGTCGGCATCGCCGTCGATCAGGTCGGTACGCTCGCGCTCTCGCCGGACCAGCGGCTCTACGCCGCGGCCGGCACCGGGCTGGCCGCCGGCGTCGCGGCCGGGGTCACCGGCGTCGCGAACGGCCTCGTCTCGACGTACCTCGGCGGGTTCCCCGTGGCCGCCATCGGCGGCTTCGGGATCGGGATCGGCCTCGGGCTCGTCGTCGGGGCCGTCCTCGCGCTCGCGGTCGGCGCGTTCGCCGGCGGCGAGGTCGACCCCGAGGCCGGCGGGATCGAGGAGCTCGACGAGGCCGACCTCACCGACACGGACGTGGTGACGATGATGATGGAGGAGTTCCGGCAGTTCTCCCCGGGCGGCGCGGAGGCGCTCATCGACGAGCGCGACGCGTTCATCGCCCACCGGCTCGTTGCGCTCCGCGAGGCCGGCCACGACGTGGTGGCCGTCGTCGGCGCCGGCCACCGGGCGGGGATCGAGGGCTACCTCGCCGACCCCGCGACGCTCCCGCCGATGGAAAGTCTGGTCGGCCAGGAGTCCGGGCGCGGGCTCCCGTGGAAGAAGGCGATCGGCTACGCGATCACCGTCGGCTTCGTCGGCTTCTTCCTCCTGCTCGCGCTGGGCGGAGCCGGGAACGCCTTCCTGCTCCGCCTGTTCGGCGCGTGGTTCCTTATCAACGGCGTCTTCGCGTTCGCGTTCGCGAAGGTCGCGGGCGCGCGCTGGCTCTCGGCCGGCGTCGGCGGCGCGGTCGCGTGGCTGACCTCGATCAACCCGCTGCTCGCGCCCGGCTGGTTCACCGGCTACGTCGAGCTTCGCAGCCTGACGGTCAACGTCGCCGACATCGGCGCGCTCAACGACCTGCTCGCCGACGAGACGCGGTCGGCCGCCGAGCTGGTCTCCGCGATGCTCGACGTGCCGCTGTTCCGGCTCATCGTCGTCGTCGCGATGACGAACGTCGGGAGCATCGTCGCCAGCTTCCTGTTCGCGGCGTACGTCATCCCGGCGATGTTCGGCGCCGAGGTCGGCGGCGTCGAGGACGTCGGCCGGCTGCTCGTCGAGGGGGCCATAAACGGCGCGGACCTCGTCCGCGGCGCCGTGGGGGGGATCGCATGAGCGGCGGGAGCGCGGTCTCCGGGCGCCGGATCGCCGGCCTGTACTTCAGCGGGACCGAACTCCGCGACCTGCTCGTCGCGTGGCTCGCCCTCGGCGTGGCGTTCATGCTATTCTTCGTCGGCGGCTCGGGCGGGATCGGTCGCATCCTCGCGGCGGGCGTGGTCCCGCCGCTGTTCGTCGCCCTCTCGACGGCCGGGGTCGCCTTCCTCCTCCACGAGGTCGCGCACAAGGTCGTCGCCGTCCACTACGACCAGGTCGCGGAGTTCCGCGCGGACAACAGCATGCTGTTCCTCGCCGTGATGAGCTCGCTCCTCGGGTTCATTTTCGCCGCGCCGGGCGCCGTCCACCACCGCGGCCGGCTGACGCCCCGCGAGCACGGCCACATCGCGCTGGCCGGCCCCGTCGTGAACCTCGGGCTGATGGCCGTCTTCTTCCCGCTGTTCGCGCTCGGCGGGATCGTCGGGAGCGAGATCGTCACGGTCCTCGGCGCGCGCGGCATCGCGATCAACGCGTTCCTCGCGGCGTTCAACCTCGTCCCGTACGGCCCGCTCGACGGGAAAACGGTGCTGTCGTGGAGCAAGCCGGTGTGGGCCGCCGTCTTCGTCCCCTCCGCGCTGCTCGCGTTCGGGCTCGTCTTCGTCCTCGGCCTCGGGTTCGGCGGGCCGTTCTGACGGGCGACGCGACCGGCCCGCGACGGGCCCAGCGGAACGGTGCGTTTTTGCTCCGCGGGCGTGCCCCCACAGACATGACCGAGGGCGACGGGAGCGACGACGGGGGACCGGACGCCGACGACGAACTCACCTACGCGGACGCGGGCGTCGACATCGACGCGAGCGAGGCCGCGACCGCGGCGCTGATCGGCGCGGTCGGCGCGGACACCGAGGCGGAGGGCTCCGGGAGCGAGTACGCCGGCCTGCTCGACATCGGCGACCGCTACCTCGCGCTGGCGACCGACGGGGTCGGGACGAAGCTGCTCGTCGCGGAGGCGCTCGGCGACTACTCGACGGTCGGCATCGACTGCGTCGCGATGAACGTCAACGACCTCGTCGCGGCCGGCGTCCGCCCCGTCGCGTTCGTCGACTACCTCGCGGTCGACGAGCCTGACGAGCGGTTCGCCGAGCAGGTCGGCGAGGGGCTTGCCCGCGGCGCCGACCTCGCCGACATCGAACTCGTCGGCGGCGAGACGGCCGTGATGCCGGAGGTGGTCAGCGGGCTCGACCTGGCGGGCACCTGCGCCGGCCTCGCCGCGAAGGACGGCGTGTTCGACGGGCGAGCGGAGCCGGGCGACGCCCTGGTCGGCTGGCGCTCGTCGGGGATCCACTCGAACGGGCTCACGCTCGCCCGAGAAGCCGTGACGCGCGACCACGAGTACGCCGACCCCTGCCCGTTCGACGGCTACGAGACGCTCGGCGAGGCGCTGCTCGAACCGACCGCCGTCTACACCGACCTCCTCGACCCGATGCGCGCCCACGGCGTGCGCGGCGCGGCCCACGTGACCGGCGGCGGCTGGACGAACCTCGAACGCCTCGGCGACCGCCGCTACGTCGTCGAGGACGCGTTCGACCCCCAACCCGTCTTCGAGTTCGTTCGGCGCGAGGGGAACGTCTCCGACGAGGAGATGCACCGCACGTTCAACATGGGGACCGGCTTCGTCGCCGCCGTCGAGCCGGACGCGGCGGAGTCGCTGGCGGCGGAGACGGACGGCCGCGTGATCGGCCGCGTCGAGGCCGGAGTCGACGCCCCGGACGGCGACGCGACGGTCGCGATCCGCGGGCTGGAGCTCTGAACGGTCGCGTCCGAGGTACCGGCGAGCGTTGCGGCCGCCCCGGAGCGGCGGCGTCGCGTGCCGCCGAATGACGCCTTATCACCGCCGTCGGCGTAGTTCATGACGATGACCGACGGGGGCGCCGCGGACGACGAGACGGGAGGAGACGGAAGCGGCGGCTCCCGACGGGACGACGAGCGCGACGGCGACGAGGAGGAACCGGACCGGGGACACCTCGACGACGTGGAAGACGGCGCGGGCTGTACGGAGATCTGGGAGCGGCTCTCCGAGCGCCGGGAGGAGTGAGCGCGGCCGCGCGTCTGGAGTCGTGAACGCGGCCCCGCGTCGAACTCTTACGACAGCTGCGCGGCGATGTCGGCCTCGGTGATGATCCCGACGGTCTCGCCGCCGTCGGTGACCATTACAGCCTTGTAGTGGTCGAGGAGGTTCCGGACCTCGTCGACGGTCGCCGACGGCGCGACCGTCGGGAACGACTCGCTCATCACTTCGCTGACGGGGTGGTCGCCGACGTTCTCGCCGGCGTGGACGACGTCGCCCTGGCTGATCGACCCGACGGGCACGCCGTTCTGGAGGACGGGGAGCTGCGAGTACGCCTCCGCCTCCATCAGCTCGACCGCCCCGCTCACCGCGTCGTCCGGCGCGACGCTGATCACCGTCTCGTTCATCAGGTCGGCCGCGCGGACGACCTCGCCTTCCGCCTCCTGGAGGGCGTTGACGATCCGGCGCAGCGTCGAGAGCCGCGGGTCGACGTCGCCGCCTTCGATCCGCGCGATGAGGGGCTGGGAGACGTCCGCGGCGTCGGCGAGCTCGCTCTGGGTCAGCTCCAGCGCGGTCCGGCGCTCGCGGAGGTCTTGGGGCGTCGGCAGTTCCATACCGCTAAATTACCCGAGGTTATTAGAAAAGCTTTCGGCACCGACCGATCTCGCGCTCGCGTTTACCGCTCCGGCGCCTCCTCGTCCTCGTCCGCCTCCGTCTCGAAGACGTCGATGACTTCGAGTGGCACGTCGCGGAGCGCGCCGCCGACCTCGCTTTTCGCGATCCGCTCGGCGTGCTCCTCGCTGTCGGCGTTGAAGATGTCGATCTCCAAGAGGAGTCCCACGAGGGCCGTGTTGGCCGCGAGGAACGCGGCGTCGAACGGCTCGCCGCAGGCCGGACAGCCGGTGACGCCGGGCTCGACCTCGACGTACTGCTTGTCCGTCTCGTTGAGTCGCTTACCGGCCTCGCTGACCGCGACGCCGATGGCGTCGTCGGTCTCCTCGACGTCACGGACCAACCAGGCGGCTTCCATCGCGACTTCGTAGTTGCTCATATCCGGCCGGATGGGCCGCAGGGTTTCTTGTCTTGTGGTTCGCCCGCGGCGGCGCGAGCGCTGAAGCCGGACCGATCGGCGGCGAAACGCGCCTTACAGGCGGTCGACGACCGCCGCGGTGACCTCGTCGGTCGTCGCCGACCCGCCGAGGTCGCCGGTTCGAGGCCCGTCGGAGAGGACGCCCTCCACCGCGTCGCGCACCCGCCGGCCCTCCTCGACGTGCCCGAGGTACTCCAGGAGCATGGCCGCCGAGAGGATCGCCGCCGTGGGGTTCGCGACCCCCTCGCCGGCGATGTCGGGCGCGGTCCCGTGGACCGGCTCGAACAGCGCGTTGTCGTGGCCGACGTTCGCCGAGGGGAGCAGGCCCAGCCCGCCGACGAGTCCCGCGGCCAAGTCGGAGAGCACGTCGCCCGCGAGGTTCGGACAGACGACCACGCCGTACCCGCTCGGGTCGAGCGGGAGCTTCGTCGCGAACGCGTCCATCAGCTCCTCGTCCGCGTCGACGCCGCGCTCGGCGGCCACGTCAAGCACCTCCTCGCGGAACCGGCCGTCGGTCTCGCGCATCACGTTCGCCTTGTGCGCGACCGTGAACCCCTCGTCGGGGTCGCCCGCGGGGCCGCGCCCGTCGCGGACGAACTCGCAGGCGTACTCGGCCAGCTCCCGGGACGCCGACGAGGTGACGACCCGCGTCAGCGTCGAGAGGTCGTCGGAGAGCCGGTCCTCGTGGCCCGAGTACACGCCCTCGGTGTTCTCGCGGAGGAACACCACGTCCGTCTCCGGGCGGAGCGCGTCGACGCCCGGGAACGCCTTCGCGGGCCGGACGTTGACGAACGAGTCGACCGCCTCGCGCAGCGGGAGGATGACGTCGGCGGCCGTCTCGCCGGCCGCGCCGAACAGCGTCGCGTCCGCGCCGGCGACGCGGTCGTACGTCTCGGCGGGGAGCGCCTCGCCGGTCGCCGCCTTCGTCGCGTCGCCAGCGTCGGCGGCGACGAACTCGAACTCGACGTCGAGCGACTCCAGCACCTCGACGGCGGCCGGCACGACCTCGCGGCCGATGCCGTCGCCCTCGATGACGACTATCTCGTCGGGCATCCGGTCAGTCGTCCCCCTCGACGTACGGCAGGTCGGCGACCGTCTCGTCGACCTTGCTCCGGTTCGAGTACATCAGCGCGGTCGTGTCCCAGATCCCCTCGACCAAGGCCTCGCGCATCGCGTCGTCGACGTCGACGTCGATGACGGTGTCGCCGTAGGTGACGGTCTCGTTCTCGACGTCCACGTCGATGTCGCCGTCGGGGTTCGCCTCGATCCACTCCTGGAGTTCGACGACCGTCTCGTGGTCCGTCGTGACCGCCGGGATGCCCAGCGACTTGCAGTTGTCGCGGAAGATCTCCGCGTACGACTCGCCGACGACGCCGTCGATCCCCCACCGCATCATCGCCTGCGGCGCGTGCTCCCGGGAGGAGCCGCAGCCGAAGTTGGAGTTGACGACCGCGATCGACGCCCCCTCGAAGCGGTTGAGGGGGTGGTCGTTGAACTCGCCGTCGTCGTCCCGCCGGGCGTCGTAGAAGAGGTAGTCCGCCATGTTGTCGAACGTGACCTCCTTCATGAACTTCGCCGGCAGGATCTGGTCGGTGTCGACGTCGTCGCCGGGGATCGGGACCCCCGTGCCGGACACCTCGGTGATGTGCTGGTCTTCGCTCATCGCGTCTCACCCCCGGTGAGACCGATGGCGAAGGCGTCGTCGCACGACGGAGTCGCGCGACGGAAGTCGTCTGCGTCGTTCGCGCTCATCAGTCGGCCACCTCCTCGACGCCGCCGGCGCCCCCGGTCGGCCCGTCGTCGAGGTACTCGCGCGCGTCGGCGACCTCGCCCTCGACGGCCGCGGCCGCGACCATCGCGGGGCTCATCAGGACGGTGCGGCCGTCCTTCGACCCCTGCCGCCCGATGAAGTTCCGGTTCGACGAGGAGGCGCACACCTCGTCGCCCTCCAGGGCGTCGTCGTTCATCGCTAGGCACATCGAACAGCCGGCGCGGCGCCACTGGAAGCCGGCCTCGATGAACGTCTGGTCGATGCCGCGCTCCTCGCACTGCTGGCGGACGGTCTCGGAGCCGGGGACGGCCAGCGCGCGGACGTCCTCGTCGACCGTGTTCCCCTCCAAGATCTTCGCCGCCTCCTCGAAGTCGGAGAGGCGGCCGTTGGTACAGGTGCCGAGGAACGCCACGTCGACGTCGTAGCCGAGCATCGACTGGCCGGGCTCGATCTCCATGTGGTCGAGCGCCTGCGCCGCGGCCTCGCGGTCGGTCCGGGCCTCGAAGTCGTCCGGGTGTGGGACCGGCTCCGAGATCTCGATCACCTGTCCGGGGTTGATCCCCCAGGTGACGAGCGGGTCGAGCCCGTCGGCGTCGACGGTGACCACGTCGTCGTACTCGGCGTCGTCGTCGGAGGCGATCGACTCCCAGTACGCCTTGCGCTCCTCGAACGCCTCGCCCTCGGGGACGTACTCGCGGCCCTTCAGGTACTCGTAGGTGGTCTCGTCCGGGTTGATGTAGCCGGCGCGGGCGCCGCCCTCGATGGACATGTTACACACCGCGAGCCGGCCCTCCATGTCGAGCGCCTCGATGGCGGGGCCGCCGTACTCGTACACGTGCCCGACGCCGCCGTCGACGCCAAGGTCCTGGATCACTTTCAGGATCACGTCCTTCGCGTAGACGCCCTCGCCGAGCTCGCCCTCGACGTCGACCCGGCGGACCTTCTGCTTGTCCGCGGCGATACAGCCGGTCGCGAGCACGTCGCGGATCTGGCTCGTCCCGATGCCGACGCCGATGGAGCCGAACGCGCCGTGGGTCGCGGTGTGGCTGTCGCCGCAGGCGACGGTCATCCCGGGCTGGGAGAGCCCGAGTTCCGGGGCGACGACGTGAGTGATCCCCTGCTTGCCGGACTCGAAGCCGAAGAACGTGATCCCGCTGTCGCTCACGTTGCGTTCGAGCGCGGAGAGCATCTCCTCGGCCTGGTCGTCGGCGAGGGGACGCTCGCGCTTGTCGGCCTCGGTGGGCGCGATGTGGTCCGTCGTCGCGAACGTCCGGTCGGGATACGCGACGTCGAGATCGCGCTCGCGCAGCATGCCGAACGCCTGCGGGCTCGTCACCTCGTGGACGAGGTGGAGCCCGATGAACAGCTGGTCCTGCCCGTTCGGGAGTTCGGTGACCTTGTGTCGGTCCCACACCTTGTCGTACAGCGTCCCCTCGCTCATCAGGCGGTCACCTCTGCCGACTCCTCCTCGTCCTCGTCGGCCGACTCCTCCCACGCGAACAGGCCGCGCAGCTCGTCGCCGACGGCCTCGATGTCGTGGTTCTTCTCCGCGGTCCGGAGCTGCGTGTAGGAGGGCCGCCCGGCCTGGTTCTCGGCGATCCACTCGCGGGCGAACTGCCCGTTCTGGACCTTCTCTAAGACCGCCTCCATGTTCTCGCGGGCGTGCTCGTCGACGACCGCGTCGCCCTGCGTGAGCCCGCCGTACTCCGCCGTGTCGGAGACGGAGTCCCACATCTCGCCGAGCCCGCCCTCGTACATCAGGTCGACGATGAGCTTCAGCTCGTTGAGGCACTCGAAGTACGCCATCTCGGGGGAGTAGCCCGCGTCGACGAGCGTCTCGTACCCCTGCTTGACGAGCGAGGTGACGCCGCCACAGAGGACGGCCTGCTCGCCGAACAGGTCGGTCTCGGTCTCCTCGCGGAACGTCGTCTCGACGACGCCGGCGCGCGTACAGCCGATGGCGGCCGCGTACGCGAGCCCCTCGTCGCGGGCGTCGCCGGTCGCGTCCTGATACACCGCGAGCAGGCCGGGCGTCCCCTGGTCGTTCTCGTAGTTCCGGCGCACGAGGTGGCCGGGCGACTTGGGCGCGACCATCGTCACGTCGACGTCCTCCGGCGGCTGGATCTGGTTGTAGTGGATGTTGAACCCGTGCGCGAACTGCAGCGTGTCGCCCGCGTCGAGGTTCGGTTCGATCGCGTTCTCGTACACGTCCGGCTGGACGGTGTCGGGGACGAGGACGCTCACCACGTCGGCCTCGGCGGCCGCGTCGGCGGGGGTCTCGACGCGGAGCCCGTCGCTCTCGGCGGCGGCCCGCGAGGAGCTGTCCTCCCGGAGGCCGACGATCACGTCGACCCCGCTGTCGGCGAGGTTCTGCGCGTGGGCGTGGCCCTGCGAGCCGTAGCCGAGGACGGCCACCGTCTTGTGCGCGATGGCCTCCTCGTCCGCGTCGTCGTCGTAGTATACTGTCGAGTCGAACGTCTGCGTGTCGTCTTCGGTCATGTGTATCGTGTTGTGTCCGCGTGGGTCCGCGTGTCAGTCGTCGTGCGTCGTCGGCTCGCCGGCCGTTCCGGGTTTCTCTCCTGGCGCCGTGGGGGTGTCGCCGCGCGCGAGGGCGGTCGGGCCCGTCCGCGCGATCTCGACGATGCCGAACCGGTCGAAGGCGCTTATCGCGCTGTCGACGCTCGCCTTGTCGCCGGTGAGCTCGACCGTGATCGTGTCCGGGCCGGCGTCGACCGTCCGGCCGTCGTACATCTCGGAGACGGCGTGGACCGCGGCGGGGTCGTCGGCCTCGACCTTCAGCAGGACGAGCTCCGAGGTGACCGCGTCGCCCGCGACCTCGCCGACCGAGATGACCGGCTTCAGCTTCGCCATCTGCTTTTCGATCTGGTCGATGCCGGGGTCCGTCTCCTCGACGACCATCGTGATCCGCGAGTGGCCGTCGACGGTCGTCGGCCCGACCGTCAGGCTCTCGATGTTGAACTGCCGGCGGGAGACGAGTCCGGAGACGCGCGCGAGCACGCCGGGCTCGTCCTCGACGAGCGCCGAGATGACCGCGCGCCGCGACTCGTGTTCGGCCTCGACGACCGGGTCGATCCGGATCCCCTCCAGATTCCGGCGCCCCTCGGGGTGGTCGCGCTCGTCCGGCCCGGGCTGCTCGTCGGGGAGGGGCCGCGAGTCGGCCTCCGGCGCGCCGGCGGACGGGGAGTCGCCGCTCATAGCTGGTCCTCCGCGGCCGCGAACTTCCCGTTCGCGCCGCCGCTCGGCACCATCGGCAGGACGTTCTCCCCGGGGTCGACGTGGAAGTCGACCACGGCCGGCCCCTCGTAGTCGAGCGCTTCCTCGACCGCGGGCGCGACCTCGTCGTAGTCGTCGACGCGCAGCCCGAGGGCGCCGAACGCCTCCGCGAGCTTGTCGAACTCGGGCATCCACGTGTAGTCGGACGCCATGTGGCGCCCCTCGTAGAAGGCGTCCTGCCACTGCCGCACCATGCCGATGTACTCGTTGTTCAGCACCGCGATGGTGACGTCTAGCTCCTCCCGGACCGCGACCGACAGCTCCTGCATCGTCATTAGGAAGGAGCCGTCGCCGTCGAAGCAGACGACGTCGCGGTCCTCCTCGCCCATCGTGTCGGCGGCGACGCGCGCGCCGACCGCGGCGGGCACGCCGTACCCCATCGTGCCGAGCCCGTGCGAGGAGACCCACGTGCGAGGCTCCGTGTACGTCCAGAACTGCGAGGCCCACATCTGGTGTTGCCCGACGCCGGTCGTCACGATGGTGTCGTCGTCGGTCGCCTCGTCGAACGCCTCGACGACGAACTGCGGCTTCAGCGGCTCGTCGTCCGGCGTCGCGTACGTGAGCGGGTACGTCTCCTTCCACTCCTCGCAACGCTCGCGCCACGCGGCGGCGTCGGGCGCCTCGCGGACCGCCGCCGTCAGCTGGTCCAACACGCGCCCGGCGTCGCCGATCAGCGGGTAGTCGGCGTGGACGTTCTTGCTGATCTCCGCGGGGTCTATGTCGACGTGGATCACCTCGGCCTCGGGCGCGAACGTGTCGATGCCGCCCGTGAGGCGGTCGTCGAACCGCGTCCCGACCGCGATCAGGCAGTCGGTGTGAGTGATCGCGAGGTTCGCGTAGCCGGTGCCGTGCATCCCCGCCCACGAGAGCGAGAGGTCGTCGTCCTCGGGGAACGACCCGATCCCCGGCATCGTCGTGGTCACGGGGATCCCGTAGCTCCGGGCGAACGTCCGCGCCTCGTCGCTCGCGTCGGCCTTGATGACGCCGCCGCCGAACAGACAGAGGGGACGCTCGGCGGCCTCGATGGCGCGCGCGGCCGCCTCGACCGCGTCGGCGTCGGCGTTCGGGTCGGGGTCGGTCCCCGCGGGCGGCGTCGCCGGCCCGGGCGTCCGATCGGTCTCGTCCTGCGTCACGTCCTTCGGGAGGTCGACGAGGGTCGGCCCCGGGCGTCCGGCCCGCGACAGCTCGAACGCCTCGCCGACGGTGTCGCCGACGGTGTCGGCCCCACCCGCGAAGTAGTTGTGCTTCGTGATGGGGCGGGTGACCCCGATCGTGTCCGTCTCCTGGAACGCGTCGTTCCCGACGAACTCCGTCGGGACCTGGCCGGTCAGCGCGACCATCGCGTCGGAGTCCATGTCGGCGTCGGCGATGCCCGTGACGAGGTTCGTCGCGCCCGGGCCGGACGTGGCCATACAGAGGCCCGGCTCGCCGGCGACGACGCCGTACGCGTCGGCGGCGTGGGCCGCGCCCTGCTCGTGGGCCATCGTCACGTGCCGGATCGACGAGTCGTACAGGGCGTCGTAGACGGGCATGATCGCGCCGCCCTGAACGCCGAAGGCGGTCTTCGCGCCCGCGGCCTCGAGGGCGGCGACGACCGACTCGGCGCCGGTCGAGACGGCGCCCGCGGCCGGTCCGTCGTCCGGGTCGGTCGGTTCCTCGGTCGCGCCGTCGTCCGACTCGTCGGCGTCGGATCGCGGCTGTGCTGCTGTGTCGCTCATTGTCGTGGTGGTGTGCGGTGTTGCATCTGGCGGGTTGTCGTGTCGGTCGCTGCGAACGCGGGGCGGCCGGGGGCGGCCTCGACCCGTCGAGCGCGGCACTCCGGGGTTCGGGAACGGTCCGGCCGCCGGCGTTCGGCGGTGCGTCGCGTCGGTGAGGAAGGGGTAGTGTAGGGGGTCAGACCCCTACGATGATCGGCGCGACGGCTCCCGGGACGCTCGCGCGCGCCGCGGCCGTGGAACGCCGTCGCATCTCGCCCGAGGCAACGCGGCCGGGGTATAAATTCCTGTCGGGGGACGCGGCGCCGGGCGGCGCGCGGCCCCTCGGTCGGGTGCTCCCGCGACCGTCCTCGCGGTCGCTCGGGGGGCGCTCCGGTCGGGACGGGGTCCATCAGACCCGGACCTCCTCCTCGCGCGCGACGCCCGCCTCCTCGGCGAACCGCTCGACGTCGCCGGCGGTCACCTGCCGCTTGCCGGCGCCGTACTCCTTGACCCGCTTGGTTATCTTCCGGACCTCGCTGTCCGTCGGGTCGAAGCCGGCCTCCACCAAGTGCTTGCGCACGCTGTGCGTGCCGGTGTGTTTGCCCAGCACGAACTCGCGCTCCGCGCCCACCATCTCCGGGGTCATCACGCCGGTCTCGAACGTGTCGGCGTTCTCGATGACGCCCGCGGCGTGGATGCCGGACTCGTGGGCGAACGCGTTCCGCCCGGTGATCGGCTTGTTCGCCGGCACCGGGATGTCCGAGGCCTCCTCGACGATCCGGGCCAGCTTGGTGATCTGGGTCGTGTCGATGCCCGTGTCGACGCCGTACACCGACTCGACGGCCATGACGACTTCCTCGTAGGCGGCGTTGCCGGCGCGCTCGCCGATCCCGTTGACCGACACCTGCGCCTGCTCGGCGCCGTTCTCGAAGCCGGCCACGGCGTTCGCCGCCGCCATCCCGAAGTCGTCGTGGGTGTGGACGTCGACGCGGGCGTCGGTCGCCTCCACGACGGCCTTCACCGTCTCGCCGAAGCTGGTCGGCATCCCGACGCCGCAGGTGTCGGGGATGTTGATCCAGTCGGTGCCGGCGTCGGAGACGGCCTCGACGATGTCGATCAGGTACTCCGGGTCCGTCCGAGTGGCGTCCATCGGCGAGAACATACACTCGACGCCGGCGTCTTTCACCTGCTCGACGGCGTCGACCGCGCGCCCCTTCGCCTCCTCGCGGGTCGCGTGCATCGAGTCCTCCAGCTGGACGTCGCTGGTGGAGACGAACACGTGGACCATCTCGACGCCGGAGTCGAGCGCGGCGTCGATGTCGCCCTCGACGACCCGCGCCAGCCCGCAGACGGTGGTGTCCGTCGCGGCGGCGATGTCGCTGACGGCCTCGAACTCCGCGTCCGAGTTGACCGGGAACCCCGCCTCGATGACGTGGGTGTTCATGTCGTCCAGCGTCGCCGCTATGCGGCGTTTCTCGTCGTAGCTGAACGACGTCCGTGGTGACTGTTCTCCGTCTCGCAGGGTCGTGTCGAAGATCCGTACCGGACCTATGTCGACGTTAGAAGCTATCGTGCCCTGGAAGAACTCGATCCGCCGGGGTGTCCGACGAAGCCTCCGTGATGTCTGTCATCGACTCACGACAAGACGGTCGGCTACTTAACGGTTTGGACGATCGCAAAATCGGAGCGGACCGGCAGTTCGGCGCGCCGCGAGGGGAACCGAAAGAACCGCAGGACAGCGCCGGCATCATTACACCTTAAGGAGATTATACACACACCGGTGATCGGGGACGTATTCCGATCCGGAAGCCGATTAATAAGCCGGATCGACGTTCGTTTCTTTCGCTCCGCAACCGGCGCGCGGTGGGAACGCGCGTCGCGACACGCGGTGGCACGAGGCGACGGAAGGCGGCGGGCAGCGCGCGGCGCCGCGGATCGGCGTGCGGCGCCGCCGGTGCGCGTCAGGGATCGCTGCGGTGCGCCCTCACCGACCGAGCGCCGCCGTCACCTCGCGCCGGAGCGCGACCAAGTCGGCGTCCGCCCGATCGCGGGGGCGGTCGATGTCCACGTCGACGACCGACTCGACCGTGCCGGGCTGGCCGCCGAGGACGGCGACGCGGTCCGCGAGGTAGACGGCCTCCTCGACGTCGTGGGTGACGAGGACGACGGTCGTTCCCCGCTCCGCCCACACGTCGAGCAGGTGGTCCTGCTGGTCGGCCTTCGTCAGGCGGTCGAGCGCGGAGAAGGGCTCGTCGAGCAGCAGCACGGACGGGTCGTAGGCGAGGCCGCGCGCGAGCGCGACGCGCTGGGCCATGCCGCCGGAGAGTTCGCCCGGGCGGCTCTCGGCGAACCCGTCGAGCCCGACCGTCTCGATCAGGTCGTCGACGCGCTCGCGGGCCGCCTCGGTATCCGGGTCCACGTCGGCCGGGAGCCCGACGGCGACGTTCTCGCGCACGTCCGCCCAGTCGAGCAGCCGCGGCTCCTGGAACACCATCCCGACCGCGTCGCTGCCGCCGTCGCGCACGTCCGTCCCGTCGACCGTGACGCGCCCGCCGAACTCGGCTTCGAGCCCCGAGAGCACGCGGAGCAGCGTCGACTTGCCGCAGCCCGACGGGCCGACGACGGCGACGAACTCCCCGTCCACGACCGCGAGGTCGACGCCGTCGAGCGCGACGGTGTCGTCGTACCGCACCCGGAGGCCGTCGACCGCGAGGACGGGGTCCGCGTCCGGGGGCGCGGCGTCGGCGGTCGGCGGCGCGAGGTCGGCGTCAGCGTCCGACGACACGGTCTCTCACTCCCTTCACCGCGAGGTCCGAGCAGTTGCCGAGGAACGCGAAGAGCAGGATCGACCCGACGATGACGTCGGGCCGCGCGAGGGTCCGCCCGTCGCTCAGCAGGAACCCGATCCCCTGGCTCGCCGCGATCAGCTCCGCGGCGACCACGAACATCCACGCCAGCCCGACGCCGCCGCGGACCCCGACGAGCAGGTCCGGGAGCGCGGCCGGGAACACGACCCGCCGCAGCGACTCGAGGCGGCCGAGGTCGTACACCTCGGCGACTTCCAGCAGCTCCTCGTCGACCGCGGCGATACCGGTCGAGAGGTTGAGGTACACCGGGAAGAACGCGCCGACGGCGATGAGCAGCACCTTCGCGGTCTCGCCGATGCCGAACCAGAGGAGGAACAGCGGCACCCACGCCAGCGACGGGATGTTCTTGAGGCTCTGTAAGAGCGGGTCGAGGAGGTCGCTCGCGGTCCGCGAGAGCCCGGTCGCGGTCCCGAACAGAATTCCGACGGCGATTCCGAGGCCGGCGCCGAGAACGACGCGCTGAACCGTGATCGCGACGTGGCCCCACAGCTCGCCGGAGGCGGCCATCCCCCGGAGCGTCTCCGCCACCCGCAGCGGCGCCGGCAGCTGGTGGGCCGCGAAGACCCCGGTCGCGACCGCGACGTGCCAGCCGACGACCAGCGCGGCGGGGACGAGCAGGCCGAGCAGCGGCCGAAGCCGGCTCGCGGCGGAGAGCGGGACCGGCCCGAGACCGCGCGACTCGGCGCTCCGGGCCGACCCGTCGCCGTCCGACCCGCGGCGGGCCTCGGACTCGTGAGGGGTGTCCGCGGCCATCTCAGGCGACCTCGGTCGCGAACTCGGAGTCGATCAGCTCGTCGACGGCCCCGGCCGGGTCGGCGTCGTCGGTCACGAGCCCCTCGCGTTCGAGGACCGGCGAGAGGTCAGAGAGCAGTTCGCGGTGCGGTTCGCCCGGGATCGGCTCGGAGAGGTCGGTCCGCCGAGTGAACACGCGCTCCGCGACCGGCGCGGACATCTCGGAGGCGTCCGCGAGGATCCCCGCGGTCGCCTCGGGGTTCTCGACCGCCCACTGGCGGCCGCGCTCGTAGGCTTCCAGGACGCGGCGCGCCTGCTCCGTGCGGTCCGCGAGGAACCCGTCGAGGAAGTTCAGGAAGCCGTAGGTGTTGTACCGCGGCTCGCGGAAGAACAGCTCGGCCCCCTCGTGTTCGAGCTCGAGCTCGGCCATGTGCGGGTCGAGCCCGGCCCACGCGTCCACGTCGCCCCGGACCAGCGCGGACTGCCCCTCCGGGTGCTGGAGGTTGACGACCTCGACGTCGTCCTCGCTCAGCCCGGCGTCACCGAGCGCCTGGAGCAGGAAGAAGTACGGGTCCGTCCCGCGGGTCGCGGCGACCCGCTTCCCCTCCAGGTCTGCGACCGACTCGATCCCGGTCTCCCGGAAGGTGACGAGGGCCGTCCACTCCGGCTCCGAGTAGACGTACGGCGTCGTGATCGGCACGCCGTTCGTGCGCGCCATCAGCGCCGCGATGCCGGCGGTCGAGGAGACGTCGGCCTCGCCGCTCTGCGCGTACTCGTTCGCCTGGTTGCTGCCGAGGCTCAACACCCACCCGACGTCGGTGCCGGTGTCCGCGAACGTCGCCTCGAGCCAGCCCTTCTCGCGCAATACGAGGCTGACCGGGTTGTAGTACGCGTAGTCGACCGTCACCGTACCCGAGCCGCTCCCGCCCCCGACACAGCCCGCGGCGAGCGAGCCGCCGATCGCCGCGCCGGTACCGCGCAAGAACTGTCTTCGCTCCATCGTGACTCCTCGTACCGGTGCCGCTCATAAACCGATATGGCTATTGAGAATATTCATCCACGCCTATGATGCCCTATGGTTATTTATTTTCATCAGTGGCGACGGTTCACACGCGAACAGACCGCGGCGTCGCTCGCGCTGTCGCCCGGACGCGCGGTTCGCTCGCGGTCGCTCGACCGCTCGAAGGCGTTCGGCTCGCGTTCCGGGTACCGGATCATGTTGCGGAGTCCTCGCGGCGTCCGGTCTCGGCCGCGAAGAGCATCCACTGAGGAAACGAGTTCCTCCGCGATTACATCCCCATGTCGGCGGCGGCGTCCGGCACCGGGAGGTCGGGGACGGCGACGCCGAGGAGTTCGGCGGCGTGATCGAGCGCCATGTCGAGCCCGTAGTACCGCTCCAACTCGTCGCCGTCGGGGCCGGGCCGGACCTTCAGCATGGCGTACCCCTCGACGTTCTGCGCGACGGTCGCCTCGCGGCCGTCCCGCGAGAAGGTGAGCCGTCGTTCGCCGTCCGTCTCCTCGTACCGCGCCTCGATCCCGTTCGCCGACGCGGCCTCCGTGTCGGTCATACCCGCGATACGGGCCGGACCCTGTCGAACCTGTCGGTCGTTACCGGGGGTCCCACCCGTGGAACTCGGTTCCGGGCTCCAGTTCGAGGTCGAACGCGTCGATCATCCCGCCGAGCGCGTCGTACCCCCGCGCGGTCGCGGCGATACCGACGATCGCCTCGTCGTCGTACAGCGCCGCGACCTCGTCGTGCGCCACCGCGTCGACCTCGCCGCGGACGACCGCGAGGGCGTACTCGATCAGGGTCGTCTCGCCGTCGCCGAAGGGACCGGTGTCACCGCGCCCGAGCGCTGCGATCGCGTCGTCGTCGACCCCAGCCCCACGGGCGATGTTGACGTGTTGGTGCCACTCGTAGCGGTTGCCGACCTCGCTCGCGACCGCCAGGATGACGAGCTCGCGCTCCCGCTCCGTGAGGCCGCTGTCGGTCCACAGCGACCCGAGGAACGACCGCAGCCCCGCCAACACCTCGGGGTTGTTGCCGACCGACTGGTACACGCGGAGCGGTTTTCCCTGAAGCGACGACTCCAGGAGGTCCTCGTGCTCGTCCGGCACGTCCGACGCCTCGGCGTAGGGAACGCGGGCCATGGCGCCCGGTCGCGCTCGGGGAGCATAGGTGTGTGCCACTCGGTATCGCTCGCCGCGAGCGGCCGCGGGGGCGCGGCGGCGATCCGCGATGGCAAGCTTAAGGGACGCCACGCACCAACCGAGGGTAATGAGCACCGAGGTCACCCGCCGGCGGGCGTGGCTGATCGCCGCCCGGCCGCAGACGCTCCCGGCCGCGGCCGCGCCGGTGATCGTCGGCGTCGGCTTGGCGCTCGCGGACGGGGTGTTCGCCCCGCTGCCCGCGCTGGCGGCGCTCGTCGGCGCGGCGCTGATCCAGGTCGGGACGAACTTCGCGAACGACTACTACGACGCGATCCAGGGCGCCGACACCGACGACCGCGAGGGGTTCACCCGCGTCGTCGCCAGCGGCCTCATCGAACCGGCCGAGGTGAAGCGGGCGATGTGGCTCACCTTCGCGGCCGCCATCGGCGTCGGCACCTACCTCGTCGCCGTCGGCGGCGTCCCGATCCTCGTGATCGGACTCGCCTCCGTCGCGGCCGGGATCGCGTACACCGGCGGCCCGTACCCGCTCGGCTACCACGGGCTCGGCGACCTCTTCGTGTTCGTCTTCTTCGGCGTGATCGCCGTGACGGGGACGTACTACGTCCAGGCCGCGGCGCTCCTCGCCGGGTGGTTCCCGGTCGGGGTGCCCGGTGAGGCCGTCACCGTCGGGGCCGCGGTCGCGAGCCTCCCGATCGCCGCGCTGTCGACGAACATCCTCGTCGTCAACAACCTCCGCGACCGCGAGGAGGACGCCTCGACCGGCAAGCGCACGCTCGCCGTCCGCTTCGGCTACCGGTTCGCCCGCGGCGAGTACCTCGCGATGCTCGCCCTCGCGTACCTCGCCCCGCTGTGGTTCGTCGCGCGCGGGGACGGCCTCGCGACGCTGCTCCCGCTCGTCACGCTCCCGCTGGCGGCGACCGTCGCGCGGACCGTGTTGACCGAGACCTCCGGCGAGGCCCTCAACCCCGCGCTCGAATCGACCGGCAAACTGCTCGCCGCGTACGCCGTCGCGTTCGCGGTCGGACTGGCGGTGTGACCGACGACGACCCGCGCGGCGGGGAGCCGGCCCGGACCGTTCGACACCGGCCGTTCGCGCTCGACCTGACCGGACCGCTCGGCACCGCCCGCGGGGAGATCGGCCGCCGGGAGGGGTTCGTGGTCACCGTTGAACGAGAGACGGCAGAGGACGGCGCGGCCGGCCTCGGCGAGGCGACGCCGCTCCCGGGCTGGACGGAGTCGCGGGAGGCCTGCGAGGCCGCGCTCGACGGCCTCGGCGACCGGAGCGAAGTCGACTCGCCCGCGGAGGCGCTGGACGCGGCGTCGACGCCGGCCGCGCGCCACGGCGTCTCCCTCGCGGTCGCCGACGCCGCGGCCCGCGAGCGCGGACGGCGCCTCGCCGCTCACCTCGCGGACACGGCCGGCGCCGGGGTCGCCCCCGCGGACGCGGTCCCGGTCAACGCGACCGTCGGAGACGGCTCTCCGGCGGAGACCGCCGCCGACGCGAGGCGCGCGGTCGAGGCGGGGTTCGACTGCCTGAAGGTGAAGGTCGGCGCCCGCGGCGTCGGCGCCGACGTCGAGCGCGTCCGCGCCGTCCGAGAGGCCGTCGGCGACGCGGTCGCGCTCCGCGCCGACGCGAACGGCGCGTGGGACCGCGAGACGGCGTCCCGCGCGCTGGACGCGCTGGCCGCCTTCGACCTCGCGTACGTCGAACAGCCGCTCCCGGCGGACGACCTCGACGGCCTGGCGGCGCTTCGCCGGGGCGACCCGGCCGACGGCGACGGGAGCGACGGCGGAGGCGAGGGCGACGACGGGAGAGACGACGGCGGCGGCGCCCCGATCGCCGCCGACGAGTCGGTCGCGGCCCGCGGGATCGGCGCGGTGCTCGACGCGGGCGCGGCCGACGCGGTCGTGCTCAAGCCGATGGCGCTCGGCGGGCCGGATCGCGCGCTCGCGGCCGCGATGCGGGCGCGAGAGTCCGGCGTCGACCCGGTCGTCACCACCACGATCGACGCGGTGGTCGCCCGGACGGCCGCCGTCCACGTCGCGGCCGCGGTCCCAGACGTGTCGCCCTGCGGCCTCGCGACCGCGTCGCTGCTCGACGGTGACCTGGCGCCGGACCCCTGTCCGGTCGAGGGCGGCCGGATCGCGGTCCCGACGGGTCCCGGTCTCGCCGGGGGCGCGTTCGACGACCTGCGGCGGTAGCGGGACGGGGGCGGACCCGGCGCTCGCCGCGGGGGGACGGACTTTTCACCGCGACCGGCGAACGGAGGGGTATGAGCGAGTGGACCGACGCCATCGTCGGCGAGCGGATGACCGTCGACAACCAGTTCAACGAGCGCGTCGCGGCGTCGCGCTTCTCCAGCCAGGAGTGGGGACTGATCATGACGGCCACGGAGTTCGAGATAAAGAACGCCGACGATCCGGAGGCCGCCCGCGTCGTCGCGGACACGTCGAGCCTGCCAGCGATCATGCCCGAACTGGAGAACCTCCGGTCGCAGATGGCGGGGATGGGCGGCGCCCCCGGGGGCGACTCGGGCGGCTCCGGCGGCGGCGGCGTCGTGGACTCGATCAAGGGCGCGCTCGGGCTCGGCGGTGGCGGCGGCGGGCCGTCCGACGAGGAACTGGAGGCCGCCGAGCGGCTCGTCCAGGAGTACGCCGACGAGCTACAGGCGCACCTAGAGGAGGTCGGCAAGTGGGAACAGGTCCGCGTCGCGTATCAGGAGTAGCGGGGCGGCCCGGGACGCGGGGGCGACGCCGGACTTACTTCAGGTCGCTGCCGCGGAACAGCGTCAGCTCCTCCGCCTCGTAGATGTTGATCAGTTCGCTCACGACCTCGTCGTACTCCTCGTCGTCGACCCGGAGCGCGTCGAGCCGCTCGACCGTCTCCTCGTCGAGGTGGATCTGGGGCATACACGGAGATTGGTCGGCCGAGGGATAAAAAATGTCGCCGGGCGTGATCCGCGACGGCGTCGCCGAGGCGGACTCGGTTCGCGGCGCTCGGCGCAGCGTCAGTCGCGTCACTCGGACTCGCTGCGGAGTTCGGTCGGATCGCCGGCGCCGGACTCGTCGGTCGCGAGCGCCTTCCGAGCCGATGCTTCGACGTCCTCGACGGTGAGATCGACTGTCGGGGGCACGAACTGACCGTTGAGGAACAGCGTGGTGTCGGGCTCGGTCGACCAGTCTGCCACCACTTCCGAGGAGAGAATCGGCCGCTCCGTCGGGTCGCGTCCCACGAGCCGGGTCTTCTCGTCGAAACAGTCGTAGACGATCTGATACTCCGCCCCGAGCCACGAAGCCGGGGAAAGCACCGTTCGCCAGGTGACTCGGTGTTGCGACTCCGAGACCGACTCGACGGAGATGAGCCTCGGCGTCGGAGGGTTCGGAGGCATCACGTTGGTCGAGCAGTTGCCCGCGAAGCGGACCGGGGGGTGACTGGGAAGCCGTAGCGTCGCGAGGGCCGTGTCGAGCGGGAGGCCTTCCGCGGCGAGCAGTTCGATCGCGGTTCGAATCTGGTCCGCCGGGATGTGACCGTCGATCACCGCGGCCCCGGTGCCGCCGCGGCGGACCGTGTCGACGGCGACGGCGGGACGTGAGCTTCCCTCGAAGACGCTGACGGCCGGAGCCGATCGGTCGTCGGCCGCCGGGTAACGAGGGAGGTCGTCCGCGACCGGCAGGCCTTCGCGAACGGAGAGATCGGAGTACAACAGGTCGATCGACGGGTCCGACAGCGCGTCCGCGACTGAGTCCGTCGTCGGCGTTTCGAGAATCGAGAGCGACCCGACGCCGGCCGGCGTCGACGGGCTCGTGAGCGCCTCGCGCAGTCGCCGCGCTCGCTCTTCGGACCGAACGAGGAGGGTGACGTTCGCGCCTCCGGCGTCCGGGGGCGTCCGCCGAAGCTCGTGTTCGTACGCCGCCGGGAGCGCCGCGGCGGTCCACTCCGGTATCGAGTCCGGGACGGGAACCGAGTCGCCCTCGCAGGAGGAGAGCGATCGGCTGCCGGTCGGCCAGTCCGCCGTCGTGACTCCGACCGGATCTCCCGAGCGAACCCCCTCGGCGGAGCCACGGACTCGAATCGGCGCGAGAATGTTGGCCAGGTGCGGCAGGAGCTCGGCCCCTTCGGGGCCGGGACGAAGCACCGCTTCCGCCGCCCACTCGGGAGCGTACGGCTCAACGGTTTCCGCGTCGACCTCGAGGAACTCTATCAGCCGTTCGCTCAGCGGGAGATCGGCTAGGTTCGGCGGGTAAAACGGCAGTTGCGGGCCGACCAGGTCGTACTCCGCCCTGTCGGAGATCGTGTAGCCGTCGGTCCGCACGAGCGTGTCGAGGAAGAACCACGTGCGAAGCAGGTCCGCTGCCCGCTCTTCGAGCCGGTGGCCGTCGGTGGGAAGCCGCTCCGTGTACCCGTTGTCGAGCCGGACGGCCGGCGCCTCGCCGATCGTCATCCGGGCCCCGAGGTAGTAGGCGAGCGTCGAGAGGCGGTACACGTCGGCGTACGTCGGTCGGACGACCACCTCGACGCCCGTGTCCGGGACGGTCAGCGGGCTCGGGATTTCGAGCGACTCCCCTCGGTGGATGCGGGGCGGGTACCCCCGAAGCGTCGGCCAGGACCGCTCCGCGGAAAACTCCCTGATGGACGATCCCAGCACCGACACCGCCTCCGCGAGGGCTTCCGGGTCGTCCGGGACGGTGATCGTCGCCTCCGGCCGGGTATGGAGCGAGCGGACGCCGAGGGAGACGGTCGCGGGACGGTCCAGCGATATCTCGACCGATTCCGGTCCCTCGACGCCGCTGACCGACACCTCCGCGTCTTCAAATCTGAGGGTCGACTTCACTGCGCCCGTGGTCTCGACACAGTACGATCCCCGCGGGAATTCCGTTGGATCGTTCGGGCGCTCGACGAACTCGCCCTCGGCGTCGCGAACGACGATCGACGTGTACGCCGGGACGGCGAGCGACGTCGCCTCGAAGCTGACGGCGTTGTCGACCGGGGAGGGGAACAGGGCCGGGAGCGCCGGCGAGAGCTCCGGCTCGCGGTCGGCGCGGAACTCCATCTCTTCGCCCTCGATCACGTCGCGGACCGTGAGCGTCGTCCCGTCGACCTCGAACCCGATGCGCTCGCCCGAAACCCCGTCTTTCACGAGCTTATTCTGGTTCGCCAACACGTATGAGCGTGTCGATAATCACGCGGTAACAGGATTCTGAAACGTATTCCGAGCGCTCACGCACCACGGCAAATGCCGTCCTGACAAAAATATTAACACGCCCCCGCACGGAAAAAGAGTATGAACGGTGCCGGGTCAGAGCCGATCGAACGGGCACTCGCGGCGGCGTTTCCGGACCGGGCCGTGGACCGATTGACGGGCGTCGGCCCCTCGTGGAACGGCGCCAACGAGACGGTTGGCGTCGTCTTCGCCGACGGCGGCCGGGCGTTCCTCAAGGTCGCGCTGGCCGACGAGAGCCGCCGACTCGCCCGCGAGCGCGCCGTGCTCCGCTACGTCGCCGAACACGGGCCACTCGCGGTTCCCGAGGTGCTGGCGGCCGAGCCCGACGGCAACCCGGCGTACCTCGCGACGGCGCCGGCGCCCGGTCGCGGGCTGTTGGACGCCTACGAGGCGGCGAGCGGCGACGAGCGCGAGCGACTGCTCCGCCGCGTCGGGGCCGCGCTCGCCGCGCTCCACGCCGACCGGTTCCCGGACCACGGGGAGATCGTCGGCGCGGGGACGGAGCGCGGGAGCGCGGCGGAGCGCGCGGCGACCGCGGAGAAAGAAACGTCCGCGGGACCCGACGGGCCGACCGGGCTCTCGATAGCGTTCGCGCCGTGGTCCGACGTGCTGCTCGCAACGGTCGAGCGGACGCGCGAGATCGGCACCAGCGAGCGGCTCGCGAGCCACTACGACGCGGTGATCGACTGCGTCCGCGCGAACCGGGAGACGCTCGACGAGGCGCCGGCCGCGCTGCTCCACGGCGACGTCACGAAGCCGAACCTCTTCGTCGACGCCGACGCGGTGGCGGCGATCGACTGGGAGCTGTCTCACGTGGGCGACCCGGCGCGGGACCTCGTCCGCGCCGAGGACCAACTGCTCAACGGCTTCGATTCGACCGGCCCGGAGCGGTTCGCCGCCGCCCTCCGCGAGGGGTATCGCGAGCGGGCCGGGGGGCTCCCGGCGGGGTTCGAGCGGCGCCGCCCCGTCTACGAGGTCGTCAGGGTGCTCGGGCGGTCGGGGTTCGTCGACCAGTGGGCGACGTACCTCGACGAGCCGGTCGACGCCCTGATCGAGCGCGCGGACGCCGAGTTACGGGCGCGGCTCGACGCCGTCTGACCGCGGCGGGGGTTCGGCCGCCCGCCTCAGCGGTTCCACGCCGCGTCGTCCGGGTCGATCCGTCGATCGCCCGGGTCAAGCGCGTCGATGGCGTCGAGGTCGGCGTCGGGCAGGTCGACGTCGAGCGCGCGCAGGTTCTCGCGCACGTGGTCGCCGCGCGCCTTCGGGATCGGGGCGACGCCGCGGTCGAGCGCCCACGCGAGCGCGACGACCGCGGGCGAGCAGTCGTTCCGCTCCGCGATCGCGGCGACCTCCGGGTTGTCGAGGATCTCGCCCCGACCGAGCGGGGAGTAGCCGACGAGGCGGTGGTCGAACTCGGCCGCGAGCCCGCGCAGCTCCGGCTGGCGGAACCGCGGGTGGCACTCGACCTGGTGGGCCGCGATCGGCGCGTCGAGGATCTCGCGCGCCTCGCGCAGCAGGTCGGGGGTGAAGTTCGAGACGCCGACGTGGTCGGTCACGCCGGCGTCGCGGAGGTCGTCGAACGCCGGCAGCGTCGCCTCGGCGTCGTACGCGCGGATCGGCCAGTGGACGTACAGGAGGTCGACGCGGTCGGGTCCGAGGCGGTCGAGGCTCTCGCGCGCCGTCTCCCGCACGTCGTCGGGGGCGAGGTTCTCGGGGTGGACCTTCGTGGCGACGACCACGTCGTCGCGGTCGACGTCGCTCGCGGCGATCCCCGCGCCGACCGCGGCCTCGTTGTCGTACATCTGCGCGGTGTCGACGTGGCGGTAGCCGGCGTCCAGCGCCGCGGCGACGGTGTCGGTACAGGTCTCGGGGTCGTCGAGCCCGGACGTTCCGAGCCCGATCGACAGGTCGAGCGGTGGCACGCGAGACGGTTCCGGGCGCGGAGTGAAAAAGGCGCGCGAGCCGGCACGCGGCGATCCGACGCCCCGGCCGGTGCCGCCGCCTCCAGCGTTCCGTCCCGCACGCTTAATCCGTCGCGGCCGTAGGGTGGCCTGATGCCGACCGGCCCGGCGCTCCCCTCGACCCCCGAGCCGCTCCGGCTCGGCGCGTTCGCCGACCCGGTCCTCGTCGACCCGGGACCGCGGCTGCTCCGCGCCGTCGTCGCGGGGTACCGCGAGGCCGCGCCGGCGCTCGTCGAGCCGAGCGTCGCGGACCTGTCGGGCGGCGCGGGCGACACGGGCGCGGACGACCCCGACCCGTCGGAGATCCCGACGCTGAAGGTGCTCGCGGGCGAGAGCGCGGTCGACGACGCGACGGCGGGGTTCCGGTCGGCGAGCCGGCTCGCGGCGCTCGTCGACGCCGACGCCGTCGAGCTCCGCGTCCTCGACGCGCCGCAGCCCAACCCGGTGCTGGCGGGCGAGGAGACCGGATTCGCCCTGATCGGCAGCGAGCGCGCCGGGGCGGCCGCGGAACCGGGTGGGTGGTACCCGGTCGGCGACGACGCCTCGCTCCGCGAGCGGTACGGGTCGCGGTTCGCCGAGGCGGAGCCGTACGGGCTCCGGACGCCCAGTCGGCGGCGGGTGTACGAGGGGATCGCCGCGCGGTGCGACGAGTCGGTCGCGGCGGCGGTCCTCCGCGCGCTTGACGTGACGGACGGCGCGGGCGACACGGGGGACGACGCCGGCGATACGGTAGACAGCGCGGGCGACACGCCGGGGGGTTCGGGCGACGCGAGCGCGGACGGTCCCGACCCGGAAGCGGCCCGCGTCCGCGCCTACGCGGTCGGCGCGCGAGAGGGCGTCCTCGACCGCACCCTCCGGCGGGCCTGCGAGGACGCGGGGCTCGGGAGCCCCTCGACGTTCACGCGGATAAAGCGGCTCCTGCGGGCGGCCGACCTGATCGAGACGGTCGCCGAGCCGCAGCCGGTCGGGCGACCGCGGGAGCGGCTGGCGCCCCGCGGCGCGCTCGCCGCGGCCAAGACCCCCGAAGAGACGGTCGCGGCGGTCCGCGACGTGACGGAATGAGAACGGTGCGAGCGACGAGGCCGCGGAACCGATCGCGGCTCGTCAGTCGTCGGTCGTCTTGATGTCCGCGGAGAGCCCCTGCGCCATCTCGATCTCCTTCGAGTTGTTCAGGGTCCACGCGGTGCGGTCGGTGACGGCCTCGATGGCCTCGCGGGCGGAGGGGTAGCCGTTACCGGACTTCTTCACGCCGCCGAAGGGGAGCTGGACCTCGGCGCCGATACACGGGAGGTTCCCGTACGCCAGCCCCAGCTCGGCCCGGTCGCGGTAGTAGTTGATCTGTCGGTAGTCTTCGGAGATGATCGCGCCGGCCAGCCCGTAGTCCACGTCGTTCTGGATCTCCACGGCGCGCTCGACGCCGCCCTCGTACTCCAGCAGGGCGACGTGGGGCCCGAACACCTCCTCGTGGGTACACCGCAGGTCGGCGTCGGGGTCCGCCTCGTAGACGAACGGGCCGATCCAGTTGCCGTCCGCGTGGCCGTCGGGGACCTCGTCGGCGTCGAGTTCCGTCCGGTCGACGAGGACGTTCACGTCCTCGTCGCGGGCGAGCTCGTTGTACTCGGTGACCTTCTCCAAGTGCTCCGGGTCGATCAACGGCCCCATGAACGTGTCCTCGTCGAGCGGGTCGCCGACCGCGACCGACTCCGCGACCTCGACGAACCGCTCTTTGAACTCGTCGTACACGTCGGTGTGGACGATCAGGCGCTCGGAGGAGACGCAGCGCTGGCCCGTCGTCTTGAACGAGGACATCACCGCGGAGTGGACCGCGACGTCGAGGTCCGCCTCCTCGGTGACCACGACGGCGTTCTTGCCGCCCATCTCGCAGGCCGCGCGCTTTCCGGGGACGCCGCCGAGCTTCTCCTGGATGTGGTGGCCGACCTCCGCGGAGCCGGTGAAGAGCACCGTGGAGACGTCCTCGTGTTCGACGATCGCGTTACCGGCGTCGCCGAACCCCTGGACCATGTTGAACACGCCGTCCGGGATCCCGGCGTCGTCGAACATCTCCGCGATGATCTGCGCGCACCACGGGGTCTGTTCGGCGGGCTTGAACACGACGGTGTTCCCCTCGACCAGCGCGATGGCCATGTGCCAGTACGGGATCGCGACCGGGAAGTTCCACGGCGTGATACAGCCGGTGACGCCGCGCGGCTTCCGGCGCATGTACGCGTCCTTCGAGGGGATCTCCGAGGGGACGATGTCGCCCTTCGGGTGGCGGGCGTCGCCCGCGGCCCACTCGACCATGTGCGCGGCCTCGACCACGTCGGCTTTCCCCTCGCTGATCTCCTTGCCGCACTCCTTCGAGACGATCGCGCCGAGCTCGTCCGTCCGGTCGCGGAGCTCGTGGTAGACGTCCCACAGGTACTCCGCGCGCTGGATACGCGAGAGCTCCCGCCACTCCTCGAACGCCGCGTCCGCGGCGTCGACCGCGCGCTCGACGTCCTCGGGAGTCCCGCGTCGGAACTCGCCTAAGGACTCGCCCGTCGCGGGGTTCGCGCTCTCGAAGGTCTCGGACCCGTCGCCGTCGACCCACTCGCCGTCGATGTAGTGCTGGTAGGGCTGCGCCATGTGTGGCGGTTACCGTCGGCACGTCCAAATAACCCACCCTACCATGGGCGGCAGGGTCTTTGTGGTGCGCTACCAACTGTGTCGGATAATGGCGACGACCGACGCGGAGGGGCGGGAGGACTGGGGCGGGACCAGGCTGACGCTCGACCTGTGGCATCCGAACTGCTGGGCCATCGAGGCGACGGGCAGGACGGACGGCGGGGTGCTCGCGCACGCCATCTACAACTCGCCGCGGACCGACGCCGACGCGCCCGACTCTGTGAACGGGCTGTTCACCGCCTTCGCGGACACCACGGACGAGGTCGAGGCGCTCCTCGACGCGATCCGCGACTCCGACCGCGCCGGCAACCTCCTGGAGCTACAGGAGCGGTTCGGCCGCGCGCGGGACGCCCCGGGGAACGTCGTCCGCGAGTTCTTCCTGGAGTACGACCCCGCAGACATGGTGTGTCCCACGCTGCTCGAACACGGCTTCGTCCACAGCGCGCCGGTCCGGATCGAGGACGGGCGAGAGGAGTGGCAGGTGTGCTTCGTCGGCGAGCGGACGGACATCCGCGAGTCGCTCGACGCGGTCCAGGCGGCGTCCGGCGCCGAGGTGACGGTGGAGTCGATGTCGTCGACCGGGCACGCGGGGCGGACCCCCCGCGAGCAGCGGCTCGACACGTTGACCCCGACCCAGCGAGCGGTGTACGAGCACGCGCGCGAGGTCGGCTACTACGAGTGGCCCCGCGAGGCGTCGACCCGGGAGCTCGCCGACGACATGGACGTCTCGAAGACGACGCTGCTCGAACACCTGCGGAAGGCGGAGTCGAAGCTCCTGGACCCGTGACCCGGGGCGCGGGTCAGCGGCCGACGACGGCTCGCAGCGCGAACAGCGCGTTCGACTTGCGCTCCCGGACGCGCCGGTAGAAGTACGAGAACCACTTGCTGCCGTACGGGATGTACTGGTACACGGTCACCCCGTCCGCCGCGAGGTCGAATTGCGCCGACTCGCGGACGCCGGTCAGCATCTGGACCTCGTAGGGGGTCCCGTGTTCGGCGTGGAGCTCGGCCGCGTGCTCGATCATCGCCGGGTCGTGGCTCCCGACCGCGACCCCGTCGTCGAACGCCTCGAACATGTACGCGAGGCAGTCGCGGTACGACTCGTCGACGCGCGCCTTCTTCTTGTAAGAGATGTCGGCGGGCTCGTCGTAGGCGCCCTTGACCAGCCGGACCTTGCCCGGCAGCGCCGCGAGCCGTTCGAGGTCGCCCCGGGTCCGCTTCAGGTTCGCCTGGACGCAGACGCCGACGTTGCCGCCGGTCTCGCGCGCGTGTCGCTCGAAGGCGTCGAGCGTCACGTCGGTGGTCTCGTGGTCCTCCATGTCGATCCAGACGAACGTCCCGTCCCCCTCGGCCCCCTCGTTGGCCGCCGCGACGATCCGCGCGAGGTTCTCGCGGAAGACGCTGTCGCCGACGTCGAGGCCGATCTGACTCGACTTCACCGAGACGCAGGCGTCGACATCGCGGTCCGCGATCGATCCGACGAGGTCGACGTAAGCGTCCGCGTCCTCGTCGGCGGGCGGCCGCTCCTCGTAGTGCTCGCCGAGCAGGTTCAGGATGCCGGCCACGCCGCGGTCGTTCAGCCCCTCGACGTGGGCGAGCGCCGCCTCGGGCGTCTCCCCGGCGACGAAATTGCTCGCGATGGGCGGTAGCATGTGTACACCGCGACCCCGGGCCGGTATATACTGCCACCCGACCAATTCTTGCGAACGTATATGAGTTGTATAAATACTCGACGCTGCCCGTACGTACGAATTCGGCGGGCCGAACCGCTCGTCCCGACCATGGACGGGCCGGGGTTGAGATACCCGGATGTGCTCGGAACTACCGGATACATATGTCACGAGATACCACGGACGTGGCGGACCGGCGTACCCTGCTGAAACTGACCGGCGGTGCGGGGCTGATCGCCCTGTCCGGCTGCCTGAGCACGACGGACGACGGCGGTGACGGGAGCGACGGGGGCGACGGCAGCGACGGGAGCGACGGGGGCGACGGCAGCGACGGAAGTGACGGGGGCGACGGCGGCGACGGGAGCGACGGCGGCGGCTCGACCGGCCCGTACGAAATCGGGATGGTCGACTCGCTGACCGGGTCGCTGTCGGCGTTCGGCGAGCGGAACCAACGCGGCGTCGAGCTCGCGCTGTCGCGCGTCAACGACGTCGGCATCAACGGCCGCGACCTCGCACTGATCACCGAGGACTCCGAGAGCGAGAACCAGGGCGGCATCGCCGCCGCGCAGAAGCTCGTCAACCAGGACGGCGTCCCGTTCCTCATCGGCGCGGTCGGCTCCGGCGTCTCGCTCGCTATCTACGAGAGCGTCGTCGAGGGGACCGACGTGGTCCAGCTGAGCCAGAACTCCACCGGGCTCAACCTCACCGACTTCCCGGGGCTGCTCCGGATGTCGCCGTCCGGCCGCAGCCAGTCGCTCGCGCTCTCGAACATCATCGCCGACGACGGCTACGACGAAGTGGCGATCACCTACGTCAACAACGACTACGGGCAGAGCCTCACCGACGCGTTCGTCGAGGCCTACGACGGCGACGTGGTGTACAACACGCCCCACGACCAGGACCAGCAGTCCTACTCCGGCGTCGTCTCCGAGATGAACGGCTCCGGCGCGGACGCGTGGCTGTTCGTCACCTACCAGGCCGAGTTCGCCACGATGGTCAACGAGGTGTTCTCGTCGGGCTACGAGGCGCAGTTCTACGGCGCCGATTCCGTCTCCGGCGACAACGTCTTGGAGAACACCCCTGAGGGGAGCATCGACGGCATGAAGATCGTCGTCCCCTCCGCGCCCGTCGAGGAGGAGAACTACCAGTCGTTCGCGGACGCCTTCGAGTCGGCGTACGACCGGCAGCCCACCTCGTGGGCCGCGTACGCGTACGACTGCGTCATCAACGCCGCCTTGGCGATCCAGGCCGCCGACGAGTTCAGCGGCGCGGCGCTTCAGGATACCGTCCGGCGCGTCTCCGGCCCCGAGGGCGAGCAGGTGACCTCGTTCGAGGCCGCCAGCGAGATCCTCGCGGACGGCGGCGGTCCCGACGACGTGGACTACCAGGGGGTCAGCGGGCCCATCGACTTCAACGAGGCCGGGGACCCGGTCGGGTTCCTCCAGGTCTTGGAGGTCCAGAACCACGAGTACGAAGGCATCGACTTCGTCGAAGGCTGACTCCGACCGATGACCGTCCTCGGATACCTGGCCAACGGGCTGGTCTTCAGCAGCATCATCGTCCTCGGGAGCATCGGGCTGTCGCTCGTGTACAGCATCGCGGACTTCGCGAACTTCGCGCACGGCGACACGATGACGATCGGCGCGTACACCGCGCTCGTGACGTTCGGCGCGATCGGCGGGCTCGGCGGCGCGGTGCTCGGACTGCCGTTCGGGTTCTTCGTCGCCTTAGTCGTCGGCATCGTCGCCGCGGCGGTCGTCGCGGTCGTCACCGAGCGACTGATCTACGAGCCGCTGGAGATCGACTCGATCGGCCTGCTTATCACCTCCATCGGGATCGCCTTCGTCTACCGCGCGCTGATCCAGATCCGGTTCGGCTCCGACTTCACGCGGTTCGACATCCAACCGCTGCGGCCGATCGAGTCGCTCGTCCCCCTCGGGATCCGGGTGACGCTCCACGACGTGGCGATCGTCGTCTCGGCCGTGATCCTCGTCGTCGGGCTCCACGTGCTGCTCCAGTACACCGACCTCGGCCGGAAGATGCGCGCGATGGCCGACAACCCCGACCTCGCGCGGGTCAGCGGGATCCGGACGAAGCGGGTCAAACTCTGGACGTGGGTCATCGGCGCCGGGCTCGCCGGCGCCGGCGGCGTGTTCCTCGGGCTGTTCAACCAGCTCTCGCCGCGGATGGGGTTCAATCTCCTCCTCGTGATCTTCGCGGCGGTGATCCTCGGCGGGATCGGCTCCGTCTACGGCGCGATGGCGGGCGGCTTCCTCATCGGCATGATCAACCAGCTCACACCGTTCTTCTCCGACGTGGTCGAAGCGCTCCCGATCTGGCCGGGGTGGCTCGCGCGCCTCCTCGAGAGCCTGGTCAGCATCGAGTACGCGAACGCGATCGCGTTCGTGATCATGGTCGCGGTGCTGTTGGTTCGCCCCAACGGGATCGCCGGCGAGGGGGCGACATGAGCCGACTCGACGACGCGAAGGCGGCGGTGACAGACCTGAGTCACCCGGAGCGGTGGGTCCTCGGCGTCAGCGCCGCGTTCGCGCTGTTCCTGCTGGCCGCGCTGCTGACGGGGGGGCTCGGGCCGACGTACTTCCTCTTCCTCGTCGGGCTCGCAGGCATGTACGCGCTGCTGTCCTTCGGGGTGAACGCGCAGTGGGGATACACCGGGCTGATCAACTTCAGCGTCGCCGCGTTCTTCGGGATCGGCGCGTACGGCTCCGCGCTGATGACCGCCGAAGGCTCGCCGATCGCGGGCGGGCTCAGCCCGCTCGTCGGCCTCGCCGTCGCCCTGTTCGTCGCGCTCGTGCTGGCGCTCCTCATCGGGATCCCGACGCTGCGGCTGCGGGCCGACTACCTCGCCATCGCGTCGCTGGGGCTCGCGGAGGTCATCCGGCTCGTCGTCCTCAACGAGCGCTGGCTGACGAACGGCAGCGCGGGGGTCCGGGGTATTCCCGGGTTCTTCGCCGGCTGGCCGGTGCTGTCGACGTTCCCGGAGGCGATGCCCGGGCTCCGGCTGGAGGTCGTGCCGGGGTCGCCGGTGTTCTTGGAGACCGCGTTCTGGCAGGCCTCGCTGAACGTCCTGCTGGTGCTCGCGTTCGCGGGGGCGACCTACTTCGTCCTCCGGCGCGCGCACCGATCGCCGTGGGGCCGAGTCCTGCGGACGATCCGCTCCGACGAGGACCTCGCGCGGGCGCTGGGGAAGAACACCTACTCGTTCAAGATGCAGTCGTTCGTCCTCGGGAGCCTGATCATGGCGCTGGCGGGCGTGTTCTACACGCACCTGAACCTCTACGTCGGACCGGGCGACCTCGACCCGATCACGACGTTCTACGCCTGGGTCGCCGTAATCTTGGGCGGCAGCGGCTCCAACCGGGGCGCGCTGTTCGGCGGGATCGTGATCGTCGCGATCCGCGAGGGGACACGGTTCCTCAACGACGTGGCGCTGCCGGTCGACCCCGCGCCGCTGCGGCTGCTGCTCATCGGCGTCGTGATCATCGCCGTCATGCGCTACCGGCCGCAGGGGGTCCTCCCGCCGCAGCGGGAGCTGATCTGGCCGAGCGCGGTCGACGGGGGCGGACGCCCCGAGCGGCCGGACAGCGGCGTCCGCGAGCGCAAGGGAGGTGGTGACGGTGAGTGAGGGCGCGCTCCCCAAGCAGGACGCCGTGTTGCGCGTCGACGACCTCCAGAAGTCGTTCGGCGGGCTCGCGGCGACCGACCACGCGACGTTCGCCGTCGAGCGCGGCACGATCACCGGGCTCATCGGGCCGAACGGCGCCGGCAAGTCGACGCTGTTCAACCTCATCTCCGGCTTCTACGAGCCGGACGGCGGGACGGTGGAGGTCAACGGGACCGACGTGACCGGCATGGAGCCGTATCAGGTCGCCGACCACGGGCTCGTCCGGACGTTCCAGACGCCGCGCAAGCTGGAGGGGATGACGGTCCGCGAGGCGATGCTGGTCGGGCCGCGGAAGCAGCCCGGCGAGTCGTTCCTGACGCTGTTCGCGTCGCCGGGGACGGTCGCCGACAGCGAGTCGGCGAACCTCGCCGAGGCCGAGCGGATACTGGCGGACTTCGAGATCGACCACCTCGCCGCGCAGCCCGCGACGGACATCTCCGGCGGGCAGATGAAGCTCGTCGAACTCGCGCGGGCGATGCTCGCCGAGCCGGAGGTCCTCCTGCTCGACGAGCCGGTGGCGGGGGTGAACCCGACGCTCGCGAAGAAGCTGAAGCGACAGATACGGCGGCTCAACGACCAGGGGACGACGTTCCTGCTCATCGAGCACGACATGGAGTTCGTGATGGACCTCGCCGATCCGATCGTCGTCTTAGACCAGGGGCACGTGCTGACCGAGGGGACGCCCGAGGAGGTCCGGAGCGACGACCGCGTCATCGACGCGTACCTCGGGGGTGGCGCGTGAGCGACGCTTCTGAGGCGGGCTCGGCCGCCGGGACCGACCCGGTGCTCGCGCTGTCGGGCATCGACAGCGGGTACGGGGAGGTACAGGTGCTCGACGACTGCTCGGTCCGGCTCGACCCGGGCGAGATCGTCTGTCTCGTCGGCCCTAACGGGGCCGGGAAGTCGACGGTGCTCAAGACGGCGTTCGGCATGCTGACGCCGTGGACGGGGACCGTCGAGTACCACGGTCGCGAGATCGGCGGCATGGCGCCCGAAGAGATCGTCCGCGAGGGGATCGGCTACGTGCCGCAGACCGACAACGTGTTCGGCTCGCTGACGATAGACGAGAACCTCCGGATGGGCGGGGTCGCCCGCGACGGCGGCCTCGACGCGGTCATCGAGACGCTGTACGACCGGTTCCCGATCATCGAGGAGAAGCGGACCGCGAAGGCCAAGACGCTCTCCGGCGGCCAGCGCCAAGTGCTCGCGTTCGCGCGGGCCCTCGTGATGGAGCCCGACGTGCTCCTCATCGACGAGCCGTCGGCCGGCCTCGCACCGAACACCGCCGACGACGTGTTTGCGGACGTCCAAGAGGTCAACGACATGAACACGGCGATCCTGATGGTCGAGCAGAACGTGACGAAGGGGCTCGGCATCTCCGACCGCGGCTACGTCCTCGACCAGGGAACGGTCCGGTTCGAGGGGACGCCCGAGGAGCTGTTGAACGACGACGAGGTCTCGCAGCTGTACCTCGGGGGGTGATCCCCCGCGGTCCGGTCGCGCGGCTCCGGGTCACGTCGTCCGCTTTTCGAGTTCGCCGGTCAGCTCCGCTGCGTCGAAGTCGTGGTCCGGCCGGATCGCGACGAAGTCGAGGAACCGCCGCGCCGCGAGGAGCTCGTCCGTCGAGTAGCTCGTCAGCGCGGCCGAGACCGTCTCGGCGGCGCCGACCAGCGGCTCCAGCGCCGCCAGCGCGCTCGCGAGGTCGTAGGCGCGCGCCGCCTCGCGGCCGTCCTCGCTCACGCGGGTCGCGTCGATGACGTGGAGCTCGCCGTCGGCGACGAGGACGTTCTCGGCGCGGAGGTCGCCGTGCGCGAGGCCGGCGTCGTGGATGGTCCGGAGCGTCTCGAACAGCTCGGGGGCGAGCTCGGCGACGGCCGCCGCGTCGAGTTCGCCTAAGGTGCGGAACTCGGGCAGGTACTCCAACACGAGCACGCCGAGGTCGCCGACCTCGGACGCCTCGACCGGCTCGGGCGCGTTGACGCCGAGCTCGCGGACGCGCCGGGTCGCCTCCAGCTCGTGGCGCGCCATCTCGTAGGGCGTCTCGTGGCGCTCGAAAAAGCCCTCCGTGCCGGCCGAGAACGCGCCGAGGTTCCGCCCGGTGGTGAACAGCGCGTGGACGAGCGTGTTCTGTCGCGTGATCACCTTCACGAAGAGGTCCTCGTCGACGACCATCGGCGTCGACAGCCAGTTGTCGGCGTCGAGGAAGCGCACCCGCATCTCGTCGCGGTCGTACCGGGCCGCCAGCTCGCGCGCGACCCGCTCGATGTCGGGCCAGTCGACGCGACCGCGGACGAGCTGCCGAAACTCCATACCGTCGGAACGCGGCGACGCGTCATAAGTCGTCGGCTCGCGGACCGTCCGGCGCCGCGGTTTATCACGGTCGTTCGCATCGTTTATGTCCGCGGGTCGCAATCCTTGCCCATGGACTTCGAGGTACCCGGCGAGCACCGGATGATACGCGACACCGTCCGGGAGTTCTGCGAGGAGGAGATCGCGCCCATCGCACAGGAGATCGAGGACGAACACCGCTTCCCCGAGGAGGTGTTCGAGTCGCTCGCGGACCTGGACATGATGGGCGTCCCGGTCTCGGAGGAGTACGGCGGTCTCGGCGGCGATCAGCTGATGTACGCGCTGGTCACGGAGGAGCTCGGCCGCGTCTCCGGCGGGATCGGGCTCTCGTACGCGGCCCACACCTCGCTGGGCGCGAAGCCGATCGACCTGTTCGGGACCGACGAACAGAAGGAGCGGTGGCTCCGCCCGCTCGCGGAGGGGGAGGGGCTCGGCGCGTGGGCGCTCACCGAGCCCGGCAGCGGCTCGGATGCCTCCGACATGGACACGACCGCCGAGTACGACGCCGACGCGGACGAGTACGTGCTGAACGGTACCAAGCAGTTCATCACGAACGCGAACGTCGCCGACTCGATCCTCGTGAAGGCGGTGACGGACCCCGAGGCGGGGTACGACGGCATCTCGACGTTCATCGTCGACCCCGACGCCGACGACGGGTTCGAGGTGACGACCGTCTGGGACAAGATGGGCCTGAACAGCTCGCCGACCTGCGAGATAGCCTTCGACGACGTACGGATCCCGGCGGACCGGCTGCTCGGCGAGGAGGGCGACGGCTGGACGCAGACGATGAAGACGCTCGACGGCGGGCGGATCTCCATCGCCGCGCTCTCGGTCGGGCTCGCGCAGGGCGCCTACGAGGCCGCGAAGGGGTACGCGGGCGAGCGCGAGCAGTTCGGCAAGCCGATATCGAAGTTCGACGCCGTCCGCGACAAGGTGGTCCACATGCACCGGCAGATCGAGCGCGCCCGCCTGCTGACCCACCGCGCCACGTCGAAGTACGACGCCGGCGAGTCGGTCACGCGCGAGTCGGCGCTCGCCAAGCTCGACGCCAGCGAGGCCGCCCGCGAGGTGGCCGAGGAGGCGGTCCAGACGCTCGGCGGCTACGGCTACACCACCGACTTCGCGCCGCAGCGCTTCTACCGCGACGCGAAGCTGATGGAGATCGGCGAGGGGACGAGCGAGATCCAACACGTCGTCATCGGGCGCGAACTCGGCCTCTGAAGGGACCGTCTCCCGCCCTCAGCCGCCCGCCGGCCGTCTCAGGGGAACTCGATCAGGTCGTCGTCGACGCCGCGTAAGCTCTCGGCGAGCCGCGACCCGTCCGGCACCGCTCGCACGAACGGCGCCGACCCGAACGCCGCGTCGCCATTGACCGACACGAGGCCGAGGTCGGCCGGGTCGCCCTCCAGCCCCGTCAGGAACGCGACGGTGCGGACCGCCGGCACGTCGCCGGCGTACGCGTCCCGGTCGACGGAGCCGTACAGCGTGCGGTTCGTCGCGACGTGATGGACGCAGGTGGGCGTCGGCGCGAAGCAGAGCAGGTAGCGGGCGCCCGGCTCGGTCCGCCCGAGCTTGGGACGCAGCGCGTGGCGCTCGTCGGCGTGGAAGTACCGCTCCATCCGCCGGTACTGTCGGAGGACCTCGTTCGCGCCGGTGGCGCGGCGGACCGCGGCGTCCGCCTTGAGCTCGATCACGCGGTCGACCGGCTCCGGCGTCCGCGTCCGGACGAACAGGTCGACGACGCCCTCGCGCCCGTCGGCGTCGTACGGCTCTTCGAGGCGGATCGCCGGGTCGTCGCCCGTCGCCTCGTAGTGTTCGACGAGCCGCGTCGCCAGCGCGTCTTCGCGCATGTCTCTCGGGAAGCGTCGGAGCGCGATAAAGCCGGGCTTCGTGACCCGATTCGGCGGGGGAATACGTGAGCCTCACACCGTCGTGCATTCCCGAAAATCGAAACGTATCGCGGGGTTTGTATGGCTCGAAACCCTACGTTAGGTGATGTCTGATAACTTGTCCAGACGGCGGTATCTCGCCGGAACCGGCGCAGCGCTGACAATCGGAACGCTCGCCGGCTGTTCCGGCGGCGGTGACGGCGGCGACGGCGGCGACGGCGGCGACGGCGGGAACGTCATCGAAGACGTCCCGAGCGAGATCGACGACTACCTGTCGGAGGCCCGCATGTACGACGGGACCATGGCGGATCTCACGGGCCAAGACGAGATTACCATCGAGGTCGGCGCCGGCGACGTGGGGTTCGCCTTCGCGCCCGCCGCGGTCCGGATCGACTCGAGCACGACCGTCGTCTGGGAGTGGACCGGCGTCGGTGGGGGACACAACGTGGCCTCGGTCGAGGGGTCCGAGTCCGACTTCGACAACGGGGAGACCATCGCCGAGGAGGGATACACGTTCGAGCAGTCGTTCGACAACACGGGTATCCAGCTGTACCAGTGTACGCCCCACAAAGCGAACGGGATGCTCGGCGCGATCGAAGTCGTCGAGGCCTAAGCGGGCCCGGTAGGCGGTCCGAAGAGACGCGGTTTTTCTGCGGGGTGCGGAACTCAAGAGAGGAACGACCACCGGACGTCGACGATCCGGTCGTGCTCGCTGGTGACCGTCGGCCGCGCGAGGTGGTCGTTGGCGTTGGCGCCGACCTCGGCGAGCCGCGACAGCGCCTCTTCGAGCGTGCGGTCCGAGCGCCGCACGGCGGCGTCGCGCTCGTAGGGGGCGTCGATCGGGTTCGCCCGGGAGTTCGAGACCGCGATCGCGTCGGTGAGGTCGCCGCCGATCGCGTGCGGCGGCTGGTGGAAGTGCCAGTCGCCGACCGTGAGGAACAGCCACACGTCGCCGTTGATGGCGTGGTACTCGCCGGTGACCCCGTCGGCGTCGTACGCGACCACACGGGAGAGCACGGCGGTCTTGAGCCGGTAGAGGGCGTCCTTGCGGGCCGAGCGGACGTTGCTCTCGGTGACGTCGCCGCGCTCGTAGGCCGCGGTGGCCTCGTCGGCGAACTGCTTTGCGACCTTGTTGACGACGTACAGCGATTCGAGCAGGTCGTCCGTCGGTTCCAGCGGAGTCACGGGAGCACCGGTCGTATGCTGCGACCGACCGCAGGTCCGGTCGTCGCGCGGATAGGCGTTTCGGGATCCGGGACCCCCGGATGGTTAATTCTTTAAGCGCAGGGACGAAGTGGGGCGTAAGATGGCGCACGACTCCGTGAAACTGTATTCGGCGATATACGTCGCCCTCCTCGTCGCGGCGACGCTGAACTTCGCGCTCTTCGAGACGTCGTTCATCGAGTTCTCGTACACGACGGCGATCGCCGGGACGCTGGTGATCGCGACGGTCAAGACGCTGCTCATCGTCGCGTACTTCCAGCACCTCCGGTGGGAGAACCGCTCGCTGACCTATCTGATGGGCCTCGCGCTCGCGCTCACCATGCTGCTGATGGCGGCCGCGACGTACTCCATCTCGTAACGTCCCCGCGACGGCCGCGGACTCTCCTTCCCGAACCTCCTCTCGACACCTCTCGCTTTCCGCGGAGCGATGCCGCCGTTCTCGTTGCCGCCGCATGGTATTACTTGCTAATATTAGTTAGTTATAACACAGTCCGAAACGGACCCTCGGACGAGATGGCGTTCAGCGATCGACTCCTTGAGGCCGGATCGGACATCTGGGACGCACAGAAGGGGCACCCGTTCGTCGTCGAACTGGCGGACGGAGAACTGGACGAGGCGGCGTTCAGACACTGGGTGAGACAGGACTACCGGTACCTGCTCGACTACGCGCGCGTCTTCGCGATCGCGGGGACGAAGGCGGACGACGAGGAGACGACCCGGCGGCTGACGGCGGCCGCGCACGCCACGCTCGACGACGAGATGGACCTCCACCGCTCGTTCGCCGCAGACTACGGCCTCTCGGCCGCGGATCTGGAGGCGGTCGAGAAGGCGCCGACCTGCGCGGCATACACCGACTTCCTCGTCCGGACGGCCCACGAGGGGTCGATCGCGGAGACCGTCGCCGCCGTCTACCCGTGCGGGCAGGGCTACCTCGACGTCGCCGACCACATGGCCGACCGCGCGACCGAGGAGCACCGCTACACCCCGTTCATCGAGAATTACACGAGCGACGCCTTCCGCGAGACGGTCGCCTGGATGCGCGACCTCGTGGACCGGCACGCCGAGGCGTACCCCGGCGAGCGCGACGCGATGCGGGCGGCGTTCCTGCGGAGCGCGCGGCTCGAACACGCGTTCTGGGAGATGTGTTACACCGAAGAGAAGTGGCGCGTCTGACGCGGCGTGTCGACGGAGCGCGCCGGCCAGCGGTCGCACCGACGGCGCGGTCGGCGCAGAACGGGTACTCGCGCGGCTCGCACCGGATAGAGGGACCCGTTGCGTGCGACGGAAATCTCGACCGAGTTTTTAGTAGTCGGGGTGGTATCTACACGCATGGACCTACGCGAAGCAACTGCCGAAGACGTCGACGCGGTCCGGTCGGTCGCCCGCGAGTCGCTCGTGGCGTCGTACGGGCACGCCGTCGACGAAGCGCTGTTGGACGAGGCCGTCGAGGAGTGGTACGACGCCGGAGACCTCGGCGACGACGTCGAGGACGACGACGCGGTGTTCCCGGTCGCCGTGGTGGACGGGGTCGTCGTCGGGTTCGCGGAGAGCTACGTCGTCGGGCGCCGCGAGCGGGTCGGCGAGATAGACTGGCTCCACGTCCACCCCGACCACCGTGGCTCGGGCATCGGCTCGGCGCTGCTAGAGCGGGTCGAGTCGGCGCTCCGCTCGGCCGACGTCGACCGTATCGAGGCGCGCGTCCTCGCCGACAACGAGGCGGGCACGGAGTTCTACGAGCGCGAGGGGTACGAGCTCGCCGGCGAGCGCGAGGTGGACATCGGCGGCGAGCTGTTCGCGGAACGGGAGTTCCGGAAGCAGGTCGGGCGGCTCAGGGGCATCTCCGAGGCGACGTACCAGACGGAAGACGGAGAGACCGTCCACGTCGCGTTCGACGAGAGCGACCGCGGCTCACAGGCCCCGTTCTACGTCGCGTACGTCGACCCGGACCACGAGCGCCGCTACGGCTACCTCTGTGGCAACTGCGAGGGGACGGACATCGCCATCGACACGATGGACCGGATGGAGTGCCGCGACTGCGGGAACCGGCGGAAGCCCGCGCGGTGGGACGCGGCGTACTGAGGGGGCGTCGCCGCCCGGAGCGGCGCGACCGCCTCAGAGCGTCTGCTTCACGCCGATGACGCGCTCCTCGGCCTCGCGGCCGGGGTCCCACTCGCTCCCGTCGCGGTCCGACTCGCGGTGCTCTTCGACGGTCCGCGACATCGCCTCGTCGACCGGCGTCGACTCCCAGCCCAGGTCGGCGAGCGCGCACGTGTCGAGCAGGTGCGGGTACTCGCGGTAGAGGGTGAACTCCTCCGGGTCGAGCCCGCCGGCCGCCAGCGCGTCCGCGCTCGCGGGAACGACGTCGACCTCGGTGTCCGCCGCGTCGGCGATGGTCTCCAGCGTCTCCCGCAGGGTGAGCGCCCGCCGGTCGCCGACGTTGTACGCCGCGCCCGGTTCGCCGCGCTCGGCGACGATCCGCAGCGCGCTCGCGACGTCCTCGACGTACGCCCGGTGCCAGAGGTTCTGTCCGTCTCCGGGGACGACGACGCGGTCGTGGGTGAGCACGCGGTCGATCCAGTAGTCGAGCCGCTCGGTGTAGTCGTACGGGCCGTAGACGATACACGGGCGGACGGCCATCGCGTTGACGCCCGCCTCGGCGGCCGCGAACACCTCGCGGTCGCCCTCGGCCTTCCGGTTGCCGTACGTCTCGTGGCCGTCGTCGACCGCCTGCGCGTCGGTACACGGCTCCAGCGGCGTCTCGCCCTCCCGCTTGGGGATCTCCTCGGCGGCGTAGCTGGAGCCCGAGGAGATGTAGACGTAGCCGTCGACGTCGGCGAAGACGTCGGTCGCGCTCGCCACGTCGGCCGGGTGGTACGCGACGCAGTCGATCACGACGTCCGGTTCGACCGACAGCTTCGCGGCCCGGAGCGCGGTCTCGTCTTTCCGGTCGCCCTCGACGTGGGTCACCCGGTCGTCGTCCGCGAAGGGGTTCTCGTGGTTCCCGCGGTTGAATATCGCGACCTCGTAGTCGTGCGCGAGCAGCTCCGCGACGGTGTGTCGGCCGATGAACCGCGTGCCGCCGACGACGAGCGCCGTGTCTGTCATACGCTAGATCGGACGAGGGACGTGAAAAGCGTGGCCGAACCGGAATTCGAGCCGTCCGGCTCAGTCGTCGTCGCCGCGGGGGCCGTCGCCGCGCCACCGACGGTAGAGGAGGTACACGACGCCGAGGCCGATCCCCCAGGTGCCGACGCCGAACACCGCGACCGCGGCCCCGGAGAGGAACTCGCCGAGCGGAACGCCGAACATACCGTAGTTCGGCGCGTCCGCAACATAAACGCTCCGAGAGAGGTAGGTTCTCGGGGCGGGAGGTCGTACGGGCGCCCATGTCGGAACGCACTCGTCGGCGGCCCTGGCTCGCCGCATTGCTCGCGCTCGTCGTCTCGGGACTGGGTCACGCGTACCTCCGCCGGTGGGCCCGCGGGCTCGGCTGGTACCTGACGGTCGCCGCGGCGGTGTTCGTGTTCGTCCCGGAGTCAGCGATCTCGGGCGCGCTCGCGGGCGACCCGCCGGCGGTCTCGGAGATCGCGCCCGCCGCCGCGGTCGTGGTCGCCAGCGTGGTCGACGCGTACGTCGTGGCGGTCCGACACAACCGGACGTCAGAGCGGGACTCCGACGCGTCCCGAGCGACGGGCTCGCCGGACACGGTACCCGGTCCCGGCGCCGCGTCCGCGGAGGTTGCGGACGGCGAGGCGGAACCGGAGTCCGGCGAGACGATCCGCTGTCCCGAGTGCGGAAGGGAGACCGACCCGACGTTCGACTTCTGTCAGTGGTGCGCCGAACCGGTCGGTGAGAGCGACGCGTGACGGCGAAAAAACGGGGCCGCGAACCGCCTCAGAAGAGGTAGAACAGCGGGAAGACGAACACCCAGACGATGTCCACGAAGTGCCAGTAGAGGCCGAAGTACTCGATCGGCCGCTCGTCGTCGAGGTAGTGACCCTGGTACGCCCTGACGAACAGGAAGATTGCGACCACGAGACCGAGCAGCACGTGGATCCCGTGGAGCCCGGTCGTGACGTAGTAGATCGACGCCTGGATCGGGTCGCCGTGGGCGTTCGCGGAGATGGTCACGCCCTTGTCGAAGACCTCGTGGTTCCACTCCCACATCTTGATCGCCATGAAGACGAACCCGAGCAGGATGGTCGACCCCAGCGACGCCAGCAGGCCCTGCCGGCTCTTCCGGCGGGCCGCGACCAGCGCTAAGATCACGGTGAACGAGGACGTGAGTAGCACGAAGGTGTTGATCAGTCCGGGTAGCGGGTCGGTCAGCGGCTCCCACGTCATCCAGCCGGCGTTGTACCGGATGAAGATGGCCGCAGACAGCAGCGCGCCGAAGACGAGCACGTCGGACGCCAGGAAGAACCACATCCCCAACTTCACCTTCTCGACGCCGTTGAACGGCCACCGCTCGGCGAACTCGGTCGGCGGGGCGTAGAAGTCCTCCGTCCCCCACTTCACGCCGGTGTAGAGGAGTCCGCCGATCCCGGCCAAGATCGCGGTCGGGTAAAGCAGGTTGGAGATGACGACGTCGCTCTGGAGCGCCGTCTCGCCCAGTTCGACGGTCACGGAGTTGGCGAAGCCGGAGAGGCCGAACAGCAGGACGCCGAGGGCGAGCGACAGTGCTAACGGCCAGATGCTCGCGTGACTCGGATGTTTGTCCCAGTGAGCGTAGCTCGAGATGTGCGACGAGTGGGTGTCGCCGCCGTCGGTGGCGACGTTACCGTCCTCGTCCGTCTTCACCGCGGGCCCGCCGTCCGGCACGTAGTCTTTCACGAACTCCAGCTTTCCGGAGGCGTACGACGGCCTGTTCGGCCAGTTCTCCAGCGGCGGGGGCGAGGAGACCGCCCACTCCGCCGTCCGCGAGTAGTCCCACGGGTTGTCGCCGGCCGGCTCGCCGGAGACGTAGGACTGCGCCAGGTTGTAGAACATGATGAAGAAGGAGAGTCCGAGCACGAACGCGCCGATCGTCCCGAACTGGTGGTAGATCTGGAACTCGGGGTTGTACTCGAACACCCGGCGCGGGGTCTCCCAAGCGAGGAACATCGAGAAGTAGACGGCGTTGAAGCCGAGGAAGAACGTGACGAAGTGGAGTTTCCCGAGGAACTCGTTGTACATCTTCCCGGTCACCTTCGGGAACCAGTAGTAGATCGCGCCAACGAGCGCCGTCGCCCCGCCGAACATCACGTAGTGGAAGTGCGCGACCACCCAGTAGGTGCCGCGGAACTCGTAGTCGAGCACGATTGCGCCGAGGAAGACCCCGGTGATCCCGCCGAGGATGAACAGGAGCAGCGCCCCGAACGCGAACAGGAACGGCGTCGTGAACTGGATCCGCCCCTTGATCAGCGTGTAGATCAGCGAGAAGACGATCAGGTCGAAGGGGAGGGATATACCGATCGTCGTCGCCATCATCAGCGTCTTGATCTCCAGGTTAATCGTCGTGAGGAACATGTGGTGCATCCACACGAGGAACGACTGGACGGCGATCAAGCAGATGGAGATGATGACCCACTTGCGACCGACGAGGCGGCGGCCGGAGAACGTCTGGAACAGTTCCAGCATGACCCCGAGCGCCGGGAAGAAGACGATATACACCTCCGGGTGGCCGAAGAACCACCAAAGATGGCTCCACAGCAGGGCACCGCCCTCAGTAGCGGAGAAGTAGACGCTCCCGAGCACCCGATCGGAACCGAGAATCAACAGCGCACCGAGCAGCGCCGCGAACGCGAACAGCATCATCCACACCGTCGCGAGGATCGACCACGAGAACAGCGGCATGTCCATGATACCCATCCCCTCGGCGCGGGAGTGATGAATGGACGTGAGGAAGTTCACGGTCGACGCGGTGACGCCGATAATGAACATCGTGAGCGCGAGAATCGCGCCGGTCGACCCGATGCCGGGCGTGTACATCGGCACGTTGAGCGGCGCGTACATCGTCCAGCCGGCTGTGAGCGTGCCGCCCTGGAAGAAGCTGATCCCGAGCAGCACGCCCGAGAACAGGTACATCCAGTACGATAGGGCGTTCAGCCGCGGGAACGCGAGGTCGTCCGCGCCGATCTGGAGCGGCACGAAGTAGTTCGCGAACCCGAACGCGAACGGCGAGAGGAACCAGAACACCATTATCAGCCCGTGCGCGGTGACGGCCTCGTTGTACGCCAACCCCGAGAGGATCTGGCTCGTCGGGTCCCACAGCTGGAGGCGGATGAGCAGCGCCATCACGCCGCCGAACAGCAGGAAGAACAGCGCGGTGATCGTGTACAGGATACCGATGTCCTTGTGGTTGGTCGTGACCAACCAGCGCTTGACGGAGGTCGTCGGCGGGAGTTCGCTCATGCGTTCACCCCGCTGAGTACTCCGGACTCGTGCGCGGAGGTCTCGATACTGGCGCTCTCCGAGCTGTTTCCGGTGTTAGCGTACCACTCCTCCCACTCGTCTTGCGGAATGACCGTGATCTGGCCCTTCATCTGCGAGTGACCGGGGCCGCACAGTTCGAAGCACTCGACGGGGTACGTCGCCTCGCCGCCTTGCGCCTCGACCTCCGCCGAGCTCACGGAGAACCAGTTATCGTTGTAGTCCCCGGGAATGGCGTCTGTCTTTATGCGTAAGTCCGACGATCCGAAGTTGTGCCAGACGTCCCTCGACGTCACGTTGATGTCGATCCGCTGGTCGGCGGGCACGATCAGCTCACCCCGTTCGGTGTGCCCGTTCGGATACTCGTACTCCCAACCGTACTGGTAGCCTTCGACCATGATCTCGATGTCGCCTTCCTCATCGGTGTCCGGCCCTTCCTCAACGTAGAGGAGGAGCCCGTACGAGTACACGACGAGGCTGATGACCACGATCGCGCTCAACCCGAACGAGAGGAAGAGCTTCTTGGCTTTCGGACCGCCCTGTCCCGTCGGGAGCTCGCCGACGACCGGCGCGTCGAACTCCTCGTCCGACCGGTTCCCGTCGTCGCGGTACTTGTACACGTTCCACAGCGTGTACGCCACGACGATGGTACCGACGAGGGTGCCGAGCGCGAGGAAGACGAAGAAGATCTCGTCGAAGACCTCCGCCTGTGCGCGCCAGTCGCCCCCTTGTTGTAGGATAACTGGATCTATCATGTTCGTCTGTCTGCTCTTGTACCACCCTTAGCGATGGTACACTTATCTCTTGTGTAGCGGGGCGGGCCATCGGGGAGTGAACGGGTCCGTTTCGCCCCCCGAGCGGGACCCCGCCGGCCGGTCGAACGGTGCCGCGGTCGAGGGGACCGATCGGTGCGGAGACCCCGCGTCAAAGGCGCGTCGAAGGGTATTTGTACGCGCGAACGGAGCCCCTAACAACGGAAATCCATGACATCACTCACCCTCTTGAGTACGGGGCTGATGGGCCTCCTCGTCGTCGCCACGTTCGTCGCGGTCGCCGAAATCGGGGCGAAGCGAGTCGCTCCCGGCCGCGACGAGACGGGCGGACGCTACGAGGCCGTCGTCGAGACGCTCGGCGACGTGGTCCGGACGCCGGTCGTGTGGGCGGTCTCGTTCGTCGGCATCACCGTCCTCGTCGGCGGGAGCATCCTCCTCGGCGTCGGGAGCTTCGGGATCCCCGAGGGCCTCGCCGGGACGCTGGTGAACGTCGCCTTCCTGGCCGTCGGGCTGCTGCTCGTCGGCTTCGTCTTCCTCGGCGCCTACTTCGCGACCCGGAGCCGCGGACTCGGGAACGCGCACGGCGTCGCCGCGGGCACCCTGGCGACCGGCGCCGCGTTCCTCGTCCTCGTCACGGTCCAGCTGGTCGTCGGCGTGGTCGGCTGACTCGGTCTCTTCTGTCTCTGCCGTCCGGTCGAAAGTCGCGTGGTACGCAGCGTCAGCGCTCGGCGTCGCGGAGCCCGTCGTCGAGCCCGAGGCCGACGAGCGATCCGTACCGGTCCCACACGACGACGAGCGAGGGGACGAGCAGGATCGAGCAGAGGTAGGCGTAGAACACGCCGAGCGCGAGCAGGACGCCGAAGTCGCGCAGGAGGGGGATGACTGCGAGCCACAGCACGCCGAGCCCGGAGACCGTGGTGAGCATGCTGCCGGTGAGCGCGCCGCCCGTCCCCGCGATGGTGACGTCGAGCGCCTCGTCTATCGGCAAGCCCGCCTTGTACTCGTCGACAAACCGGTGAACGAAGTGGACGGTGTAGTCGACGCCGAGCCCGATGGAGACGGAGAGGATCGGCGCGTTGATCGGCGTCAGCGGGATGTCGAACAGCCGCATCGACCCGACGAGCAGGCCGACGGTGACGAGCACGGGGACCAGATTGAGGAAGCCGTAGACCGCCTTCCCTTCGAGGTAGGCGTACGAGAGCGCTAAGAACAGCGCCGTGAGCCCGAAGGCGGCGAACAGGCTGCGGATCGCCGACTCCGTCAGCAGGTCGATCACCGCCTCGTTGACCACGAGGGATCCGGTCGGAACCGCGTTGAGCGGCGTGCGCTCGGCGAGCTCGCGCACGTCGGCGACCGCCTCGGAGTTGTCGACGCCGGGTCGGATCGTGTAGTCGATCCGCGCGCTGCCGCGGTCGGCGGCGACGTACCCGCGGGCTCGGCCGTCCGCGGAGGAGTCGAGGAGCGCGTCGTACACCTCGTCGACGTTGCGGTCGGGCACGCCGTTGCCGAGGCGGTCGTTGCGCTCGACGAGCGCCGCGAACTCGGGATCGCGCGACGCGCGGTCCCCGATCACGGTGACGACGCTCGTCGCCTGCGCGCGGCGCTCGTCGGTCGTCGCGAAGGTGTCCGGGGGGTTCCGCGTCGTGCGGTGGATCAGCTCCAGGGAGTCGTCGTCCCTGATCGACTGGTCGATGTACAGCGTCACCGACCCCACGAAGTCCTGCTCGAACTCCTCCTCGAAGAGGGTCAACACGTCGAGGAACGTGTACTCCGTCGGCGCGAACGGCTCCGGGAGGTCCGCGTACGTCTCCAGCCGGTCCTGGTCCGGGAAGAACGCCTCCTCGGAAAACTCCGTGTTCACGCCGGTCCCGTAGGCGCCGCCGACCGCGCCGCCGACGAGGAGGAGCGCGACGACCGCGACCGGGGCGATCCGCGAGAGGTCGACGCCGACGTGGAGGACGCGCGCGAGCCGCGAGCCGCCGGCGCCGAGGGCGCTCGTCCCGAACGTCGGGATCGGGAACCGCTCGCGCAGCCGGTCGACGAGCACCTTCGCCGCGGGGAGGAAGACGCCGAATATCACGAGCGTGAACGTGATCCCCGCGGCCGCCACGATCCCGAAGTCGCGGTTCGGATCGAACGGGCTCACGACGTTGGAGACGAGCCCGAACACCGTGGTGATCGTCACCAGCAGGAAGGCGATGAGCAGCTGGTCGGTGGTGGTCCGCATCGACGCCTCGATGCCGGTCCCGGTCGCCCGCTCCTCGCGGTAGCGGTTGACGATGTGGATCCCGAAGTCGATCCCGACGGCGAGCAACAGCGGGAACACCGTCACGAGCGAGTCCGAGAACGGGATCCCGGCGTACCCCATGAAGCCGAACGTCCAGAGGAGCGACAGGAGCAGCGCGGCGATCCCGATCGCCATGTCGAACGGGTCGCGGTACGAGAAGATCAGGAACCCGACGATCAGGATCAGCGCCGCCGGGAAGACGATGATCGCGGTGTCGGTCAACAGCGCCGTGATCTCCGACTGGAGGACGCCGTCCCCGAAGAGGATGACGTTCTCGCCCGCCTCGTTACCCGGAACGGAGTCGACGACCTCGACGCTTCGGGTCTGTAGCTCGGTCACCCGCGCCGTCGTCGCCGCGTCGGGCAGGTCGTAGGTGATCCCGACGATGGCGGTGTCGGCCGCCTGCGCGGTGGGGTTGTAGTCGACCGACACCTGGGCCGCGATCGCGCCCGTCGCGTCGGCGTCGGCGATGGCCGTCCGCAGTTCGGCGGGCGTCGCCTCGGTCACGGCGTCGCGCCGCTCGGCCGCGGTCGAAGCGCTCGGGTCCAACCGCCGCGCGACCGCGTCCGCGTGGCTCGACGTCGACGCGACCCGGAGCGTCGAGCGCGACTCCAGCCGGTGTTGCGTCTCCAAGGTCCGCACGAGCGCGTCGCGGGAGAGGACGTTACCGTCTGAGACGATCACCTGCGCCGACGTCGCGGAGCCGCCGATCGAGGTCTCGAACTCCTCGTCGATGTCGTCGAGCGCGCGCTGGGCGGGAATGTCCTGCGTGAACTGGTCCGCGCCGGCGCTGGTCTCGATGCCCGTCAGCCCGCCGGCGAAGCCGGCCGTCACGACGAGGAACACCGCGACGACCGCCAGCGGCCGCTGCGTGACGACGCGGTCGATCTCCTCGATCAGCCGGTCGGCCGCGGTCACCGGTGCCCCGCTGTCCCGCGGTCGGTCGGCGGGCGGCCCCTCGGCGGGCGACCCGGCGCGGTGGTGCGTCCGCTCATCCGATCACCGTCGTCGGTACCAGACGGCGCCGCCGACCGCGGCGGCGACGAGCAGGGCGGCGACGGCGACGAGGCCGAGCGGCGGCCCGCCGTCGTCGACCGATTCGGTCACGGTCACCGGGACCTGGGTGATGTCCGAGATGCGGTCGTTCCCGCGGGCGTCCTCGTAGCGGAAGTCGAGCTCGACCGGGTGGTCCTCGACGCTCGCGCTCCCCGCGGCGGCCACCTCGAACCAGATCCGCGCGGACTCGCCGGGTTCGAGCTCGTCGACGAACGCCTCGTCGTTGACGGCCGTCAACGGGCTGTCGGCGTAGAGTCCGGCGTTGATCGACGAGAGGGTCTCCGGCCGCCGGTTCGTGATCGTGGCGTTGATCCGGCGGGTGTCGCCCGCCTGGACGGTCGCGTTCTCGACGGCTAACTCGAACTCGGGCTGTCGCGGCGCGACCTCGACGCGCCGGGTCTGCTCGGCAGTGAGGGTCGCGTCGCCGCTCTCGTACTCCGTGGTGAACCGGAACTGCCGCGGCCCGGGGTCGGCGCTCCCGCTCACGTCCGCGTCGAAGGTGAACTCCGCCGACTCCCCGGGCGGGATCCGCGGGAGCGCGTACCGGCTCTCGCCGAGGCTCACGCGGTTGCTCCCGGAGTCGGCGACCAGGACCGCGTTCTCGACGGTACGCGGTCCCTCGTTCGTGATCGTGCCGGTGACCGTCCCGGAGTAGCCGACTTCGAGCGTGCCGGAGACGTCGTCTAAGGAGAACGACTGCTCGCGGAGCGGGACGACCCCGGCGCGGGCGGGCGCCGCCGTCTCGTCGAGGCCGTTCGGGTCGCGGTAGTCGACTGTCGAGGAGAGCGCGTAGGCGCCGCCGGCGAACGACTGCCCGACGGTCGAGTCGAAGGTCACCGTCCGGTTCTCGCCGGGCGCCCAGTCGCCGACGAACGACTGTCCGCCGCCCTGCCCGAGGGTGACGCCGGGCGCGGTCGTGCTCCCGGAGACGACCGCGTCGCGGGCGGTCTCGTCGCCGACGTTCGCCAGCGTGACGGTCACGTCGCCGCTCCCGCCGACCTGCGCGTCGGTGTCGGTCTCTAAGACCGCGAACCGCGCGCCGTCGTCGACGACGATGGTGACGTCGAAGTCGTCGATGCCGCGGCGGTCCTTGTGGTCGTTGAACTCTGGGATGATCTCGAAGGTGTAGCGGTAACGGAGGGTCGCCTCCACCTCGTATCGCCCGTCCGGCACGTCCTCGGGCACGGTCACGTCGAGCGGCACGGCGACCGGGCTCGCGGCGGTCGAGACGTCGCCGACCGGGATCTCGCCGTCCTCGACGTCGATCGGCACGCCGCCGTCGTCGACCTCGACGGTGAGCCCGCGCGCGGTCGTCACACGGGAGTCGAGCTGGTTACCGATCTCCATCTCGCCGGTGTTGACGATGTCGAGCGTGATTGAGGACTCCGCGCCCGCCGGCACCGTTCGCTGCGAGGCGAAGACCTCCAGCACCGGCGACCCGCGGACCTGTCGCGGGGTCGGATCGCTCGTCTGCGCGACGACGCCGTCGGCGGTCGGGGCCCCGGACAGGGCGGCCGAGTCCGCCGGCGATCCGCCCCCGCTCGGCGCCGCGGCGCCGGCGAGCGAGACGCCGACCAGGAGGGCGCTCGCCGCGGCGAGGGCGAGCGCGGCGGTGGCGAGTCGCGCCGGTCGGCTCATCGGTCCCCTCCGGCGGGGCCGCGCGAGGGTCTGGCCGCGCGGAGCGGCCGGTCGTACCGTGACGCGTCGGAACGAGTCATACGTCCCCGAGCGAGCCCCGCGACATAAGCGTGTTGAATGAACGTTCAATCAAGAGCTGTATATACCGGGGGCGAATACGTCGGGTATGGACGACCCGTTCGCGGAGCCCTCGAACACCCGGCAGGCCATCCTCGGCGCGGCGTTCCGCGCGCTCTGCGAACACGGGTACGCGAACGTCACGATCCAGCGGATCGGCGACGAGTTCGACAAGAGCCCGTCGCTCGTGTACCACCACTACGACGGGAAAGACGACCTGCTGCTCGACCTCCTCGGCTTCCTGCTCGACCAGTTCGAGGCGTCCGTCGCGGACGGGTCCCTCGTGGAGCCGGCGGACGACGCCGCGGCGGCCGCGGCCGACGAGGTGCCGGAGATGCCCCCCGAGGCCTTCGATCGCTCGGCCCGGGACCAGCTCGACGACTACCTCACGGCGGTCGTCGACCCCGCGTCGCTCGACGACCCGTACGCCCCCGACGAGCGGTTCGTCACGGTGATGACGGAGCTCCGCGCGCAGGCCGCGAGCGACGAGGCGTACCGCGACCACTTCGACCGCAGCGACCGCGTCTTCGGCGAGTATCTCGAACGACTCGTCCGCGAGGCCGCGGCCGAGACCGACGACGACGGGTCACCGGGCACCGCGGACGACTCACCCGGGCGCGATCCCGACCACGTCGACGCCGCCGAGGTGGCCGTGACGCTCCAGACGTTCGCGACGGGCGGGATGTTCCGCTGGGCGACGGCGAACGGCGGCTCCTGGGTCGCGGGCTCGCGCGCCGGGATCGACCGCTACCTGGAGGCGATGCTCCCGCTCGTCGACGCGAGCGGTGCGGGAGAATAGCGGCCGGAGCCGCTCTCAGCGGTCCGTAACGCCCTCGGCGTCCATCCGCGAGACCTCCTCTTCGAGCCACTCGCGGAGCCACTTCACGCGCTTGATCCGCTGGTGCGCGATGCTCTCGGCGGTGTCGGAGACGACGCGGTCGGTGTGGTCGCGGGCGCGCTGGAGCACGCGGTCGACCATCTTCGCGGCGTCCATGTGCGTCCGCGACTCGTACCCCATGCGCAACAGCATCAGGACGGCGCCGTTGGCCCCGACCTTGTCGAGCACGTCGGCCTCGATCAGGCACCGGCTCTCTAGGGGGACGTCGTCGAGGTCGCCCGTGTACGAGTGGTCGACGACCGCGCCGCACACCTCTTCGATGAACGACTCGGGGTAGTTGCCGCGGCTCTGGAGGTACTCTCGGGTGACGCGCGCGCCGGCCTCCGCGTGGACGTCCTGTTCGGCCTCCAGCTTCGCGACGTCGTGGAAGACGGCCGCGACCCGCACGACGTCCACGTCGGCGCCCTCGGCCTCGGCGATCTCGGTCGCGAGGTCGACGACGTTGAGGATGTGGTTGAAGCGGTACGACGCGGAGTGCCAGGGGTACCAGCGCATCCGTCCGCCGTCGTCCTCGCTCTCGACGCTGGCCGCGAGGTAGTCGCGAACGAACCCCTTCATCTCCTCGAAGTCCTCGTCGCTCACCTCCGTTTCCTTAATTTCGACGCCCACCGGGACCACCTCGGGCGAAAAACTCGTGATTCATTACCGTCACCGAGGAGCGTTTCGGTCTTAGGCGTTACGACGGAGTATCCGGCCGCTGACGCGACGACCGATCGGTCGCGGCGGCGCCCCGGGCGGGCGGCGGCGGCGCGACGCGGGACGCTTAACAGGGTCGGGGGCGCACCGGCGTCTATGCTGAGTCCCTTCGGGAACGACGACCGCGCTCGGTTCCAGCGGGCGGCGGCGGTGAACGTCGCCGGCAACGCCGTGAAGATCGCGGTCGAGGGTGCGGCGGGGCTCGCGTTCGGCAGCGTCGCGCTGGTCGCCGACGCCGCCCACTCGGTCGCCGACCTCGTCGCGAGCGCGGTCGTGTTCGTCTGGGGGGGCTCGCGGTACGAGAGCGCGGACGAGACGCACCCGCACGGCCACCAGCGGATCGAGCCGCTGACGGCGCTTTTCGTCGGCGCGACGGTCGCGATCCTCGGGCTGCTCCTGCTGCGCGAGTCGGTCCGCGGGCTGGTCGGGTCGGCCGAGGTGACGGCGAGCCCGCTCCTCGTCGGCGCGCTGCTGTTCGCGATGGCCGACATGTACCTCCTGTACCGGTACACGGAGCTGGTGAACGCCGACCTGGGCTCGACCGCGCTCGACGCGCTCGCCGTCGACTGCCTCAACGACATCTACACGACGATCGCGGCGCTCGTCGGCGTGTTCGGCGTGTTCCTGAACGTCCCGATCCTCGACCCGGTCGCCGGCGCGCTCGTCAGCCTCCTCGTCGTGTATCAGGGTGTCGAGATCGGCCGCGAGAACGTCACGTACCTCGTCGGGGCGGCGCCGCCTTCCGGCGACCGCGAGCGCGTCGTCGCCGCGCTCCGCGATCACCCGGCCGTCGAGGGGGTCCACGACCTCACCGTCTACTACGACGGGACCGACCTGGAGGTCGAGGTCCACGTGGAGGTGGACGGGGAGATGACGCTCCGGGCGGCCCACGACGTGGAGACGGAGCTCGTCACGAGCCTCCGCGCGCTGGAGGACGTCGGGGACGTCCACGTCCACCTCGACCCGTCCGGGCTCGGGGAGTGGAAGGACGCGCCGGAGTGGGAGGACGCGGCGGACGGGTCGCACGCGTCGGGGGAGTCGGACGCGCCGGCGGAGTGACGCGGGGCGACCGCGTGGTCGGTCTGGAGCCCCGGGGCGCCGGGGGCGTGCGGGTTTTGCCCGTTCGTCCCCTACGATCGGATATGCTGGAACGCCGCTGGCTGGAGATGACGTGGCGGGACGGACTGTTCGCGCACTGGGCCGTCGACCCGTCGACCGTCGCCGCGGCGCTGCCCGACGGGCTGTCGGTCGCGACCCGCGACGGCGACGCCTACCTCGGGGTCGTCCCGTTCGTGATGGACGACATCCGCCCGCGGGGGGTGCCGGTCGGCCTGTCGTTCCCCGAACTCAACCTCCGGACCTACGTGGAGGGCCCGAACGGGCCCGGCGTCTACTTCCACAGCCTCGACGCGGACGACCGGCTCGGCGTGGCGGTCGCCCGCGGGCTGTTCCGGCTCCCCTACTACCGCGCCGAGACGGACGTTCGACGCCCGGGGGCGTGGGACGGGGTCGGCGGCGGGGGCACGGACGCGGGCCGCGCCGTGCGGTTCGCGAGCCGGCGCGTCCACGACGGCGCCCCGCACGCGCGGTTCGACGCGACGTACGCGCCGGCCGGCGAGGCGTTCACGCCGGAACCGGGGTCGCTGCCGGCGTTCCTCACAGAGAACTACCGCTTCTACACCGCCGGCTCCGGCGGGCGGCTGTACGTCGGCGAGATCGAACACGAGCCGTGGACGCTGCGCCCGGCCGCGGCGGAGATACGAGCGAACACGCTGTTCGCGGCCAACGGGTTCGACGAACCGGACGGCGAGCCGCTGCTCCACTACGCCGAGCCGATCGCGGTCGCCGCGGACCGGATCCGCCGGGTCTGAGGGTCGCGGGGCGTCCGCCTCGGCCGCGCGCGACTCGCTACGGGAAGAGCCCGCGGTACTCGTGCGCCTTCGCCGTGCGCTCCAAGGCGAGCGTGTACGCCGCGGTCCGCAGGTCGGGCAGATCCTTCTCGTCGTACTGGTCGATCGTCTTGTCGAACGCGCTCCCGATGCGGCGCTCGAGCTCGGCGTTGACGGTCTCCAGCGGCCACGAGAACTCCTGGGCGTTCTGGACCCACTCCAGGTACGAGACGATGACGCCGCCCGCGTTCGCGAGGATGTCCGGGACGACCTGGATGTCGCGCTCGGTGAGGACCTCGTCGGCGGCGACCGTCGTCGGCCCGTTCGCGGCCTCGACGACCGCCGAGGCCCGGAGGTCGTCGACGTTGTCGGCGGTGATCACGCCCTCGACGGCGGCCGGGATGAGCACGTCGACGTCGAGGGTGAGCAGCTCCGCGTTGGTGATCCGGTCGGGGTCGTCCCAGCTCGACCCGTCCGCGTTCCCCCGGTACTCGTCCGCGACGTACTCCTCGATCAGGCCGCCGGCGTCGACGTGCGCGCCGAGCGCCGCCACGTCGAGGCCGTCCGGGTCGTAGGCCGCGGCGGAGACGTCCGAGGTCGCGACCACGTTGGCGCCGGCCTCGTCGAGGAGCCGGGCCGCGTTCGACCCGACGTTGCCGAACCCCTGGATGGCGACGGAGGCGTCGGAGAGGTCGCGGTCGAGGTACTCGAAGAGCCGCTCGGTGACGAGCGAGACGCCGCGGCCGGTCGCCTCCACGCGGCCCGGCGTCCCGCCGATCTCCAGCGGCTTCCCGGTGACGACCTGGGGGACGGAGTACCCCTCGTACATCGAGTAGGTGTCCATCATCCACGCCATCGTCTGCGGGTTCGTGTTCATGTCGGGCGCGGGCACGTCGATCTCGGGGCCGATCATCCGGCGGATCCCCTCGGTGTACCGCCGGGTGAGCCGTTCGAGGTCGCGGTCGGTCAGGTCCTTCGGCTCGCAGATCACGCCGCCCTTCGCGCCGCCGTAGGGGAGGTCGACGAGCGCCGTCTTCCACGTCATCCAGCCGGCGAGCGCCTCGACCTCGCGCTGGGTGACCGACGGGTGGAACCGGACGCCGCCCTTGAACGGGCCGCGGGCGCTGTCGAACTGACAGCGGTACCCCTCGAACACCTCGACTTCGCCGGACTCCAGCTCCACGGGGAGCGTCACCTTCAGCGTGCGCTCCGGGTGCTTGAGCCGCTCGAACACCCCGTGGTCCACGTCTGCGTACTCCTCGGCGCGGTCCATCTGGGCGAGCATGTTCTGGAACGGGTCGTCGGCCATGGCCGGCACGACTCCGTCGCCCGTGATATCGGTTTCGGCAAGTATCGCCTTCGAAAGAGATCCTTTCGCATGGTTGTCGGGCCGAGTTCCACCGGGCGGTTCCGACCGGACTTATACGTCGGGCCCCGCAATCGCCTCCCATGACACACGGACGTGCGACGGGGGACCGTCGATGACGGCACAGACGCTCCACCCCCGAATCCAGATCGTGTGGGTCCTCCGCGCGGTGCTGCTCTCGGCGCTCGTGACCGCCCCGTTCGCCGGCGGCGCGTACCTCGAGTACCTCCCGCGATGGGCGCCGGTCGCAGTCAGCGCCGTCGTCCTGACGCTGACCGTCGGACACGCGCTGCTCCGGTACCGTCGCTGGAGCTACGAGATCCGCGAGGACGCCATCTACCTCGACCGCGGCGTGCTCACGCAGGTACGGACGACGGTGCCGCTGGTGCGCATCCAGCACGTCGACTCGCGTCGCGGGCCGATCGAGCGGACCGTCGGGCTCGCCTCCTGCGTGGTGTACACCGCCGGGTCGCGCGGCGCCGACGTGCGGATCCCCGGGCTGACGCCGGACGGCGCGAGCGACCTCCGCGAGGAGCTGAAGCGGCTGGCCATCCGCGCCGACGGGGAGGACGCGGTGTGAAGCTGGCGCCGCAGTCGGTCCCGTACCGCGCGCTCCAGAAGGCGGCCGGAACCGCCGTCGCGCTGTTCGTGATCGTGAACAGCGGCGGGTTCGGCCTCCCGCTCGCGGTCGGCGGCGGGGCCGCCATCCTCCTCGCGATGTTCGCCTACGAGGTCGCGTACTACCGCCGGTTCGAGTACGTCCTCACCGAGGACACGCTCGACATCTCCTCCGGCGTCATCTCCCGCCGCGAGCGAGAGATCCCGTACCGACGGATCCAGAACGTCGACGTGAGCCGGAGCGTGATCCAGCGCGCAATCGGCGTCGCCGCGGTCGACTTAGAGACCGCCGGCGGCTCCAGCACCGAGGGGTCGATCCGGTTCGTCACGCCCGACGAGGCGACCCGGCTCCGGCGCGAGGTCCAGCGCCGGAAGGCCGGAGGCGCGCGGCCCGAGGAGGCCGGCGAGGAAGCGGCGACCGACGTCGACGCGGTCGAGGCCGGCCGCGAGGACGCGTTCGCGCCCGACGAGGAGGAGCTGTTCGCCATTTCGCCGGGCGAGCTGGCCCTTGTCGGGGCGCTCTCGTTCGACGGGCGCCTGATCGGGCTCCTGGCGTTCCTGAGCTCCGGGTCGTTCCCGGTGCTGTCGAGCTTCCTGCCGGAGGCGTCGGCCGCCGCGCTCACCGCGACGGCGTTCGTCGGCGTGGCGGCGCTGTTCATCGCGTCGTGGCTCATCGGCGCGGGCGTCGCCTTCTCGAACTACTACGGCTTCCGGCTCGCGCGCGCCGGCGACGAACTCCGGTACGAGCGCGGACTGTTCCGGCGGTACAGCGGGTCGATCCCGACCGAGAAGGTCCAGACGCTGCGGATCACGGACAACCCCGCCAAGCGCGCGCTCGGCTACGCGAGCCTCTCGATCGAGACCGCGGGGTACGCCCCCGGACAGAGCGCGGAGTCCGGCAACCAGTCCGCGGTGCCGATCGCCGCGACCGACCGCGTCTACCGGCTCGCACACGAGATCGAGTCGTTCGGCACCCCCGAGTTCGAGCGGCCGCCGAAGCGGATCCGGTGGCGGTACGTCATCCGGTACGCGCTGATCGTCGGCGTCCTCACGGGGATCGCGTACGGCGTGAACTGGTACGCCTCGGCGGCGCTGCCGTGGTACGCGGTCGCCGCGCTGCTCCTCGTCGCGCCCCCCGCGGCGCACCTGAAGTGGAAGCACCGCGGCTACTGGGTCGGCGAGGACCACCTGCTCACGCGGAACGGCTTCTGGAGCCGGACCGTCGCCGTCGTCCCGTACTACCGGATCCAGAACGTGATCGACAGCCGGACCGTGTTCCAGCGCCGGTGGGGCGTCGCGACGGTCGTCGCCGACACGGCGGGGACCGGTTCGCTGACCGGCAGCGACGCCGCCGCTGTCGACTTCGAGGTGGCCGAGGCCGAGGCGTTAGAGGAGACGCTCACCGAGCGCCTCGCGACCGCCGTCGCGGAGCGGCGCGGCGCCGGGACCGACCGCTTCGAGTGGGTCGACGGAAACGTCGACGCCGACGAGAGCGGCGACGGCGACGGCGGCCTCGACGGGGACGCCGGCGAGCGCAACGCGGGCATCGACGGCCCCGCCGAGCCCGGCGCCGACGGGCCCGACGCGGACGTCGACGAGGCGGCGTCCGACCCGACGACGGCGGTACCGGACGCCGACGAGACGACGGACGGCGACGCGCACGACGTCCCCGAAGACGGCGTCGTCCGCCCGGACTTCTCGCCGAGCGACCGCGACTACTCGGAGCCCGCGGAGCGCATCGACACCGGCGAGTACGCGGTCGACCAGAACCCGTCGGACGCCGACGTGGCTCACGGGCCGAACGCGGACGGCGGTCGCGACGGGACGAAGGCGGACGACGACCGCGACGGGGATGGGAAAAGAGACCGCGACGACACGGAGGTCGGTCGGAGGGACGCCAACGGCGACGATCCTGAGGGTGATGGGGACGACCCCGAGGGCGACGGCGCCGATTCGCGGACCTGACCGACGGGACCGATTCGCGGTCCTACTCGTCGAGCAGCTGCTGGGCGATCGTGTTGCGCAGCACTTCGCTCGTCCCCTCGTAGATCTCCGAGAGCTTCGCGTCGCGGTAGAAGCGCTCGGCGGGGAAGTCCTTGGTGTAGCCGTAGCCGCCGTGGATTTGGATCCCCTCGTTGGCGACCTCGCGGGCGATCTCCGAGGCGTACAGCTTCGCCTGCGCGGCCTCCTTGATGTAGTCGTCGTCGCGCATCTTCAGGTCGGCCGCCTCGTGCATCAGCAGCTCCGCGGCGCGGGCCTTCGTGTCCATGTCCGCGAGCTTGTGCTGGATGGCCTGGAAGTCGCTGATCGGGCGGTCGAACTGCTCACGCTGCTGGGCGTACGACTTCGCTTCGTCGAGCGCGGCGCGCGCGATCCCGACCGACCGAGCGGCGATGGTGATCCGCCCGCCGTTGAGCGTCTTCAGCGCGTGGACGAACCCCTCGCCCTCCTCGCCGAGCCGGCGCTCCTCCGGGATCCACATGTCGTCGAACCGCAGCTCCGCGGTCGGACACCCCTTGTCGCCGAGCTTGTCTTCCGTCCCCTCGACGACGAACCCGTCGTCCTCCTCCGGACGCACGATGAACGACGAGATGCCCTTCCGACCCGCGTCGGGATCGGTCTTGGCGAACAGCGTGACCGTGTCGGCGACGGAGCCGTTCGAGATCCAGAGCTTCCCGCCGTTGACGAGGTAGCCGTCCCCGTCGCGCTCCGCGGTCGTCGACATCGCGGGCACGTCCGACCCGGCCTCGGCCTCCGAGAGCGCGAACGCGCCGATGTCCTCGGCGGTGTTCAGGGCGGTGAGGTACTCCTCCTTCTGGGCCTCGTCGCCGAACTCGTAGAGCATGTTCCCGGCCAGCGACGTGTGGGCCGCGACGACGGTGCCGAGCCCGCCGGAGCCGCGGGAGATCTCTTCGAGCCCGATGGCGTAGCTGTGGTAGTCGAGGCCGGCGCCCTCGTACTCGACGGGGAACGGCATGCCCATCAGCCCGAGGTCGGCCATCTCCTCGACCAGGTCCGCGGGGAACTCGTCTGTCTCGTCGATCTCGGCCGCGCGCGGGACGACCTCCTCGTCGACGAACTCCGCGACGGTGTCGCGGATCTGACGCTGCTCTTCGGTGAGCGTGAACTCCATGTCGGAGCGTTCGGCCGGGCGGACTTAGCCGTTTCCACACGGTTGTACACGGGTCGGCGGTTCGTCGGCGCGGACGGGGACCGAGTCGTGCGGTTTCGGCGCCCCGAGCGGCGATCGGCGCACGGCCGCCGTTCCACGAGGGTTTTTATGCGTTGTGCCGTAAACACTGGCAACTGAATGAGCGGACGAGAACACGCCCCCGCCGAGGCCGACCTCGCGTGGTGTCACGAGGCGGTCCAGGGGGTCTCGCGGACCTTCGCGCTGACGGTCGACGTGTTAGAGGAACCGATGGCGTCGCAGATCTGCGTCGGATACCTCCTCTGTCGCGTCGCCGACACGGTCGAGGACGCCGGGCACATCCCGCCGGACGCCCAGAGCCACGTGCTGCGGACGTACCGGCGAGCGATCGACCCGGACGACGAGACCGACATCGCCGAGTTCCGCGAGACGGTCGACGAGTGGCTGCCCGCGGAGCGCGACGACGACTGGACCGTCGTCGCCGAGGCGCCCACGATCGCCGCGACGTTCGAGGAGCTCGACCCGGAGGCGCAGGCGGCCATCGTCCCGCCGGTGCTGGAGATGGTCGATGGGATGGCGATGTTCGTCGACCGCCACGCCACCGAGGGCGGGCTCCGCATCGACGACCGCGACGAGTTAGAGCAGTACTGCTACTACGCGGCCGGCACGGTCGGCAACCTCATCACGAACCTGCTCACCCGCGGCGACGTCGCCGAGGAGCGCGCGAAGCGGCTGCGGGAGACCGCCGAGGAGTTCGGCCTCCTCCTCCAGTTAGTGAACGTCTCGAAGGACGTGTACGACGACTACACCGAGGAGAACAACGTCTACCTCCCCGCCGAGTGGCTGGAGGCGGAGGGCGTCGACCAGGAGCGGGTCGTCCACCCCGAGAACCGCGAGTCGTCCGCGCGCGTCGTCGACCGCACCGCCGACTACGCCCGCTCGTTCCTCGACGACGCGCAGGCGTACTTGGAGACGATGCCCCTCTCGAACGGCAACACGATGGAGGCGTGGACCGTCCCGTACCTGCTCGCGGTCGGCACCCTCCGCGAGCTGGGGAGCCGCCCGGAGGACGCGCTCACCGAGACCGGCGTGAAGGTGTCCAGACAGGAGGTGTTCGCGGTGATGTCGGCCGCGAGCGGCGTCGGTCGCGACTCGCTGGCGGAGCTGCGACAGACCATCGCGCGGACTCCCTTCCACCGCGCGGTCGGGTCGGCGGACTGAACTCCCCCGGGCCGTCGCCGAACGGGGGTCGTCGTCTCGTTATCGTCCCGCACTCACAGGCGCGACCGCGCCCGCGACACCGCCGGGACGCGAACCCCGATGGTCTCTCCGAGGGCCTCGGCCGCGCTCAGCAGCCACTCCGCGCGCTCGACGCGCGAGTCGAGGTCGCCGGGACCGATCCGGTAGCGGTCGACGAGCTCCTCGACCGTCGCGCCGCCGATCCACTCGTCGAGGATCCGCGCCGTCTTCACCGACTCCAGCCACCCCTCGAAGTCGTCCGGGTCGGTCATGTCCGTGGTGAGGCGGGCGGCGTTCCGCCGCGCGAACCGGTAGACGTCGGCGCGCTCGGCGTTGCCGAGGTAGGTGTCCTGCATGTCGGGCGTGTCGCAGATCACCTCGAAGGCGGTGAGCGTGGTCGCCTCCGGGAGGTCGGCGGCGGCGCGGAGCCCGGCGACGATCCGCTCGCCGGTCTCAGGGCGGACGTACTGCTTCGAGGTCGTCTCCCCGACGGCCGTCGCGACGAGCCGGTAGTCCTCGACGCCGCCCGTCTCCCGGGCGACCATCCCGGCCGAGACGAGGTCGTCGACCGCGACGGCGACCGCGTCGGCGAGGCCGCCCGCCCCGGTCTCCCGCGCGTAGAACGTCCCCTCGAACACGTCGAGGATCTCCGTCTCGGTCGCCGCGAAGTCCGTCGCTACCGCGGCGAGGACGTGCGTGCGGAGCGCGCCGGGGTCGGCGAGCTGCGACTCGACGGCCTCAGGATCGCCCTCGACGTAGCGCTCGCGGACCGCCTCGCGCGTGTCGGCGTCGGCAACGAGGACCGCCTCGCCGTGAGGGTCGAGCCCCGGCCGGCCCGCGCGGCCGCACATCTGGTGGACCTCGAGCGTCGGGATCCACGACATGCCGCCCTCCCCGTAGCGGCGCTGGTCGCGGACGACGACGCGGCGGGCGGGGACGTTGACCCCGGCCGCCAGCGTGGGCGTGGCGCAGATACAGGCCACGTCCCGCTCGCGGAACGCCGACTCGACGACCGCGCGGTGGCCCGAGCGGAGCCCGGCGTGGTGGAACGCGACGCCGGCGCGCAGGCAGTCCGCGAGCTGTCGGCCGGTCATGGTGCCGTCCACGCCGGTCGCCTCTTCGGCCGCCGCCGCGGCCGCGTCCTCGACGCCCAGCGCCGCGGCGAGGCCCTCCTCCGCGAGCCGCTCCGCGAGGTCGACCGCCTCGCGCCGGGAGCGGACGAACGCGAGGCACTGGCCCCCGTCCGCGACCGCGTCGGCGACGAGCGCGGCGGTGACCTCGGTCGCGTCGGGGTCGTCGGTGTCGTCGGCATCCCCGTCCCGGGCCTCGCCGCCGTCACCGTCGCCGGCGGTCTCGTCGGGGCCGACGTCGACCGAGAGGCTCGTGCCGTCGTCGAACCCGACCTCGCCGCCGACCGCGACGCCGGTCCGCAGGTCGACCGGGCGCCACTCGGACTCGACGAGGGCGGCGTCGAGCCAGTCCGCGATGGCGTCGGGGTTGTCGACGGTCGCCGACAGCGCCACCGTCTGAAGGTCGGGGTTCCGGCGGCGGAGGGTCGCCAGCGTCACTTCGAGCGTCGGGCCGCGCCGCTTCGCGCCGAGGAGGTGGACCTCGTCGACGACGACGCAGGCGAGCTCGTCGACCCAGGAGGCGCCGTTGCGGATCGCGGAGTCGACCTTCTCGCTCGTGGCGACCACCACGTCGTTGCCGGCGAGCGCCTCGCCGGTCGCGTCGAAGTCGCCGGTGGAGATGCCCACGTCGACGCCGGGCAGCGCCGCGAACGTCTCGTACTTCTCGCGGGCGAGCGCGCGGAGCGGACAGACGTACAGGCCGGGGCCGCCGGCCGTCAACAGCGCGAGCTGGGCGACGAACGTCTTGCCCGACGCGGTCGGTACCGCCGCGACGACGTCGGCCCCCTCGCAGACGCCCGCGTCGACCGCCGCGCGCTGGGGCGGGTACAGCTCGCGCACGCCCCGATCGGCGAAGTGGTCGACGACGGGCTGAGACAGCGGCAGGTCCCGGACGCGCATGTACCGCTCGTTCGGCGGGACCGGTGATAAAGAGTCGGCGGAATCCCCCTCGGCCGCCGCGGGTTACGCGTCGGCGTCGAAGTCCTGAAAGAGCTTCTCGTAGTCCTCGTCGTCGCTCGCGACCGCGTCGCGCGACTCGTCGGCCCGCTCGCGCAGCTCCTCGATCCGGTCGGTGAGGCGCTGGTACTCCTCGTTGTCGGCGAGGTCGTTGGCGCTCTTCTCGGACTCCAGCATCGCTTTCTTCGAGGTCAACGAGAACAGCTCCTGGACCTCCGAGTCGTACTCTCCGCGCCGCAGGAGCCCCTCGACGGTCTCGCGGAGCGTGTCGCTCGTGACGGGCTTGACGAGGTAGTCGTCGAACCCCATCTCCAGGATGTCGAAGTCGGGCTCGACGGCGGTGACCATCGCGACCCGGCAGTCGATGCCGCGGTCGCGGACGGCGGTGAGGACCTCGTCGCCCGAGAGGCCGGGCATCCGGCGGTCGAGGAGGATCGCGTCGACCTCGTTGTCGGCCTCGTCGAGCTGATCGAGCGCCTCGCGGCCGCCGTACGCGGTTCGGACGCGGTACTCGTCGCCGAGCCAGGCGGCGTACAGGTCGGCCAAGTCGGGTTCGTCCTCGACCACGAGGACCAGCGGCGGTTGCTCACTCATGGGTGACGGGAGCGAGGGGGTGTTCGCTCACACGTTTCGTCTCGCCGCTGGCTATATTAAAATACCTCTTCGACGCTGGGGTCGATCGGCGGCGCGGCCGGTCGCGACGCCGTCCGGTCCGGCCTCGGAGCCGGTCTCGCCCGCCGCGCGGCCTCCGCGGTTACTCGCCCGGGCTGTAGTTGGGCGCCTCGTCGGTGATCATCACGTCGTGCGGATGGCTCTCGCTCTGTCCCGCCGAGGAGACGCGGACGAACTCCGCGCGCTCGTGGAGGTCGGGGACGGTCGCGGCGCCGACGTACCCCATCCCGGAGCGCATCCCGCCGGTGAGCTGGTGGAGCTCGGAGGCGAGGCTCCCCTTGTACGGCGTCGCGGCCTCGACGCCCTCCGGGACGAACTCCTCGTCCTCGTCCTCCTCCTTGAGGTAGCGGTCGCCGCCGCCCGACTTCATGGCGCCGACGGAGCCCATCCCGCGGTACTGCTTGTACTTCTTCCCCTGCATCGTGATGACGCGGCCGGGCGCCTCGTCGGTGCCGGCGAAGTACGAGCCGAGCATCACCGCGTCCGCGCCCGCCGCGATGGCCTTGATCGCGTCGCCGGAGTAGCGGATGCCCCCGTCCGCGATGACGGGCACGTCGTGCTCGGCCGCGACGTCCGCGACCTCCGCGACCGCGGTCATCTGCGGCATCCCCGCGCCGCTGACGACGCGCGTGGTACAGATCGACCCGGGGCCGATTCCCACCTTCAGGCCGTCGGCGAAGTCGACCGCCGCCTCGGCGGCCTCGCGCGTCCCGACGTTGCCGACGACCACGTCGGCGTCGACGGTCGCTTTGATCGCCTCCGCGGAGTCCAAGACGTTGAGATTGTGCGCGTGGGCGCAGTCGATGAAGATGACGTCGACGCCGGCCTCGTCGGCCGCGACGGCGCGCTCCTCCTCGAAGGGGCCGACGGCGACGCCGGCGAGCAGGCGGCCGCGCTCGTCGCGGGCGGCCTCCTCGTGTTCGCGGCGCTGTAAGATTCCCTGCATCGTCACCAGGCCGACGAGCCGCTCGTCGCCGTCGACGATGGGGACGCGCTCGATCTTGTGGTCGTACATCAGTTCGAGCGCCTCTCGCGCGTCCACGTCCTCCGGCGCGGTGATGACTTCGTCGGTCATCGCCTCGCGGACGGCGTCGTCCTCGCCGACCTCCAGGTACGGGCGGATGTCGGTGCCGGAGATGATCCCGAGGACGGTGTCGTCCTCGGCGACGACGGGCGCGCCCGAGACGCCCTGCCGCTCCATCACCGCGTCGGCCTCGCGGACGGTGTCGTCGGGCGAGACGGTGACGACGTTCTCACGGCGGATGACGAGCTCGTGGGCGCGCTTGACGCGCTCGACCTCCGCGGCGGTCTCCTCGACGGTCATGTTGCGGTGGAGGACGCCGAGCCCCCCCTCTCGGGCCATCGCGATGGCGAGGTCGCTCTCCGTGACGGTGTCCATCGCCGCAGACAGGACGGGAACGGTGAGTTCGACGTTCTTCGACACGCGGGTGGAGAGGTCCGCGTCGTCGGGCTCGACGCGGCTCTCCTTCGGTCGGAGCAGCACGTCGTCGAACGTCAGCGCTTCCGGAACATCGAGCTTCGCCGAGAACCGGCCAGAATCTGTCGCCATATAATCCGTCACAAGCGCCCGATAAAAAGCGTTGCGAGACGGCACGGACGTGGTGGTTGCTCACAATCAAATCCACGTTATATACAGAATCGTGCCTATTTCGGCGGATTCGGCTGCGACCGCGGTCGGATCGGAGGCGGTGACCCCGATCGTTCGGTCCGCCCGACGGCCGCAGTTCGGGAACCGAGAGATGATCGGTGATGATCGGGGAACGTCGACGTATCGTCATCGAAGCGCTACCATCGCCGTCGAATCATCGTGTCGTGCGGACACGTCTCACACAACCTTTAACGCGACCAAAACTCATATATTAGGTATGGACTCCGACAGTCCCGTGAACGCGCGCATCGCCGGCCAGCCGAACGCCGCTCTCGGCGCCCGCTTTACAGCCGGCAATCCGCGCAAATCCTTTACATGGGCTCGTCGGACCCTTCGCGGCGTGGACTCCGCGTGCTGGTCCTCAGACCATCGCGAGTCGCACGCGTCCCACCGCCACCCCGTCGGTCAGGGCTATCGTCCCTAAATGAGCACCTCACGTCACCCGGTCGCCCTGCGGCTCGAACAGCAGGTCGGGAGCGCGACGAAGCTGCTCGCGACGGTCATGGCCCTGCCGCTCGTCGACGGTATCTTCCCCGCGCTCGTCGTCGCCGGCGTCCTCGGATCTGCCACCGGCGTCGTCGAGACCGGCATCCTCATCTTCGGCGGCTCCGCGACCGCCGCGGTGATCCTCGCCGAGATGGACGGCTCGCGGCGGGAGATGGCGACCTCCGTGCTGCTGATCGGCGCGGTCATCATCCCGGTCGCAGCCGTCGAGGCCGCCCTCGCGCCGACCCTCCAGGGGCTCCTCGACCTGTCCGTCTTCGAGCGGTTCGCGGGGCTCGTCATCCTGACCATCGCCGCCAAGACCGCCAGTTCGGAGGTCGGCGAGTTCCTGCCGAGCCCCGGCGTCATCATCGGTCTGGGTCTCGTCGCGAGCTTCGACCCGTCCGGATTCGCCGTCGAGACCTCGACCGAGTACGTGGTCAACGGCACCGCGGCCGCCGCCGTGGGCGTGGCGTTCGCGCTGTCGATCGCGCTGCTCTCGCCGCACCTCCGCGGCCGCGTCGACATCGACCGGTTCCGGTTCGGCTCCGCGGTCGCGCTGGGCGTGCTCGCCCTACCGATCCTGCTCGGCCCGTTCGACCTCATGCAGACGGACGCGCCCATCGCGCTCGCGGTGCTGGCGGTGACGACCCTGTTCGCGTACGACCCGAGTGCGGACGGCGAGGCGAGCGTCGCCGGCGACGACGCGCCCGACGACGACGCGCCGACGAGCGACCCCTCCGAGTCGGACGAGGGCGACGCGGCCGACGTCGGCGGGGAGTCGGACGCGGAGGCCCCGAGCGATCCGCCGCTCGACGCCCCGCCGGAGGGCCCATCGACCATCGTCGACGACGACGTCGCCGTCCTCGCGAACGGGGGCGACGGGCGAGAGACCGACGACGACGGCGCGGACCCGTTCGCGGACGACGACTCCCGCGCGCCGTGGCTGTGACCGGCGGGTAGCCGCCCGCGGACGGCCGCCCGCCTGAGCGCTTCTCCCGTCGCTCCGATCGCCGCGCGTGTCGCCGGGGTTTAGGCACTCGGCCCCGAACGACCGGTATGTCGAACCGCGTCGTTCAGGGGCGGATGGTGACGCCCGAAAAGCTCGCAGAGCTGGTCGAAGGGGAGCCGGTGCTGGAGGCCGAGTCGATCACCGACGCCGACCGCGACTGCCCGGACTGCGGCGGCGACGTCATCTCGGTCGGATACATGCCGAGCGTGACGGAGTTCGTCACCGGCTACAAGTGCCAGGACTGCGACTGGAGCGCCGACGACCGCGACTGAAACGCTCGACCCGACCCACCCGACGAGCGGCGGGACGGGCAGAGGGCGTCCGGAGCGGAAGCTCCCCGCCGTCCCTCGATCGCTCTCGATCGAAACCCCTTTATCTGCGTTTCAGCAAACTGTTGATGCGAGATCACGCGGGGCTGTGGCCAAGCCAGGCATGGCGACTGACTCCAGAGGCTTGCGCCCGGGACGACACTCCAGACTGATATACCGAGCGGCCGACTGATCATCGGTCGTGTTGACGACCCTCTGGAGTTCCGAGGCGCACCGGAGATATCAGTCGATCGGGGGTTCAAATCCCTCCGGCCCCATTTCCATCTTCAAAGTACCGCAATATTCCGGAGAGAGACCTCTCCGAGCAAACACACGTCGACGGTCGCACGGAGGAGCTCATGAGTCAGTCGACGCTCCCCGACGCCGTCGAAATTACCAACGACGACGAAACGCCGGAGGACTGCGACTGCGAACACCTCAACCCGGAGCGGCTCCCGTGCTGGGACTGCGTGCTTAACGGCCGCAAGGAGATCCCGGAGGTGACCGGTTGATGATGGACCGGCTCACCTTCAGCGAGCTCCGAGAGACGAACGAGGAGCGGTATCTCAAGGTCGACCTTCTCGAGGCATCGATCATCAACGACGACAACCCGGAGCGCTTTGTGGTCCGGCGAGAACCGGAGAGCGACGCTCACGTCGTCGAGCTCGTCGAAGCATACGACGAGTCGTGGGGGCGGTGTTCATGCGACGGCTACGCCTACCACGACGGACCCTGTAGCCACCTGTCGGCAGTCTGGCGGGCGGAGCTCGAGGGGATGCTCGAGATCCCGACCGCCCGGCCGACGGGGATCCACGTCGAGATCCACGGGGCCCAGCAGGAGATCGCGGACGCGGTCGACCGTGCTCCGGTCGCGACAGACGGGGGTCGACGATGATGGCTGTCACACAACCGGGCGGATCCACCGGCTCTGTCATACAGGCAGATCGAGGGGTAGACGGCCAGAGCCGGCGACAGTCAGGAAAATCGCCCGTTTGTCACACAGACGGGGGGGCCCTCGGAAAACGGTGCCCACGTGACGCGCCCCTGCGGGGGCGCGCGAACAGAGCGCCGCGCGCGAGGGGGCGCATTATGCGCCGCCCGAGCGAGCACGCAGGCGAGGCAGAGGCGACGGAGACCACGGCGGCGGCGACGGAGGAGATCTGAATGAGAGTCAACGTGCGGATCGACGACCCGGATATTGTGGAGGCGCTTGAGGATGCGGCGGACGACTATGGGAGCAAGTCGCTGGCGGTGAGGATCGCGCTCCGGAAGGCGTACATTGGCGACGACCTCGAGGATGCGGCGGAGGAGGGGGCGGCAGGGGTACATGAGCTGTCGGCAAAGCAACTCGAGGCGCACCGGGAGCTCCGAGACTGGGCGGGTATCGGTGGATGGATAGAGCTGGAGACGGCGGAGTCGGTGCTGGCGAACAAGCTGAACATCCCGGCTCGAGCGGTCAGGAAGACTCTCATCAGCCCGCTCAAGTCAGAGGGAGCGGTGAAAGTGTCGCAGAGCACGTCGGCGGTCCACGTGGTTGTGGGCCAACTGCCAACGACGTCCGAGACGAGCGAGGCGGTCGATGCTACCAACGCCTCAGACGAGCCGGCGGTGGCGACGGACGGCGGGGCGACGTGGGAGGAGCTCGAGGCGGCGGAGGGCGGCCGATGAGTTCATGGCCGTGCCCGCGGTGCCTCGCGCGGTCGTCGCCGTCAACGACGACGTGCCGGCGGTGCGGGCTGGAGATCCCGGAGGGCGGTCGATGAGCCGCCCGAGTAACGTCGTCGGGAAGGCTCCGAACGTGGACCTCCGGGGTCAGACGGGCCCGGATATCCTCGAGGGGCGGCGGTCGGACGAGCACCGGGTCGTGAATGTAACGTGTTTAACATGCGGCCTTGAGGATCAGCTCCTCATGGAGCCGGGACGAACGCACCCGTGGTCGCACGACGCCCGCAACGCGAGCCACATGGTCGAGTACCACGAGGTGGGCCGATGATGGGGCCCGCGCAGGGAGCGGCGACACAGGAGCTACCAACGCCGCCGTTCGACATCGACGCTCACCTCGAGGAGATCGCTCGAGCGAAGGAGCTCGAGGAGCCGGGACGGACAGAGTGGGACGCGCGGCTGGCGGCGCGGCGAGACGAGCCGACAGGCGCAGAGGTAATCGACATGCTGGAGGATCTATGAGACACCGACACCAACGACGGCGGCGGGGGACAGAGGCAGGATCGACGGCGGTCGTGCTCGGAGGGGCGTGGCTGGCGCTGGCGGTGCTGTGGGCGCTCAACATAGCCACGATGCGGCTGGCGGCATACGCACCGCTGCTCGAGCCAGGGCCGGGAGCAGGGACGTGGCTGCTGGCGGGGACGACGGTGGCGCTGGCGACGGTGACGGCGGGAGCGGCGCGGCACGTGTGGGGGCTGATCTGATGGAGCTCGACGACCTCGAGGGGCTGGTGGCGTTAGACGACCGGACGGTGACGACGACGGGGAGCTCGGCGCTGGTGTCGATACCCGGCGCGGCGTCCCTCGGGCTCGTTGACAAGTCGTCGACGACCGCCTCGGTATCGGTGCGACAGTTGGACGACGAGATAGTGGTGACGGCTCGGATAGCGCTCGATTAGATCGGATTCAATCGAGTTCCATTTTTTGGGTGGTACTTGACCCGCGCCTCGGTAGCGGCGAGTACCGATGGTGAAAGGTAAAATCGACACACCGGACCTGGCGGCGCTGACGGCGCTGCCGATCTTTGCGGGGATCGAATTGGGCGTTTGGAGTCTCGAGCTCGACGTATTCGGCGGGTTCTCGTTCAACCAGACACTCGCGACGCTGGGCGGGGCGGACATCACTCTCTCGTTCGTCGCAGTGCTGGCGTCTCTCGCGGCGCTCGTCGCGCAGGGGCAGCTGTCGCGCGGCGACTTCGGCGATGAAGAGTGGTATGTAATCGCCGGATCGATGGCGATCGTGCCGCTGACGGTCTTCGTGCCGGCCGTACAGGCGCTCGTCGGGATGGCCGACGTGGTCCCGCTCGTGCTGTGGACCGTCATTAGCGGGGCGGCGGTCTACATCTCGTACCAGGGATGATGAGAGGCGCAATCAAGGCGCTCGTGGCGCTCATGGTGCTGGTCTCGGGGCTCGGCGTGGGGTCCGTGGCGGCCGAGACGCCGGAGCAGGCGCTCCAGGTGGTCATCGAGGAGATCGACGCTCAGGCGGGCGACACGGTGACGATCACGGTGGAGGGGCCGACGGGCAACACAGCCGACATCAACCGGACGATCGTCGACGTGGCGGACCCGACGATCATGGGGATCTGGCTCGGAGTCGACGAGCTCGAGGCGGCAGGCATCGACATAACGACGATCGACACCCCGGCCGATTACTTCATCACAGCGACTCATGACGAGTCTTCTGTCGACTTTGTGGACGTCTACGCCGCGGCCGACACGCTCGAGGAGACGGTGGCGGTCGCCAACACGACAGAGGAAATCTCAGTCGACTACACGCCTAACGTCTCAGACGATACGGCGCAGGTCGACCTCTACAACGCCAGCTCAGGCGCGTACGTCGCGACGATCGTCGACGAGCCGGCGGCCAACGTGACGGCAGGCGAGGCGGTCACCGGCACCCTAGACCTGACGACACTGTCGCTCGAGGAGGGCGAGTATATCGTCCGCCCAGTTAATCCGGCACCCGGCTCGGAGATCGTCGTCGGAGTGTTCGACGAGGCGGCTGGCGGCGGCGGGACGAGCTCGGGGAGTGGCCTCGAGGGAGACACGTCGATCTACGTGATCGGCGCGGTAGCAGTCGTGGGGCTGTTGCTGATCATGCGGGACTAACACCCCTCAGACACCCATTTATGACAGGATCAGACGCAGATGGACGAGAGGCAGAGACTTACCAACTATCCCGACGCGGGCTCATGCGGGCGGGAGCGGCGGGAGTGACGGCAGTCGGGATCGGTGCGACGGCGACGACGCCGGCAGCGGCAGACCCGCTAAGACCCAACACGACGGGTCTGTACCCGTTGATGGCGCTCAGAGCAGTTTACGGCCACATCTTCGGCGGAGGCGGCAAGCCGACTCCGACGGCGGACGAGGTAAACGGCGACATCACGGCGCTCCGATCCAAGCAGGTGCTCGAGACCAACGACCGGGAGCAGCAGGCGCTCGAGCAGCTCCGGTTTGATTACGGGATCGGGGGCACGGCGCAACCACTCGAGACCAACGCCGGAGCGGCTCTGTGGTCGGCCGTGGAGGACTCGATCGCGCGCTCGAGGATCGACGCGCTGCCGGAGACGGAGGCGGTCGACCGGGCTCAGGTGGCGGTCGACGAGCAGGCATCGATCACGTCGTGGAACGTGATCGACCTGTGGAACTCCTACTTCATCGACGCCGATCGCGCGGAGGCGATCAAGGCGAGCATCGAGGATCACGGGGTGGCAACACCCGAGACGGGGTCGTTTACCACGCATGGCTCGAGCTCGGGGACGGCCGACGTCTCTCTCATCGAGCCGATCGTCGAGACGAGCTCGGGCGTATACGTCTGGACGGAACCGCTGTCGGAGGTGACACCGGCGTGGCTGTCGCTTGAGGGGGTCGAGGATCAGACGGGAGACACGGTCGAGGTGGCGGACCTGTATGTGGTCCGGTACGCGGTCGATGGAGAGGTGGTCGACATCACGGACCCATCGACATCGCCGCCGCCGCTGGTCTCAGATCACCCCGACTACGCGGCGGAGACGATCGTCGAGCCGCAAATCTGGCAGCAGATGCTAGATCTGCTATGGACGCTCAGAGACGACGTGACGGCTAATCTGACGAGCACGGTCGACTCGATTTACCTGCGGCTCGACACGGGGGACCTCAAGCCGACAGACATCATGAGCGCGCAGACGCTCCTGACGGAGTTTGACGACGGCCAGGGCGAGCTGTCCCCATCGGGAGCGGTGGCGGCCATGGCGGCGCGCGGGTACTCGATGCCGGAGGACTTCGAGAGCGCGGTCACGATCGCCCACCCAGGCGTGGAGGGCGAGATCACGGGCTGGCTGTTCGTCGACGCAGCGGTGGACGGACTCGTCGCGACGGCGGGGACGACGATCCAGCCAGATCAGTACGACGGGGCCCAGATCGTCTATTTCTCGGAGGTAGACAGCTCCACCGAGACGGCGATGCTGTCGGGCGAGGAGCCGCTCGAGATCGTCGATTACTCGGGAGAGACCTCGGAGACCGTGAGTTACCTCCCGCGCCCGGCGGGCTCGAGCTATAACGACGATCGGATCTGGTTCGGCGACTCCGAGCTGCCGGATCGGTTCGGGGTCGACATGTCGGATGCGATCAGGATCACGGACGAGTCAGGCACCACGGCGGTCATGGGTGCGGGCAACTTGTCAACGTCGGGATTCCGGGCTGACGCCCCGGACGCGGCGGCCTTCGAGCTCGTCTTTGACCCGTCGCTCGAGGACTCAGATGGTTTCTCGGTCGAGCTCGTCTCCGGACTCACGTTTGACGACCGCTCGCAGCAGTTTGTGAGTGACCCGACCGATCCGGCTCAGACGCGCAAGCGCCTCGAGGGGATTGAGGGGGCGTGGGGCGAGATCAAGGTCCAGATCGAGACGATCGAGGGCGCTGGCGGAGGCGGCGGAGGCGGCGGAGGCGGCGGCTGGGGACCGGTCGCACTGCTGGCGGGTGCGGCGGGTGCGCTGGCGCTGCTGCTGGGAGGTGGGCGCTAATGGCGGCTCCGGCGCTGCTGCTGGCGGGTCCGGTGGCGCGGCTCGTCGGAGTGGTGCTGCTGATCGGGGCGGTCGTGCTGATCGCTCCGGAGGCGCTCGAGTCGCTCGAGGGGATGCTCAACGACGCGATCCGGTCGATCGCACTCCCGTTCTAACCTCTCCTCTCATGTTTTCCAACAAATCGACGATAGCGGCTCTGACGTTGGTAATTTGCCTGCTGTCGGTGGTCCCCCTCGCGGCGGCGACTCCGGCTCCGGCGACTCCGGCGGCGAATGAGACGGCGGTCGACGACGGCGGCCAGGGCGACGACGACAGCATCATCCACCAGTTTAGCTCCGGCGAGGAGCTCGTCGACGTGACGTTTAGCGACGGGGAGGCGGCGGTGACGCTGAGGTCTCCGGAGTCTGCGACGACGATGGCGGTCTCGGAGGGCGTGATGGACGGGTCGGGCTCGTTTAGTTACGAGCAGATCCGCCTGATGCCGGGAGAGGAGCGGACGCTCCGTCTCCCCGTCCGTGAGGAGGCGGTGGCGGTGACGACGAGCTCTGCGGGCTACTACTACGAGGGCGACGTGGGCTTGTTGGTCGTCTCGTCGACGCCGACTGAGGAGCTCCTCCAATTGGCGGCGCTCTCGGGCGTCTCCGGCTCGGTGGTGGCTCTCGGGATAGTGATCGGGATGCTGCGCCGGCGTCACGAAAACAGCTATAAGGAGCTGTTTAGCGACGAGCGGGTGCGGATCGAGGAGGATCCGATAGAGGGGATCTGGGAGTGGGTGCTCTCGTCGCTCAAGTCGACGGCGCGCTCAAAGTACCAGTTGGCCCTCGCGGCCGCAGCGGGCGCGTACGGGCTCGCGGTAGCGACGGGGGTGGTAATGGGCCCCTTTGAGACGTGGACGGCTCTGAGCGACTCACAGCGGCTCCTCGTGGTGGGGACGCTCGCGGCGACGATCGTGGCGCTCCTCCCGGTGTATCTCCTCGTCGCACGGATTTGGGATCCAAATCGGGAGTTCGTGCTAGATCTAGACAGCAGAGACGTCTATGCGGCGGCTGGCGGGGACAAGTCGGGAGGGATCGCGGCATACTCGGCTCCACCGTCGCGGATCGCGGACCTCGAGGTGGATGGGAGCATGACGACGGTATCGACGCCGGGGGGCCGGTGCCACCTCGTGCGGGAGCTCGAGCCGACCGCCAACACGGCGGCAGCAAATCCGCCGTACCTCGAGGACGACCGGGAGGTGTCGCTTGAGGCGAGCAAGATCGAGCAAAACCGGCAGTCTCTCACGGACCTAGCGACGATCGGGCGGGACCTACTGGCGAGCATGACGACGTTTAGAGTCACCGCCGACACCGCGGCTATGAAGGACATCGATGCGGGGCTCAGAGAGACGGTCTCGGCGGGGTCGGACTCGCTCGAGGACGTGCTCAGGGACGCGGTCGCGGGGACCCGCTACGAAGGCACTTACGACACGACGACAGCGATCGACAGCGACGACACACATGAGGATACCAACGACGACAGCGACGGCGGCGAGCGGAGAGACGACGACGGCGGCTCAGAGGATACCAACGGAGGGGACGAGTCGTGAGTAACGGCGGATGGAAGTCGGCAGAGGTGGCCGACACGCTCCGGAGAGGCGACTTTGAGGCATCGATCGATGCGGTGCTTAGCGACGACGAGCTGGCGGGCGACGTGATGCTCCGGCTCGAAGACCAGGGGATCGAGGATGGACCGCTGGGGATGCTTCTCCGTCGGCAGACGAGCTCCGATATGCTCCGGTCGGCGCGGCGGTCGAGCGACGTGGCGAGCATGTCGGCGGCGACGGGGCTGAGTGACTCGCGGGTCGAGGCGACAGGGTACGATCTGTTGCTCAAGCGGTGTAAACCGGCGGCTCAGCAGATCTTGATAAAGGGCCCTAAGGGGAGCGGTAAGACGGTGCTCGGGATCGACATCGTCCGGCGACTGTTTGCCGAGTTTGACGGCGAGCTCTCCGTGGCTACCAACGTCAGGGGACCGGACGAGCACGAGGCAGTGACCTTTGTCGAGACGATGAGCGGGTTGCTCGAGTGGGTCCGAGACACGAAAGGCGAGAAGATAGCGCTCATGGACGAGTGGTCGACGACGATGAACGCCCACGCGCACCCCGGCGGCGACGTCCGGTCGACGGTGAGTCGGTTTGTCAACGCGCTCCGGAAAGGGACGGGAGGGAGCACGAGACTGCTGATAATCGGCCACGAGCACGACACGGACATAGCGGCGATCCTGCGGACGCAGGCGGACGTTGTGATCCACAAAGCGGGGAAGGCGGACGAGGGGCTGGCGGATCAGGCGGCGGTGTACGACGGTTGGCAGAGCTACGTCAAAGACGACGAGGCGCTCAAGATCCGCGGTCTCGCAGACGTGCCGGCATCGTCGACGTGGGGAGCGGACACGAACTATTTTGCGTATTTCGAGCCGGACCTCGATGCTCCTCGAGAGCAGATCAAGCGAGGGAAGCTTGTCAAGGACTGGCAGCAGTATCAAGACGAGGCGCAGGAGGAGCAGGAGAGCGATCTCGAGCGTATCAAGTGCCGAGGGAGTAAGAGTGGCGGCGGTGGGTGCGGACAGCTTACGGACCACGTGAGCGGGTTCTGTGGGTACCACCGCGACCAGTGGAACGGCGACGACGACCCGCGGCGGGTTACCAACGACGAGGGAGACGACGACACATGAGTACGATAGTGACGCGACGGATCGAGGGATCAGGCCCCTACGCTTACAGGGTGACTTACCGGTCGGCGGACGGGCGACACCACTGGGAGTACCTCGGGCCGGTCGGCGCGGTCGACCCGGAGGGGCTCACAGATGAGGAGACGGCGCAGCTCCGGGAGGAGGGCTTTGGGCTGGCGAGGCATCGGGTGACAACGAGTCACGACCTCCGGCGGCTCGAGGTAGCCAACGGGCTCCGCGATCGGCTCAAGGAAGGCGTGCTGGCACCGACAGACGATCGTCGGTCGACAGTCGTGGAGCTGGCGGAGGATGCGCCGACAACCGCCCGGCAGCTGCTTGAGGCGGAGGCGGAGGATATGGTCCAGGAACTCGATAAGGGAGCCGGACAGGCGGCTCTCACTGAGGCGGAGAAGGGACGGATCGACTTTACGGAGACGACGATCCCAGAGGCGCAGGCGGCGAAGGCGGCGATCCTCGATGAAGGGATTGACGATTGGACCTCCGTGTGGTCGGAAGACCTGACGGGAGTCGGAGAGGCGCGACAGGCGGCTCGAGACAACCGGCAGAGCATCGGCGGCGACCGGCTCGATAACGAGGAGGGGCCGGACGAGAGAACGACGAGCAACGACGAGATGCGCTCCGAGGCAGAGAAGCAGGCGCTCAAGTACGCGAAGGAGGGGGACGCCGACGCCCGAGCGTATCTCCTCGAGGAGCGAGGATGGACGGCTAGCGAGATCGAGACGACACCGGTGGCAGCATGACCGACAACAGCGATACTACCAACGATGGAGGCGGCGGACGGACGAGCATGACGCTGGCCTGTATCAAAGGCCGAGAGGAGACGCGAGAACGGCTCAGAGAGCTCGGATTCAGCGAGGAGGAGATCGCCACGATGGAACGACACCACGGCCCCGTCGAGCTGGCTCGAGGCGTGACGGACGGGCTCCGGTGGGTGCGGGAGAGGGACGACGATGTGACGACGATCGTCGGCGGCGAGTCGTGAATTACCAACGAGTGGCCCGCACGGCTCCTCGAGGATCGGCCGCCTCGCGCGCCCGCACGCAGACCGGGGGAGAGATGCCCCCCCCACACCGTTTTTCCAGTGTCCTTCCAACGTCTCCCACACACCGTTTTTCTAGCGTTTTCCCGTAGTCCTGAATACACAGTCGTTCACAAGCGATATAAAATCGGTATTAGTCTACTAAGCAGGTACTGCGATCAACATCCCAAAGTAACTGTAAATGGTGTTCTCTGAATCGCGTATGTTAATTTTAAGACTCTTTTCTTCATCGATTTCAGCGGTACTCGTTCCTATGCTGGTCTTCTCAATGAGGTTACTATCGCGGTCACGCCAATTGACGTCACCGGAGATCTCAACAGGTCCCCCAGAGCCGTTAGATATGATGATTTCTAATGAATATCCGGTACCGGTGGCTGTGAGTGCCGATTCAGCAGAGACGTTTTTTGCGGGACCAACAACGTCAACTACACCGATAATATTTGAACTAGAACTGGATTGGCTCTCATCAACTGAAGAACGATCATCTTTCGAACTGGAAGTGGATTCACTCTCAGTACTGGGGCCGGGCTCATCCCCACCAAGGCACCCAGCGGTGGCGGCTAAAGAACTGACGGCAACCACTTTCCCGGTCGACTTGAGTACACTGCGTCGTGTGTCTATTTTTTTAACCACTGTATTTAGCTCCGCTTAATCAGCATATTTAAACTCTACTTACGGATTATCAGAAAAGATAGTTTGGATGATGTTTCTTCCTCTCTACCACGACCTCTAAGTCGCTTAACTCCCTGACAATAACTCAAACCCTTCACACCGTCTTTCCAGTGTTCCCAATCAGCTCCATTATTCATAGACCCCCCTCATTATTCATCACCCCCACACCGTTTTTCCAGTGTTCTATGGACATACCTATCCACTGTCAAAGTGGACAGATCATGTAACATAGATCAGTTTGGTGCGATCAATTCTCGGAATCGTTGGCAAGTTCTATCCCATCAAACCGACGAACCAGCAAACGCAGATCAGAATCATGCTCTCTACCGGTGATTACACAGGCGGTTTCGTATTCGTTATTTTCTGAGATTTCTGCGATCCTATTCATCATATAGATATTACGCTCAGCGTGAACCGCAGAGAGATACGCAATTATGACTGAGATAGCACCAGTAATTAGTGAAACTATAGCAAGGAGGATCCCAATAATTCCAAAGGGGAGATAAATGAGAACAGCAGGCATAACTAGCAAGGACCAGTTTGCGAGACCCCAATCACGATATTGAGATCCTATTATTGAGTGAACAGGTTTGTCAACGTAGTATGGTTCTAAATCATATTCCTCTTGAAAGTATTCGACAATCTCCTCATCTGTTTTGAGAAAATTCGAGAATAACCAAATGAATTTTAGCACCGATTTCAAGCCCACGAGTAAAAGCGGAGCAGCGACCCAGTTGATCGCCACCTCTTTTTTTCTGTGATTTGAGACTCTGTCCTCTAAGAAGACAGCGTCAGGCTCTCCTATATTGTCCTCAATCGCTTCCACTCGGTCTTCAACATCTGTACCAACATGAGTTCCACCGCTAATGTAGATCTCCATGTATTCTGTTTAGAAATGAATTATAATCGCACTTATCTTTCGGGTTTTCTGAATTAGTGAGAGTGTTGGTGTATTTGGGATCCATTATTCATCGACCCTCTGTGAGAATACGGGTGTTATCTCACAGGCTGTTAGAAATAGCCCGTCTTTAACTACTCTCTACCTGTGGGAGAAGACATGGGTCAAATCGGGATCTACGTGCGGGTGTCAACAGAGGATCAGAGTGTGGAGCGACAACTCGAGGCGACGACAGAGTATGCGGATAGTCGGCTTGATGCGGGAGTCGACGAGCTCGAGATCTACAGAGACAAGTCGACGGGAACGGACACGGAACGGTCAGGGTACCAGTCGATGATGGCCGACCTCGAGGAGCTCGAGACCGTCGTCGTCAAATCGATCAGTCGGATCAGTCGTTCGATCCGAGACCTAGATCGGACGGCAGAGCGATTTGAGGAGGCAGACACAGAACTACGGATCATCGACGAGGGCCTCGAGCTCAAGCCTGGCGACGAGGATCCGTATCAGACGGCGCTGTTCCAGTTGTTAGGCGTCTTTGCGGAGCTTGAGGCAGCGATGATCAGGATGCGGACGAGGGAGGGGATCGCGGCGCGACAAGCTAACGACGACTATCACCACGGGAGAGCCCCGCTCGGATTCGAGAAGGCGGACGGCCGGCTGATAGAGGGGAAGAACTACGATCACGTCGTTACCGTGCTCGAGATGGTCGCTAAAGATGAGATGAGCAAACGCCAAGCGGCTCGGGAGCTCGACACGACGCGGTCGACGATCGGATCGGCGCTCGAGGAGAGACCGGGGTTATACGGTCTCTGAGAGTCGTGTGTGGATTCCAGCGAAGTAACTGATTATCGCTTGGATTCCGCTCCGCGACCGCTCAGATATCTGGCCCAAAATTGGCGAGCCACTCAACCTCGTCTCGGTTATCTCGGTACCTTCGTACGTGGGTTGAAACTTCGCTCCGCTTATCGAGCCCCAGCTCGTCTTTGACTTCCTGGTGCGTTCTACCCGCCTCAATTAGGGCGACGACCTGCGCCTGTCGCTTTGCTACTCCGCCCTTCTCCCGAAGCTCATCGGCGCGGTCTTCCCACGTCTGTTCAGAGTTGTCGCTTGACCAACCGCAATTCGGGCACGTTACAATACCAGTGCCCCGTTCCGCCACAGCCACGTCGCAGTAGCACTGGCGGCAATGGACACCCGTGTGGTAGGCGTAGTCGTCGGTGATGAATATCGGCGACACGTGTGGATCAGCCGGATCGCCATCTCCGAACAGCGGCTCTGCGTCCTCTGGAACGAACGCCTCGATGTCGTCGGAGATCGACGTTCCGAGTCGGGATTCGTAATCGGTTTTGCTCATTGGTTTAGTAGGTGTGGGTTCGTCGGGTCTCGATCTCGCCCTCAGGCGTTGCGACTCGGGTCACGTGATCGAGGTTGCACTCTTTCGAGGAGTCGTTGCAGTAAGTCGTCGTTTTGCTGATGACGACTTCTTCCCCGATCTCGGCAGATTCTTCGAGAGCATCTTGATCCTTATCTTCGTACGCGAGTAGTTCGTCGGTGGGCTCCGGTTCGCTGTCCTCGCGGAGTTGCTCGATCTCGTCTTTGTTCTCCCCAACAGGGATCTGGGGCTTCTGCCGGTCGCCCTGAACGCGGTGGACTCCGAGGTTCAGCACGTCAATGCCCTTGTACGTCTCAACGAACGCCGACGTTCGGTCGATGTTGATCGCGGGGGACTCGACGCCGACGAACAGCGTACCGTTTTCGGCGGTCACGGTGACGTCTGCGCCGCGCTCGGTCGTGAACGTGACCTCGTCCTGTCCGCCGTCAGCGACCGCAACGGGTGCGCTGTCGGTCTCGGCAGGGGAGACCTTTCGCCAGGTCACGAAGTGTCCTTTCGCGTTCCGCACGACGTAGACATCCTGTCCGTTCCACGTTTCGAGCGTTCCGAGTTCTTTGGCCGGGTCGTTCGCTGTTTCAACTTTGGTGGTGAGTTCTTCAGTCGTCATCTGTCTTGCCACACATAGGTGTATGGCAGTATGCCACTTAACCCTTGCCATACAAATCTGTGTGGCATAGACATATCTCATTGGTAACATTATAAGTCCCATTTGAACACTAATCAGGCGATAACGTGTCGGGGGCCGCAGAACGGGACGATTCGACGGACGGGGTTCATATTGACTTCTCCGAGACTGTCCACATCGACGGCCGACTCATCGAGGGAGAGAACTACGATCGAGTCGTGACCGTGCTCGAGATGGTCGCTAAAGATGAGATGAGCAAACGCAAAGCGGCTCGGGAGCTCGATACGACACGGTCGACGATCGGATCGGCGCTCGGGGAGAGACCGGAGTTATATGGGGTCTGAGGTTCGTGTGAGGATATGAACAAAGAAGAATTTGAGGAGGCGCTTGAGGAGGCAAAAGAGAACAATTTTGAATTGGGTGAGCCAGAGGAGGGGGGAAGTTTCGAGGAGGGTGGAGAGTTACAGGATCCGTTTGAGGAGGCAGATCAAAACAATTTCGAGCTGGGTGAACCAGAGGAAGACGGGGATTTCGAGGAGGGTGGAGAGTTTCAGAATCCATTTGAGGAGGATTCAAGCGACAACTAGAGCAGCTGAATCGGTAAGCCGATTAGAATAAGTATTACACCAACCGTCCGAATCTTGGTTTTCCCGTTTCGGATTGACCGATCAATCTGATACCGGAGCTTGTCGAACGTTTGTTCTTCAATCCCCGAGATCTCCTCATCGCCTTCATAGGCTCGAACTGTATGGATCATCCCTCTTCCCCCCACTTCTGCGGTACCTGCTAACACTTTCAATTTAGTTATATTTCCATCCAGTTTGTTCTCTTTACTGACTAGCGTATTCAGCTCTTCAAGCGTATCATCAAATCCAGTATCGGAGTTTTTGAGCTCCCCCGCTTCTAATTCTTCTAGTCCCCTCAGCAATCTTCCTGGTCTATGTAGTGGCTCAAGATAGGCAATTCCCGGAATCGTAATAGTGAGCGCCCCTAGAAGGTATACAATGCTCCCGACAACCACTGGGTCAATCTCATTCATGAACTACTCTTGAGAGATCTTATCTAACAAATCAAGATACATCGCCTCATAATTTCGAACTCCCCGCTCAGGATCTATATCCTCCATGAATTCCCCTCTCTCAGCATCATAGCCCCCAGCTAGGTAGTATCTCCCTTCTCGGGTGATTGTATAGACGCCATTCCCGAGAGAATTCAATAGATCGTGTTCTGATAGAGTTCGGAGCCTCCTCGAGATATGCTGTTTAGATACGTGAACGTAGTCAGATCGAGCGATCTCTGAGGGTGAGCCGGATCCGTTTTCCTCGATATACTCGAGCATCCGATCGTCCCATATCGTCATCCAATCTCCCGATTTTCGCATACCAGGTCTAATGTGCCATGGTCGATAAAAGGTGACAATATAATTTATCGGAGACACCAGTAACTATATGTGACACAGGCTCATCTGTGTGGGTGCCCACCGATAGCTGGGATACGAGACACTGTTGGTCTGTGATGACCGGGCCCGCTGGCACGGGCCCGTTGAGGTGGCGCAAGAACGCATGTACCGCGCCACGACGGGGCCACAAAAGCCCCACCGATTTGAGGCACCGACACCACTAACAAGTATCGACGACGGCCGCTGCGCCGTCTGTCACGGTCCCGCGGACGGAATCGACGCGATCCTCGAGCTCCCGACCTGCCGAGGATGCGCAGCTCGGAGGAGTCGATGAGTCGGGCGACACGGCGAGACTCTCCCGACCTCAAGATCGAAGAAGCGATCGAGAAGTTCGTCGCTCGGAATCGACCAGACTGGAAGGGAGAGACCGAGCGGACCTATCGCAAGAGCCTCGATACGTTCGAGACGTTCGCCGAAGAGGCAGAGATCGACACTCTCGGCGACATGGATCTGTGGTCCGTCGGGGATTACACGGATTACCTACTCGGTCGCGATTACGCCAAGATCACGATACAGAGTAAGCAGAAGCAGACACGTCGCTGGATCAAGTGGCTCGAAGGGCAGGGACTTGTCAACGTCGGCACGCACCTTGCGATCGAGCCCCTCAAGCTCGAGGACGCAGAGCAGACGAGCTCGGACACTCTCGAGCCGGAGGAGATCAAGTCGTACCTCGTTTACTACCGCGAGGCACCCCAGTGGCGGGCGACCCGGCGACACGCGCTCCTCGAGGTAACCGGCCACGTCGCACCCCGTCGCGGAGGTATCAGGGCTCTCGATGTCCGGGATTGGGATTCGGAGGAACGGACGCTCTCGTTCCGGAATCGCCCGGAGACCGGGACGCGACTCAAGAAGGGAGACCAACACGAGCGCAAGGTCGTGCTCGCTCCTGAGCCGGCTCAGATCCTCGATGAGTTCGTGGCAAAGCATCGACTCCGAAAACACGACGAACACGGCCGCTCCCCGCTCTTCGCGAGTCGTCAGGGCCGGCCGACAAAGTCGACGATAACGAACTGGATCTATCAGGCAACGCTCCCGTGCGTCAAGCAGCAGTGCCCTCACTCCCGAGAGCCGCATAAATGCGAGTGGGCGGCTAAGCAGACGATGGCCTCTCAGTGTCCGTCGTCGTCGAGCCCGCACCCGATCCGTCGCGGGTCGATAACGTGGCAGCTGAACCTCGGTCGAGACCTCGAGGACGTAGCAGAGCGAGCAGCGACGACGCCGGACGTGCTTAGGCGGTATTACGACAGGCCCGACCTAGACGCCGCTCTCAGGCGGAGGATCACCGACTTCGAAGGGATCGACATCACGGAGCACAGCGAGCCGACCGACATCGACGGCGAAATCAACGACGAAGAAGACCGATAATGACCCGACAAGACCGCAGTAATCACTCCGATCAGTCAGCGAAGCGGGAGACCGGTATCCCTCCGGCCCCATAGCGGTCTCCACTCTAACGTATCACTTCTTAGTAATAGGTATTCGAGGAAAAACAGGTCCGTAGCCGGGGAGGAGAGCACGCGCCTCCACGTCGAATCGCTGACGGCGGACGCGTTCGCGACCGCGAAGGACATCTTCCGGCAGCACGAGCGATCCTCGTTCGTCGACGCCTGTATCGTCGCGTACATGCAGGTCGAGGGGCTGGGCTACCGCTACGCGTTCGACGGCGACTTCGACGCCGCCGAGGACGTGTACCGCCTCGACGTCGCGGCCGACCCGTAACGGCAGGAGTGACCGAGGGGCAGCAGATGCTACTCGCTCGCGGTCGTCGACGCTGACCAACGATCGCTATCGCTCCTCCGGTCGGTCACGGGCGTCGTACCGCCGGACCAGCGCGCCAACATACCATAACTTCAGCGCCATCGAGAGCGCGCCGGCGAGGCCGGCCCGGAAGGGGCGCCGGCGGTACGCGGCGACGAACGCGTACACCGAGACGGGGACGTTGAGCAGGTTGAGCCAGTTCGGGTACGTGATGTCGAAGACGCCCGCCTTCTGTTCGCGCGTCCACCAACGTTCGGCTAACACCACGCGGGTCATCCACGCGTCGTCGTCGTCCGGCGGCGGGAAGAGGATCGGATTCGCCACAGTGAACAGGAGTGCGGCGCCCGCGAATCGCCACTTTCGGTGATAGACAGCGAAGAGGAGCGCCGGCAGTAGGACCGTTCGACTCCAGCCGCTCTTCGGATTGGAGTGACGACGCCAGAACCGTTCTTCAAAATCGTCCGGCAGAGTGGGGGCCATGGTCGGGATTTCTCTCCGAGCGATCAAATAGTTTCCTTCGAGGCAGAGGGCGTCTTACCACATCCGGACGGGGTCGCTCACGTGGCACTGCGACCGCGGGCTCCCGATCGGCGTGGTCAGCGAGCGCGCCGACGCGGACCCGGACACGTTCAAGCGCTACTACCACAAGGCGGACCGGCACCGGAAGTCGCAGAACGTAGAGAGGAGTACACCGCGGACCTCGATATCGCCGGGACCGGCGAGGAGGACGCCGACTCATGACGACGACCGCGGTTCAGGTCCCTGTGGCCCCAAACTCTGCTGCCGCGTCCGGCGAGGCGACCGACACCGACGACGAAAGCGAGTCGACCCGGGTCAGCGACGCGCCACGATCCGCCCGGCCATGAGGCCGACGAGCCCGATCATACCCGCCATCGCGAGGTAGAGTCCCAGCCCGATCAGTTCGCCGTTCGCGCCGTTCACGCCCGCGAGGCCCAGGAACACGACGGCGATGACGGCGTGGAGCGCGAACACGCCGGACGGGACGTTCACTCCGAGATCGAATCCGATGTCCATGTCGTTTGCTTCGGCGGGCGTCGGAAAAAGTCGTCCGGTCGGACCGCGCGACGGCGGCGCTACGATCGCGGCTCGTCGGGCAGGTCGAACACGTCTTCCACGCGCGCGTCGAACTCACGTGCGATGCGCCAGGCCAGCTCCAGCGAGGGGTTGTACTCGCCCTTCTCGACGTAGAGGACCGTCTGCCGAGTCACGTCGACGCGGTCGGCCAGCTCGGCCTGCGTCAGGCCGGCCTCCTCGCGGAGCTCGCGGACGCGGGTGTCGAACTCCACGGTTACGCCTCCACGCCCCGCCGCCGCACCCAGGCCCGTGTCCCGTGAGCGACGGAGGAGACGCAGATCGCGACGGCGGCCCAGACGACCACGACGCGGGCCTGCGCGTAGGCGGTCTGTGCGATACCGTCGAGCCCGCCCGTCGCCTGTAGCGCGGACCCGACGAGGAAGACGGCGAGCGAGGCCCCGAACAGCAGCATCGCGGCGCGGCTCGCGGCGGTCCGCGTGATCGCTCGGGTGCGCTCGTCGGTCGGCGTGTACCCGACGCGGTCGGCGACCGTCCGGCTCACCGGGAAGAACGCGACGAACAGCACCGCGCCGCTGGCGATGATCGGAGCAGATTCCCGGGCCAGTCCGAGGTTGAGCGTCAGCACCGTGACGAGCATGTGAACGGCCCGTCCGATGCGGTACTTCGTGCGAGGTCGCATTCGGTTGTCACCTCTATGTGTTAGTTCGATCTAACGTTATATATTTCTTACTCCGATCGGCGAGACTGGCACCGTCGCTCGCGAGGGGCAGGTCAGATCACACAACGAGAGCGGATTCGACGAAGCGGTACCGACTCGGTGTCGTCAGAGGAAGGCCCGGCGAACGAGCAGCCGGCCTCCGCTACAGCACGTCGCCGATCCGGACCGGCTCGCCGTCCAAGTCCGGATCCTCGGCGACGATCGTCAGCACCTCGTGGTCCGTGACGTCGCGGTACGACTTCCCGGTCGCCTCCTCGATCAGCGTCTTCTCTAACTCGAACTCGGTGCCCTCGTAGACGACGTCGACCCCGCGGTCCGTGAACGTCAGGTCCGTGCTCATCGGTTTAGAGTACTCCGCGCGAGGTGATAAGGAACGCGCACCGCCGGAGGCGGTCGTCGCACGTCGGGGACACCGGTATCGACCGCGCGCCACGCGGATCTCAGGTGGCGTCGCAGGCTGCGTCGTGGCCTGACTCGCAGAGTCGTTCGAGCATCTCACACGCCTGTCCGTTCCCGCTCGCGCAGAGTCGACGCGCGAGCGCGACCGTCGCGGCGGAGGCCTCGTCGCCGTGGTCGGTGTCGGCGGTCTCGGACCGGTCCCCGCGTCGCCGTCGGTTCCGGCGACCGCGGCGCGTCCGGCGGCCGACCCGACCCACTCGGTTGCGGTTCCGTGCCATATGGTACCGAAGCAGCTGGAGGATCATAAATCCGAACTGGGCGTGCGAACGACACGCACACCCGCGACGACGACTCGCGCCCGCGGCCCAAGGAGCGCAGCTGAGGAGAGGTGGGGACTCAGTCGTCGTCGTCGCGCATCTCGGAGAGGCGGCCGACGAGGTCGTCGGTGTCGGCGTCGCCCTCGATGGTGACGTCGCCGTCGTGGTCGTTCTCGTGGACGTTCACCGCGTCGTCCTCGTCGGTGTCGACGTCCTGATCCGTCTGTTCGCTCTCGTCGTACGATCCGAATCCCATGGGCGAGATACCGACGGCGCACTGAAAAGCGCGGCGACAGGGGGCCGCCGCGGGAGGCGTTCACGTTCCGCGCGGCGCTCGCGTCGTCCGACGCGTGTCCGACGCCCCGCACCGTTTATACGCTCGGGGCGACTGCTCCCGGTGTGTCGCTGCGAGGAGACGGCCCGATCGAGGAGCTCGCGATCCCCTCGGAGACGACCGTCGAGGAGCACGACGTCGTCGTCGACGGCGACGTGCTCGTGGGCGGGCAGTCGACCGTCGGGCTCGGCGTCCGCGGCCGCAACGTCGCGATCGGCGAGCGCGTGCGCGTGGGCGACGACATCGAGGCCGAGGGCGACTGCCGGCTCGACACCTGGTGTTCCGTCGACGGCAACGTGCTCGTCGGCGAGGACGCGTACCTCGGCGAGCGGGTCACCGTCACCGGCCGGTTGATGGTGTCGGGCAACCTCGACATCGGCGACGACGTGACGGTCGAGGAGGGGTTCGAGGCCAACGGCTGGATCGTCATCCGCAACCCGGTGCCGACGATCGTCTTCTACTTCATCGTCCTCTCGCAGCTGCTGCGCGTCGGCGAGACCGACGCCGCCGACGAACTGGCGGAGGCGCTCGCCGACGGCGACGACGTGCGGGATCCGCTGTTGGTCCCGCGGAACGCCGAGATATCCGACGACGCGTGGCGCGTGTCGACGCCGGCCACCGTCGGCGACGACTGCCGCCTCCACGGCAACCTCCGCGCGGCGTCGATCCGCGTCGGCGAGCGCAACGAGGTGTTCGGCTCGCTGCGCGCCCGCGAGGACGTCACCGTCGGCGCCGACACGGTCATCCACGGCGACGTGACGACCCGCGGCGGGACCGTGACCGTCGAGAGCGGCGCGCGCGTCCTCGGTGACGTCTCCGCGGGCGATCTCGTGGTGTACGACGGCGCGGAGATCCAGGGCACCCTCCGGGCGCGCGGCGAAATGAAGCTGATCCAAGAAGCGGAGCGGGCGAGCGAAGACGACGGGGTCGAGTCCGATGTACCGGACGAGGCGGCCGCCGAAGCCCAGACCGACGCCGCGGACGCCGAGGAGGCCGCGACGGTGACCACCGACGCCGGCGCGGCGCCCGGGACGGTCGAGTCAGACGACTCCTGACCCGTTGCGCCGGACGTGTTTTACCCGCCGGGGACGCAATTCAGAATGCGGTTCTTAGCGACGAAAGCGGCGTTTTTCCCGCAGGTATTTTTCAGACAGTTTATGCCGGAACCCCCGCGGCGATCGACGTTTAACGCGGTTTTATCCGATTTAATTTCACGTCAGTTCTAAACGACACAAGGCACTTACAACAGGCACCGAAAGCCTCGGGTGCGTCATGAGCCGACCTCTGACGGCGACCCGCCGCGCGACGCTGGCGGGACTGGGTGCGATCGTCGCATCGGGAAGCGTGACGGGTGTCGCCGCGGCCGCGGAGAGCGACTGGACCGTCGAGGCGACCGAGACCGACAGCACGCTCCACGACGTGGTGTCGGCGAGCGCCGGCCGCTTCGCGGTCGGCGGCGGCGGCGTCCTCACCGCGCCGGCGGCCGAGGGCTGGCGGACGCTTCGCGCCGGCGGCCCGACCGGGAACGGCAGCAACCTCTACGGGGCCGCCGTCACCGACGACGGCGAGCGCGTCTGGTTCGTCGGCGCGAGCGGCGCCATCGGCGAGTACATCCCCGCGACGGACACCCTCGTGGACCACTCGGCGCCGATGGACAACACGAACAACTACAACGCCGTCGCCGTCACCGGGCGGGCCGGCGAGGCGAACGTCTACGTCGCCGGCGACTCCGGGAAGATCTACTACAGCTTCGAGAACGGCGCGGCGGGGACCTGGGACTACGTCACGCCGGGCAGCGGCTCCGCGCTCCCCGCGATCGACTTCCACGGCCCCCGAAGCGGGCACGCGGTCGACACGAACGGCCGCGTGTTCGTCACCGACGACGGCGTCACCTGGAACGCCATCGGGATCGAGGACGCCGACGTGACGTTCTACGGCCTCGACAGCGACGCGCCCGACGACGTCGCCGTCTCCGGCGGTAACGGCGCCGTGCTGACGTACGACGGCGCGAACTGGACGCCCGACGCGCTCGGCGACGCCGATCTCGTCGATGTCGAGACGGACGGCGAGGCCGGCTACGTCGTCGGGAGCGGCGGCGTCGTCCAGGAGCTCACCGCCGACGATCGGTTCGCGCTCGACACGCCGACCGGCGAGAACCTGAACGCGGTCGACGTGGACGGCGACGCCGTCGTCGTCGGCAACGGCGGGATCGTCCTGCGCCGGTAACCGCTTCGGCGGCTCCGACCGCGTCGGCGTCGACCCCGCCGGCGTCGACCGAGGCGGCGGCTCCCATCGCGACGGTCCATACCCGCCGTTCGCGACCTATCGGGTCCCTCTCAGTCGCCGTCTCCGTCCGGGGCGGTGACGAACACCTCGTCGTCCAGGCGGTCGCAGACCGTGTCGGCGAGCGTCCGAAGGTTCACGGTGTCCTCGCGGTTGTACGAGACGAGCGTCTCCAGCGCCTGGTCGCTCCCCCGCTCGTACTCGCGCCAGAGCCGGACCGCGTCCCGGCCGGAGATGTCCGGGCGGTCGCGGTCGATCCCGATCTCCCTCTCGATGGGCTTCAGCCCGCCCGAGAGGCCGATCCGCTTCGCGGGGTACATCAGGTCGAGGTGGGGGGTGTCGATCTCGACGTCGAAGGAGGTCTCCAGGAAGGGCACGTCGAAGCGCGCGCCGTTGAACGTCGCGAGCAGGCTGGCGTCCGCGAACTGCTCGCGGAGGCGCCGCGCGGTGAGGTCCTCGCCCGCGACGAGCGTCGTCGTCTCGCCGCCCTGATGGAAGCTGACGGTCGTCACGCGGTCGCGCCGCTCGTCGAGCCCGGTCGTCTCGATGTCGAAGAAGCAGGTCTCCTCGCGGAAGTTCTCGTAGAGCCGCCAGCGCTCGCCCGAGGGGAACGCCCGGTCGAAGTAGGCGGCGTCCCCGTCGTCGAGCCGCGCGAGCGCCTCCGCGATGAACGACTCGATCCGGTCGGCGGTCGTCGCGCCCACGCCCGCCACGTCGACGGCGGGGTCGAACGACTCCCACGTCGTGACCCCTCGCTCCCAGAGGCGCCGTTCGGTCGTCTCGCCCACCCCCTCGACGGGGATGAAGCTGTTCTCGATGCGCATGTCCGTCCCCGAGCGGCGCGCGGGCAAAAAGCCGACGGGAGCGGCCGCGCGGCCGACCGCGAGCGAAGAGCTAACACGCCGCGGTACCGATGCGAGCCCGTGAACGACCGATCGAACGAGGCGACCGATACGTCGAGGGGGGCCCGATGAAGCGGGCGGGCCCCGACGGCGTCGCGCTGATCGGCCACCGTGGCTGCGCCGGCCAGTACCCGGAGAACACGGTCGCGGCCGCCGAGCGCGCGGCGCCGCACGTCGACGCCGTCGAGGTCGACGTGCGCCGGTGCGCCAGCGGCGAGCTCGTCGTCTTCCACGACGCGGACCTCGACCGGCTGACCGGCGCGTCCGGGCGCGTCGCGGACACGGACTGGAAGGCGCTGCGCGAACTGACGGTGCTCGACTCCGGCGAACCGATCCCGCGGCTCGGCGAGGCGCTCGCGGCCGTCCCCGAGGGGATTGGCGTCAACGTCGAAATCAAGGAGCCGGAGACCGCGCTCGACGCGCTCGCCCTCGCGCGGCGGACCGACACCGAGGTGCTGTTCTCGTCGTTTCGCCCGGAGGCGCTGGCGTCGCTGCGCGACCGCGACCCGGCGACGGACCGCGCGCTGCTCGTCGCGGACGCGGCCCCCGAGCGCGCGGTCGAGCGGGCGACGGAACTCGGGTGCGTCGCGGTCCACCCGCCGATCGACCTCGCGACCGAACCGGGCTTCGTCGAGAGGGCGCACGAGGCGGAGCTGGCCGTGAACGGGTGGACCGCGGCCGATCGGGTGGACGCCGAGCGACTGGTCGCGGCCGGCGTCGACGGGGTCATCGCCGACCGGTGGGACCTGCTGCCGGAGGCCGACCGGTCGTCGCGGAATTAAGTGGTCTCGCGGCAAGCGATCCGTATGTGCGGCCGCTACACCCTCTTCACCCCCGCCGCCGACCTCGAAGACAGGTTCGGCGCGGCGTTCGGCGACCACGAACCCAGCTACAACTGCGCGCCCGGGCAGTCGCTCCCCGTCATCCCTGACGCGGACCCGTCGGCGGCGACGCGGATGGAGTGGGGGCTGACGCCCTCGTGGGCCGACGAGTCGTTCGACCTCATCAACGCCCGCGCGGAGACGGTGCGGGAGAAGCGGAGCTTCACGGACGCCTTCGAGCGCCGGCGCTGCCTCGTCCCCGCGGACGGCTTCTACGAGTGGGTCGGCGGCGACCGCGGGTCGGGCAAGACCCCCTACCGCGTCGCCTTCGAGGACGACCGGCCGTTCGCGATGGCCGGCATCTACGAGCGGTGGGAGCCGCCGACGCCGGAGACGACCCAGACCGGGCTCGGCGCGTTCGGCGGGGGGTCGGGCGGAGGGGAGAACGAGAAGAGCGACGACGGACCGATTGAGACGTTCGCGATCGTGACGACGGAGCCGAACGACCTCGTCGCCGACCTCCACCACCGGATGGCGGTGATGCTGGAGCCGGGCGAGGAGGAGGCGTGGCTCCGGGGGGATCCGGACGAGGCCGCCGCCCTGCTCGACCCCTACCCGAGCGACGAACTGACCGCGCACCCGGTGTCGACGCGGGTGAACTCCCCCGCGGTCGACGCGCCGGAGTTGATCGAGCCGGTCGGGTGAGTCGCGTCCGCCGGAGTCGGTCCGTCGGGTACGGACGCGCCGTCCGGGGGGACGGCCTCAACGGAGGCGCGGTCAGGCCGCCAACGAGATGTCCAGGTACAACATGGTGATAACGCCGACCATGAGTCCGAGGGTCGCCACGCGCTCGTGGCCGCTTCGGTGCGTCTCGGGGATGATCTCGTCGGAGATGACGAACAGCATCGCCCCCGCGGCGAACCCCATCGCGTACGGCAACAGGGGCGCGACCGCCGCGACGGCGACGGCTCCGAGCACCGCCAGCGGAATCTCGACGACACCGGCGCGTATCCCCGCGAACGCGGCGTAGATTCGGCGGTCGAGGCCGGCGTTAATCGCCGCGACGGAGACGGCCAGCCCCTCGGGGATGTTCTGGATACCGATCGCGAGCATCAGCGACAGCGCGCTCCCGAGTTGCGCCGGATCGCCGGCGGCCGCGCCGAACCCGACGCCGACCGCGAGCCCCTCGGGCATGTTGTGTAGCGTGATGGCCAGGACGAACAGGACCACCCCGGTTACCCGGTCGTCGCTGACCGGTAGCGTCTCTCCGGGGTTCGCCGCGTCCATGCGACGAGAACCGGTCAGCAGGAAGTGGGCGTGGGGAATCAGCGCGTCCGCCCGATCCAGAAACAGAGCGCCGACCCCGACGCCGATAAGCGTCGGGATCGGGTTACCGCCGGAGTACTCCTCGACGCCGGGGATGATCAGGCTGGTGAACGCGGCGGCGAGCATGACGCCGGCGGCGAAGCCGAGCATCCCGTTGAGGGCTCGCTCGGACGGGCTCCGCCAGACGAGGACCAGCGACGCTCCGGCGAGGTTCAGCAGCGCGATGATGACGCCGCCGACGAACGCCTGTGCTACCGAGGAGGTACCGGCGATACGGACGAACGCCTCGGTGATTTCGACCGCCATCTGACAGCGATAACACGGGGGGGTTGATAAGTCTACACCGGAGACGGTCGCCCGTGGCGCCCGGTGACGAAGCTGCGCGCCCGTTCCCCACGCCCTCCGCCGGCTCAGCGGGCGACCAGGTCCACGACCGTCTCGTCGTCGACGACGACGTTGTACGCGCCCTCGTCCTCGTTCCAGAGGACGAGCCCGTTCTCGACGAAGACGACGGACCCGTAGCCGGCCTCGCGGAGGTCGCGGTTCAGCGCGGTCTCGCGGGTACAGACGAGGTAGTGGTCGGTCGCCTGGGAGCCGTCGCCGACGCGGTAGACGGCGTTGTCTCCCTCGCTCAGGTCGTGGCTGAGCTTCACCGCGAGCAGGTTCACCCGGTCGGTGACGTGCCGCTCCGACTCGGCCATGCGCGCGCACCGCTCCGCGCTCGCCTCGACGTCGACGCGCCGACGGCCGTCGGGGCGGAGGATCGAGTAAGCGAACTGTACGTCGACGTTGACGAACTCGCCCGGCTCGTCGGTCTCGCCGCGCGCCGCCGCCTCGTCGAGCCGGCGCTGGAACGGCGGGACCGCGAGGTCGGGGGCCACGTCGAACGACCAGCCCGGGTCGGTCGGGACCGCGTCGGGCCACAGGCGGAGCGCCGGCGAGTATATCTCGGCGTCCCGACCGGGGTGGCCGCCGGACGCGACGACCTCGCGCTCGACCCGGCGGAGCCCGGTCGCGGTGTTCCGGTCGGCCGGCGCGAACGCGACGACGCTGCCCTCGGGCGCGAGCGCGTCGACCGCGGCGCCCGCGACCGCAGCGGGGTCGGCGAGCTCCGAGAGGACGTTGCCGAACAGCACGAGGTCGAACGGCTCGTCGGTCGCCGGGGCGGGCTCTTCGCCCCCCTCGAGCCCGAGGAACGACTCGGCGGTCGTCTCGTGGACCGTCGCGCGGAAGTTCCGGCCGGTCTCCTCCAGCAGCCGGTCGAGGACCTCCGTCGCCGCGCTCGGCTCGACCGCGTGGTAGTCGACGACGGCGTCGTCCGGGAGGTAGTCGTGGAGCCCGAGCGCGGGCCCGCCGACGCCGGCGCCCACGTCGAGGACGCGGAGCGTGCGGTCGAGCAGGCCGTTCTCAGTCAGGTCGTCGAGGACGTACCCGACCGTCGCGTAGTACGCCGGGAGGTGGTAAACGGCGTAGCCGAGCGCCGCGACGCGGTCGTACTCGACCTCGTTCTCGTAGAGGTAGTCCGTCTTCATCCGGCGGACGCGCTCGCGGAGCTCGGCGCCCGACTCCCCGCGGTGCCAGTTCGCGCCGTACTCGCGGACCAGCAGGTCCTCCAAGGCGAACGAGTACTCGTCCGGGAGCGATTCGGGCGCCCAGCCCGGCGGGTCGACGGGCGCCTCCTCGACGGGGACGAACGCCCCGTCCTCGCGCTCGCGGAGCCGGAGGTCGAACGCCTCCTCGCGGAGCGTCTCGCGGACGACCGCCGGGTGCGGCGTCCCTTCGATGTACTCCGCGATCTCCTCGGGGTCGATCGGTCTGACGTTGCGCAGGTAGTTCGCGTTGTTCCGGACCGCGGTTCTGTCGATCATTGGTGTCTCGTCGCGTCGTCTCACTCCAGCCGCTCTCTCCCCTCGCGGTCGCCGCGGGCGCGCTCGTACAGGGCGGCGAACGCCTCGTCGTCCGCGTCCGCGATCGCCGCCGCCGCGTCGGCCACGTCCTCGGCGCCGTCGAAGGCGCGCTGTATCTCGGCGTACACCGCGGGCGACCCCTCGGTGACGGTGTCGGCCACGTCGTCGAGCGCGGCCGACACTGGGGTGTGGAACTCCTCGCGGACCGGCTCCGCGGCGAGCCGCCACGCGAGCACCGCCGCGTGCGCGCCCGCCTGAACGGTCTCCATCGCGCCGTCGTGCTCCGCGGCGGTCGTCTCGAAGACCTCGTTGCCGCCGGCCTCGATCGACGCGGTGAACGCCTCGACCGCCGGGCCGGCCTCGTCGACGGCGACCGCGACGTTGCCCGGGACGCGCGGCGGCGCGAACAGCGGGTGGTAGCTCGCGCGTTCGAGGCCGGGAGCGTGCTCGCGCATCGCCGCGAGCGCGTCGGTCATCTCGCCGGAGACGTCGACGATCGCCCGCTCGGCGCGCGGCGCGTACGCCTCGACCGCCGCCGGCACCGCCGACATCGGCACCGCGAGGCAGACGGCGTCGTGGACGGAGTCCCCGTCGGCCTCGACCGTCCGGGCGTCGCGCCCGGCCGCGGCGTCGGCCGCGACGGTCGGGTCGCGGTCGGCGAACGCGACGCTCGCGTCGACGGGCGCGGCGTCGGCCGCGACGGTGTCGGCCGCCCAGCGCCCGATCTCACCGGCGCCGACGACGAGGAGGTCCATCGGTTACGAACATGCAGGCGGCGAGTCGGTTAAAAGGACTCGGCTCGCCGCGGCGAGGGCGCGGCCCCTCGGTCGTCGCTCACCCCTCCGCGCCGACGCGCCCGAGGGCTCCGGCGCCGGGCGCGATCGACCGGACGGCCGGGAGCAGCGCGAGCGCGATCAGGAGTTCGAGGCCGCCGACGGCCAGGAACGCGGGGGTGTACCCGAACGCGTCGGTCGCGCTCCCGCCGATCAAAAAGCCCGCGAGGAACCCGAGGGACCCGAAGACGTTGAACAGGCCCATGGCGGCGCCGCGGACCTCCGGCTCGACGAGGTCCGTGACGAGCGCCATCGTCGCCGGCGCCATCAGCGCCCCGCAGACGCCGACGAGGACCATCAGCGCGGCCGCGGCCGGGTAAACCGGAGCGACGCCGACGCCAACGGTGACGACGCCGTACGCGAGCGACCCGGCTACCACGGGTAGGAACCGTCCGATCCGGTCGGAGAGCGCGCCGAACGGCGACTGTAGCAGGGCGAACGGCACGAAAAAGAGCGCGAGCGTCGCGCCCGCGCCGGTCGCCGACAGGCCGAACGTCGCCGGGTCCTGGAAGTAGTACACGCCGACGAGCGCGAAGAACCCGGCCGTGAGCCGGTCGACGAACCCGAACGCGAGGGGGACGAGGAGCCCCGGGGTCCGGCGAGCGCGCGCGAGCACGTCGGCGAAGCCCGCCGTATCCCCGCCGTCGCCGGCCGCGCCCGCGTCGCTGCCGCGGCCGGTCGGGGCCCGGTCGTCGACCGTCGCCGACAGCAGCCCCGCCGCGGCCAGCACGGCCCCGCCGGCGTACACCGGGTAGAGCGCGCCGAGGTCGGCGAGCCAACCGCCGACGACCGAGCCGACCGCCGCGCCGAGGCCGATCGCGAGCCCGGCGGCGCCCATGTTGCGCCCGTTGCCGCCCCGTAAGTCCATCAGGAGGGTGATGGACAGCGAGAACGCCCCGATCGTCAGGGCCCCCCCGACGACGCGGACGAGGAGCGCGGCACCGAAGCCGAGCCCCAGGGCCGGCAGCGACGCGAGCGCGACGTACGACCCCGCGCCGCCGAGCGCCCCGACGACGATCAGCGGGACCCGCCGCCCGAGCGCGTCCGAGAGCGCGCCCCAGACGACCGCGAACGACACGAACGCGCCGCACTCGGCGACCAGGAACCACATCCCGGCGTCGATGCCGGCGGGCGCGCCGAGCGCGACGACGAGGTCGGGCACGCCCGGGTAGAGGAGGACCTGCGAGATCAGCACCGCGAGGACGACCGCGCCGAGCCGCCGGCGGTCGGCGGCGTCCGCGTCGCCCCCGACGGCGTTCGCGTCGACCGAGCGGTCGCCGGCGGCGGCCTCGGTCGCGGGGGAGGGGTCGGGGTCGCTCATCTGCGTATAAAACGGGTCGAACGGTCAAAAGACCGACGCTCTGGGAAGATCCACTCGGAGACGGGCCGCTCGCGGCGCTCTCCGGCCGGTCGGCCGCACCTCAGAGTTCGGACTCGATCGCGGCGGCGATCGACTGGGCCCCGTAGCCCTCTTCGACGGGACTGCCGTTCACGAAGATGCTCGGCGTCCCCTCGACGCCCATCGACGCGCCCTCCGCCCGGTCGTCGGCCGACGCCTGGCCGAACGCCGCGAACCGGGCGTCGGACAGCACCGCACAGGGGTCCGCGCCGGCGGCCTCCGCGGCGGCGCCGAGCGTCTCCCCGCTGTATCTCTGCTGCGACTCGTAGGCCGCCGTGGCGAACTCGAAGAACGCCTCGTCACCGTTCCGGGCGCCGACGCCGCGGGCCGCGCTCGCGACGGGGACCGCCCACGTCTCGTCGACCGGGATCGGGAAGTCCCAGTGCTCGTACCGGATGTCGCCGGGGTCGATGTACTCGTCGCGGATGACCGGGAAGTGGTCGAGCTTGTAGCTCGCGCAGTGCCCGCAGGTGAAGTCCTCGAACGCCTGAACGACCACGTCGGCGTCCGTGTCTCCGAGGGTCGGCCGGTAGTCGAGGTCCGGGTCCGACGGCTCCGTCAAGTCGCAGTCGTACTCGCCGGTGTCGAGTTCCACGCCGCTGAGGTCGAGGGTCGTCCCCCCGCCGCCGAGACACCCCGCCGCGCCGACGACGCCGACCGACGCCGCGCTCGCGAGCAGGGACCGCCGCGTGCGTTTCATATCGTCTGCTGGGATCGGCGCGCACTTAACCGCTCCGCGACCGGGCGGCGGTCGGTGTGGGGCGAGGCCGCCCCGCTCCCGAACGCTTTTGCCGCCGCCTGTCGACCCCCACGTATGAGCGACTGGGACCTCGACCTGCGGGACGCCGAGGCGAAGATGGACGAGGCGTTCGCGGCGGCGGGCGACGTCGTCCTCGGCGTCTTGGACGGCACGACCGACCCGGAGGAATGGGTCCGCAGCGTCGACTACGGGAACACCCTGGTGTTGTCGATAGACGGCGACCTCAACGAGCTCGCCGCCCCCTTCGCGCGCGACGTGAAGGACATGGACGGGGAGCTGATGCACTTCCGGGGCTTCCTCGTCGTCACGCCGCCGGGCGTGAGCATCGACACCGACCGCCTGAGCGACTCCGGCGGCGAGGAGGCGAGCGGAGCGGACGACGCCGAGGCGGGCGACACGGACGAAATCGACGAAGGCGAGGACTGAGTCCGGGCCGAACGCCTCCCGACCGCGGCGAGCGACCGCTACCCCTCGCCGACCATCCGCTCCTCCTCGTCCCACTCGCGCTCGCGCAGCTCGTACTTCTGGATCTTCCCGGTCGCGGTCGTCGGGAGCTCCGCGACGAACTCCACCTCGCCGGGCGTCTTGTAGTCCGCGACGCGCTCGCGGACGAACGCCTTGAGCGCCTCGGGCGTCGCGGCCGCGTCGTTCGGGTCGCCGCCCTCTGGGACGACGAACGCCTTCGGGGTCTCGCCCCAGCGCTCGTCCGGGGCGGGGATGACGGCCACGTCGGAGACGACGTCGTGTTCGAAGAGGGTGTCCTCCAACTCGATCGAGGAGATGTTCTCCCCGCCGGAGATGATGATGTCCTTCTTGCGGTCCTGGATCGAGACGAACCCGTCCTCGTCGACGACGGCGAGGTCGCCCATGTGGTAGTACCCCTCTAACCGCTCGGAGAACGCCTGCTCGGTGGCCTCGGGCTTGTTCCAGTAGCGGTCCATCACCTGGTTACCGCGGACGACGATCTCGCCGATCGTCTCGCCGTCGGCGGCGACGTCCTCGCCGTCCTCGTCGACGACGCGCACGTCCGTGCCGAGGTAGCCGATCCCCTGGGTCTTCTTCACCGCGAAGCGGTCGTCGGCGCCCTCGTCGAAGTGGCGCTTCGCGTCGGAGGTGGTGATGAGCGGGCCCGTTTCGGTGGCGCCGTACACGTGTTTGAGATCCCACCCGAACTCCTCTTCGACGGTACGGATCGTCGCCTCCGGCGGCGCCGCGCCCGCGGTGGCGACCCGCACGTCGTTGTCGCCGGTCGTCTCGCCGCCGTGTTCGGCGTAGTGGTCGCCGAGCATGTTGAGGACGGTCGGCGCGGCACAGAAGTACGACACGTCCTCCTCGCGGATCCGCTCGAACGTCTCCGCGACGTCGACGCCGCGGGTACAGACGTGCCGGGCGCCCATCCCCGTGATCGCGTAGATGTGGCCCCAGCCGTTGACGTGGAACATCGGCAGCGTCCAGAGGTAGACGTCGTCGTCGGTGATCTCCTGGTGGATCGAGATGAGGTACGCGTGGAGCGTCTCGGCGCGGTGCGTGCGACAGACGCCCTTCGGGTCGCCGGTGGTCCCCGAGGTGTAGTTGATCGTGATCACGTCGTCCTCGTCCATCTCCGGGCGGTCGTAGGCGTCGGGGTCGGCGTCGTCGAGCGCCGCGTCGAACGACTCCCAGTCGCCCTCGACCGCGTCGGCGTCGTTCGTGAGGAACGTCTCGGTCGGCACCTCGTCGCGGATCGCCTCGACGTTCGCGGCGTACTCGGCGTCGGCGTAGATGGCGTCGACGCCCGCGTCCGAGAGCATGTACGAGAAGTCGCCCGGCGTGAGGCGGTAGTTCAGCGGCGCGTGGATCGCGCCGACCTGCATCGCGCCGTAGGCGGCCTCCAGGTGGTAGTGCGTGTTCGGGTCCAGCACGGCGACCCGGTCGCCCTTCTCGATGCCGCGAGCCTGAAGCGCGGCGGAGAATCGGTCGGCGCGGTCGCCGAGCTCCGCGTACGTGTACCGCGTCCCGTCGACCGCCAGGATCGCTTCCTCGTCGGCGTAGTGGCGGCGCGCCCGGTCTAAGAAGTCCGTCGTCAACAGCGGCTTGTTCATCGTCTATCACTATCGATGATGTGTAAAATCATTTGCGGCCGCCGCAAGGGAGCGACAGTCGCGGGAGGCTTTTCACGGTCGGCCGCGCAGCGTGTGGAGATGACCGACGAGACCGGCGGATCGCCGCTCGGCGAAGGGTACGTGATTCCGATCGCCGGGCTGCTGGCGTTCGCGTTCGCGCTGATGGCGGGGCTCACCGCGCAGCGGGCGCTCTCGGGCGACCCCGCCGACGTCGGGGTGACCGTCGGCCTGGCGCTCGTCGCGGTCCTCGCGCTCCGGATCCGCACGAAGGCCGTCGCGGCGCGGGAGGGCGACGCGGAGGAGACCGAGGCGTGACGGGCGGGAGATGAGTGAAACAAGCAGGGCAAGCGTGGGACAGGGGCGGGACAGGAGCGGGGATGGGCATCGATCACGGCGGCCGGCGCGAGGGCGCGCGACCGCCGTGGACGCGTGGACGAATCGCACACCGGCGGCGGGATCAGAACCCTTAACAGTCGCACGCGATTTTGCTACGGTAGCGGGATGGGATAGCCAGGAGATTCCGCCGGGCTCATAACCCGGAGATCGGTAGTTCAAATCTACCTCCCGCTATTTTCTGTCGACGACCGTGAACGCCGAGCGTAGCGAGGCGCGAGCGCCGTCGTCGACGAGATAGCCTCGGAGAAGGCTTGAACCAGGGAACGGAGTGGCCGTGGTTCAAATCTACCTCCCGTTACTTCTGGCCGACTGTCGGCATCCTACTGCTGGCTCCGCCCTTCGGAGTCGCGGCCACCGAACCCGGAAGCGATTTCCGTCGCGCTGTCGTTTTCACGCGTATGGATTACGAATCGAGCCTCGACCGCGCGATGGATGAGGTACCGGATCTGGGCGGCTCCGACGAGCGGCTGTCGGTTCCGGACCCGGAATGGCAGAAGGACGGGGCGTTCACCCGCCTGACGAACCTCTCCGCGATCGCCGACGCGCTGAGCCGCGAGCCCGAGCACGTCCACTCGAAGATCCAGCAGGAGCTGGGCACCGCCGGACAGTACGAGGACGGCCGCGCCCGCTACAGCGGGAACTTCCGCGAGCGCGACTTCCAGGCCGCGATCGACTCGTACATCGAGTCGTTCGTCACCTGCTCGGAGTGCGGCCTCCCGGACACGCGACTGGAGACCGAGAACCGGACGCCGATGCTCCGCTGTGAGGCCTGCGGGGCCTTCCGGCCGGTGGCGAAGCAGAACACCTCCAACACCCAGCGGCAGGAGGACGCCGTCGAGTCGGGCAACACGTATGAGCTCGAGATCGTCGGCACCGGCCGCAAGGGCGACGGCGTCGCCGAGCGCGGGGAGTACACCATCTTCGTCCCCGGCGCGCAGGAGGGCGAGACCGTGACCGCCTACATTAAGAACGTCTCCGGCAACCTCGCGTTCGCCCGCCGCGAGGACTGAACCGCCGGCTCGGCCGCCGCACCGGGAGCGTCCCCGCGGGGCCGCCGTTCCGCTACCCGACCGTTTATCGGCCCGTTCGCACATCTTGAGGCATGGCCACGAAACTCCCCGAGTCGGCCTTCGACGACCGGCTCGCCGCGGTCCGAGACCGCCTCGCGGCGACCGACGCCGACGCCGCGACGTGGGTGGGCGCGACGGCGATCGAGTACCTCACCGGCTTCCACCACATCCAGACGGAGCGGCCGGTGGTCCTCGCGGTCACCGACGACCGCGTCGAGATCACCGTGCCGCGGCTGGAGGTCGAGCGCGTCGAGCCCAACCCGCGGATCGACGCCGTCCATCACTACTTCGATTACCCCGGCGGCGAACCGGTCTCGGTCGCCGTCGAGATGCTGGACGGGCTGGGCGCGGACGCCGTCGCCGCGGACGCGGACGGGCCGCCGGGCGTGATGGGGTACGAGGGTCCCGCCTTCTCCGAGTCGCTCGACGTCGAGACGCAGTCGTGGGTCGACCGGATGCGCTGGGCGAAGTCCGACGCCGAGGTCGACCTGATCCGCGAGTCCGCGAAGTGGGCGAACCTCGGCCACCGCTACCTCGCCGACTACTCCGAGCCGGGCGCGCACCCGGCGACCGTCTCGCAGCGGGCGTCGACCGACGCCTCGCGCGCCATGCTCGACGCGCTCGGGGACAACTACGCCGTCCGCGTCCGCGGCGACGGCCCGGTCCACGCCGGCTACATCTCCGGCGAGGAGACCGCGCTCCCGCACGGCCACACGCCGAACGAGCGGCTCGCCGAGGGGGACGTGCTCGTCACCGGCGCGACGGCGAACGTCGACGGCTACCGCTCCGAGCTGGAGCGGACGATGTTCGTCGGCGACTACGACGACGAGCAGGAGCACTACTTCGAGCTGATGTTGGAGGCGCAGACGCTCGCCATCGACGCGCTGGGCCCGGGCGTGCCGGTCGCCGAGGTCGACCGGGTCGTCTGGGAGTACTTCGAGGAGCAGGGCGTGACCGACCTCGCGCAGCACCACGTCGGCCACAACATCGGCCTCGGCGCCCACGAGCCGCCGTACATCGACCGCGGCTGGGGCGAGCGGTACGACGGCGACGACGCGGTGATGGCGCCCGGACACGTCTACACCATCGAGCCCGGCCTCTACACGGACGAGTACGGCTACCGGCACTCGGACACGGTCGCGATCACCGAGTCGGGAACGGAGCGGCTCACCAACTACCCGCGCGACATCGACTCGAACGTCGTCTGAGCGCGGGCGCTCAGGCGATCCGCTCGACGGCGACCCGGTGGCCGGTGTCGGCGACGTGGTCCCGACCGAGCGCCTCCGCGTCCGTCGAGGCGTCACAGAGGCGTTCGAGGGGACACTCGCGGCAGACGACGTGGTAGCGCTCGGCTTCGAACGGGGAGTACATACCCCCTATACTCTCTCCCGGAGCATAGTTACGAGCAGCGTACCACCCCGATAGCAAGTCCCTACCACGCGGCGAGGGGCGCCCGCGTCACTCGGGCGTCGCCGAGGAACGCGACTCGAACCGGTCGAGGGCGACCTCCAGCATGTCCGGGCTGACGGGCTGATACTCCTCGCGCTCGTGTTCCGGGAGGAACTCCCTGACGCCGTTCCACGAGTCGCGGGCGTAGCGCGCGTCGAGCAGGACGCGGACGCCCCGCTCGTCGGGCCCGCGGATGACGCGACCGACAGCTTGCCGGGCCTTCCGGACGGCGGGGACCGTGAGCGCCGTCTCGAACCCGGACTCGAACCGGCGGTCGTAGGCGGTGATGACCGCTCGCGTCTGCGGCCGCGCCGTGTTGATGATCGGGACGCCGCAGACGACGGCGGCCGCGAGGCGGTCGCCGCGGTAGTCGACGCCCTCGGTGAGCGTGCCGCGGAGGCTCGTCACCAGCACCTTCCCCTCGCCGGCGAAGAAGTCGTCCTTCAGCGACTCCGTCTCGCGGTCGCCGGAGGACTCGTCGAGCAGGACCGGCTTGTCGAGCCGCGCCGAGAGCGACTCGGCCATCCACGTCGCCTCGGCGTAGCTCGGGGTGCCCACGAGGACGTTCCCGTCGCGGCGCGCGACCGCGGCCGTCGCGTCGAGGTGGGCGAGCCGCGTCGGGTTCTCCTCGCCCGGCGCGCCGCGGTTCTGGTGGGTGAACTTCGGCGCGTCGACCGCGAGGCTCGCGCGGTTCTCCGCGGGGAACGAGAGGCCGTACGTCCGCTCGACGACCGGGCGACCGCGCTCCGCGAGGTGGTCGAGCCCGGTCACCTCCCGGAAGAGGTCCATCGGCTCCAGCGTCGCGCTCATGAGGACGCCGCCGCCGAACTCCGCGAGGCGGTCGCCGATCGGCTCGCTCGGCAGGCAGTTGTGGAGCGCGAGCCGCGCGTTGTACGCCCGGCGCCACGAGTCGGGCGGCTCCGTCTCGTCGAACGTCCGTTCGAGCTCGATAGCCCGGAAGAAGTCGGTGTGGCCCTCGCGGTACCAGGCGTTGAGGGTGCGGCCGACGCCCGGGGCCGCGCGCTGCTTGTCCTCCTCCTCCAGCGAGTCGAGGACGCGCTTGACGACAGCCCCCACCTGCTCGGCGCGCGCCCAGACCTGCTCGCCGTACCCCTCGCGGTCCGCCCACGCCGTGATCTCGTCTTCGCCCGGCTCCTCGGGGTCGCGGAGCGGGATCGCCTCGTCGTCGAGGTCGCGCATCGACGCCCGCCAGTCCGGGCGCTCGCGGTCGAGGTGCGCGGTCACGCGGCGGTCGAGTTCGCCGCGGAGGTCGGCGTAGAACTCGCGGACGGCCTCGATCTCCTCGACGGTCACGTCCGCGTCCGCCAGTTCCCCTCGGACGAGCGCCGCGTCCTCGGACTCCGCGCCCGCCGACTCGAACGAGAGCGGCTGGACGACGCGGGTGAGCTCGTTCTCGGCGTCGCGGAGGCTCGCGTCCGCGACGGCGTCGCTGACGAGGTCGCGGACGCGCGGTTCGAGCATGTGGGCCTCGTCGCAGACGACGAAGGTGGAGTCGTCGAGGAGCGCGCCGGTGAACGTCCCGGTGGTCACGGGGTCGAACGCGTGGTAGTAGTTGCCTATCACGACCTCGACCTCCGGGACGAGCGCGCCCATCACCGAGTGGGGACAGGAGCCGTGTCCCGCGGCGAGCCGGACCAGCTCGTCGGCGTCGACATGGCCGAGCTCGGTGACGTCGAACGGGACCGCCTCGGCGGGGTCGCCGTCGTCGGGGAGGTCCTCGAGGAAGCCGGCGTAGAACGGACAGAACTCGACGTCGTCGTACTCCTCGGTGTCCGGACGGTACGGGGTGGGCTCGCCGTCGACGGAGAGGTAGTCGGCGGCGGGCCCGTCGGCGGGCGAGCCGGCGTCGGCCCCCGAGTCCACGAGCCCGACCTGCTGGCTGCGCGCCTCGCTCACGAGGTTCGAGGTCGTCGTCGCGCCGCCGTCGCCGACGAGGTTGCGGGTTCGCTCGCGGAGCCCCTCGCAGCGCTCGTAGACGTTCTCCCGGTCGATCCCGCCGCGGTTCTCTCTCGCGTACGGGCAGACGTCCGCCTTGCCGACGAGGGTGAGCCCGGAGACCGGGTCGTACCCGTCGGGGAGGTCGTCGTTTATCGTCCGCAGGTCCGTCTCGAACTGGCGCAGCTGCTGTTTGACGCTGGTGAGGACGAAGACGCGCTCGAAGTCGGAGTCCGGGTCGCGGACGCGGTCGAGGCCCGCGGTGAGCGCGAGCATCGTCTTCCCCGTCCCGCAGGCGCCCTCGAGGGCGAGGAAGCCGCCGTCGGCGGCGGCCTCGACGGCGGCGTCGATGCCGTCTGCCTGTTCGGGGTACGGTTCGGAGTGGCCGAAGAGGTCGGCCCACGGGGGCGAATCGGTCACGAGGGCGAGTTACGCGCCATCCGAGTTAAACGCTTCATCGGCGGCACGGCGCGCGCGGTCCGCGACGCGTCGCTGTCGAGGGTGAGGGTGGCGCGGGGGCGGGGCGGCCTCACTCCACGATGTCGTGGAGGTCGGAGAGCCGCTCTATCTCCCAGGTCGGCCAGACGTTCAGCTCCCAGTCGCGGCGGTGGGGACGGCGGATGAACGCCGAGTCGATGCCGGCGTTCTCGGCGGCGCGCACGTCCGACTCGTTGTCGCCGACGAACAGGGCGTTGTCGGCGTCGAGGTCGCCGAGCGCCTGGTCGATGTAGTGGGGATTCGGCTTGCGGAGTTGGAGCGAGTGGATCGTCGGCTCGCGGCCGTACGCGGCCCCCATGCGGTCGAAGCCGTCGAAGTGGTCGACGAGGAAGTCGACGGTCGCCTGCTGGTTCGACGAGACGATCCCCATCTGGACGTCGAGGTCCTGGAGCTCGTCGAGGTCGTCGTACGGGGTCTTGCGCCCCTCGCGGGCCTCCTGCTGTTGGGCCCGCGACACCACGTCGTCGCGCGTCCGCCAGAACGACCCCGGATCGAGGTCGTACGTCTGACAGACGGTGCCGACGCTACCGGGGGTCGCACCGATGGTCATCTGCTCTACGTCGTCCGGATCGGGCTCCTCGACGCCGCACTCTTCGAACGCGTCCCGGGTCGCGTCCCGGAGCACGTCGAAGCGCGTGCGGCCCACGAGGACACCGTCGTTGTCGAACACGACGGTATCGTACGTCATAGCACCCATTCACGGTGAGGCGGGATAAGGGTTTCAGTGGCGGTCTCACCGGCGAGAATCGACGCGAGGCGGTCGCTCTGCGCCGATCGAACGGGTCCTCCGGTCGGTTTTACCCGATCGCGGGGCGTGGGTCCCCGCATGCGCGTCAGCGTCATCGGCGGGAGCTCGGTCGGTCCGGAGACCGCGGCGGTCGCGGAGGCCCTCGGCGAACGGCTCGCGGAGCGCGGCCACGTCGTCGTCTGCGGCGGGCTGGGCGGCGTCATGGAGGCGGTCTGCCGCGGGGCCCGCGCGGCCGGCGGCGAGACGATCGGGATCCTCCCGACGGACGACCGCGCGGACGCGAACCGGCACGTCACGACCCCGATCGCGACGGGGATGGGCCACGCTCGCAACGCGCTCGTCGTGATGAACGGCGACGCCGCGGTCGCGGTCGACGGCGCGGGCGGCACGCTCTCCGAGATCGGGCTCGCGCTCGCGCAGGGGCGCCCCGTGGCCGGGCTCGACACGCACGCGGTCGACGGGGTCGAAGCCGTCGACTCGCCCGCGGCGGCGGTCGAGTACGTCGAGCGGGCCGCGCGGACGGACTGACGGGGTAGGGTCGACGCCTGACCGCCGGTCGGGTGTGTTATCAGAGACGTCCGGGGCGGAACCGCGGTGTACAGCTCCGGCACCGCCGGTGGCTCCGACCGAACCGCTCGCAGTTCGCCACGCCTCGACGAGCGCACCGGCGCTCGGCGACGTCGGACCCGTCTCAGCCGTCACCGAACGTGGCTGCGGAGTCGACTCCGGGCACGTACTCTCGTAATTAGATGTAATTAAGATTTATCAGGCCGCGGCGAAACGGATCCGGCAATGAGCGACTACACCACGATCTCGCTGCGGAAGGAGTTCGTCGCGGACGTGGAGGCGTACATCGAGGACGAGCCGTTCGGCTCGGTCAAGGAGTTCGTGAAACACGTCGTCGTCCAGGAGATGGAGTCCGACGAGGGCGTCTCCGAGGCGGAGGCGAAACAGATCGCGCAAAAGCTCCGCGAGCTGGGGTACATGGAATGAGCGGGCGGCACCGGTCGGCCGGGTCGAGCGCTCTCGACGAAATCGAGCGCGCCGACCTCCTCCTGCTCGCCATCCCGCTCGCGTTCTGCGCCGCGTACGCGGCCGCGTCGCTCGTCGCCCGCGGGTACACGGTCCCCGTCGCCGGCGGCTCGCTCGCGGCCGGCGCCCTCGTGGTCGACGGGCTCTTCGTGAACCCGCCGGACGAGGCGTAGTCCGGGCTGCCAAAAAGGCCGAAAGACGCTTGCGAGCCGGCCTACCAGGTGTCGTGGAACGTGTCGAACTCGATCGAGTCGAGCGGCTTCTCGCCGATGGCGGCCTCGTACTCGCCGGGCGTCAGCATCGGCTTGTGGAAGCGCGGGCCGTCGTCCGTCGTGATCCGCGGACAGCCGGTGTTGACGAACGCGTCCATGTCGAAGTTGCGCAGGCGGTCCGGCGTCACCTCGTCCATGGTGATCAGGTAGGCGTTCTCGTTGTTGTCGACGATCTCTTGGGCCTTCTCCCAGCGGCCCTGGCCGATCTTCGTACAGAAGATGACGCCCCACTTCTCGGCGTCCATCGCCTTGTGGACCGCGGCGTATCGCTGCTTGAGGAACTGGTCGTGCTCGGCGATCGACACCGCGTTGTTGACGGGGTCGGCGATGATCACGCGCTTGTCCGGGTGCTCCATCGCGAGCCCGACCGGGTGGAACTTCCCGCCGCCGACGTACAGCACCTGCTCGGCGTCGATGTCCGCGGAGGCGTAGTTACAGCCGAGCACCTGCCCCTCCTTGGTGAGGCGGTCGTCGCCCCGGCGGGTGTGGACCTCGTAGCCGCGCTCCTCTAACCAGTCGGTCATCTCCTCGAAGCGGTTCATGTGCTGGGCCGTCGTGACGAGCCCCACGTCGGCGTCCTCCTCCGGCGGCGCCAGCTCCTCGGCCAGCGCGTCCTCCATGATCGGGAACGGGTCGACGTTCGAGAAGAGGGGGACGTAAACGATGCTGTCGGACTCCTTCATCGGCGTGTGGCCGAAGTGGACGAACACGTCCGTCCGCCGCATCAGGTACGTGTCGAGGTCGCAGGCGCCGTAGCAGGGCTGCCCGGAGAGCATGAACGTCACGTCGTCGGGCGCGACCTCGCGGAGGTCGTCGGCGACCTTCGGGCCGCGGCGCTTCAGTCCCTCGGGGAACTGTAGCCCGACCTTCGAGGCGTCGCGTTCCTCGATGGCCTCGAGGATCCGGTCGAGTTCGTAGTCCCACTCGCGGTCGTGTTTGAGGGCCATCCCCGTCTTCGTCAGGTCGCCCTCCGTGGAGCCGCTCATGTCGAGCGAATTGTGCGGCAGGACGGTTAAACGGCGCGTTCGACCCCGAGCGTCGTTCCGGGCGGTCGCGACCGTCGCTGCCCCGCCGGGAGTTCAGGGGCCGTCGCCGGCGAGCAGTCGGGCGATCCACGCCCTCGGGCCGGGGAGGACCGCGCCCGCCTCGACCGCGACCGGATCCCGGTCGACATCGAACGGCGCCCGCCCGGCGTCGTCGCGTGCGGCGTCCCGAGGGGACCAGACTAACTCGGTGTCGGACTCGCGCTCGGGCGCGTCGCCGCGGACCGTCCACCCGGGCTCGCCGCGGACGGTGAGGCGGTCGGCGGCGAGGTACCGCGCGCCCTCGCCGCCCACGACGAACGGAGTCGAGGGCGAGGCGGGCGTCAAGGGGGTGAAGACCGTGACGCCGAGGTGTCGCTCCGTCGCGTTCGGGTCGCGGTAGTCGACGACGAGCGTCTCGCCGTCGAGCCGGGCGCTGAGGTCCCTCGGCTCCGCGACGCCGTCACGGGCCGCCTCGGCCGCGACCGCGCGACGGAGGCTGTCGTTCGCCGCGAGCGCGTCCGCGCCGGCCGCGAGGTCGGCGCGCGCCCGCCAGGTGGTCGAGCCGTTCGCGTGAATCGTGACGGTCAGTTCGCTCTCGCTGGCGACCACGCGCTCGCCGCTCGGCGCGGTCCGGTCGAGGTCGCAGACGCCGCACACCGGCGTCGGCGGGGCGCGGGCGTCGACGGCCGGGACGGCGACCGCCGCGGTCGCGCACAGGAGCAGTGCGACCAGCAGTGGGAGGGCGCGGGGACGCATGCGACCGGAGCTACTCCGGGAGCCGGCAAGTATCCTGTGGCGCCCGAGGGGGCCGCGCTGCCGCGGCCGACGGACCTAACCGCCGCCCTCGCCAACCGCGCACCGATGACCGACGTTCCGCTCGAACACGTTCACGTCGCGCCGGACGGCGAGGCCGACGGCGAGCCCGCGCCCGCCGTCTTCGTCCTCCACGGCCGCGGCGCCGACGAGGAAGACTTGCTCCCCGTCGCCGCCGAGCTGCCGGGCGACCGCCACGTCGTCAGCCTCCGCGCGCCCGACCCGCTCCAGGGCGGGTACACGTGGTACGAGCTCGACCTCTCGGCGGGCGGCCTGGAGTCGAGCCAGCCGGACGCAGAGGACTTCCGCCGGAGCCTCGATCTGATCGTCGAGAGCGTCGAGGGCGCCGTGGACGCGTACGGGCTCGACGCCGACCGGATCGGCCTGGTCGGGTTCAGCCAAGGCGCGATCACGAGCCTCTCGCTCCTCCTCGAAGCGCCCGACCGCTACGCCTGGGTCGTCGCGCTCCACGGCTACCTCGCGGAGTCGCACGCCGACCTCGATCCGGCGGGGATCGACGGCAAGCCGGTCTTCGTCGGCGCGGGCGCCGGCGACCGCGTGATCCCCGAGTCGCGGACGCAGGCGGCGGTCGACCGGCTCGAAGCCGTCGGCGCCGACGTCGCTCACGGGAGCTTCCCGGGCGGGCACGGCATCGGCCCGCAGGAGCTCGAAGCGGTCGTCGAGTTCGTCGGGTCGCAGACGGCGTAGGGCACGCGGGAAACCGACTCGGAGCCCCGGCTCCGGCAGGTTCAAACCGCTCGCCCACGACGTTCCGGTATGAGCGTCGAACAGGTCTCCATCGAGGACCTCGGCCGAGAGCTCGGCGAGCGGATCGCCGAAACTCCGGAGTACGAGCGCTTCGAAGAGGCGAGAGCCGCGGTCCAGCGCGACGAGGAGGTCCAGCAGCGAATCGACGAGTTCGAGCAGCTCCGCGCGGAGTTCATGCAGGCCCGGCAGACCGGGCAGGCGACGAACGCCGAGCTCCAGCGCGTCCAGGAGGCGCAAGACGAGCTCCACTCGATGCCGGTGATGAGCGAGTACCTCGACGCGCAGGACGACCTGGAGGACACGCTGGAAGCGGTCAACGAGGCCATCTCGGAACCGCTCGCGGTCGACTTCGGCGGCGAGGCCGGCGGCTGCTGTCAGGACTGACACGCGGATCGATCCCGTCGGCGACTGCGGCGGAGAACTCACCGCACCGCGGCGCGTCGCCGACCGACTCCCTATCCCGGATCCCGACCCACAATCGCCGTGATAGCCGTCGCCGGCGGGAAGGGCGGAAGCGGAAAGACGACAACTACCCTCGGGCTCGCCCGCGCGCTCTCGCGGCGCGGCGCGCCGGTGGTCGCGGCCGACGCCGACTGGGACCTGCCGAACCTCGCGCGGTTGGCCGCGGAGACCGGCACGGAGTCGCCGGCGGCCGACGCCGGCGGCCACGTCGACGGGACGGGGGCACGGACCGTTCTCGGCGCGGTCCGCGACGCGGCTCCGCTCCGTCCGGACCGCTCGGGCCCGACAGTCCTCGCGGCGCCGGACGCGCCGCGGTCGGTCGACGCCGGCGCGACGTTCGACGCCCTCGCGGGGGCGACGCCCGACGGGGCGCCGGTACTGCTCGACAGTCCCGCGGGCGCGTCGCCGGACGTGGCCGCGCCCCTGCGGGCGGCGGACCGCGCGCTGATCGCGACGCCGCTCAGGCGCGCCGCGCTCCGCGACGCCGCGAAGACGGCGGCGATCGCCCGGCGGCTCGGCTGCCCGGCGGTCGGCGCGGTCGTGATCGGGGAGGCGAGCGTGCCCGACCGAGTGGCGAGCCTGCTCGGCTGTCCCGTCCTCGGGACGGTCCCGGACGGCGGCGGCGCCCCGCTGTCCGACCCGGCCGTCCGGAGCGCGTACGACGACCTCGCCTCGCGGCTCTGCGAGACCGCGGCGGCGAGCGGATGGCAGGTCGCGTGAGGATCGCGCCCACCGGCGACGCCGGAACGGCGGACGACGGGGTCGCGACCGGCCGAGAGGGCCGCCATCGACAGACCCAAGCCTCCACGGGCGGCAGCGATCGTATGGAGACGCTTCCGACTGGGATCTCGGTGCTGGACCGACAGTTCGGCGGGGGGCTCCCGAGCGGTAGCGTCGTCGTGTTGAAGGCGAACCCGGACAGCCAGTCCGAGCTCATCTTGGACCGGTTCGCCAGGGTCCGCCGGTGCCGCTACCTGACCACCGTCCGCTCCGCCGACGCGGTGGAGGCGTCGCTGAGCGGCGACGGCGACGAGGAGACGACCGTCGAGGCCCCGACGGAGGCCGGCGACCTCGACGAGGCCGCGGCGCTGACCGGCGACCTCCCCGAGGCCGGCACGCTGATCGTCGACTCCGTGGAGCCGCTGGAGGACGGCGCGGCGCCGGCGGCGTACGCCGAGTTCCTCGGCGACCTGCGGTCCCGGGTCGACGACGCCGGCGGTGTCGCGCTGCTCCACGCGCTCCGCGGCGGCGAGGACCCGCGGACGCGGCGGGTCACGGAGCAGGTCGCGGACGTGGTGTTCGACCTGCGCACGACCGTCGCCGGGACCGAGATCGCGAACCGCCTCGTCGTCCCCAAGTTCCGGGGCGGCGCGGCCCTCGAAGAGCCGCTGAAACTGAAGCTCACGGACACGGTCGCGGTCGACACGAGCCGCGACATCGCCTGACGCGCTCGGCCGCCCCGACGCGGATTACGGCGCCGCGGACGCGAGGACCACGAGGACGCCCGCGAGGGCCGCCGCGACCGCCCAGTTCCGCGCGGTGTCGAACGCGCCGTACGGCCCGCCCTTCCGCGAGAAGAGGTACAGCGCGTAGACGGCGAGCGGCGCCAGCGTCGGCAGCGTCGCCACGGAGACGACGCCGGTGAAACTCGACAGCAGCGCGACCGCGACCGTCGCCGCGCCCGCGACCCCGGCGACGACCGCGTCCTCGCGCGCCCGTTCGATCTCCATACTCGGTGTGGACGCGGCGGCGGCCAAAAGGGATCCGTTCGCCGGACGCCCGCTCTCCGCCGGGTCGTGCGACTCGTGCGCGCCGGGGCCGCGGCTCGGCGAGAGAAAAAACGGCCGAACCGAGGCCGGCAGAAGCGCGTTACTCCTCGTCGATCTCGTCGACGATCTCGTCGGCGTCGACGTCGACGTCCTCGAGCGCCTCCTCGATGTCGACGTCGCCGGCGCCGGCGCCGCCCATGCCGCCCATCATGCCGCCGAGACCGCCCATGCCGCCGCCCTCGATGACCTCCTCGATGACCACGCGGTCGAGGTCGAGGCGGTCCATGAGGTCCTGCGCGATCTGCTGTTTCTGGAACATCCACTGCTGGTTCATCTGCATCGCCTGCGTCGCCGTGACGTAGAGGACGTCCTTCTCGACCTCCTCGGTCTCGACGGTCTCCTCGCCGTCGTCGTCCTCGGTGACGGTCTCCTCCTCCTCGGTCTCCGTCTCGATGCGGACCTCGGGCGCCTCCTGGAGGTACATGCCGAGCATGCCGGACGCCTGCTCCTCGCGGTCGTCGATAACTTCGATGATCTCGTACTCGTACTCGAGGTCCTCGCCGGCCAGCGGGTGGTTGAAGTCGACGCGGGCGCGCCCGCCGATGATCGTCTCGAGGTGGCCCTGCTGGTTGTCGATCTGGACCTGCGCGCCGGGGTAGCGGCTGTCCTCCGGGATCTTGTCGGCCTTGACCGTCTCGACCTCGTCGGGGTCGTACTCGCCGAAGGCGTCCTCGGCGGGGACGTCGACCGTGCCTTCGTCGCCGACGGTGCCGCCGATGAACGCCTCCTCGACGGAGGGGAACACGTGGCCGGCGCCGAGCGCGATGATGCGGGGCTCGAACTCGTACTCGTCGACGTCGATCTCGGCGTCCTCGGCCGTCTCCTTGTCGGTCGTGTCGATGACGCGGTCGTCGTCGGCCGTGCGGATCGTGTACGCGACGCGGACGAAGTCGCCGTCTTCGAGTCCGTCGGCGTCAGTCTCGGTCTCGGTCTCCTCGGCCTCCTCGGCCGCGTCCGCTTGCTCCTGATCGCTCATACCTGAAGGTCACCTGTTACACCCTTAAGAAGCACGGTTCGGCCCGAAGCCCGCCGGCGAACGGGAGACAGCGGCGGGTCGGCGGACGACGCGCCCCCCCAACGGCCGGCGGTGCCGTCCCGGACCGCCGCGGAGTCCCGCGCCGCTTATGAACGCCCCGGCCGCACCCTCGAGCATGTACGAGGTCGAGATCAAGGTCCCGGCCGACCTGGACGCGACGCGGGAGCGCCTCCGGGAGGCCGGCGCCGAGCGCGTCGACGCCCGCCGGCAGCGGGACACCTACTACGACGCGCCGCACCGCGAGTTCGCCGAGACCGACGAGGCGCTCCGGATCCGCCGCGAGGTCCCGCTCTCGGACGGCGCGGCGACCGACGAGGAGACGGCGACGGTCACCTACAAGGGGCCGCTCCTCGACGACGCCTCGAAGACGCGCGCCGAACACGAGACCGGCGTCGACGACGGCGAGGCCCTCGACGCGGTCCTCTCGGGGGTCGGGTTCGAGCCGGCGGCGACCGTCGAGAAGCGGCGCGAGTTCTGGTCGTACGACGGCTTCACCGTGACGCTCGACGCCGTGACGGGCCTCGACGAGTACGTCGAGATCGAGCGGGCAGTAGAGACGGAGGCCGAGGTCGACGCGGCGCGCGAGGCGGCGGTCGCGGCGCTCGACCGGCTCGGCCTCGACGCGGCCGAGCAGGTCCGGACCTCGTACCTCGGGCTGCTGTTGGCCGCGGCGGACGACTGAGGCCGAAGGACCGCGTCAGTCGTCCCCGTTTCTCCCGTCGTCCGCCGGCCGCTTCTCCGAGAGGACGGTCCGCTCGAACTCGCAGACGAGGACGTCGTCGTCCCCGTCGACGATCTTGAACGCCTCCACGCGCATCGTGACGACGCCGCGCTCGCCGTCGCTCGTCTCCCGCTTGTCGGTGACCGTCGACCGCGCGCGGATCGTGTCGCCGTGGAAGACGGGGTTCGGGTGTTCCACCTCGTCGTACGACAGGTTCGCGACGATGGTCCCGTCGGTCGTCTCCGGGATGGAGAGGCCGACCGCGAGCGACATGGTGTACAGGCCGTTCACCAGGCGCTCGCCGAACTGCGTCTCGGCGGCGAAGTCGGCGTCGAGGTGGAGCGGCTGCTGGTTCATCGTCATGTCGCAAAAGCGCTGGTTGTCCGCCTCGCTGATGGTCCGCCGCTTCGCGTGGTCTATCGTCTCGCCGACCGCGAACTCCTCGTAGTACAGTCCGGGCATGGCCGCCCGCTCGGCCGGCGCAGTGAAATCGGTACCGCTCTCGGCTCGGCCGGCGGCTTTTAGCCGTGCGCCCACGGACCTCCGCACATGCCACGCCGAAGCCTGCTGTTCTCGCCCGGCGACAGCCCCGACCTCATGCGGAAGGCGCCCGGGGCCGGCGCCGACGTGATCTGCTTCGACCTCGAAGACGCCGTCGCTCCCGGTCGGAAGGACGAGGCGAGGGCGGCGGTCCGCGACGTGCTCGCGGACCCCGCGTTCGACCCGGACGCCGAGGTCTGCGTCCGGCTGACCGCCGAGTCGCCCGCGGCCGACCTCGACGGGGTGCTGGGGACCGGCGAGGGCGAGTCGAGGGAGAGCGGACCGGACGGCGTCCGCCTCGACGCGGTGATGCTCCCGAAGGTCGAGGCCGCCGACCGGGTCGAACGCGTCGCCGCGCTGTGCGCCGAGCGCGGGCGCGACCCCGCCGTGTTCGCGCTCGTCGAGACCGCCGGCGGCGTGCTCTCGGCGCAGTCGGTCGCGGCCGCGAACGCGACCGACGCGCTCGTCTTCGGCGCCGAGGACCTCGCCGCAGACGTGGGCGCGACCCGGACCGACGAGGGGACCGAGGTGTTGTACGCCCGGGGACATGTCGTCCTCGCCGCGAGCGCGGCGGGCGTCGACGCGCTCGACACGGTGTTCACGGACTTCTCCGACGAGGCGGGGCTCCGCGAGGACGCGGCGTTCGCGCGGCGACTCGGCTACGACGGGAAGCTCGCCATCCATCCCGCGCAGGTGGGCCCGATCACCGAGGCGTTCTCCCCGGACCCCGAGGACGTGGAGTGGGCCGAACGGGTCCTCGACGCGCGCGACGAGGCGGAGCGGGAGGGGAGGACCGTCTTCCAGGTCGACGGCGAGATGATCGACGCGCCGCTCGTCGCGCAGGCGGAGCGGATCCTGGACCGCGCGCCCGACGCCGACCGGTAGCGTCCGCCCGCTGCGGGGATTTTCCGGGCCGTCCGTCACAATTAACCCCCGTCCATCAGCACGTACAGGTATGTCTTCTGAGGCGAACCCGTTCGAGAGTCTGCGAGAGCAGGTGGACGACGCCGCGGCGGTCGTCGACGCCGCCCCGGGCGTCATCGAGCGCCTGAAGAATCCGGAGCGAGTGCTGGAGACGAACCTCACGTTCGAGCGCGACGACGGCTCGCTGGAGACGGTTCGCGCCTACCGCTCGCAGTTCAACGGCGACCGCGGCCCGTACAAGGGCGGCATCCGCTATCACCCGGGCGTCACCCGCGACGAGGTGAAGGCGCTGTCCGGCTGGATGGCGTACAAGTGCGCGGTCGTCGACGTGCCCTACGGCGGCGGGAAGGGCGGGATCGCCATCGATCCGGCCGACTACTCCGAAGGGGAGTTAGAGCGCATCACCCGGGCGTTCGCGACCGAGCTGCGCCCCCTGATCGGCGAGGACCGCGACATCCCGGCGCCGGACGTCAACACCGGCCAGCGGGAGATGAACTGGATCAAAGACACCTACGAGACCTTAGAGAACACCACCGCGCCCGGCGTCATCACCGGGAAGGCGCTCGACTCCGGCGGCAGCGAGGGCCGCGTCGAGGCGACCGGCCGCTCCGTCGCGCTGTCGGTCCGCGAGGCGTTCGACTGGCTCGGTCGGGACCTCGACGGCGCGACCGTCGCCGTTCAGGGGTACGGCAACGCCGGCTCCGTCGCCGCCGCGCTGATCGACGACCTCGGCGCGAGCGTGGTCGCGGTCTCCGACTCCTCGGGCGCGGTCTCGGATCCCGACGGGTTCGACCCCCGCGACGTGAAGGCGCACAAGTCGGAGACCGGGTCGGTCACCGGCTACCCGGGTACCGACGCGCTCACGAACGACGAGCTGCTCACGCTCGACGTCGACTGCCTCGTCCCGGCCGCGCTGGAGAACGCGGTCGACGAGGACCTCGCGACGGACGTCGCCGCCGACTTGATCGTCGAGGCGGCGAACGGGCCGCTCACGCCCGGGGCCGACGACGTGCTCGCCGGGCGCGACGTCCACGTCGTCCCCGACATCCTCGCGAACGCGGGCGGCGTCACCGTCTCTTACTTCGAGTGGGTCCAGAACCGACAGCGGTTCAGCTGGACCGAGGAGCGCGTCAACGACGAGCTCGAACGAGTGATCACGGACGCCTTCGACACGTTGGTCGACACCTACGAGTCGAACGAGGTCGACACCCTCCGCACCGCGGCGTACGTCGTCGGCATCGGTCGGATCGTGGACGCGTACGACCAGGCCGGTAACTGGCCGTAGCGGTCGCCGCCCCCCCGCCCTCACTCCAGCGACGCGTCCCGGATCTCGACGTGCCCCCGGTCGCCCTCCCACACCGCGTCGTAGGTGAGGGCGATGCGCCGGTCCATGTGCGGGCCGTCGACGACGTACGTCTCGAACTCGCCGCCCTCGCCCAGCGGGTGGACCCCGTACTCCTCGCGGAGCGCGAGCAGGTCGTCGAGCGCGTCCGCGTCGAAGCGCCGCCCGAGCCACGACTCGTCGAGCCCGTACGCCGCCACCTGAACGATCCGGATCTCGAAGCCAGCGTCGAACATCGCCTCCGCGAGCTCGACCGGGTCCCGCTGCCACAGCGGCGCGAACAGGTCGATCCCGAGCCGGTCGCACATCGCCTGAATCCGGTTCGTCTGGAACTCGCTCTCGACCGCGCCCGCGGTGACGCCCGCGAGGTCGATGTCGTCGTCGGCCGCGAACTCGCGGAGCGCCGCCTCCATCGGCTCCAGCTCGGCGTCGCCTTGCGCGCCCGCGTCATCAACGTCGTCCGCGCCGAAGTCGTCGGGTGACACCTCGACGAGGTCGATCCCGACGCTCTCGGCCGCGAGCGCCGCGAGCTCCGTCGCCGGCGTGTGGTACATGTACGAGTCGCCGGCGGGGTGGACGGTCAGCAGCCGCGAGACGTCGAGTCCCTCCTCCAGCGCGCGGTACAGCGCCCACGAGGAGTCCTTCCCGCCGGAGAAGAGGCTCACCCAGTTGCTCATGACTCCGGGAGGGAGTCGCGCGGATAAAGGGTCGGCGGTCGGTCCGCGCTGGGACGCGCCGCCGCGAGGCCGCGTCTCGCGGGTCTGACGCGCCGTCAGTCCGAGATGAACTCGTTGTCGCGCCAGTTGACGCCGCCGTCCCCCTCGCCGGTGCCCTGCGGGCTCTCGACGACCTCAATGCTGGCGGGGCGCGGCTCGCCCTCGACGATCCGCGTCGCCTCCAGGTCGCCGTCCTCTTCGGTGATCGCGGTCAGCGTTCCCTTCTCTGAGAGGGTCGCGATCTTGCGGAGCACGAGGAACATCGGGTACTGGAGAGCGGAGTTCTGGAGGACGGTCTCGCGGTCGCCCTTGAAGCAGGCGAACTCGACGAGCTCGGAGGGGATCTCCTCTTCCTCGTCGTCCATCCACTGCGGGCCGCCGGCGCGGGGCGGCTCCTCCTCCCAGACGCGGGTCTCCGTGACCGACGCCTTCAGCTGCGCCGTGGGGGTGTACTTGCTGATCGACTCGTCGTCGGACAGGGCCTTGATGATGAGTGTGTTGTTTCGACGCGTGATGTCGATGTCGTCGATCTCCTCCGGCAGATCGGGGTCTTCGTCGAAGTACGTCTCTACGTCTTCGAGGGGCAGTTCGAGCGTCGAATGAAGTCGGAACACGCGGCCTGTCATTGTTTGTGGGATGCAGTGGGGTCGAACCGGTGGTCACGGCGGCAGCGGCAACGGCTGCACCTGCCCTATGTAGGCACCGTAGGTTTATATGGACTGCCCTTCGAGATGTGCGGATCGGCGCGGCGATCGGACGGGGTCACCGCGACGGGCCCACCGGTATCGCCGCGGGACCGAGTCGAATGTTACGCGGAACCCGGCTCACTCGGCGCCCAGCTCCGCGGCGAGCTCGCCGCGCTCGTCCAGCTCGGCGAGCACGTCGCTCCCGCCGACGAACTCGCCGTCGACGAACGTCTGCGGGATCGTCTCCCAGCCGCTGTGGGACTCGAGCGCCTCGCGGTACTGCGGCAGCGCGGGCAGCACGTCGACGGTCTCGAACTCCTCGACGTGCTGGGAGATCAGTTCGACGGCGCGCTGCGAGTAGCCGCACTGCGGCATCAGGCGGTTCCCCTTCATGAAAAGCACAACGTCGTTGTCGGCGATGGTCGCCTCGACGCGCTCCTCGATCGCTTCCGGGTCGGCGTCCGTTCCGGGGCTGAAGGTCATGACATCTCGTACGCGTCGGCGAGGCAAATGGGTTCCGCACGGGGCGTCCGCGCGCGGGCCGCGGGCGGCGCGCCTACTCGTCGCGGTCGACGCGGACCACGTCGACGAGCGAGTACACGGGGACGCCGTCTATCTCGTCGTACCCCATCTTGTCGACCAAGACGACGCACGCGACGGGCTCGCCGCCCTGCTCGCGGATCGCGTCGATCGACTCCCGCATCGTCGTCCCCGAGGTGATGATGTCGTCGACGACGTAGCAGTCGCGGTTCCGGATCGCGGCGAAGTTCCGCGAGAAGCCGCCGCCGTGCTCGTCGATGTCCCCCTCCTCCCACTGGTGTTTCGCGGGGGCGTACGTGCCGAGGTCGGTGTCGAGCCGGTCCGCGACCGCGGTGGCGAGCGGCGCGCCCGCCTTCTCGATGCCGACCGTCAGGTCGACCGCCTCGCCCTGCTTGACGAGGAGGTCCGCCATCGCGCTCGCCGCGTAGCCGAGGCGGGTCGAGTCGCGCCCGAGCGCCGACCAGTCGACGTGGATGTCGGCGGAGGCGGTCGCGTCGGCCGCTTCCGCGCTCTCGGCGCCGCCGCCGCGCTCGACGAGCCAGCTCGCCGTCTCGCGGGAGACGTTCAGCTCGTCAGCGATCTCGCCCTTCGAGAGCCCCCGCTCCGCGAGCTCGGCCGCGCTGTCTATCAGGTCGTCAACGTTCTTCATACGCGGCGAATTCGACCGCCGTTTTAATAGTCGTGTCGTCATCCGCGAACGCGGCCTCGAAGTCGTCGAGCCCGTGGACGCCGGTCACGAGATCGCCCAAGAACTCGTCCGAGAGGTCCGAGAGCGACTCGACGGCGGACTCGAAGTGACCGTATCCGGAGTTGACGCTGCCGACGAGCGCCTTGTTGTGGAGGACGAACTCGCGGTGGAGCCGCCCGCCGTCGATCTCGAACTCCCAGTCGCCAGGGACGCCGAGCAGCGCGCCGACGCCGTTGGGCGCGAGCGCCTCGATGGTCTCGAACGCGTGCGGGGCGTACCCCGTCGCCTCGAAGACGAGGTCCATGGGCTCGTACGCGCCGGGCACCTCGGGGATCGGCGTCTCGTTGGAGTTCACATACGTCGCCCCCAGCGACTCGATGATATCGATCGTCGGGTCCGGGCGCTCGCGCCGCCCGAGACAGTAGATCCGCTCGAACTCCTCGTCGAGGGTCGCGACGGTCAGGAGGCCGAGCGACCCGTTGCCGAGGACGAGCGCGGACTCGGGCTCCCAGCGGAACGCCGACCGGCTGGCGTACGCGTGGTCGATCGCCTTCTCCGCGATCGAGACCGGCTCGACGAGGAACCCCCACTCGGCGAGCGCGGGCGGGATCTCGACTAAGAACTCCGCGGGGCTGGTGAAGTACTCGGCCATGAACCCGTGCGCGCCGACGATGCCGCGCTCGTGGTACTCCCCCTCCGGCGCCATGTCCGGCTCGCCGCGCGCGAAGTACTCGTTGGCGCCGTTCGGCGGCCGGCGGACCGTCGGAACGACCACGTCTCCGACCTCGAACGGCGTGTCGTTGGGGTCTTCGACCACGCCGACGGCCTCGTGGCCCAGCACGAGGTGGTCCTCGCCCGCGGGCGCCCCGCCGTGCCCGCCGGCGATGACCTCGTGGTCCGTCCCGTCGACGCCGACCCGCAGGGTCCGGACGAGCGCCTCACCGGGCGCGGGCTCCGGTCGCGGCTTCTCTGTCACGACCGGTTCGTCGGCTCCCTCGTAGACGGCTATCGCGTTCATGTCACGACCAAGGCGGTCAGCCACCAAAAGATTTCTTTTGTTGCGAGTAAACCTGCGCTCCGAGTCCCCCCGAGAGAGTTTTCACTCGGTCCGGCGTACGGATCGCCGTGTGTACCCTGACCCTGGCGTGGCGGACGTTCGGCGACGCCCCCGTCGCGCTCGCCGCCACCCGCGACGAGACGCTCGGTCGCCCGAGCGAGCCCCCCGCGGTTCGCGGCCGAACGAGCGGTGACGGCGGCCAGGCGGGCGACGGCGGCCGCGGAACGAACGGCGACGCCGACGGGCGCGTCCGGTACGTCGCTCCGCGCGACGCGGAGGCCGGCGGGACGTGGATCGGGGTCTCCGAGGGCGGCCTCGTCGTCGCCGTCACGAACCGGTGGCTCGACGCCGACCGCGATGGCGACCGCTCGCGCGGGCTGCTCGTCCGCGACTGCCTGACGGCCCCCTCGGCCGAGGCGGCGGTGCGAGCGGTCGAGCGCGAGCTCGACGAGCGCGACTACGACGGCTTCAACCTCGTCCTCGCGGACGAGCGGGCGGCGTTCCTGCTGGCGTACGACGGCGCCCTCGCGGTGACCAGACTCGATCCGGGCGTCCACGTCGTCGGCAACGTCGGCGGCGTGGTCAACGGCGCGGAGCGGTTCGCGGTCCCCGAGCGGCGGCGGGCGTTCGGCGAGGAGCGCGCCGACAGCGCGAGACGGATCGCGGCCGCCCTGGTCCCGGAGCCGGGCGAGGCGGGCGCGTCGTGGCTCGACCGCGCGAGCGGCGTCCTCGCCGACCACGAGTACGGCGCCTGCCTCCACGGCGACGGGTTCGGCACTCGGTCGTTCACCCGGATCCGGACCGGCGACGAGCCCGAGATGGCGTACGCCGACGGACCGCCCTGCGAGACGGCAGCGGAACCGGTGCCGCTCCCGGCCGACTTCGCGACCGGCCGCCGGTGAGACGGCCCCTGTGCGGCCGCGGGACGTGACGATCGGAAAGCCAGTTTTAAGCGATTCGGGGGGCGTGAGAGAGTATGAGCGCGTCCGAAATCGAGTCCGACCTGTCGGCGGACGAGCGCGCCGGCCTCGAACTCATCCGCGAGACCGGCGGCATCCACCAGAGCGACTTCTGGAAGGAGCTCGACGTCTCCTCGCGGAAGGGGAGCCGCATCGCCGAGTCCTTGGAGGAGGCCGGGGTCATCCAGCGAGAAGACACCGTCTACGACGGCCACAACACCTACTACTTAGAGCCCGCGCCGCGCGACCTCGACTTTTCGCTACTGATGGCCGACGACATGCTCTCCCCGTTCATCGGCGAGGAGGAGGTCGACGCGCAGGCCGACGCCTTCTCGCAGTGGATGATGAACCTCGCGTACGAGGAGTACTGAGGCCGACTCCCGGCGCGTCGTTCGCCGCGCCGCGGCCCCCTTCTCTCTGTCTCTCCGCTGCGCCGACCTTTTTAATGTCCCGCGTTAACCGGTCACTCGATGAGACGCGCCCTCCTCCCTGCGCTCGTCGTCGGCCTCCTGGTCGGGGCCGGCGTGTACCAGATCGCGCCCGACGTCGCCGCGTCGCTCGCGACCGCGGCGGTCTACGCCGGCGCCGCCTACTTCTACGTCGCGTTCGACCTCTCGCTGCTCGCGGCCGCGCCGCGGTTCGACGACCGCGCGGACCGAGCGGGGTACGGCCTCGGCCTCTTCGGCCTGAGCGCCAGTCCGATCCTTTTCAGTCACTACGCCGGCGGCGACGACGCCGCGGTCGTCGGACTCGTCGTCGCGTTCCTCGGCGCGGTCGCCTTCCTCACGCTCAGCGAGCAGGCGCGGCGGCTCGACGACGAGGCGACGTGAGCGGCCGGGGCGGCGCGCCCCGGCTCAGCCCAGCAGGAAGGCGAACAGCGCGATTCCGGCCGCGAGCGTCAGGAACAGCACGCTCCGACCGATGCCGGAGCGGATCTCGGTGTCGATCCCGGCCCGCGCGAGCGTCTCCCGCGGGCGTGTCGCGGTCCGCATCGTCGCGCCCGCGAGCGCCATCGTCGCGCGGTCGACGGCGGCCCACAGCTCGGTGACGCCCCACACCGAGCCGCGCCCGACGTAGAACGCCGCCGGGAACAGCACGCGGTCGACGTCCGGCATCCGGTGGGCCAGCCAGCCGAGCGGGCGCTTCAGCGCGAAGAAGCCGACGAACCCGGCGACCAGCAGCGCCGCGCTCTCGGTCAGGTGGCTCCGACTGTACGGCTTGAAGTACACCTCGTCGCTGAGGATGAGGTCGGTGAACGGCATCACCTCGATCAGCTGGGTGTAGAAGACGCCGAAGAAGACGCACGCCCCGGCGGCAAGCACCATGCCGACCGTCTGGAACGGCGTGGCGTCGTCGGGGGTCAGCGTCGCCGAGCCGTGGAAGAACACGTAGTAGCCCAGCTTGATGAACGACATGAACGTCCCCACGCCGCCGAGGACGAGCAGCCACCAGAGCAGCCCGCTGTCTAAGAGCAGGACGTACTCGTGGACCTCGTGGGCGGAGTCGAGCACCATCCCCTTCGAGATGAAGCCGTTGAACCCCGGCACCGCCGTAATCGAGGCGGCGCCGACGAGGTAGACGACGAAGGTGACGGGCATCACCCGCCAGAGCCCGCCCATCTCGCGGATGTCCTCGACCCCGGTCCGGTACACCACGACGCCGACCGCCATGAACAGGAGGCTCTTGTAGAGGACGTTGTTGAACAGGTGCGCGAAGCCGCCGACGACCGCGAACTCGCCGACGGCGGTCGCGAGCCCGAAGCCGGCGAGCATGTACCCGAGCTGCGCCTGAATGTGGTACGACAGCAGGCGGCGCGGGTCGTACTGGAGCAGCGCGAAGAACGCGCCGTAGACGGCCATGAACCCGCCGAGGTAGGCGAGCCACATGCCGCCCTCAGGGAACGCGCGGTACATCACGTAGGCGGCGGTCTTGGTCGTGAACACCGAGAGGAACACCGACGCCGCGACGTGCGGGCGCGGGTAGGTGTCCGGCAGCCAGCTGTGGAGGAAGATGAACCCGCAGTTGATCCCGATGCCGACCGCGGCGAGCACCGTCGCGGCCAGGTGGATCCCGGCCGTCGCCGAGAACAGGAAGATCTCACCGGCCGGCACGCTCCCGAGCATCGACACGCCGTGAACCACCACCGCCGCGAGCAGGATCGTCCCGCCGGTCCCGTGGAACAGCGCGTAGCGGTAGCCGGCCCGCACCGCCTTCCCGCCGTGCTGCCAGACGAGCAGCGTCGAGGTGACGGCCATCAGCTCCCAGAAGAAGATGAGCGTGAGCCAGTCGCCGGCGTAGATCGTCCCCACCGTCGAGGCGACGTACGTCAGCGCGAACGCGGTCACCCACGTCGGCGCCTCGCTGCCGTAGGCGTACAGCACCGCCGCCGTCGCGAGGAAGCCGACGACGACGCCCATCAGCAGCGAGAACTGGTCGACGTTGAAGAACACGACCTCGAAGCCGAGGAACTGCGTCGCGAGGTGCGCGCCGGTGCCGCCGTCGCCCAGCAGCACCGCCTGGACGAAGGTGAACGCCGTCGCCAGCGCCGCGACCGCGTGCCCCGCCCGCCGCGGCAGCGCCAGCACCGCGAGCGCCGCGAACGCGACGAGGACGTACGGCGGAATCGAGGTCAGGAGGCCGACGGGCGCGGTCACGGGCGGACCACCCCCTCGGGGAGCCGCGCGTCGACGATGAGCTCGATCAGCTCCAGGAAGCCCATCTCGTAGGGGATCACGCCGAGCAGCACCGCGAGCGTCATCGCGGCGAGGATCGGCCCGAGCGTGAACCACGTCGACTCGCGTCCGCGGAGCGCGTCGAGCCCCGCGATGTGCTCCCAGCCGCCCGGCGGCGGCCCGCCGTGGTGGCCGTCGTCGTGCGTGTCGGCGTCGTGCCCGCCGTGCGGCTCGTCGTCGTGGTCGCCGTGCGGGTCGTCGGGGCCGCGCCCCTCGTCGTTGACCCGGTCCGCGTCACCGACGTCCGCCACGTCCGCGTCCGCCGGGCTCGCGTAGCCCCGACCGGGACCGAACGGCACGTCGGCGTCGGACGGCCGCTGGTCGACCGCGTAGTCGCCGGTGTCGACGCGCTCGGCCGGCTCCGAAAAGTCGCGCTCGGTCGCCGCGAAGTCCGGCCGGACGACCCCGTCCTCGTCGGTCGGGAGGTCGTCGAGGTCGGCGTCCGGAACCTCGGAGTCGTCGACGCCGTCGGGCGCGGACGAGGGTCCGTCTGCGTCCTCCGGCGCCGGTCCCCCGGCGTCCGCGACGATGTCGTCCACGTCGCCGGCGGGCTCCGCGTCGTCGTGCTCCTCGTCCGCCTCGTCGCTTCCATCGTCCGCGTCGTCACCCGCGCGGCCGCCGTCCGTCGCCGCGACGATCGACCGCGACTCGCCGCCGAGCGGGAAGTCCACGAGGGGCTTCGCGTCGTGGGCGTCCTCCGCCTGGAAGAAGGCGGTGTAGATCACGGGCCAGAAGTACGCGACGTTGAGCACGCCGGAGAGCAGCAGCGCGCCGGCGAGGTAGTACGCGACCGGGGTGAAGTTCATCCCCATCCGCACCCCGCCGATGAGCATGTAGTACTTGCTGACGAAGCCGGCGAGCAGCGGGATCCCCGCCATCCCGAGCGAGGCAACCGTGAACGCCCCCATCGTCAGGGGCATCCGCTTGCCGATCCCAGCCATCTGCGAGATGTAGTCCGTGTGGGTGGACACGTGGATGTTGCCCGCACAGAAGAACAGGGTGAGCTTCATGAACGCGTGCGCCGGGATGTGGAGGAGCGCGCCCACGAGCCCGTACCACCCGAAGAGGCCGAGCCCGAGGATGATGTAGCTCAGCTGGCTGATAGTCGAGTAGGCGAGCCGGCGCTTCAGGTGGTCCTTGCGTAAGGCGATCAGCGAGGCCGCGGTGAGCGTGATCGCGCCGATAGTCGAGAGCACGAGCCCGGCGGTGAAGCCGAGCGGCAGCGAGAGGTCGAAGACGAGCTCCGGGCCGAACACGTCGAGGACGACGCGCGAGACGCCGAACGCGCCGGACTTGACGACCGCGACCGCGTGGAGGAGCCCGGAGACGGGCGTCGGCGCCACCATCGCCTCGGGGAGCCACTGGTGGAGCGGCATGATCCCGGCCTTCACGCCGAACCCGATCGCGAGCAGGAAGAAGGCGAGCATCGCCAGCCCGGGGTCGGCGTTCGCGAGCTCCGCGATGCCGCCCGCGGTGAAGTCGACGCTGCCCGCGAGCAGGTAGACGAGCGCGGTCCCGGCTAAGACGAGCACGCCGCCGCCGAACATCGTGTACGCGAGGTACTTGCGGCCGGCCGAGCGCGCCTCGGCCGTCTCGTCGTGCGCGACGAGCGGGTACGTCGCGATCGACAGCAGCTCGTAGAAGACGAATATCGTCACGAGGTTGCCCGCGAACGCGATGCCCATCGTCGCGGCGAGCGACACCGCGAACGCCGCGAAGTACCGGGTCTGGTTCGGCTCGTCGAGGCCGCGCATGTAGCCGATGCTATAGAAGGAGGTGATTATCCACAGCCCGCTGGCGAGGAACGCGAACAGCATGCCGAGCGCGTCCGCCCGGAGGGCGAACTCGATCGGCGCGCCGACGCCGGGCAGGAACGCGCCGGCCGACCACTCGAAGGTCCGACCGTCGAGGACCGCCGGCAGCATCGAGGCGACGATGCCGAACTTCGCGAGCGACGCGACGAGCGTCCACCCCTCGCGGACGTTCGGCGAGCGGTGCGACGCGACGATGAGGAACGCCGCGACGAACGAGACGAGAACCGCCAGCAGGGGTCGTGGGTCCTGAAGTACAACGTCAGTCATGCGAACACCTCCGTGATGAACGGGCCGAACCACTCCGCGAGCGAGAAGCCGCCGAAGCCGAGGCCGACCGCCGCCACGACCGCCAGCGCGAGCGCGAGCAGCGGCGCCGTCGGCACCCGGTCGGGGACGAGCGACGACCGCGGCGCGCCCTCGACGGGCGCCGGGAGGCCGTCGGCGGTCTTCGCGACGGAGCCCTCGCCGCCGTCTGTCGCGGCGGAGTCGCCCGCGCGGCCACCGCCGGCGGCCGCGCCGTCACCGGGCACCTCGCCGTGGTCGCCCGGGAGGCCGGCGCCGGCGAAGTAGAACCGTTCGAGCAGCCGCGCGACGTACGACAGCGTGAACAGCGTGCTGACGAATATCGCCGCCGCGACCGCGATCCCGACCGCGCCGCCGCCGGCGAGGCCGGCGTCGACCGCACCAACGCCGATGTACCACTTGCCGAGGAAGCCGATCGACGGCGGGATGCCGACGAGCGCGAGGCCGAGCACGGCGAGCGCGCCGGACGTGTACGGGGCGGCGCGCGCGGCGCTCGCGAGGTCCTCGATCCGCCGGGTGCCGTAGCCGAGCGCGAGCAGCCCGATCCCGAGGAACAGGCCGAACTTCATGATCGCGTGGCCGATCAGGTGGACGATCCCGCCGAGCAGCGCCGTCTCGTTCGCCAGCGCCACCGCCGCGCCGATCATGCCGAACTGCGCGACAGAGGAGTACGCGAACATCCGCTTGAGGTTCGACTGCATCGCGGCGAGCGCGGAGCCCGCGACGATCGAGACCGTCGAGACGACGAGCAGCGCGGTCGCGATACCCCGGTTGGCCGCGAGGAAGTCGACCGTGAACACGGTGTACGTCACGCGGATGAGCGCGTACGCGCTCGTCGTCGAGACCAGCGCGGCGACGATCGTCGTGACCGAGTCCGGCGCCCGCTGGTAGGCGTCCGGCTGCCAGGAGTGGACCGGGAAGATGGCGATCTTCAGCGCCAGCCCCGTGGCGATGAACGCGTAGCTCGCGCGGACCAGCGGGTCGCCGTAGCCGGCCTGCGCGACGATCTGCGCCTGGACGTCGAGCATGTTGAGCGTCCCCGTCGCGAGGAAGACGTAGCCGACGCCGAGCAGGTACAGCGAGGCGCCGACGGTGCCGACGACGAGGTACTTCAGCGAGGCGTACGCGCTCGCCCCCGTGCGGTCGGAGGCGATGAGCGCGTACGTCGTCAGCCCGGTGATCTCCAGGAAGACGAACAGGTTGAACAGGTCCCCGGTGAGCGTCATCCCGGCGAGGCCCCCGACCAGCAGGAGGTAGGCGCTGTAGAAGGGGTTCCCGTGGGGGCCGGCGGCCCGCGCGAACGCGAGCGTCGCGACGGAGACCGCGGCCACGAGCAGCAGCACCGCGACCGACAGCCGGTCGGCGACGAGCTCGATCCCGACCGGCGGGAGGAAGCCGCCGAGCGCGTGGTCGAACGGACCGTTCAGCACCACTTCCGCGGCGATCGCGGCCGAGATTCCCGCCACGGCGGTCGTTCCGACCGCGGCGACCGGCCAGCCGACGTGGTCGTACCGCAGGCCGAGCGCCAGCGGCAGCGTCGCCGCCACGATGGGGACGACGATCGCGAGCGGGAGGAGGACGTCAGTCATCCGTCTCACCCCCCGTCTCGGGCGACTCGACCGCGCCGTCCGCCCCCGACGCACCGGGCGACCGCCGCGACGGGATCGACCCCTCCTCGCGGAGCAGTCCGCGGAGCGTGTCGGTCCGCAGCGTCCCGTACTCGTCGTAGATCCGGATACACAGCGCGAGCCCGACGGCGGTGAGGCTCACGCCCACGACGATGGCGGTGAGCACGAGGACGTGCGGGAGCGGGCTGACGTAGAGGCCGCCCTCCGGCCCGCCGGTCGGGACGATCGGGATCGACCCGCCGTCGACGTACGCCGAGGCGATGAACAGCAGGAAGATCGCCGTTTGGAACAGGTTGAGACCGATGATCTTCTTCACCAGGTTCGGGTTCGCGATCATCATGTAGAGCCCGATACACAGCAGCACCGCGAACGCGACGTACGCGTGTCTCGTCGCGAGCACCTCGACCGCGCCGGTTGCCGAGGCGAGCGTCGAGGCGGCAGCGCCGGCGCCGAGCGGGGGCGACACTAGCGCTCACCCCCGTCGGTCACGGCCGACCCCGGGGCGCCCGGGTCCGACCCCCCGTCGTCTGTCGGGGCGGTCGAGCCGGGGCTCTCGCCCTCCGCGTCGGGCGACGCCTCGGCCGCCGCGTCGCCGCCGACCTCGTCGTCGAAGGCGTCCGCGTCGGCGAACCCGCCGGCGTCGCTGAACCCCTTCGCGAGGACGAAGAACAGGCCCATGAGGACGCCGGCGACGATGGTGCCGATCCCGAGGATCTCGACGCCCTCCATCCCGTACTTGACCGGGTCCGGGATCGGGAGCAGCTCGTACTGGAGGAACGCGCCGCCGAGCGCGACCGGGACCAGCCCGATGCCGGCGAACACGAGCGCGCCGCCGACCGCGAGCGCGACGACGACGGTGTTCGCGAGCCACTGCCGGGTGGCCTCGATGCCGAACGCGAACGCGATCATGAACACGACGGCGGCCACGATGGCGCCGCCCTGGAACCCGCCGCCGGGCGAGCCGGCGCCATGGAAAGTGACGAACAGACCGTAGGTGAACGCGAACGGCGCGACGATCTTCACCGTCGGCATGATCACCTGGCTCTCCGTGTACGGGGTGCCCTGCCGGCTGTCCGAGTCGAGGCGGCCGTCCTCTCGGGGCGGGCGGTCGCGACCGAACCCGCCGTCGGAGTCGGTCTCGGCGTCCCCGTCGGGACCGGCGTCTGTGCCGCTCATGCGAACACCTCCCGATGGAGGACGATGAGGGCGGCGATCCCGGCCGCGAACACGACGACGGCCTCGCCGAACGTGTCGAACCCGCGGAACGCCGCCAGTACGGCCATCACCGCGTTCTCGACGCCCGTCTCCGCGTACGTCTCCGCGATGTACCACTGGGTCACGTCCGGGTTCGACCAGATCGGCGCGTCCGCGGACCCGACCGCCGGGATGTCGGCCATCGTGAGCATCAGCCCGGCGAACAGCAGGCCGGCCGCGCCGGCCGCGGGCAGGTTCACGGACTCGAAGGCCGCCTCGTGGTCGATTCGGGTGGTCTTCGCCAGCGTGAGCAGCAGCAGCACGGTCGTGACGCCGGCGGAGATGGCGGCCTCCGTCATCGCCACGTCGGGGGCGCGGTAGAACGTGTACAGCGCGGCCATCCCGAGGCTGTACGCGCCGAAGATGATCACCGCCGCGAGCACGTCGCGCGCCAGCGCGGTGAACAGCGCGGTCAACACGACGAAGACGAACAGGCTCGCCTCGACGGCGGTGACCTGCGCGACGACGGGCGCGCCGAGGGGGCCGGCCGCCGCGAGCGCCCCCGTCATCGGCGGTCGTCCCCCTCGACCCACGGCACGATTCCCTCCTCGAAGGCGGCCCGGGCGATGGCGTGGGCCGCGGTCGGGTTCGTCACGAAGATGAAGAACAGCAGGAGCACCGACTTGAAGCCGGCCCCAGCCAGCCCGACGGTGAGCGCGACGGCCGCGAGCCCGAAGCCCGCGCCCAGCGTGTCGGCCTGCGAAGCGGTGTGCGCCCGCGAGTAGACGTCCGGCAGCCGGAGCACGCCCACCATCGAGACGAACGAGAAGAACAGCCCGAACAGGGTGAGGGCCACGATCAGCCAGACGCGGGCCGTCTCCAGCGTCGCGGCGGTCACAGCACACCACCCCGCTCGACGGTGAACTTCGAGATGGCGATGGCCATCAGGAAGTTGAGCAGCGCGTACACTAAGGCGATGTCGAGGAACGTCGGCTCGCCGAGCGCCGCGCCGAGGATGGCGAGGATGACGACGGTGTTCGTCCCGAGGACGTTCACCGCCAGCACCCGGTCTTGCATCGTCGGCCCGACGACCGCGCGGTAGAGCATGCCGACCGCGAGGACGGCGAAGCCGGCGGCCGCGACGAGCAGGAAGTCGCCGAGCGTGTAGCCGGCCGCGAGCGGCGCGTCGACGAGGCTCATCGGTCGATCACCCCGTCGGCGTCGGTCGCGTCGGCCGGCGACTCGGCCTCACCGCTCGCCTCGGTCGCCTCGACCGCGCCGCCGTCCGCGGCGGCGATAGGCAGTTCCTCGGTCGCCTCGTCGCCCTGGAGGATCGCCACGTCGTCGCGCTCGCGCGGCGTCGGGAGCCGCGCCGACCGGCGCCCGTAGTAGACGAACCGCGTCCACCGTTCGAGGGAGCCGTCGAACAGCCCCTCGCGGGCCCACGGGAGGAGCGAGTGGACGTAGAGGTCGCTGTCGCGGGCCCGGACGGTGAGCGTCCCGGGCGTCAGCGTGATCGAGTTCGCGAGCGTCATCAGCGGGAGCCCGCTCCCGACGATCACGCGCATCCGGTTGAGCGTCGGGTCGATCGGGAGGCGCGGGTCGAGGATGACCCAGGCGACGACGAGGTTCGCCTTCACGATTTCGAACAGCAGCACGGGGACGTATATCAGCCCCCGGACGATCCGCATCGGGGTCCGCGGGATCGCCGGGTTCGAGTCGAGGCTCACCCGCGAGAGGGTGATCGAGACGACCGCGGCGGTGGCGAGGCCGGTCACTAAGTCGAACCAGTAGGTCGGGTCTCCGAGGAGGAGGTAAAACGCCAGCGACAGGCCGAACAGCGCCACGAACCGCCCGGTCGTGGCCTCGGTCCGGAACCGCTCGCGGCGCGTCGGCCGGTCGACGGGGGCTGTCTCGACCGACAGCGGGGTGTTCGAGAGCGCGAACTCCAGCGGCTGGAGCAGCGTCGTGTTCCCGACCGGTGTGTACTCGGGGTCCAAGACGACGCGGTCGGCCCCGTTGGCCTCGGCGTACTCCGCGAGGACCCGGACGTAGTCGTCGGCGCCGAACAGGTAGTCGTCGTCGCCGAGCACCGCCGAGACGACTTCGACCTCCGAGGCGGCTTCCGCCTCCGAGTCGTCGAGGTCGGCGGTCGCCCACGACGTGACCCGTTCGAGCACGCGCTCGGCCGCGGCGGCGCGCTCGTCGCTCTCCGGGTCGCCGTTCCGCCACGAGGCGAGCTCGACGAAGTGGACCGCCGAGGCGCCGTCGGCCGCGGCCGCCTCCGCGACGTGAGCGACCGTCGAGCGGAGCGTGGAACTCGGCTCGACCGGAACGATGACCGCGCCGGCCGACGCCGACTCCGCCGCCGCGGCCGTGGCGTCGGCCGTCGGCGCGTCGTCGTCGGTGACCTGGCCGGTCGGAGGGTCGCCGTCAGCCACCCACCACACCTCCCACGGAGCCGTGCGTGACCGTCTCGTTACACATGGGTTACTCTATCCGTGTGGTTACCCTACCGCCCCAAAACAGTTTGTATCCGCGGTGACCCTGCCGGAGGCGGGCGATCCGGTCCGCACGGCCCGCGGCCCGCGCGAGGGCGTCGCGAGCGCTCACGCGAGCAACCGGGCCGGCCGCCGCTCACGCCGACGCGTCGAGCGTCGCCGCGAGCCGGTCGGCGATGCGCCCGGCGACCGCGTCCTTCGACCCCGCCGCCTCCGCGGGCTCGGTGCCCGCTTCGCCGACCAGCAGGACGCGCGTCTCGTCGTCGCCCATCACGCTCGCGTCGTTCGCGACGACGAACGCCAGCCCGACGCGGTCCCGGATGCGCTCGGCCTCCGCGACCATCGCCGCGTCGTCGCCCGACGTCTCGGCCTTGAACCCGACGATGGGGAGGTCCGGGTACGCCTCGCGCACCGAGTCGATGAGCTTCGGGGTGGGCTCTAGGTCCAGCGACAGCGGCGACCCGGACCGGATCTTCTCGCCGACCGCGTCGGCGGTGAAGTCGGAGATGGCGGCCGCGGAGACCAGCGCGTCCGCGGTCGCCGCCGTCCGCCGGCAGGCGGCCATCATCTCGTCCGCAGTCTCGACCGCGACCACGTCGGCGTACGGGACCTCGGGCCCGTCCTGGACGAGCGTCACCCGCGCGCCGCGGACGTACAGCGCCCGCGCGACCGCCCGGCCGGTCTTCCCGGACGCGCGGTTCGTCAGGATGCGGATCGGGTCGATCCGCTCCTTCGTCGCGCCCGCGGTGACGACGACGTGCGTCCCGGCGAGCGTCTGCGGCGTCGTCGCCCGCGCGACCTCGGTGACGATGTCGCCCTCGGCCGCGATCTTCGCCTTCCCCTCCTCGATCCGGGGATCGGCGAAGCGGACGCCCCACGACTCCAAGCGGTCCAGGGCGTCCAACACCCCGGGGTGGTCGTACATCGGCTCGTGCATCGCGGGCGCCATCACGACCGGCACGTCGGCGCCCAGGGCGGTCGTCGCGCAGGTCGTCACGGGCGTGTCGTCGACCGCGGCCGCGACCTTCCCCGCGGTGTTGGCGGTCGCGGGCGCGAGCAGCAGCACGTCGGCCCACCCCTCGCGGCCGCAGAGCTCGACGTGTTCCACGTCGCCAGTGATCTCGGTGACGACCGGCTCGTCGGTGGCGAAGTCGACCGCCCACGGGTGGACGATGTCCGTCGCCGCCGGGGACATGACGGCGCGGACGCTCGCGCCCTGTCGGCGCAGTTCGTGCGCGAGTTCGACGACCTTCACCGCCGCGATGCTCCCCGAGACGCCGAGCGCGACGTTGACCCCGTCCAGCATTACCGAGTCCGTTCCGCCCCCGACGGCTTATATGATGCCGTTGCGGAGCGGGGTCGGGTAACCGGCCCCAGTGCGTTCCCCAGAAAATCATTTATAAAGGGATTTGGTGGCGCGTGCCTGCGAGCGACCGCCACCGGCGGCCGCGAGTCAGCACGCGCGAGGGAGTCGGCCGACCGTAGGGAGGCCGACGAGGCTGGGGAGGCGCGAGGCGCTGTGCGGGTGCGGTCGGGCGGGACTCGAAGGGGCAGTCGCGAGGCGGGCGCAGGCGATGTAAGCACCGCAAGGAGCGAGTGTAACGAGCGACGGAGGAGCGCAACGAGCGTGCGCCCGCCTCGCGACTGGGGCTTCGGTGGTGTTCACGTCAGTCAGCGGTTCATAAGCCGAGTCGTACAGCCTCGCGACTGGGGCTTCGGCGGCGTTTGTGGCGACCGCTAGTATATAAATGGAATCAGCATTAGGCCGAGCTTCCGGGGCTACAGGGACGGTCGCCCGTCGTCCCACGCACCGCCGTGTATAGCTGAGTGGCTGGGGTATCACGGTAATGCCGCCGTTGAGATCCACGACGGAAGAGCTGGTCGCGCCCCGTCGCGATCGACTGCTGAATTCACGAATCGTACGGTGTAGAGAAAATTATTTACACAGACATATTTTCATTATTATCTATGCCCTCCACGAGTCCCACCTGGTTCCACGGGTACGTGGACTGGTACGTCCGGGGCGTGATCTGGTTCGTACAGAGTGCGCTCGTCGGAGTCGTTCTACTAGCGGTTCTCGGCACCGGCGGACTCTCCGGGGTCGTCAGCACGGCGTCAACCGGACTGATCACGGCGCTCCTCCTCTTCAGACAGGTCGATAAGCACATCCGACAAGAGATGAAGTGACCGGAGCGCGCGCACCGCCGAAATCCGCCACGTGTGGCCCGTCTCGGTCAACCCGTAATCGCTGCGTGCCTACCGCTCGGCGAGTTCCAAGACGACCGCGCTAATCAGAGTCGCGCCACCGATGCCGATACCGGCCGACGTGACGGAGTTCCCGTATCCGACGGCGCTCGCGACCGCAGCAGGGACGAAGATCCAGAAGCCGGTCTGGACCGCGAGCGTCCGAGCCGAATGATCGACGATCTTGGAGGGCATGCGTCGTCATTCCGCTAGAACACACGAATTTCTTCCGGTCCTCAAACACCGAACGTCGCGCGCAGCATGTCCCGCGTGCCGGGCCCGAGCCCCACGGCCAACACCGTGATGAGCAGCAGCAGCGTGTAGCGCGGCGACTCCTCGTACATCTCGCCGTTGAACACCCAGACGACGAACGTCGCGGCCGCGAGCTTCACGAGCAGGAACGGCCACGCGTCGCCGGTGACGGAGACGATCGACTCCGGCAGCAGCCGCCCGGTCCAGTCGACGATCAGCGCGTTGACGACGTGCTTCGGGACGAGGTTCGCGGTGCCGGTCAGCGCGGGCATCCAGTTGAGCCCGATCACGTTCGCGACGCCGTCGATCGCGTGTCCCCAGATGATCACGATCCCCGCGGCGCCGGTGCCCTGGCGGATCGTCGCGATCCGGCGCGTCGCCAGCGCCCACGTGACCGCGGTCGCTGCGGTCGCGATGACGAGCGTGGGGACGAGCACCTGCGGGTAGAAGGTGACGTAGCCGGTCGTGGCCGCCAGGTACGCGAGGTAGCCGACCGCGAGCGCGAGCCCCGCGGTCCCCAGCGCGAACAGCGGCCGCGCGTAGTCGTCGACGACGCCGCGGCGTTCGAGGCCGTACGCCGTCAGCACGCACGCGAGGGTGAACAGGAACACCGTGAAGTAGATGAACGGGCTGATCAGCACCGCACTCGCCGGGAACGCGATCAGCGGGTCGACGCCGGCGGCGGTCGCGGCGACGCCCGCGTCCTCGACCGTCCGCATCGCCCCGCCGAACAGCATGAACGGGAACAGCGCGTAGAAGAACCGGAGCTCCGTCGCGATGTCGAGCCGGCGGAGGAGGAAGACGACGCCGATCAGCATCGCCAGCAGGATCACCACGTAACTCACCGTCGAGAAGGTCGTGTACCCCGGCGCCGCGACGACTTCGCCGGCGCTCCGCGCCACCTCGCACGCCGCGCTGCTGTCGAGCAGTTCCGTGCCGCCGGCGTCGCGGACCGCGCACTGCGCGCCCTCGCCGTCCGCGACCACCGGCCCCCAGAAGTAGCGCCAGAGGAACCGGTCGTAGACGACGCGGGGGAAGACGACGGATCCGACCGCCAACAGCGCCGTGACGCCGCCGACGACCGCCGCCCACGCGCGCTCCGGCGACGGGTCGAACCCGTCCGCGAGGCCTGTGCTCATGGTCACCGTTCGGGGAGGTCCCGAGTTGAGGGTTCCGGTCGCGCGCGACGCGGTCGATCGGTCGGGCCGCGGGGCGCCCCGCCGCGCCGGCCTACAGCGGCGGCCCGGCCCGCTCGTAGTCGGTGCCGAGGATGACCATCGTCTGCGAGCGCGAGAACCCCTCGGTCTCCGCGATCCGCTCGAACATCAGCTCCCGGAGCCGGTCGGTGTCGGCCGCGACGACCCGGAGGATGACGTCCCACTCGCCGGTGGTGAGGTGGATCTCGCGGACGCCGTCGATACCGCGGAGGCGTTCGAGCGCGTCCTCCTCGCGGCCCTGCTCGACGCGCAGGCCGACGAACGCGCCGACGCCGTACCCGACCGCCTTCGGGTCGATGTCGGCGTGGTACCCGCGGATGACGCCCGCCTCCTCGAGGCGGCTGACCCGGTCGTGGACGGTCGCGCTCGACATGTCGATCCGCCGCGCGACCTCCGAGAACGGGGTCCGCGCGTCCTCCTGGAGGATTCGCAGGATCGCCCGGTCCGTCTCGTCGAGTTCCATATGGGAGCGTACGGGGGGCGGAGGCTTTTGCTTTCCGGCGGGAGGAACGCGCCGCCTACGAGCCGTCCGCGTCCGCGAACGACCCCTCGCGGATCGCCGCCTCCGCCGCGTCGAGCGCGGCGGCGGCGTCGAACTCGTCGACGATCCCGCGGAGCGCCTCGGGCGTCGCGTCCGCGAGGTCGCGCGCGTGTGCCGCGACGTTCGGCACGGCCCGAATCAGGTTGTCGATTATCGGCACGTCGGCCGTGCGCGGCGAGCGGCTTCCGGGGTTGAGGTCGATCACGATCTCCGTCTTCCCCATCGCGTCGAGCGCGGCGGCGCGGTCGCCGTCCTCTAAGGGGACCACGACGACGTCGGCCGCCTCGATCCCGTCGGCGTCGACGACGCCGCGCGCGTGGTCGAGCCCGGGGATCTCGCCGTCGCCGGCGAGTCCCTTCACCTCGTCGGCGCCGTGCTGGCGCAGGTGGTCGGCGATCCGCCGGACCCGCTCGTCGGTGTGGTTGAACAGGTTCACCTCGAGGTCGGCGGCGACCGCCGCGGCCAGGTCGACCGTCTCGCTCGGCGCGAGGGCGGCGACGTTGCCGTTCACCGAGATCACGGGGCGCTCGGCGAGCAGGAGCGTCGCGGCCGCGGCGCGCGCGGCGGCGTCGGCGCTCGGCAGCGTGCGCTCGCCGAGGAGGTAGTCGAACGCCTCGCCGCGCCCCTGCGCGATCAGCCCCTGCTTCGAGGTGATCCCCTTCTCGACGCCCGCCTCGATCCGGTGGCGCGTCACGAGCGACGCGTACCGCGGGTGGTCCTCGGGGACCGCCGTCTCCGTCATACCCGAGGGAGGCGACGGATCGATTAAAATGGACCGTTCGCGGTCGACGCCGCCGGGCCGCTGCTACTCGCCCGCTCGCCGGCCTCGCTCGCCCCCGCCGCGCCGAACGGATGGCACAACTAAGTTTCTGGAAACCGAAACGCCGCGCGTGATGAATCGGACTGGGAAGTACACGGTCGTCAGAGCGTGTAACGACCACGGGGCGATCACGCTCCGTGAATACCCGCGCAACGGGACGCTGTACGTCGTCGAGTACGACGACCCCGACGTGGAGGCCGAGCTGTCGTCGCTCGACGCCGGCTCGGTCGTCGAGCTCGACCTCCGACGGGCGGGGCGCCGAGGGAACGCGTGGTGCGCGGAGTCCGCGCGTCCGGTCGAGACGGCGTAGTTCGCAGTTCGCGGAGCCGCGCGGCCGACCGACCCGTCCGGTTTCGTTCTCCAGTTCCGCCGTCAGGCGACGCCGATCCGCTCGCGGTACGCGCCGTGTTCCGCCTCGAACACCTCCATGATCTCGCCCATCGTCGCGTACGCCTTGACGGCCGTGACGATCTCGGGCATGACGTTCTCGCCGGCCGCGACCGCGTCGCGGAGGTCGTCGAGCGAGGCCGCGACCGCGTCGTCGTCGCGCTCGGCCTTCACCGACTCCAGCCGGTCGAGCTGCCGCTCGCGGGTCGTCTCGTCGACCTTCAGCAGGTCCGGGCGAGTGTCCTCGTCGATCTCGTAGGCGTTGACGCCGACGACCGTCTCCTCGCCGTCGTCGACGCGCTCCTGGTACTCGTAGGCCGACTCCTGGATCTCGCGGTGGAAGTACCCCTGATCGATGCCGCGGAGGACGCCGTCGCGCACGGAGCCGTCGCCCATCTCCCGGATCTCCTCGATGTAAGCCATCGCCTCAGCTTCCGTCTCGTCGGTGAGGCTCTCGACCGCGAAGGAGCCGCCGAGCGGGTCGACGATGTCGGCCGCGCCGGACTCCTCGGCGATGATCTGCTGGGTCCGGAGCGCGACGCGGACCGCCTGCTCGGAGGGGAGCGCGAGCGCCTCGTCGAAGGAGTTGGTGTGGAGGCTCTGGGTGCCGCCCAGCACGCCCGCCAGCGCCTGAATCGTGACGCGCGCGACGTTGTTCAGCGGCTGCTGGGCCGTCAGCGACTGCCCCGCGGTCTGGGTGTGGAACTTCAGCTGCTTCGAGGCGTCCGCCTCCGCGCCGTACCACTCGTCCATCACGGTCGCGTAGATGCGGCGCGCGGCGCGGAACTTCGCGACCTCCTCGAACAGCGAGTTGTGCGAATTGAAGAAGAAGGAGAGCTGCGGGGCGAACTGGTCGACGTCGAGCCCGCGGTCGAGGCACGCCTCGACGTACGCGAACCCGTCGGCGAGCGTGAACGCCAGCTCCTGGACCGCCGTCGACCCCGCCTCGCGGATGTGGTAGCCCGACACGGAGATGGGCTTGAACTTGGACGTCTCCGCGACCGCGAACTCGATGGTGTCGGTCACCAGGTCGAGGGAGGGCTCCGGCGGGATCACCCACTCCTTCTGCGCGATGAACTCCTTGAGCATGTCGTTCTGGAGGGTCCCGCGGAGCTCCTCGCGCGGGACGCCGCGGCGGTCGGCGAGCGCGACGTACATCGCGTAGATCACCGGCGCGCTCGGGTTGATCGTGAACGAGGTCGACACCTCCGCGAGGTCGATGCCGTCGAACAGCACCTCCATGTCGCGGAGCGTGTCGACCGCGACGCCCTCCTTGCCGACCTCGCCGAGCGACATCTTGTCGTCCGAGTCGATCCCCATCAGCGAGGGCATGTCGAACGCGGTCGAGAGGCCGGTCTGCCCCTCGTCGATCAGGTAGCGGAACCGCTCGTTCGTCTCCTCGGCGGTGCCGAACCCCGCGAACTGGCGCATCGTCCACGTGCGGCCGCGGTACATCGTCGGGTAGACCCCGCGGGTGTACGGCTCCTCGCCCGGGAACCCGAGGTCCTCGTCGTAGTCGAGGTCGGCGACGTCCTCTGGGGTGTACAGGCGGTCGACCTCGCGGTTCGAGACGGTCGCGAACCGCGACTTCCGCTCCCCGTGGCGGTCGAGGGTGGGGTCGAGCGTTGCCGCCTCCCACGACTCCTTCGCCTCGCGGATCGCGGAGAGCTCCTCGTCGTCGTACATACCGCCCGTTACCCGCCGGTCGGGTATAAATATTCATTATATTTTGGAGGGCCGGCGGCGCGAGCGACCCCGGAGACGACTGCCTCACCGCGCTCAGCGACCCCCGAACAGCCGGTCGCGGAGCGACCGCGGCGTGGGACGCTCCGCGAGCAGCACCGGCACCTCGAGGGCCTCGACGGCCGCGAACGCGAGCGACCCGCGGACGATCCGGGAGAGGAGGCCGCGCTCCGTGGCGCCGACGATCACGAGGTCGTACCTCTCGCCGACGCGGCCGATCGCCGCCTCCACGTCGCCGGTCTCGACGCGCAGGTCGGCGTCCCCGAGGCCGTGCCCCTCGGCCCAGCCGGCGAGGAACTCGCGGCCCGCCGCCTCGTCGCCCTCCTCGACGACGTGTAACAGCGAGACCTCGGCGCCGACCGCCGCCCGGAGCGCGAGCGCGACCTCGGCGGAGAGGTCCGACGACGGGCCGCCGGCGGTCGGCACGAGCACGTCGGCGGGGTCGAGTCGCCGCCCGTCGAAGACGAGGAAGTCGCAGGGGAGGTCGCGGGCCAGCTCGTCCAGCGAGCCCTCGACGCGCCCGCCCGCCAACCGCGCCCCGCCGTAGCCCATCACTACGGCGTCGGCGCCGGTCGCCCGCGCGGCGTCGAACACCTCCTCGATCCCGCGGTGCGAGAGGATCGTCTTCGTCTCGACCGGCGCGTCGAACGGCGCCGCGTCGGCGACGGCCGCCGAGAGCAGCTCGGCGGAGGACCGGTCGAGCCGCTCCCGGTTCGCGGCCGCGTTCTCCAGCGAGGTCTGGTCGGGGACGGTGACGACGTGGACCGCGAGGAGGCGGGCGTCCCGGCGGTCGGCCACGGCGCCGGCGAGCGCGACGAGCGCCGCCTCGGTGCGCGGGTTCGAGAGGGCGACCATGACGACGGGGCGGTCGTCGCCGCTCCCCGTCGGCCGGTCGTCGCTGTGCGGCATCGGTCGATCCACCGCGTCAGCGCGCCGACGACCCGCTCTCGCGGGCGCGACGGCGGCTCATTCGTCCGCGTCGGCGCGGGGGAGCGCGATCACGGGCACCGGCGCGTCGGTCGCGATCTCGGCCGACAGGTCCCCGGAGAGGAGCTGGACCAAGCGGTTCCCCCCGCGCGGCTGGTAGGCGATCGCGCTCGCGTCCACCTCGTCCGCGGCGTCGAAGATCGCCTCGACCACGTCCCGGGCGTAGGCCGTGTGCTCGGCGGCGTCGGGGAACACCGTTCTGACCGCCGCGTACGACTCGGCCGCGAGCTCCTCCGACTGCTCGACGGGGGTCTTGTCCGGGACGCCGTCCCCCTTCTCGACGACGTGAAGCGCCGTCACCCGCGCGGGGTCGTAGGGGTCGAGCGCCCGCGCCGTTCGCAGCGCGTCCTCCTCGTTCGCGACCGGGAGGAGCACGTGCCCGAGCAGGTCCTGGCCGCCGGTGTCGTCGGGTCCGTCCATGCGAGGTAGTACGGCCGGCGGCGCTTAAGAAGGTGACCTCGCGTCCTCGGGCGTCGCGTCGTGCGGCTCGCCGGTGACGCACCGCGCACCCATGGAGGCGCGCCGGGGACCGCAGCGCGGTTCACGAGGTACGCCGGCTACACACCGCGCGGTCCACCCGGACGCCCCGAGAGTCTACTGCTCGTCGACGCCGGCGACGAACAGCGCGAGCACGGGGACGATCTCCAGCCGCCCGATCCACATCAGCCCGATCATCAGCAGCTTCGTCGTGTTCGGCAGGAACTCGTAGCTCCCGAACGGACCGAGCGGGCCGAGCCCCGGCCCGATGTTGCCGATCGTCGCGAGCGACGCCGCGAGCGCCTCCGTGCCGGTGAGCCGCTCGCCGATCCGCGCCGTGTCGAGCTCGATGAAGACGGCCGAGAGCGCGAACACGAGGAAGTACAGCAGGGTGAACACGAGGATCCCGCGGATCACGTCCTCGTCGACGACCTCGCCGCCGAGCCGGACCGGCCGGACCACGTCCGGGTTCGCCGTCGTGTACAGCTCGCGACGGAGCGTCTTCAGCAGGATGAGCCAGCGGATCACCTTGATCCCGCCGCCGGTCGACCCGGCGGAGCCGCCGATGAACATCGCGAACAGCAGGAGGAACTGGGTCTGGGTGTCCCACTCCGCGAAGTCCGCGGTCGCGAAGCCGGTCGAGTTCATCAGCGACGCGACCTGGAACACCCCCTGCCGGAGCGCGTTCTCCGGGACACCCTCCGTGACGCCGCCGATGTCGGTGGCCGGCGCGCCGCCGTAGAACAGCCCGACCGCGAGCACGGCCGCGAACGCGGTCACCAGCCCGAGGTAGATCCGGAACTCCGTGTTCTCGAACATCTCCCGCGGGTCGTCCCTGAGCACGTACCAGAACAGCGCGAAGTTCACCCCGGCGATCACCATGAACGGGACGAACGCCCACTGCACCACCGGCGAGAACGCGCCGATGCTCTCCGCCTCCGGCGAGAACCCGCCGGTCGGGAGCGTGGAGAACCCGTGGGCGAATGCGTTGTACAGGTCCATCTCCGGCGCGTACCCGGTGCGACCGAGCAGCGCCAGTATCGCGATCAGCGCCACGGTGAACGCGAGGTAGATGAGCCAGAGCGCGCGGGCCGTCTCGACGATCCGGGGGGTGAGCTTCTGGAGCCCCGGCCCCGGCGCCTCCGACTCCATCAGCTGGGCGCCGTTGACCGCCAGCTGCGGCAGGATCGCGATCATCAGCACGATGATCCCCATCCCGCCGAGCCACTGTGTGAGCTGCCGCCACATCAGCACCGCGTGGGAGTGCCGCTCGAAGCTGATCTCCGCCGTCGCGGTCGCGCCCGTCGTCGTGAAGCCGCTCATCGACTCGAATAGCGCGTTCACGGGGTGCGCGAGCGCGGAGTGGGTCCCGTAGCCGGCGATCACGTACGGGATCGCGCCGACGACCGCGGCAGTGAGCCACGCGAGCGAGACGACCGCCAGCGCGTCCCGGGGGCCGAGCTCCGGCTCGTCGTCGAGCCGTTCGAGCCCGGCCCCGACCGCGACAGCGACCGTCATCGACGCCGCGAACGCGAGCGCGTCCTCGCCGTAGATCAGCGCGACGACGAGGGGGACGGCCATGGACGCCGAGAGGAGCTTCACGATGCTCCCGGTGTAGCTGAGCGTCGCCCGCGCGTCGATGGTCCGTGTCACGAGTGTTCCTCGGGGGTTCCGATACCCGTCGTAGCAGGCCGGCGCGACAAGAAGCCGTCGATGGGCGGACCCGCCGCGGGCGGCGAACGGCGGACCGCAGCGGGTCAGCGCCGGTCAGGAGGTCCAGAACGCCTTCGTGAACAGCACGAGGACGGGGATGATCTCGATCCGGCCGATCCACATCAGCACGACCATCACGGCCCGCGTGCTCAGCGGGAACGTCGCGAAGGTGCCGTACGGCCCCGCGTCGCCGAACGCCGGCCCGATGTTGAGGAACGTCGTCGCCGCGGCGCCGAGCGCCTCGAACTCGGTGACTCGGACGTTTCCTCGCTCGGCGTCGACGACGATGACCACGGCGAGCAGGAAGAACAGCACGATACTGAGGAGGAGGTACGCGTAGATGTCGCGGATCGCGGCCTCGTCGATCGCCTTCCCCGAGATCCGGACCGGCCGGACGGACTCGGGATGGATCGCGGTGTAGAGGTTCCGCCGGAACGACTTCAGCGCCACCAGCCATCGCAGCGACTTGATCGAACACGTCGTCGATCCGACCATGCCGCCGATGAACATCCCCATGAACAGCATGTGCTTCGCCGCGGGCGCCCACTGCACGTAGTCGGTGCTGGCGTACCCCGTCGTCGTCACGATGGAGGCGACGTTGAAGACGGCGTGGCGTATCGTCGCCTCGGCGCCGAACGTGGTGCCAGGATCGAGGAACAGACCCACGGCGACGATCGACGCGAGCGTGCCCATCGCGCCGATGTAGAAGTGGAACTCCTCGTTGCGGAGGAGGCGCATCGGCTCGCCGTTGATTGCGAAGTAGATGAGGACGAAGCTTGTCGAGCCGATCACCATGAACGGGACCACCGCCCACTGGATCAGCGGGTGAAACGCCCCGACCGAGAGCGGCTCCGGCGAGAAGCCGGCCGTCGCGACCGAGGTGAACGCGTGCGCGACGGCGTTGTACAGGTCCATCTGCGGATCGACGGCGAGGCCGAGCAGGAAGTAGACGACGATCGCCAGCCCCGTGAGCCCGAAGTAGATCCCCCAGATCAGCTGCGCCGTCCGAGAGATCTTCGGCGTGAGCTTGTTGACGTCCTGGGTCTGTGACTCCGACTCCATCAGCTGGGCCCCGCCGACGCCGATCTCCGAGAGCACCGCGGTCGCGAGGATGAGGATGCCGAGCCCCCCGAGCCACTGGATCACCTGCCGCCACATCATGACGGACCGCGAGTGGAGTGAGAAGTCGCGCAGCACGGTCGCGCCCGTCGTCGTCAGCCCGCTCATCGACTCGAACATGGCGTTGACCGGGTGCGCGACCGTGCCGACCCCGGCCACGACGAATGGGATCGCGCCGACCGCGGCGACGAGGAACCAGATCAGCGCCACCGCGAGGAACGCCTCCCGCGGCCCGAGGTCCGCCGCCGGGTCCCGCGTCGACCGGAACGCCGCGCCGAGCGCGAGCGAGACCGCGATCGCCGCGAGGAACGGGACGGGCGACTCGCCGTAGTAGAACGCGATGAGGAGGGGGAACGCGAGCGGGACGGGGAGGGCGGCGAGGACGTCGCCGGTGAGTCCCACGCTGGCCCGCCACCCGACGCGGATGCTGGTGCTCACGGGACTCAGGCCATCGAGGCGATGTCGCTTACGGAGTCGGCCTCCACGAGGAGGATGACGTGGTCGCCGGCCTGAAGCACCGTGTCACCGCGGGGCGTGACCAGCCGGCGGTCCCGGGTGATCGCGCCGATGACGAACCGCGCGTCGCTGTCGGCGACGATCTCCGAGATCGGCCGGCCGACGAGCCCGCACCCCTCGGTGAGTTCGAGTTCGAGGACCTCCGCCTGGTCGTTCTCCAGCACGGCGATGTTCTCCGCGACGCTCTCGTAGGTGAACCGCGTGATCTCCTCGGCGGTCACCGTGCGGGGGTTGACGGCGATGTCGATGCCGATCTCCTCGAAGACGGTGACGTAATCGGGGCTGTCGACGACGGCGATCACGCGGTCGACGCCGAGGCGCTTGGCGAGCACGGAGATGAGCAGGTTCTTCTCGTCCGAGCGGAGCGCCGTGACGACGATGTCGGCCTCGTCGACGTGCTCGCGGGTGAGGAACTCCGTGTCCGTCGCGTCGTGCTCCATGACGACGGTTTCCGGGAGGTTCTCCGCGAGCCACCGCGCGCGGTCGGGGTCCTGCTCTATCAGCCGCGGGCTGAAGTCGCGCTCCTCCAAGAGCCGGGCGGTCTGGTAGCCGATCTCGCTGCCGCCGACGACCACGATCTCGTCGGCGCGGTCGGGCGTCGCCTCCGGCGCCACGTCGGTCGCGAACGACTGGACGCTCTCGGGGCTCCCGATCACCACCGCGCGGTCGCCGACGGCGATGTCGGTGTCCCCGCGGGGGATGACCATGTCGCCGTTCCGGAACAGGCCGACGAACGTGAGCGACTCGAAGCGGTCCGCCTCCGAGACGGTCTGTCCGGCGACGGGGCTCCCCTCGGCGATTTCGAACTCGGCCATCTGGACGAGGCCGCCGGCGAACGGGTCGACGTCGACGGCCGCCGGGAGCCCGATGACGCGGACGATGTTCTCCGCGGTCAGCAGGTCCGTACACACCATGAAGTCGACGCCGAACGCCCCCTCGCTGCCCTCCCACGTGCGGAGGAAGTCGGTGCTCTTGACGCGGGCGATCGTGAACCCGTCCCCGAGCGTCTTGGCGGTGCCGCAGGCGACGAGGTTCGTCTGGTCGTCGTCGGTACAGGCGATGACCATGTCCGCGCGGTGGACCTCGGCGGTCGACTGGATCTCCGAGGACGTGCCGTCGCCCGCGATGGTGAGGACGTCGAGTTCGTACTTGAGCTGTTCCGCGCGGTCCGGGTCGACATCCACGACGACCACCTCGTGGTCCGACGCGAGACTCGCGGCGATGCTCGTCCCGACCTCGCCGGCCCCGATGACGACCACGTACATGGGCACACCCAGTTACCGGACCCTCAAGTTCGTTACTATCGGCCCCGCCGGGCGCGGCCGCTTCGTCAGTCGTCCCCGCCGAACGACGCGGGGTCCGTCCACTCGTTGCGCCCAGAGACGGTCCGCTGCGGGAAGGGGATCGAGATCCCCTCCTCGTCGGAGCGCGCCTTGACGACCTTCACGTAGTCGGCGCGCGCCTTGACGAAGTCCGCCCGCGAGGAGTCGTCGATCCAGATCCGCGACTGGAGCCCGACGTAGGAGTCGGCCAGCTCGGTGAGCCGGACCGACGGCGCCGGGTCTTCGAGGATGGCGCCGCTCTCCTCGGCCTCCTCGACGATGATGTCGGTCGCCTTCTCGACGTCGTCCTCGTGGGCGATCCCGAAGACGCACTTCAGGCGGAGCGCCTTCTTCGCGACCGGGTTCTTCACCACGTCGCTCGTCAGGGCGTGGTTCGGCACCGTGAGCAGCTCGTTGTCGAACGTGCGGACGCGGGCGACGCGGAAGGAGATGTCCTCGACGACGCCCGAGTTGCCGTTCCGCTCGGTCCGGTCGCCGATGCGGAACGGCTTGTCGGTGTAGCTGAACACGCCAGCGACGACGTTCTTGATCACGTCCCGGAGCGCGAAGCCGATCGCGAGCGTGACGCCGGCGAACAACACGAGGAACGCCAGGATCTTCTGGAGCGGGCGCTTGGCGTGCTCGTCGAGCCCCCGCCTGTCGAAGACCCGCTTCACGGGGGGTGACGGCCGCCTCCTAGAGCAGGTACGTCGCGACGGCGACGAGGAAGATGGCGGCGTCGACGACGAGTTCCGTCACCGGTCCGAGGTACGGTCGGAGCGTCCCCGCGACCGCGACGACGCCGGAGGGCCCCGCGGCGGCGCTCGTCAGTGGAGCACTGCCGTGTTCCCGCGCGTCTCGATCAGGTCGGCGCCGACCGCGTCGGCGAGCTCCTCGGCGAGCTCGTCGGTCGTGGTACCCCCGCGGGCCGCGCGGAGGAACTTCACCTTCACCAGCTTCCGGTCGTCCAGCTGGTCGGCCAGCTCGTCGACGACCGAGTCGATGCCGTGCTTCCCGACCCAGACGGTGACGTCGAGGTCGTGCGCCTCCTTCCGCAGTTCCTGGTCGCTCATACGCGGTCGAGTCGGTCGCGCGCATTGAAGCTTGAGGTTCGGTCGCGCCGGGCTCGCCGCCGCGACACCGCCCGCCGCGACGCCGTCGCCCCGATCACCGCTCGCGTTCGACGTCGCGCTCCCGGTCGGCGGCCCGGTTCCGCTCGGCCCACTCGGCGGCGTCTTCGGGGGTCTCGGTCTCTAACAGCCGGTCGAGCTTCCGCTCGAACTGCTCGTCGGTGAGGTCGCCGTTCGCGTAGCGGGTCCGCAGCCGTTCGAGGGCGTCCGCGGTGTCGGCGGACTCGTCGTCGCTGTCCGCCGCCTCGCCGTGTCTGCCCCACAGGGGATCGGTCTCGTACTCCTCGAAGTCGGACTCTCCGCCCTCCTCGTCGAACAGCATCGAGACGACCGGAACGATCACGATGTAGCCGAACAGCATGAACCCGAGCCACCAGTCGAACCCGAGCAGGAGGGCGGCGAGCCACGTCCCGGTGACCGTCGTGGCGGCGATGCCGCTCGCGTTGCGGCGGAGCCGGTCGCGGAGGGTCTCGTCGTCGGCCATCGCCGTGACGGTCTCCGTCGCGGTACAAAGTCGTATCGCCGACCGGCGACGACCGGACCGCCTGGGGGACGGAACGCCTACGACTCGATTTCGACGGTTATCTCGTCGCGGTCGACCGCCAGCCGGAACGTCGGCACGGTGCGGTAGACGACCTCGACGACGTTCTTGCGTTCGAGGCTGCGGAGCGCGCGCCGCACCGCGTCGACTTCGGGGTCGACGTCGTACGCCTCTCGGAGCGCGTTCAGCACGCCGACGACGGACTGCGAGCGCTCGTCGGGCCCGGCGAGCACGTCGACCACGCGCGACGCCAGCTCGGGGACGCGGATCGTCTCCGGCACGCCGCCGCGAGCGACCGCGTCGGGCTCGACGCCCGGCTTGACGTCGACGAGGTCGTTGGCCTCCGCCGTGGCGCGGATCAGGCTGTCGTCGTCGCGGTAGTAGTACTCCTTCAGGTGGGTCTCCAGGTAGCCGTGGACCTCGCTGCCGCTCTCCATCTCCCACGCGTCCTGGAGCTCGCCGTTCTTCGTCGGCTGGAGGCGGACCACGTCGGCGAGCCGGTCGCGTTCCTCGTCGGTGAGGCTCATCGCTCCTCGACCGCGCTCGCGGCGCGGACGATGGCCTCCTCGCCGAACTTCGGGCCGACGAGCTGGAGCCCGACCGGGAGCCCGTCCGCCTCGCCCGCGGGCACGGAGATCGCGGGGAGGTTCGCGAGGTTGACCGGCGTCGTGTTCGCGTCCGCGAGGTACATCCGCAGCGGGTCGTCGAGGCTCTCGCCGAGCTCGAAGGGGAGGACCGGCATCGTCGGCGACGCGACCACGTCGACGTCGTCGAAGGCGTCCTCGAAGTCCCGACGGACCCACGCGCGGGCGTCCTGCGCCTTCTCGTAGTACTTGTCGTGGTAGCCGGCCGAGAGCGCGTACGTGCCGAGCAGGATCCGGCGTTTGACCTCCGCGCCGAACCCCTCCTCGCGGGTCTCCGCGAACGACTCGTTCCAGTTGCCGTCCGCGTCGCTCCGGTGGCCGTACCGGACGCCGTCGAAGCGCGCGAGGTTCGAGGAGGCCTCCGCCATCGCGATCACGTAGTAGGCCTGGACCGCGTGCTCGACGGAGGGGAGCGAGATCTCGGTCGTCTCCGCGCCCTGCGCCTCTAGGTCGTCGATCGCGGCCTCGACCGTCTCGACGACGCGCTCGTCGGCGCCCTCGAACAGCTCCGTGGGCACGCCGACCGTCAGGCCCGCCACGTCGCCGTCCGCGGCCGCGGCGTAGCTCGCGTCGGGGTCGGCGCCCTCGACCTCGCGCAGGTCGCGGGTCGTCCCGTCGTTGGGGTCGTCGCCCGCGATGACGTCGAGCGCGGCGGCCGCCTCCTCGACGGTGTCCGCGATCGGGCCGATCTGTTCGAGGGAGTTCGCGTACGCGATCAGGCCGTACCGGGAGACGAGCCCGTAGGTGGGCTTGATCCCGACGACGCCGCAGAAGGCGGCCGGACAGCGCACCGAGCCGCCGGTGTCGGAGCCGAGGGCCACGTCGGCCTCGCCCGCCGCGACCGCGGCCGCCGAGCCGCCGGAGGAGCCGCCCGGGACGCGGTCGGTGTCCACCGGGTTCCGAGTGGGGCCGAACGCGGAGGTCTCGGTCGTCGTCCCCATCCCGAACTCGTCCATGTTCGTCTTGCCGACGACCGTCGCGCCCGCCTCGGTCAGGCGGTCGACGACGGTAGCGGAGTAGGGCGGGACGTAGTCCGCCAGCATCTCCGAGCCGCAGGTCGTCCGGATCCCTTCGGTGGAGATGTTGTCCTTCACGGCGACGGTTTTGCCCGCCAGCGGGCCGTCGGCGTCCGCGTCGCCCTCGATCGTCGCCTCCGTGACGAAGGCGTTGATATCGGCCGCCATTACGACACCTTCGGGCCGACGAAGAAGCCGTCCTCCGTCTCCTCGGCGTTCGCGAGCGCCTCCTCCTGGGAGAGCCCCTCGCGGACCTCGTCCGGGCGCATCACGTTGACGAGTTCCTCCTCGCGCTCCGTCTCCGGGACCTCGTCGAGCGCGGCGAAGTACTCCAAGATGTCGCCGAACTGCGCCGCGAACTCGTCGACCTCCTCGTCGGCGAGCCGCACCCGCGCGAGATCGGCGACGTGTCTGACCTCCTCGGCGTCGACGGCGGCCTCGCCGTCGTCCGACGCTGCGGTGTCGCTCATACCCGAACGTACCACGCGGGCGGCGAGTAAGGGTTTCGGAAGGGGGCCGGCGACGCCGGGTCGTGGCGGGACCCGGAATCACCGGACCTGATCGACGAACGCGAGCCAGCGCTCGTGGCCCGCCAGCGTGTCGGCGTGGTGCTCGTCGGCGAACCCCGGCCGGCGGATGCCCTCCAAGGCGTTGAGCGCGCGGTCGATGCCGACGACCTCGTCGGCGAGCGCCTCGGCGGTCTCGCGGCCGAGGGGGTCGCTCTCCAGCCGCTCGACGCGCCGCGCCCGCTCGGCCCTGAGCGACTCGCGCGCCGCAGTCACCTTCCGGTCGAGCGCGGGCGGGACCGCGTCGACCTTCCGGGTCTCGACGATGAACGCCGACAGGTCGACGGCGCTCCCGTCTATCTCGACCTCGTCGGGCACGCTCGCGCCGACGGTCGCGCTGGGGCTGTTCACGCGGTCGAGGAGGGCCTCGCGAACGCCGTCGTCGATCGCCGTTCGCTCCGGGTCGCTCATGGGTTCGCGTGGGCGACGGAGCCGGGAAAAATCATCGGCCGCCGGTCGGATCGGCCCGCCGGCGTCCCGCGTCCGCTTCGGTCGTCCGGTCCGTCGCCTCACTCGTCCTCGTCCGCCCGCACCGTCATCACCGGCACGTCCGAGAGCCGGACGACCTTCTCCGCGACGCTGCCGAGCAGGTACCGCTCGACGCCGGTCCGGCCGTGCGTCCCCATCACCACGAGGTCGGCGTCGGCCTCGTCGGCGTAGCGCAGTATCACCGAGTGGGGCGTCCCCGACTCGACCGCGGTCGTCAGGTCGACCTCGCCGGTCGAGGCCTGGATGAGCGCCTCGGCGTGGTCGGTGAGTCCGGCCTCGACCTCCTCGGGGTCGGGCCCGCCCCCGTGCCGTCCGATGTAGCCCTCGTCGGGCGACCGCCCGCTCATCGCCTGCGGGTCGTCGTCGAGGAACGCCCCGCTCAGGCCAAGCCCGCCCTCGCGGGTGTCGATCACGTGTAACACGTCCACGCTCGCGCCGAACTGCGACGCGAGCGCCCCCACGTGCGCCGCCGCCGCCTCCGATCCGGCGCTCCCGTCGGTCGGGTACAGTATCCTGTCGTACATCGTACCACCAAGTTGAAACTTCGAGGAGCGGGGTGAAAAACGCATCGCAGCCCCCGTTCGCGGCCGATCCGCGAGTTCGTCCGGTCGGCGAGCGGGTGAGACCGCGGCGTCCGCGGGCGGGCTGGCGGGGTTACAGCAGGTCGTTCGAGACGAGGCGGTCGACCGCGTCGCGCAGTCGCTCCTCGCTCGCGGCGTAAGAGATGCGGGCGTAGCCGGGGGCGTTGAACGCGCTGCCGGGGACGCAGGCGACGGCCGCCTGCTCGATCGCCGCCTCGCACCACGCCTGATCGTCGTCCGCGACGGGGATCATCATGTAGAACGCGCCGTCGCCGACGTCGACGTCGACGCCGTGCTCGTCGAACAGGTCCACGAGGAGGTCCCGGCGGTCGGCGAAGGCGTCGCGCATCTCCTTGACCGACGCCTCGGTGTTCTCCAAGGCCTCGATCCCCGCGCGCTGGACGAAGTTCGTGGCACAGGAGACGGAGTGGGAGTGGAGCTTCCCCGCCTCGCCGACGAACTCGTCGGTGGCGTGGAGGTAGCCGAGCCGCCAGCCGGTCATCGAGTACGCCTTCGAGAAGCCGTTGATCGTCACCGTGCGGTCGGCCATCCCGTCGAGGCTCGCGAGCGAGACGTGGTCGGCGTCGTAGACGATGCGCTCGTAGATCTCGTCCGAGATGACGGCCACGTCGTGCTCCACGGCGAGGTCGCGGACGCCCTCCAGGGCCGCCTCCGAGAACACCGCGCCCGTGGGGTTCGACGGGGTGTTGACGACGAGCAGCTCGGTGTCGTCCGAGACGGTCTCGGCGAGCTCGTCGAGGGCGGGCTCCAGCTGGAAGCCGTGCGGCGCGAGGTCGACGCGCGAGAGGTCGGCGCCGGCGAGCTTCGCCATCGCCTCGTAGGAGACCCACGCCGGGTCGAGCAGGACGACCTCGTCGCCCTCGTCGATCAGCGTCTGGAACGTCTCGTACAGCGCCTGCTTGCCGCCGGGGGTGACGATCACCTCGTCGGCGTCGGCCTCGATCCCGTTGCCGCGGAGCTTCTCCGCGATCGCCGCCTTCAGCTCGGGCACGCCGTTCGAGGAGGTGTACCCCGTGTGGCCCGCGTCGAGGGCCGCCTTCCCGGCCGCGACGACGTTCGCCGGGGTGTCGAAGTCGGGCTCGCCGACCGAGAGGTCGACGATGTCCGCGCCCTCGGCCTCCTTCTCCGCCGCCAGGTTCGATATCGCCAGCGTCGCGCTGGGCTCTACGCGTCCGATCCGCTCCGAGAAGTCGTATGCGTCGCTCATGTGTCGTGTGTGATCGTCGTGTCCGTCAGTCGAGTTCCGTCGCGAGGTCGATCGCGGCCGCGGCCGCGTCCGCCCCCTTGTCGATCCGCTCGCGCGCCTCCGCGCCGGACATCCCCGGGCCGCTCACGCCGAAGGTGACCGGCGTGTCCCGGTCGAGGCTCACGTCGGTGAGCTTCTCGGCGGTCGCGTTCGCGATGACGCGGTCGTGGTCCGTGTCGCCGGTGACGATGGCGCCGACGACCGCGACGGCGTCGACGTCGTCTCGGCGCGCCAGCCGGTCGGCGGCCAGCGGGCTGTCGTACGCGCCCGGCACGCTCAGTTCGTCGACGACGACGGCGTCGCGGTCGGCGGCCGCCTCGCGGGCGGCCTCGGCCATCGGCTCCGTGACGGAGTCGTTGAACCGCGCCACCACCAGTCCCAGCGAGACCATACGCGACGTGGAGCGGGCGACGGCAAAGGTCTACCGTTCGACCGCAGGGTTGCCGGGCGAACGCGTTCGGGACGGACTGGGGCGGTCGACTGATCGGTCATGAATCGACCTGCGGTGGCGCGTGCCTGCGAGGTCGCACCGCGGCCGAGCAGCACGCGCGAGGGAGTCGGCCGACCGCAGGGAGGCCGACGAGGCTGGGGAGGTGTGAGGTGCGGTTGCGGTGCGGTCGGGTGGGGCTCGAAGGGGCAGTCGGGAGGCGGGCGCAGGCGACGCAAGCACCACAGGGAGCGAACAGAGTGAGCGACCGAGGAGCGCAGCGAGCGTGCGTCCGCCTCCCGACTGGGGCTTCGAGGTGTTCCCCGACGAGTTAGCAGCGATCGGTTATGAATAAACGAACGAGTCGAGTCTCGGCTTTCCGGCCACGCGCCATTAATACGTCTCCGACGCCAACACGAGTCCATGACCGACACCGAGACCGCGACGGTCGGCGGCGGCTGCTTCTGGTGCGTCGAGGCGGCGTTCAAGGAACTCGACGGCGTCGAGCGCGTCACCTCCGGCTACGCCGGCGGCCACGTCGAGGACCCGAGCTATCGGGAGGTGTGTACCGGCAACACCGGCCACGCCGAGGTCGTTCAGGTCGAGTACGACCCCGAGGCGCTCTCTTACGAGGAGATCCTCGAGATCTTCTTCACCGTCCACGACCCGACCCAGCTGAACCGACAGGGGCCGGACGTGGGCACCCAGTACCGGTCGATCGTCCTCTACCACGACGACGAGCAGCGCCGGATCGCGGAGAACTACGTGGCCGCGCTCGACGAGGAGGGCGGCTACGACGAGGAGGTCGTCACGGAGGTCGAGCGGCTGGAGACGTTCTACCGCGCCGAGGAGAAACACCAGGACTACTTCGAGAAGAACCCGGCCGACGCCTACTGTACGATGCACGCGCAGCCGAAGGTAGAGAAGGTCCGCGAGCGCTTCCGCGAGAAGGTGAAGGCGTAAGTGACGGGACGGAACACCGCCGAAGATCCAGTCGCTCACTTATAAATAGCTGAACGCGGACCGCCGGTGAACACCGCCGAAGCCCCAGTCGCGAGGACTCGCGCGGCTCGTTGCGCGCTTCACTCGGTCGCTCACTGCGTTCGCTCCCTCGTTCAGTGCTTACGTCGCCGTGCTTCGCCCTCGCGACTGCCCCTTCGAGTCCCACCCCGCACCGCGACCGCACCTCACGCCTCCCCAGCCTCGTCGGCCTCCCTGCGGTCGGCCGACTCCCTCGCGCGTGCTCCTCGCGGCCGCCTTCGGCGGCCACTCGCAGGCACGCGCCGGGATCCCAGTACAAGTCCTCGCGTCGCGCCACAACCTATTCCCTCTCGCCGGCCGAACCCATCTCCGATGAAGGTCGGCCTCATCTCGGACGTTCACGCGAACCTCCCGGCGCTGGAGACGGTCCTCGACGACATGCCCGCCGTTGACCGGATCTACTGCGCGGGCGACGTGGTCGGCTACAACCCGTGGCCGGCCGAGTGCGTCGAGCGCGTGCGCGAGGTCGCGGCCGCGACGGTCCGGGGGAACCACGACCGCACCGTCGAGAGCCCGCACCGGTACAGCGCCAACCGGATGGCCGAGGCCGGCCTCGAGCACGCGAAGGCGTCGCTGTCGGCCGACCAGCGCGAGTGGATCGACGCCCTCCCGCGGACGGAGACGTTCGCCGGCGACCGGTACCTGCTCGTCCACTCGCACCCCGCCGCCGAGCGCGAGGACGCCTACGTCTACCCGGAGGAGTTCCCGAACCTCGACCGGCACATGGGCGAGTACGACGGGATCGTCCTCGGCCACACCCACGTTCAGGGGTGCCGCGACGTGGCCGGCGGCTTCGTGTGCAATCCGGGCAGCGTCGGCCAGCCGCGCGACGGCGACCCGCGGGCGGGCTACGCCGTCCTCGACACGACGGCCGACGGAACCGACGCGGTCGAGACGTATCGCGTGGAGTACGACGTTGACCGCGTCGCGGAGGCGGTGCGCGAGGCCGACCTTCCCGAGACGACGGCGGAGCGCCTCTACGAGGGCGAGTAGATCAGGCGTCGTCGTCGCGGTCGCTGATCTCCACGCCCAACCGCTCGTAGCAGAACGCCCACGAGTCCGTCTGCTCGTCGACCACCATTGAGGTCGGCTTCCCCACGCCGTGCCCGGTCGCCGACTTCGTCCGGAGGAGGAAGGGCCCGCCGTCGGCCTCGTTCTGGAGCCGCGCGGTCATCTTCCGGGCGTGCGAGGGGTGGACGCGCGTGTCGCTTGCGGCCGTGGTGAAGTAGACAGGCGGATACGACTCGTCAGCGTCGACGTTGTGGTACGGCGAGTACGCGCGGAGGTACTCGAACGCCTCCGGGTCCTCCGGGTGGCCGTACTCCGTCGTCCACGACTCCCCGAGCAGGAAGCGGTGGAACCGGAGCATGTCCAGCAGGGGGACCGCACACTGCGCGGCGGCCCACAGGTCCGGGCGCTGGGTGACCACCGCGCCCACCGAGAGCCCGCCGTTCGACCCGCCGGCGACCGCCAGGTGGTCAGTGTCGGTCAGCCCGGACGCGCAGAGCGCCTCCCCGGCCGCGACGAAGTCGTCGAAGGTGTGCTGTTTCTCCGCGAGCATCCCGGCCTCGTGCCACGGCTCGCCGTACTCGTACCCGCCGCGGGCGCACACCGCCGCAAACGCGCCGCCGTCCGCGAGGAACGGCAGCCGGAACCGGCCGAACGACGGGGTGATACTGTTCCGGAAGCCGCCGTAGCCGTACAGCAGCGTCGGGCGCGGGCCGTCGACGGCGGCGTCCTCGCGGTAGCAGACGAACACCGGCACCTCGGCGCCGTCCGTCGAGTCGACGAACCGCTGTTCGACAACGAGGTCGTCAGGGACGGGGAGGTCGACGGAGTCGACCTCCGTCGACGCCAGTTCGGCCTTCGCGTCCGCCCCGCCGTCGAGGTCGAGCGCCCGGACCGCCGGCGGCCGGTCGAAGCCGGTGAGCCCGAAGAACGCCTCGGGCGCGTCGCGGTTCCCGGAGACCCACGTGACGGAGCAGTGCGACGGCAGCGACACGTCGCGCAGGTGCGTCCCGTCGCGGTCGTGGACGGAGAGCCGCGAGTGGGCGTCGCGCTGGCGGTGGACGAGGAGGCGCTCGGGAGTCGGCGCCACCGACTGGATGATCCCCTCGCCGCCGGGGAGCAGCTCGCGGCACTCCTCGAAGGAGAGGTCGCCCTCGCGGAAGCGGTCGACCGAGCAGGCGAGCACCCGCCGCCGGGGCGCGCCGTGGTCGGTCGAGACGAACGCCGTCCCGTCGTGGAACTGGACCGACGTCTCGGCGTCGGTGTCGGTCAGGACGGGGCGGAGGTCGCCGTCGACGTGGACGTACCACTCGGTTCCCCCCACCATCTCGGAGAAGGCGACCGCGAGCAGCCCGGAGTCGGGGTCGACCGTGACCCGCGGCCAGACGTGCTGGTCGTCGTGTTCGAGCAGGAGTTCCTCCGCCTCGGGACCGTCCGCGAGCCGGAACCGGCGGATCTCCTTGTCCATCTGCGCGCCGTCGGCCGCGCCGCCGGTCGCGACGTAGACGACCCCCTCGCCGTCGGCCGTCCAGGCGAGGCCCCCCGCGTTGACGCGGCCGCGCTCGGGGAGGACCGCGACCTCCTCGACGCCCGCACCGTAGCCTCCCGAGCCCTCGGATGCCGGCGATTCAGTCGGGTCGGGCACCGACAGGACTCGCACGTCGTAGTTCTCGTCGCCGCCCTCGGTGACGCCGACCGCGACGCGCTCGCCGTCGTGCGACGGGACGTACCACGCCATCGACCGCGGCGGACGCCCCTCGTCGCGGTTCGCGGCCCAAGCGTTCGGGTCGACGAGGAGGCGGCCGTCGCCGTCGGGGGCGTCGCGGACGACGAGGCGGGCGTGGTCGGCCCCGGGCTCGCGGACCGTCGCGAAGTAGCGCCCCTCGCGGACGGCGATCGGGCCGTAGTCGGCCACCTCGACGAGGTCCTCGAAGCGCGGGCGGAGCCGGTCCCGGAGCGCGTCGTCCAGCGTCTCGTCGACGTGGGCGTTCTGGGCGTCGACCCACTGGTCGACCGCCTCGCCGTCGCCTTCGAGCCATCGGTACGGGTCGTCGACGTCGACCCCGTGGAGCGTCTCCGTGACGACCTCGCGGCGCGTCTCCGGCGGAGAGCGGGCCGGAGCGGATTCGCGTGGCATACGGATCGGTGTCGCCGGCGACGCAAAACCGCTGGGGTCGCGGCGGCCGAGGCCGCCGATCCGCTCGCGTCGCGGGGTCCGAGGCAGACGCGTTACGGCCGAGCCACGGCCGGGTCCCTCACGGCCACAGGCCCGCGACGAACAGCAGGTTCCGCGCGGCGACGGCCAGCGAGAGCGCGCCGACGCCGCCGCACATCAGGGTGGCGACGAACCGTCGCGTGCCGCCGGCGACCGCGACCGGGAGCCCGATGACGGCCATGCCGACGGCCTTCGTGAGGAGCATCCCGCCGAGGAGGCCGAACCGGGAGATGAACAGGCGGCCGACGGGCGACCCCTCGACGTACTCGCTGCCCGAGAGCGCGACGTAGGTCGTGCCCACGTCGGCGGCGATCCCGACGAGGAGGAGGCACACGGCGAGGGCGAGGCGAGTGACCACTGACCGAGCGAACGCGGTACGCACCAATAAACCTCCGGACGGGGGGCGGAAGCCGTCGCGGTCGGGCGTCGATCCACCTTCCGGCGCGGAGCGAACGGGGTTGGCCGCGGGACGCGCACAACAAGACGGTATTTAACCCGGTGGGTCGCCTACGAGCGGTAATGAGTTCGTCCGACGACGAGTACGAGATCGCGGTGGTCGGCGGCGGGCCGGCCGGGCTGACGACGGCGCTGTACGGGGCCCGACTGGGCCACGAGACGGTGCTGATCGACCGCGGCGGCGGCCGCGCGGCGATGATGGCCGACACGCACAACGTGATCGGCGTCACCGAGGACGTCTCCGGCAACGAGTTCCTCGCCACCGGGCGCGAGCAGGTGGAGTCGTACGGCGGCACCTTCGAGCGCGGCTTCGTCACCGAGGTCGAGCGCACCGACGACGACCGGTTCCGACTGGAGACGAACGACGCCGAACTGGTCGCGGACCGCGTCGTCCTCGCGACCGGGTTCTCCGACGAGCGCCCGGACCCGCCGCTCCCGCGGACGGGCAAGGGGCTCCACTACTGCCTCCACTGCGACGCCTACATGTTCGCCGACGAACCGGTGTACGTGATGGGCCACGGCGAGGCCGCCGCCCACGTCGCGATGATCATGCTCAACGTCACCGACGACGTGGACGTGCTGACCCGCGGCGAGGAGCCGACGTGGAGCGAGGAGACCGCCGCGCAGCTGGAGGCGCACCCCGTCGACGTCGTCACCGAGGAGGTCGAGGGCGTCGAGAACGACCCCGACACCGGCTGGCTGGAGGCGCTGGAGTTCGCGGACGGCACGCGCCGCGAGTACCGCGGCGGCTTCGCGATGTACGGCTCCGACTACAACACCGTCCTCGCCGAGGGGCTGGGCTGCGACCTCAACGACGACGGCACCATCGCCGTCGACGACCACGGCCGCACCAGCGAGGACGGCGTGTTCGCGGTCGGCGACATCACGCCGGGCCACAACCAGGTGCCGGTCGCGATGGGCCAGGGGGCGAAGGCCGGCCTCGCGATCCACAAGGAGATCCGGGAGTTCCCGCGCTCGACCGAGGAGATCGCGCGCGACGGCCCCGTCGGCGAGGACGAGGTGCCCGCCATCCCGCCCCACCTCATGGCGACCGCCGTCGCCCACGAGGGGCACGCGGGCGGGCCGCGCGAGTCCGCCGAGGCCGAGGGGGCCGAGGCGCCGGCCACCGACGACTGATCGCCGCCGACTTTTCAGCGGAACTCGTCGAGAGAGACTCCGGACCTCTCGCAGAGCGCACTGCGCGCGTCCGATGGGATCCAATTCCCACGGAGGCGTCTCTCGGTTTGTCCGAGAGCTGCGCTGGCCGGGGCTCTCGCGGGCGGTGCGAGGTGCGAGGGACGCGAGCACCCCGATTGCGAGCGAGAGGTCGGGGGGCGCACTCACTCCTTCGTACGCCAGTCGGGATTTGAACCGGAACCAGACGTGCTCGCTCGCTGCGCGCGACTGATACGGTTCAAATCCCGCGGCAGTTTCTCTCACTACGTTCGAGAGATGCGCCGGCCGGGACTCCCGCGAGCGAGTGGGAGTACGGGCGGCGCACGAACGAAGTGAGTGCGCCGGCCGGGATTTGAACCACGGTCGCTCGCTCCGCTCGCTCTCTGATTCAAATCCTTCTGCGCATCCTGACGCACGGACTCACTCGTCGCAGTCGTTTCCGGTTCGTTGTGTCCGAGAACTGCGCCGGCCGGGACTCCCGCGAGCGAGCGAAGCGAGCGAGTGGGAGTACGGGCGGCGCACGAACGAAGTGAGTGCGCCGGCCGGGATTTGAACCCGGGCCATGAGCTTGGAAGGCTCAGGTCCTACCACTAGACCACCGGCGCTCGCGTCGGTCGATGACGCACCTACACGTAGGCGGAACGGCTTTCATAAGCGTTCCGTGTTCTGACGGGACGAGCCGCGACCGTGACTGGCAGTAGTACTTAAAGGCCCCTGATACTGTGGACCCCTCCCAGCGCGTTAGAACGCTTTTCAGCGGCTTAGAAATCTGTTCGGCACCTATGTGGGTAGCCACCCAACGTACACCCGTGAGGTGACACCGATGTCATACCAATCGAGCAATCCGCTGGTCGGCGAGGTCGAGTTCGCGCTGGAGGGACCCTGGGCGACGTACTGGATCGCGTTCCTCCGCGTCGTCACCGGCTGGTGGTTCTTCCACGCCGGCGTGACGAAGATCATCACAGACGGGTTCGCGTACAGCTACGGCCCGGCGTACATGCAACAGATGAGCGGGACGGTCCTCGGCGGCATCCCGGTCTGGATGGGGAACAACCTCGCGTGGCTCATCGAGCCCGGTGTGCCCCTCTTCGAGACGCTCATCGGCCTCGCGCTGATGGCCGGGGCGCTCACCCGCTTCGCCGCCTTCGGCGGGGTCATCTTCATGATCCTGTTCTGGGTCGGCAACGCCGGGTTCGGCCACGGCGTCGTCAACAGCGACCTGATGGGCCTGCTGCTGTTCATGACGGTGATCGTGCTCGCGGCCGGTCGGTACTACGGCCTCGACGCGATCATCGAGGACACGGAGCTCGTCAAACAGAACCCCAAGCTGCGGTACCTGCTCGGTTAACGAGGTGACCGAAAATGACAGACATCATCGACAAGGCGGCACGGGCGTTGAGCGCGGGACTGATGCTGTTCGGCATCGCGGTCCTCGGACTGGTCGAGACGCTGGCCGGGCAGCCGTTCGCCCCGGTCCCGATGAAGAACGAGGCGGGCGACGTGGTCGCGACGCCGCTGATCGCGCCGGAGATCCGCACCGGCTTCGTGCTGGCCGGCATCGCGGTGCTCGGCCTCTACGCGGCGTACCGGCTCGTGGCGCCGCTCCCGGGCGACCGGGGCGTCAGCCACGAGTCGATGGCGGACTGAATCGCGCGGGAACCGCCGACCGCGACGACACCGGCGGAACGCGCCGTCGCGGACGACGACGGTCACTCTTCTGTTGAACGCGCGCGCTCGTCGAGCGACTGCTCCGATCCGGCTCCAGTCTCTGTCTCCGAGCCGCTCGCGTCGGTGTCGGTGCCGCCGTCCGTGCTCGCGGCCGCGGCGTCCGACGCCTCCTCGTCGGCGCCGAACGAGAACGCGGTGTCGGCGTCGAGCGCCACGGCCCCGGCGTCGGCCGACGCCGCGGCGTCGCCGGCGGCGGCCTCGTCCGCGTCGACCTCGAAGTCCTCGGTCATCTCCCGCAGGTCGCGGGCGCGCTCGTGGAGGTCGTGCGCCTGCTCGGAGACCTCGCCGAGCGTGGCCGCCTGCTCCTCGGCGGCGGACGCGACGGTGGTCGCCTCGGCGGTGGTCTGCTCGCTCACGCCCGCGAGCTCGTCGACCGCGCCGGTCACCTCGTTGACCGACGCCGCCTGCGCGTCCATCGCCCCGGAGATCTCCTGGACGCCGTCGTCGGCCTCGCTCACCCGTTCGGAGACCTCTTCGAGCGCGTCCTCGGCGTCCTCGACGACGCCGACCCCGTCGTCGACCCCGTCGCGGATCGCGGCCATCTCGTCGACGCTCTCGTCGGTGCGCTCGCGGAGGCTCTCGATCAGGGCCTCGACCTCGGCGGCGGACTCCTGGGTCTCCTCGGCGAGCGACTTCACCTCCTCGGCGACGACCGCGAAGCCGGAGCCGGCCTCGCCCGCGCGGGCCGCCTCGATCGAGGCGTTGAGCGCGAGCAGGTTCGTCTGGTCGGCGATCTCCGAGATCGTCTCGACGATCTCGTCGACCTCCGCCATCTCGGACTCGAGCCGCTCGATCGTCTCCGCGGCCGACTCCGAGCGCGCCTCGATGCCGTGGAGCTCCTCGACCGCGTCGGCCGCCGCCTCGCGGCCCTCCTCGGTGAGCGCGTCGGCCTGCCGGGAGGTGGTCGCCACCTCGTCGGCGGAGGCCGCGACCTCCTCGACGGTCGCCGACATGTCCTCCATCTCGCCGGCCACCTCGGCCAGCCGCCGACTCTGCCGCTCCGCGCCGGCGGATATCTCGTCGACCGCGTCGCTCGTCTCCCGGCCGGCGGCCGCGGCCTCGTCGGTGCCGTCGGTCACCGCCTCGCTGCGGTCGGCCACCTCGACGGCGAAGGCGTCGACCTCCGCGATCGCGGCCTCCAGTTCGTCCATCGCGTCGTTGAACTCCGCGGCGATGTCGCGGAGGGCCTCGGGGTCCTCGGGGTCGGCCTCCAGCCGCGCGGTGAGGTCGCCGTCCGCGCAGGCGGCCATCGTCTCGCCGAAGTCCCCGGCGCGCGACTCCAGCCGCTCCGCGAACGCCTCGCTCTCCGCCTTCGCCGCCTCGGCGCGCTCCCGCTGCGTCTCCGCCGACTGGATCTGGTCGCGCAGCGAGTCGCGCATGGTGGCGAACGCCGCGGAGAGGTCGCCGAACTCGTCGCGCCGCTCCGTGTGGAAGTCGACGTCGAGGTCGCCGTCGGCCAGCGCCGTCGCCCGCGCCCGGAGCTGGTTCAGCTCTGCGACGGTGCCGCGGCCGAGCGTCAGGCCGAGCAGCCCGAGCCCGACGATCGCGACGCCGACGATGAGGAGCAGGTTCCGACCGATCATCCCCGAGAGGGCGTACGCCTCGGAGAGCGGGACGTGGACCGCGACGTACCATTCCTCGGTCTCCAAGGGCGCGTACGCGACGAGGTACTCGCCGCCGTCGGCGAAGCTGAACGTGGCCGACGGGAGGAACCCGACGGCCCGCGTGTCGTCGAGCATCGCCGAGCGAACGTCGGTGTCGTAGCGGATCCCGGAGACGTAGTCGGCGTTGCTCGCCGCGATCCGGCCGTCGGGCTGGACGATGGTCGTGAACGCGCTCTCGGTGGGCTGACGGAAGTCCTCGGTGACGGGGGCGAGCGAGATCTCCATCACGAGGTACTCCCGCAGCGGGGTCGACGCGACGTACGCGATCCGGCGCTCGCCGTCGACCATGTAGGTGGGGCTCGTGAACACGTCGTCCGCGAACAGGAGGTCGTCGTCGAACCACGCCTGCGAGGTGACCGACTCGCCGGCCTCTCGGTCGGTGCTGGCGAGGACGGCGCTCTCGTCGCGGTCGACGAAGTGGAGGGCGGTGACCGACTCGGCGGTCCGCGAGAGGTGCGAGGAGAGGTAGCTGTCGACTTGGGCGGGGTCCTGGGAGAACGCGTGGTTGTCGGCGATCTCCGTGAGCACCGAGCGGCGGTCGCTCGCCCAGCCGTCGAGCTCCGTGGCGCTCAGCTCCGCGACGGCCGTGTAGTCCCCCTGCGCGTTCGATTCGAGCTGGTCCGTCGTCTCGGCGTACGTGACGGCCCCGACGGCCCCGATGGCGAGGACGACGACGACGAGGGCGACGAGGAACTTCGCGAGGTAACTCCGGGCGACCGCGTCGGGCGCGACCCGACGCAGGACCCGTTCGAGGAAAGTGTCAGCCATTACCATCAGGCGGTCGACAGGGACTATTTAATCCACCCCCTGCGGTATCTCTCGTGATAATCAGCGGTCCGGCGGCGACGCCTCCGCGTAGCAGTTCCCGCTCGAAACCGTCACGTGGTGCGGTTCGAGGTCGCTTTCCGCGAGGTCGGACTCGAACTCGGACGGCGAGTAGATGTGATAGTACCGGGGGACCGTCTCGCCGCCCGGCAGCGTCCAGTCGACGGTCGTGTCGAACCCCTCCTCGCGGTCGAAGCGGTCGTGCGCCGTGCTCCACGCGCTGACGAGCGCGACCCCGTCCGGCGCGAGGACCCGGGCCAGTTCGTTCAGGCTCTCGACGCGGGCGTCGCGGGGCGAGAGGTGGTGGAGCGTGGCGACGTAGACCGCGAGGTCGACCGCGCCGTCGCGGACCGGCAGCGCGGCCGCGTCTCCGTGGACGAACGCGGTCGCGTCCGCGTACCCCCGCTCTCGGGCGCGGGCGACCGCCTCGTCGAGCAGCCCGCCGCTGAGGTCGACGCCGACGGCGGTCTCGGCGCGCGCCGCGAGCGCCTCCGTGTGCCGCCCGTTCCCGCAGCCGACGTCGAGCGCGACCGCCCCCGACCGGCCGTCGAGGAACGACTCGACCTCCGGCCAGGCGTACTCCCGCGTCTTCGAGAAGTGCGCCGCGATGCGGTCGTACGTCGCCCGCGGGTCGCCGGTCGACCCCGCGTCGCTCCCCGGATCCGAGTCCATACGCCCCCGTCGACCGCGACCGGTTTAGCTCGTGCGGCCGCGGCGGAGTCCGTCCCGAGCGACGGCGCGTCGGCGCGACCGGCCCGACCGGGACCGCGGCGTCACGCCACGCCTATCGCGGCGAACGCGACGAGCGTGAGCGCGAGCAGCACCACGACGTGTTTCACGCCGTCGCGGACCGACCCCTCCCCGAGCTGGCCGGCGACCAGCCCGGAGCAGACCGCCTGAATCGACGCGGCGTGGAAGAACAGCTGTTCGTAGACCGCCACGTCGATGTCGCCGATCCCGTCCGTGATCCCGCCCGGGCCGCTCGGCACCCCGGTCCCGGCGTCCGGGAGCCCGCCGGTCCCCGGGACGCCCGCCGCCTCGATGGCGGGGATGAACGAGACCGACAGCGCCGCGATGATGCCGAGGAACACGAGGAAGGAGATGTAGATGACGATGAGGTAGGTGAGCATCACCTGCCGGCGCTCGCGGCGGAGGGACCAGGTCGCGCGCGACTCGTCGGCCGCGATCCGGAGGACGGGCCCGACGTCGCCGCTCGCCCGGATCGCGTTGGTGACGAGCGCGACCGCCCGGGAGGTCATCGGGGACCGGACCCGGCGCTCCAGCCGGCGCAGCGCGGTCGAGACGTCCGCCCCCCAGTCGATGTCGCGGCGGGTCCGGCGCAGGTCCTCGGTCAGCGCCTCCAGGTTCGAGTCGGCGACGCGGCGGACGCTGCCGACCACGGCGGTCCCCGCCTCGTTGACGCTGGCGAGGCGGTCGAGGAAGTCCGGCACCGCGGACTCGACGCGCCGGACCCGGCGCTTGCCGGACTCGTAGGCCACCGCGTACGCCGCGAGGACGAGCGCCGTCGCGACGACGATCGGTCCGTCGATCTGGTCGACCATCTCCACGGGGGTGCCGAGCGTGACCGGGAACGCGAAGACGAGCAGGCCGACCACCGCGACCGGGACCGCGGCGAGCGGCACCGTCCGCGGCGAGTCCAGCACCGTCTCGACCGGCGAGGCGGCCAGCCGCCGCACCCAGCGGAGTCGGTCGTAGACCCGGAGCCGCTCGCGGTTCTCGGCCCAGCGGCCGGCGCCCGCGTCGGTCGCGCTCGGCCCGTCGCTCGGGGCGCTCGCCTCCCGGCCGGCCGCCGCGCCGCCGTCGAACCGCTGGGAGCCGCCGCGGTCGCCCGGTTCGTCCGTCGCGTGGCGCACTCCGGTGACCGACGGGGTGTCGGGGTCGTCGAGCGACGACGCCGCGACGGTCTCGGTGCCGCCGACGCCCTGCGTCACGCTGTCGACGTAGACGACGAAGCCGAAGGTGGCGAGCGGCACGCCGAAGTAGACGACGACGCGGAGGAGCGGGAGCGTGTCCTGTAAGACCAGCCCGATGACGACGAGGATGGTGATGAAAAAGAGCGGGCCGGCGACGAGCGCGGTCACGTACGCCTCGGCGAACGTCGAGAGCAGCTCCAGGTACTGTTCCTGTTTGGCCTCCGCCTCCGCCTGGTAGCGCTCGTACTGGTCGTCGAGGAACGACGACACCGACTGCCCGGTGCCGAGGACGGAGGCGAGGTTCTCCGAGAAGTCCGCCAGGTCGTCGCTGGGCGTCCGCCGCGAGATGCGCTGGAGCGCGGTGAGCGCGTCGGTCCCGAAGGCGTTCATGTCGCGCACCGCGACCGACAGCTCCGTGGCGGCCTCGCCGTACACCGCCTCGTTCTGCGCGAGCGTGTCCATCACCCGCGGGAACGCCATCCCCGAGCGCGAGAGCGCGTACATGAACGCGACCGTCCGCGGCAGGGTGGCGTCTATCTCGGCGGCGCGCGCCGCGGCCCGCTGGTCGAGCAGCTGCCACCGGGCGACGTACGCGCCGAGCGCGAGCCCGGACCCCACCGTCGCGGAGACGACCGCGAGCAGGACGAACAGCCGCCCGAGCCCGAGGTCGGCGAGGCGCGCGACGACGGCGACGAACTCGACCGCGGCCGGGAGCGCCTCGCGGATCGCCGCCTCGCCGACGTCGAGCGCGGCGAGCAGCCCCGCGGCCGCGTACACCCCGATCACGCTGCCGGCGACCCCGAGGACGGCGGCGTACAACAGGGTCCGCGAGGCGTAGACGCGGTGGGTCGTGCCGGCGACGTGGGCCGCGCGCATCCGGTCGCGTTGGGCCCGCCGCCGCGCCTCGTTCTCGCCGACGTAGTCGCCGAACGCCGTCAGCGCGACGCGGGTGACGAACAGGTCCGCCCGGTCGTCGACGAGCGGGAGCGCGAGCGCGAGACAGGCCGCGACCGCGGCGGCCAGGGGGAGGTACGCGATCATCCGTCCGCGGGGTCCGCCGTCGGGTCGCCGGCGGCGCGACCCTCCTCGGCCGCGAGGTCGTCGGCGTCGACGCCGTCGGCCGCGGCGGCGCGATCGTCGAGCCGCTCCATCACGCGGTCGGGGTCGGCGTAGTACTCGTTGACGAGGGCGGTGAACGTCCGGTAGTCGTCGATGCCGAGCGCGGAGAGCAGTTCGAGGAAGCGCTCGCGCCGCCGGACCTCGCGCAGCAGCTCCGAGCGCGACCAGCCGCGCTCGTCGGCGATCTCCTCTAACAGCGAGGAGTCGTTCCGGCGGAACGTGTCGGCGTCGGGCACCCACTCGAACGCCGAGGAGTAGTCCAGCTCGCCCGTCCGCTGGTCGATGCCGCCGATCTCGCCGATCGTCTTCGCGCGGCGCACGCGCTCGTCGTCGGAGCGCGTGAGCGTCTGGACCGAGAGCATGTCGAGCGACTGGACCATCGCCCGCGGGACGTTGATCGGCTCGTTCTCCAGCCGGTTGATCACCGTCTCGATCGAGTCGGCGTGCATCGTCGAGAACGTGGTGTGGCCGGTGTTCATCGCCTGGAACAGCGTGATCGCCTCCTCGCCGCGGACCTCGCCGACGACGATGTACTCGGGGCGGTGACGCAGCGCCGAGCGCAGCAGGTCGTACATGTCGATGTCGGTCCCCTCGTACCGGCGCTCGCGGGTGACCGCCGAGAGCCAGTTGTCGTGGTACAGGGAGAGCTCTCGGGTGTCCTCGATGGTGAGCACCTTCGCGCGCGGGGGGACGAACATCGACACCGCGTTCATCGAGGTGGTCTTCCCGGATGCCGTGCCGCCCGCGAAGATGAGGCTCTTGTTGTGCTCGATACAGAGCCAGAAGTACGCCATCTGCTCGATCGAGAAGGTCCCGTACTCCACGAGGTCGACGGGCGTGAACGGGTCCTCCGCGTACTGGCGGATGGTGAACGCCGACCCCCGCGGCGTCACCTCCTCGCCGAGCGCGAGCTCCGCCCGCGACCCGTCGGGCAGCGTCGTCTCGACGATGGGGTCGCCGACGGAGACGTGGCGCCCCGACTGCTGGGCGAGCCGGATCACGTAGCTGTCGAGCGCCTCCTGGCCGAACGAGACGTTCGTCTCGACGTCCGTGTACTCGTCGTGGTAGACGAAGATGGGGAGGTCGTACCCGTCACAGGAGACGTCCTCGATGTGGCGGTCGTTGAGGAGGGGGTCGACCTTCCCGTAGCCGCGGAAGTCGCGGTAGAGGTAGTACGCGAGCGCGTGGAAGGAGTCCATCCCCACCTCGACCCCGTACCCCTCAAGGAGCGCCTCCAGCTCGGATTTAAGCGTCTCCTCGTCGGTCTTGCCGGTCCCCTCGCGGTAGAGGAGCGGGTCGCGGATGTCGTCGACGACGCGGTCGAGCAGGTCGCGCTCGAAGGCGTCGAGTTCGGGCTCGACCGCGTAGTAGCGGTGTTCGCTCTCCGCCTCGTCGTAGGTGATCACGACGTACGCGTAGGGGGCGTTCACCCAGTACCGGTCGACCTCGCGCTCGTCCTCGGGGACGACGAACGAGGCGAGCGGGCCGTCCTCGCCCGGGCGGAACGGGCGGACGTCGAGTGTCGACCCCTGGAGCAGTTCCCACGCGTGCGAGAGGCGCCGCTGGAGGTCCTCGATCCGGTCGCCGAGGTCGCTCCCGCCGGCGTCACTCGCCATGGATACGGGGCCATAGAGTCGGGGGGAAGTTAAACTACCCCCGACAATTATCACGACCGACATCGGGGGCGCGGCCCCGGGTCGGCTCCGGATTCCGGCGGCGCCGGGGCTCGGGGCCGCCCGGCCGCCCGTTACGTTGATACGGCCGGACCGCAAAGCAACCAATAGGAAATGCGGCGTGACTACTTCGATCTGACCGTCGAGGGCGTCGACGGCGGCGCCGGCTCTCGGTCGCCCCCGCTGGTGCGGATCGACTTCCACGGGCCGGAGGAACTGCTCCGCGAGCGGCTCTCCGGCGGCGAGAGCGGGGACGCCGCCGACGGCGACCTGCTCACGGCCGACCAGATCGACGTCGCCTTCCGGCTCCGCGAGCCGCTGGGCGAGGCGGACGACCCGGAGGGCGTCGTCGGCGTCACCAACCGGTACACCGGCGACTTCATCCTCGAACTCAACGAGACGGCGACGGACGTCCTCCCGTTCATCCACGCCGCGCGCGACGCGACGGACGACGGCGACGCCCGGTACCGCGTCGAGATCGACGTGGACGGCAATCGGCTCGTCGCCTACGACAAGGACACCTTCCTCGTGTACGACCCTGACGGGAACCTGCTCCGCAGCGAGAGCCTGATCCCCTCGGGCGTCGAACTGTAGCGGCCGCGACCGGCCGACGCCGGGCGAGTCACCCGGCGCTCACAGGCTGACGCTGTCCGGGACGAACCGCACCGAGTCCCCCGGCCGGAGGTCGAACGCGCCGTCGCCGCGACCGTCGTTGACGTCGCACTCCGCGTAGCCGTGGCTCCCGACCGTGACGAGGCGCTCGCCGGGCTCGACGGCGCCGAACGTCTCCGCGACCGGCGTGAGGTCGCCGTCGACGCGGATCCAGTCGCGGCCGCGGACCAGGTCGCCGGGGACGTTGGTGATCACGTTGCCGAACCGGTCGATCGCGAGCACCTCGCCGTCGACGGCGGTCACGTCGCCTCCCTCGTCGCGCTCGACCGTCGGCTCCGGGAAGCGGATGTCCGCGGGGTCGCTCGCGGGCGACAGGTCGTCCATGCCTGCCAGCGTCTCCCCGACCGCGTCGGCGTCGGTCGACTCGCCGTCCGCCGCCTGGTCGAGCGCCGCCCGGATCCGCGCCGCGGTCGGGGCGAACACGTCGCGGCCGTGGAACGTCTCGCTCGCGGGGTCGTCGACCGCGACCGTCCACGCCTCGACGTCGGACTCGTCGGCCGCCAGCGCCCGGGCCGGCGGCATCGCCAGCCCGTTGTCCGGGGCCACGAGGACGTGCGCGCCGGCGCGGACGACGAGGGCGTCGCGGTCGGTTCCGACCCCGGGATCGACCACGGCGCAGTGGACCGCCGGCGGGAACTCCGGGAGGACGAACCGGAGCCAGAAGGCCGCGGCGCGCGGGTCCCCGCGCGGCAGGTCGTGGGCCACGTCGATCAGTTCCGCGGCCGTGTGCCGGCGGATCACTCCCTTCATCGCGGCGGGGTACGGCGAGCCGAAGTCCGAGGTGAGCGTGATCATACCGGAGACCGCGTGCGGCGGGCTGTTAAAAGGAACGGGCGCCGGTCTCGACGGGCGCACGTCGCGGCCGGTCGAACGCCGGCGAGCCGGAGCCGCCGTCTCCCCGGCTACTGGTCCGAGGGCTCGTCGCCGTTGGAGTCGGTCTCGGCGATCCGCCGGATGCGGTCGACGCCGTCCACCTCGCGGATCACGTCGACGACGGCGTCGGGGACCAGGTCTTCCCAGTCGCGGCCGCGGATCATGCGTTCGCGGAGCTCGGTCCCCTCCAGGACGTCGCGCCGGAACATGGGGGACTGGCGCACCTCGACGCCGGCCTCCTCGAACAGGCGGACCACGAGCGGGTTGTTCGAGTACGCGACGTCGAACCGGGGTGTCATGCTCTGGACGTGGCTCACCCACACGGAGTTCCGGTCGAGGTCCTCGATGGGGACGACGTAGGTGGTGGCGTCCAGTTCCTCGACCGCCTTCGTCACCATCATCACGCGCTCGCCGGCGGTGAAGGGGTTCCGAGTGGTGTGGGAGTCGCCGGCGGAGCCGATACCCAAGACGAGTTCGTCGACCTCCTCCGCGATCTCTTCCACCATGTGCTGGTGGCCGTCGTGGAACGGCTGATACCGGCCGATGTAGAACCCCCGCATGAATCTACGTACCGTCGGCGTCATTTATAAACCCCGTGGGAACGGTCGAGCCCCCAGATCGGGAAATATACGGCTTCAAAGCGGGGTTTATTGCCCCCGGGGCGACACGGCCGGGGGGAGAAAGTATATCAGTAGCCGCCCCTTCGTTTTCGGTAGCGTTACCCGATTCTATGAGCAACGAGAAGGACACGAACGACCCGACGGCCGACGACCCCGACGAACCGCCTCGCGGCGGCGTCGACGACTCGAGTCCGGCGGGGAACGGCGAGGACGCCACGCGCGGCGACCCCGAGCCCGACGACGGTCCGGCGAACGAGCCCGGCGTCGACGAGGCCGCGGACTCCGACGGCGAGTCGGCCGCGGGCCCCGACGGCGAGGACCCCTGGGACGACGGGGTCGTCGTCGACGACGACGGGTTCGAGGGGACCGACGTCGTCGGGGAGGGTCCCGACGGCGGCCGGAACGGCGACGCCGCGGAGCCGGCCGACGACGGCGACATCGACGAGCTCGGTAGCACCGTCGAGGTCGAGGGCGCCGAGATCGAGGACGACCCGGACGAGGACGACCTCCTCGGCGGGCTCAAGATCGACACGACGGCCGAGATCGAGATCCCCGACCGGCTCGTCGACCAGGTCATCGGGCAGGAGCACGCCCGCGACGTGATCATCAAGGCGGCGAAGCAGCGCCGCCACGTGATGATGATCGGCTCGCCCGGGACCGGGAAGTCGATGCTCGCGAAGGCGATGTCCGAACTCCTCCCGAAGGAGGAGCTTCAGGACGTTTTGGTGTATCACAACCCCGACGACGGCAACAAGCCGAAGGTCCGGACGGTGCCGGCCGGCAAGGGCGACCAGATCGTCGAGGCGCACCGCGAGGAGGCGCGCAAGCGCAACCAGATGCGGTCGCTGCTGATGTGGATCATCATCGCCGTCGTGCTGGGCTACGCGCTCATCATCGTCGGCCAGATCCTCGTCGGCATCATCGCGGCCGGCGTGGTGTACCTCGTCTTCCGCTACCTCAACCGCGGGTCGGACGCGATGATCCCGAACCTGCTGGTGAACAACGGCGACACGAAGACCGCGCCGTTCCGCGACGCGACCGGCGCGCACGCCGGTGCGCTGCTCGGCGACGTGCGGCACGACCCGTTCCAGTCCGGCGGGATGGAGACGCCCAGCCACGACCGCGTCGAGGCGGGGGCCATCCACAAGGCGAACAAGGGCGTGCTGTTCATCGACGAGATCAACACGCTCGACATCCGCAGCCAGCAGCACCTCATGACGGCGATCCAGGAGGGCGAGTTCTCGATCACGGGCCAGTCCGAGCGCTCCTCGGGCGCGATGGTCCAGACCGAGCCCGTCCCGACGGACTTCGTCATGATCGCGGCCGGGAACCTCGACGCGATGGAGAACATGCACCCGGCGCTGCGCAGCCGTATCAAGGGGTACGGCTACGAGGTGTACATGGAGGACACCATCGAGGACACCCCGGAGATGCGCCGCAAGTACGTGCGGTTCATCGCCCAGGAGGTCGCGAAGGACGGCCGCCTGCCGGAGTTCTCCGCGGAGGCCGTCGAGGAGATCATCCTCGAGGCCAAGCGCCGCTCCGGCCGGAAGGGTCACCTCACGCTGAAGATGCGGAACCTCGGCGGGATGGTCCGCGTCGCGGGCGACATCGCCCGGGGCGAGGACGCCGACTACACGACCCGCGACCACGTGCTCCAGGCGAAGGGGCGCTCGCGGTCCATCGAACAGCAGCTCGCCGACGACTACATCGAGCGCCGGAAGGACTACGAGCTCCAGGTCTCCGACGGCTACGTCACCGGGCGCGTCAACGGCCTCGCCGTGATGGGCGAGGACTCCGGGATCATGCTCCCGGTGATGGCCGAGGTGACCCCGACCCAGAGCGGCGGGCAGGTGATCGCCACCGGCCAGCTCAAGGAGATGGCCGAGGAGTCGGTCCAGAACGTCTCGGCGATCATCAAGAAGTTCTCCGACGAGAACATCTCCGAGAAGGACATCCACATCCAGTTCATCCAGACGGGCCAGCAGGGCGTCGACGGCGACTCCGCGTCCATCACGGTCGCGACCGCCGTCATCTCCGCGCTGGAGGACGTCGGCGTCGACCAGTCGCTCGCGATGACCGGCTCGCTGTCGGTCCGCGGCGACGTGCTCCCCGTCGGCGGGGTCACACACAAGATCGAGGCGGCCGCGAAGGCCGGCTGCGACCGAGTGATCATCCCCGCGGCCAACGAGCAGGACGTGATGATCGAAGACGAGTACGAGGAGATGATCGAGGTCATCCCGGTCTCGCACATCAGCGAGGTCCTCGACATCGCGCTGGAGGGCGAGGCCGAGAAGGACTCCCTCGTCTCCCGGCTGAAGTCGATCACGGGCTCCGCGCTGAAGGACGGCAACGTCTCCGGGCCCTCGAACCCGAGCCCGCAGTAGACGGACTCGGGCCTCGCGGTCCGACCGCTTTCGTTCTCGTTCCGTCGAACTGCCGTACCGCGGGCGTCGCCCGCAGTTCCCCGGGCGTCGTCTCCTCGGGTCCGGTCTCGATCGCTCGCCGAGCGACGCCGTACTCGCGAGAGTATTTCGCTATTAACGCATAACTAATGCGCCCGATACAACTGAGACCTCGCAAGCGCGCGGAAACGTGCGTGCGCCAGTAACTGCGTATTCTCGATTTAGAGGCCCGAAAGCACTCATCGTTGTCAGCGTCGCGGATGAGAACGAACCGCTCGACCGACGCCAAGTGCGGAACTCATAAGTTAGTATAGTGCGTACTAAACAATACAGATGTCAGGGGTAGCGATCATCGGCGGCGGACCGACCGGACTGAACGCCGCCATCTACACGGCCCGGGCGGACAGGCGAACGCTCGTGTTCGACGACGGGGGCGGGACGACCCGGGACGTGGACACGATGGAGAACGTCTACGGGTTCCCGGACGGGGTCACGGGGCCGGAGCTCGTCGACCTGGGACGGGAACACGCGCGGAAGTACGGGGCCGAAATCGTCGAGGAGGAGGTCGTTCGGATCGAGCCTGACGGCGACCGGTACCGCGTCGAGACGACGGTCGACGAGTACGTCGTCGACGGGGTCATCATCGCGACGGGCGCGGACTACGAGCGGCCGGCCGTCGCGGACGTCGAGGCGTACGAGGGCCACGGCGTCTCCTACTGCGTCGAGTGCGACGCCTACTTCTACCGCGACAGCCCCGTCGCGGTCGTCGGCACCGACAACTACGCCGCGACCGAGGCGCTCATGCTGCTCGACTACACCGACGACGTCCGGATCCTCACCAACGGGTCGGCGTTCGAGGCCAACGGGGAGCTGAGAGAGCGGGTCGACGACGCCGGGATCCGGGTGGTCACCGACGATCTCGATCGGCTCGCCGGCGAGGAGGTCCTCGAAGCCGTCGTCACCCGAGAGGGCGACGAGATACCGGTCGACGGGTTGTTCGTCGCGCTCGGTACCGCCGGCGGAACCGACCTCGCGGAGATGCTCGGCGTGCCCGTCGAGGGCGACGACATCGTCACCGACCCCGACCAGTCGACGCCGGTCGACCGGGTGTACGCCGCGGGCGACGTCACCGGCGGCCACCAGCAGATCGCGACCTCCGTCGGCGAGGGCGCCCGCGCGGCCATCAACCTACTCGAAGAGCTCCGCGGGGCGGACTACATCGATTACAAGAAGCTGGACTCGCAGCCGGCCTGACCGGTCCGCCCGTCGACTCGGCTCGCGGCGGACGCGGAGGGTATTATATAAGACTACATAATGAGCAGTGCCGCCCAACACGCCCGTTGTTTTAGGTAAGCCTAAATGGTAGTCGCGCTGGCCGACGTTCCATCGGGGGAGTGGGTCGAACTGGTCGACGTGCCGGACGGCGAGCGCCGCGCTCGTTTGCTGCGGCTCGGCCTCCTAGACGGTCGCGTCGAGTGTCGCCGCCGGATCCGCAACGGCCCCGTCGTCGTTCGACGTCGCGGGACGGAGGTGGCGCTCGGGCGGTCACTGGCCCGGGAGATCACCGTAGAGCGGGCGGAGCCCGACGACGCACCGCGATGACGGCGAGCGGGGACGCGGCCCGCGGGCCCACGGCGGGCGACGTCGAGACGTCCACGGCGCTGGTCGGTGCACCCAACACGGGCAAGAGCGTGCTGTTCGGGCGTCTCACACCCGAGTACGTCGAGGTCTCGAACTATCCCGGCACCACGGTCGAGACGACCGCGGCGCCCCTCGGCTCGACCCGCCTGATCGACACGCCCGGGGTCCACGGAATCTCGTCGTTCTCAGAGGAGGAGCGGGTCACGAGGCGGATCGTCCTCCGGGCCGACGCGGTCGTGAACGTCGTCGACGCCACGCAGCTCGACCGAGACCTGTTCGTGACACTACAGCTGTTGGACATGGGGGTCCCGACCGTCGTCGCGCTGAACATGATGGACGAGGTCGAGGCCGAGGGCCTCGAGATCGACGCCGACGCGCTGGAGCGGTCCCTCGGCGTGCCCGTCGTCCCGACCGTCGCCGTCACGGGCGCGGGCGTCGACGAACTGCGCGATCGACTCCCCGAGGCGTCCGCCCCGGAGTCGACGCCGGTCGCCTCGTACTACGGCGCGCTCCCCGACGGGATCGACGCCAGTCGGGCGGAGAAGACCCTCCTCGTCGAGGGCGACGAACCGACGGCTCGCCGCGTCGGGGCTCGCGACCTCGCGGCCGACGGCGGCGCCGCACCGCTCGCCGCCGTCGGAGAACGGGAGGCGGTGTACCGCGAGCGCCGGACGCGCGTCAGGTCCATCGTCGAGACGGTCGAACGGGGTTCTCGGCGTCGTCTCGGGGAACGGCTCGGAGGCCTGTTGATGCGGCCGGTGACGGGGGTCCCGATCGCGCTCGCGCTCCTTTTCGCTGTGTTCTACGTCATGGGGGTGCTCGTCGCGCAGCGGGTCGTGGACTACGCGGAGACTGTGCTATTCGGGCGGTACTACGCCCCGGCGGTCGAGGCGGCCGTCGCGGACCTGCTCCCGGCGAGCGGGTGGGCCCGACCCGTCGAGTTCCTGCTGGTCAACGACAGCCTCGGGCTGTTGACGGTCACCGTCCGGTACACGCTCGGCGTCCTGCTCCCGCTCGTGGTCGCGTTCTACCTCGTGATCGGAACGCTCGAAGACGCCGGCGTCCTCCCGCGGCTTGCCGTGGTGACGGACAGGGGACTCGACCGGATCGGGCTCAACGGCCGCGCGGTCGTCCCGCTGATCGTCGGCGTGGGGTGCGTGACGATGGCGGTCGTCTCCACCCGAGTGGTCGGGTCGCGCCGAGAGCGGCTCATCACGACGGCGCTTCTGGGGCTCGCGATTCCCTGTTCGGCACAGATCGGCGTCGTCGCGGGGTTGCTCGCCGAACTCGGGCCCGTCTGGTGGATCGGTTACCTGACGCTGCTGCTCGGGGTCCTCGGGACCGTCGGCGTCGTTCTCGACCGAACGCTGCCCGGTCGACAGGACGCGCTGATCGAGCAGCTACCGCGGCTGCGCGTCCCCCGCCCGACGAACGTCGCCCGGAAGACGGCGAACCGGGCCGGCGCGTTCCTCCGGGAGGCGGCCCCGCTGTTTGGGGTCACCGCGGCGGCGGTATCGACGCTCGATTACCTCGGCGCGCTCGACGCGATAGTCGGTGCGCTCCGGCCGCTGACTGCGGCTCTGGGCCTTCCCGCGTCGTTCGGAGAGGTGCTCGTGTTGGGGCTGATCCGCCGCGACTTCGCCGCCGCCGGGATGACGGATCTACAGCTGACGGCGTCACAGACCTTCGTCGGGCTGGTGGTCGTCACGCTGTTCGTCCCGTGTATCCTCACGATGGCGATGGTCCTCAGAGAGCGCGACGCGCGGAGCGCGATCCTCGTATGGGTCGGCTCCTGGGTCACCGCGTTCGTCGTCGGAGGCGCTGTCTCGGCCGCCTTGGGGGTGATCACGTGATCTGCCCGCGCTGCGGGTACGAGTTCGAACCGGCGAACGGGCTCTCGTGTCCGCGCTGTGGCGCCCCCGCCTCCTGCGCGGGTGTCTCGTGTGCCGAGTGCGGCGCGTGTTCGTCGCCCTTCGAGCGCCTCCGGCGACAGGTCGCGGAGCGGCTAGCCGACGCGCGGCGATCCGACGACGGTTCCGCCGGCGACGAGCCCGCGAACGAGTCCTGACGAGGGTCGGTGCGAGGCGGCGCGGGTGGCGGCCGGGCGCTCCGGGGGCCGCCGTCGACCGCGCCGGACGCTCTGCCGCCCCCGTCGCGGAGCGGGCCGCCGAGTCAGCCGACCGACTCCCAGCTCCGGTACAGCGCCACGCCGAACGCGAAGACGATCCCGCCGACCCCGACCTGTCTGCCGACCGTCCCGAAGTCGCCGTCCAGGCCGGCGACGACCGCTCTGACGGTCATCACCAACGTGACGAGGGCGACGAGTGCCAGCACCGCGTGCCGTGTCTTCATGCCTAAGCGCAGTCGCCTCGCCACCCAAAGCGATGGTTTGGCGCAGGACAAATTTCGGACCCGCGGGCGGGCCCCGCGTCGCAGCCGAGGGCGCGGCGGCGGGCGCTCCGCGGTCGATTGTCCTGTGCCAACTCCGGGGTTATGGAGGCGGAGCGATCAGTGTCACACGGAGAGACCGACCGCGGCGCGCGTCGGAGCGACCCTCCAATCCGTATCCACTACGACATGATCGACCCAGTACTCGCAAGCCGATTCCAGTTCGCCCTGACGACGATCGTCCACATCATCTTCCCGGTGATGAGCATGGGACTGGCGCCGTTCCTGATATACTTCACCTGGAAGGACGTTCGGGGCGGCGACCCGGTGTACGAGCAGTTGCGTCGCTTCTGGACGAAGATATTCGCCATCTCGTTCGTCGTCGGGACGGTCACTGGGATCGTCTTGGAGTTCGAGTTCGGGACCAACTTCGCGGCGTTCTCGACGACAGCGGGCGAGCTGTTCGGCGGCCCGCTCGCCGTCGAGGGGATGATGGCGTTCATGCTGGAGGCGACGTTCCTCGGCATCTTCGTGTTCGGTCGCGAGCGGGTCTCCGACCGGTTGTACCTGGTGTCCAGCCTCGCCGTCGGCGTCGGCACGTGGCTGTCCGCGGTCTGGATCCTCATCGCGAACTCGTGGATGCAGATGCCGCGCGGCTACGAGCTCGTGACCGAGAACGGGCGGGAGGTCGTCCACCTCGTCGACCCGCTCGCGGCGTACCTGACTCCGCGGTTCGGCTACATGTACGTCCACATGCAAAACGCCGCCGTCGAGTCGGTCGCGCTGTTCATGGCCGGCGTCTCCGCGTACTACGTCTATCGACACCACGTCTGGGGGACGAAGACGGAACACATCGAATTCTGGCACAAGACGCTCAAGATCGCGCTGGTCGCGCTACTGATCACGGCCCCGCTACAGGTGCTTCAGGGCGACCTGTACGCGAGGCACGTCTATGAGACGCAGCCGCAGAAGTTCGCTGCCATGGAGGCGGTCTGGGACACCGAGGCGTACGTCCCGGAGTATATCTTCGCGATCCCGACTGACCTGAGCCAGTTCACGGATCCGCGCGCGAAGGAGCTGTTCGGCCTCGGCATTCCGGGCGGGGCGTCGTGGCTCGCCAGCGGAGGCGACGCGACTGCGGAGATACGCGGGCTGAACACGTTCGAGACGGAGGCGCCCCCCGTCGCGATCGTGTTCTGGTCGTTCCGCGCGATGGTCGGGATGGGCTTCTGGTTCATCCTGCTGGCGTTCTGGGGCGGCTACCGGTGGTTCACCGGCGAACTGTTCGAAGACGGACTGCTCCACAAGGCGCTGATGGCGTCCAGCCTGCTCGGCATCGTCGCGGTCGAACTCGGGTGGGTCGTCACGGAGGTCGGCCGCCAGCCGTGGGTGATCCAGGGCGTGTTGAAGACGAGCGAGGGGGTGTCGCCCGGTCTTACCGGCGGGGAGGCGCTGCTCACGCTCGTGGGGTTCGTCGGGGTCTACACCGGCATCCTCGCGCTGTACACGTACGTCGTCGCGGGGGTTATCCGCGACGGACCACCGAGGGCGCGCGAACTGCGGTCCACCGCGGAGCGCGACGCGGGGACCGCGGAGGTGCCCGGTGATGACTAGCGCCGTCGACGCGCTCGCGGGGGGGCCGGTGTTCAGCCTGCCGCTCCCGGAGCTGTGGTTTTCGCTCGTGTTCGCCCTGCTCGGGACGTTCCTGTTCCTCGACGGCTTCGACTTCGGCGCCGGCGCGATCTTCGCGACGCTCTCCGACGACGAGGCACGCGAGGCGGTGCTGTCGGCGATCGGGCCGTTCTGGGACGGTAACGAGGTGTGGCTCGTCGTGTTCGGCGGCGCGCTGTTCGCCGCCTTTCCGTCGGTGTACGCGGGGCTTTTCAGCCGCCACTACCTGCTGATGTTCGGCATCCTCGGCGCTCTCATCTTTCGGGGACTGGCGCCGGAGATGTACGAGCAACGCCACGACGCGCGGTGGCGGCGGTGGTGGGGGCGGTCGTTCGTCGCCGGCAGCGTCCTCGCGCCGTTCCTCCTCGGCGCGTTCGCGGGGAACTGGCTCGTCGGAACCCCCCGGTCGCTCACGCTCATCGGCGTCGTCACCGGGGTCGCCGTCACGGCGCTGACCGTCGTCTCCGGCGCCGCGTTCCTCCGGCTGAAAGCGCGAAACGCGCTGCCCGAGAGGGTTACAGATATCGGCGTCGGGGCCGTCGCGACGTACCTCATCGCGGTCGTCGCGACCCTCGGCGTCTTGGCGACTCGGCTCCCGGCCGGCGTCGACGCGGTGCTGTCGCCGCCGGTGGTCGCGCTGGTCGTCGCCTCCGTCGCACTCGGCGTCGGCTACGGCGTCGCCCTTCGGCGCGGAGCGAACCTCGCCGCGCTCGCGGTGGCCGCGGGACTGACGTACGGGCTGATCGCGGTGGTCGCGGTCCTCATGTATCCGCGCATCGACCCGGCGACCGGGGCGACGGTCGGGGACGCCGTCGTCTCGACGTTACCGCTGAACCTCATGTCGATCGGCGCGGCCCTGCTGTTGCCGCTGGTCGCCGCGTACTTCGTCGTCCTGTACTCGGCGTTCAGCGGCCCGATCACGGCCGAGGAGGCGTACTGAAATGAGCGACGGATCGGAGGCGCCCGCGACGACACGTCGCTCGCCTGTCGGAACGCTACTGCTCTCGCGCGTGCTCATCACGTGGGCGGAGCTCCTCGTCGTCGGGTTCGGCGGGGCCGTCGCGGGCGGCGCCGCGTCCGGCCCGCCGCAGCTCGTCGTCTACTTCGCGACGGTCCTCGCCGCAGTCGCCGTGGTCATGTTCAACGTCGACAGGCTCGTTGCGGCGCGCGTCCGGGAGGCGACGTGATCGGACCGCCGCGTCCGACGTCAGTCCGACCGACGGTTCGACCGCCTGAGCGGTCCGACGCCGTGACGCTTGGCGACGATGCCGAACAGCAGCGCGGCGCTGGGGAGGAAGAGCAGTGCGCCCAGCGCAGTGACGGTGTCGTCGTGGGTCAGTCCGAGGCCGAACCCGCCGATCCCGGCGACGAGCGCGACGAGGGCCGGGATCAGGAGACGGTTCCGGAGCGCGGTCGGCGTCTCGCGACCCGAGGGTGACTGCGCCATACGAGACAACGTAAGTACGTCGAGCCCATATCACACGCGTTGTCGAGGGACAACTCCCCGCCGAGGCGCGGGCGCTCGCTGACCGGCGACCGCGATACCGCCGGCCGTGAGACCCTCGACGACCGCAAGACCGTCGCCGCGAACCGCGCCCGCACGACCGGACCAGTTCACCGACAGATGCACGACTTCAGCTTCGAAATAACGTACGAGCCCGGCGCCGACGAGTACGTCGACCTGTTCATCGACCGCGGCTCCCTCCAGTCGAAGGCGACCTACTCGTGTCTCGACCCCGCGGAGCTGTGGAAGCTCGAATCGGTGACCGGCGAAGCGGCCGACCTCGCCGCCGTCGACGAACTGCTCTTGGACGAGTCCGTCGACCGCGAGTCGATCAGCGGTCGGGCGTGTCGCTCGACCCGTGCGACGAGCCTGCTGACCGAAGAGCAGCGGCGGCGTGTGGCGTACACGTACGTCTCCGACGTGGACTACTGCGAGTCCGTTCCCCTCATCACGGCGAAGTACGTCGACGGGGGCGTCCTCTTCGAGCAGACGCGGTCCGGCGACACGGTCCGTTGGCGCGTGCTGGTCCAGGACGACTCGAATATCGGGCTGTTGTACGACACGCTGTCCGCGAAGCTCGGCGACGGGCTGTCGTTCTCGTTCGAACACCTGACCGAGGTCGACCACTGGGAGAGCGAACTGCTCTCTCGGCCCGATATCGCGGCCGAACAGCGCGAGACCCTGCTGCTCGCCGTCGAACGCGGGTACTTCGAGACGCCGCGAGACGTGACGCTCGACGAGCTCGCGGCGGAGCTCGACGAGCCGCGTTCGACGGTGTCGTACCGGCTTCGACGCGCGACCGCGGAGCTGGCAAAGCGGTTCGCCGACCAACAGTCATGACCGCAGAAACCCCACCCGACGACGATCAGCGGAGACCGGCAGCCGCGTCGCTAGAGGGCCGGTACCCGACGGACGTGCTCGTCAGCCCCGACTGGGTCGACGCCCGGATCGACCGGTTCGCCGCGGCCGACCCCGACCTGCGGCTGCTCGAAGTCGACGTCAACGCCTCGTTCTACGGGGAGGGACACGCGCCCGGCGCCGTCGGCGTCGACTGGCGCACCGAACTCCGGTCGGCGACGGCGCACGACATCCTCCCCCCGGCAGAGATGACCGCCTTCCTCGAATCGAACGGGATCGACGAGGAGACGACCGTCGTCATTTACGGCGACAACCGGAACTGGTTCGCGGCCCACCTGTACTGGCAGCTCACCTACTACGGCCACCCGGATGTCCGGATCATGGACGGCGGCCGCGAGTACTGGACGGAACACGGCTACCCGACCACGACGGAGCCGGCCGACCCGCCCGCCGTGACGTACGGCGACGCCCCCGAAGCGCCGGCCAGACCGGGGGTGCGTGCCACGCGAACGGACGTGCGGGCAGCGCTCGACACCGACACGGAGTTCGTCGACGTGCGACTACCCGAGGAGTTTCGGGGGGAAATCACGAAGCCGCCCGGCAGCAACGAGGGGGCGATGCGGGGCGGCCACATCCCCGGGGCGACGAACGTGTTCTGGGCCGAGAACGTCCGCCCAGACGGCCTGTTCAAGTCTCGCGAGCGGCTTTCGGACGTGTACGAATCCCGGGGGATCTTCCCCGACGACGACGTCATCGTCTACTGTCGGATCGGGGAGCGATCGTCGGTGACGTGGTTCGTGCTCGAGGAACTGCTCGGCTACGAACGCGTGCGGCACTACGACGGGTCGTGGACCGAGTGGGGAAACATGATCGGCGTCCCGATAGACGTCGGCGAACCGGACGACGGTTAGCCGGCTCCCCGTCCTCGGCGGCCGTCAGCCGCCGCCACCGGGGCGCGGCAAGTCACCGCCCCCGGCCGAGGAGAGAGGTCGTTGTCCTACGACAAACGGACACATTAGCTCCTGTACACACAATCTTCGGCGATGACTGGTTCTCACGCCGAACCGATGGCGAGGCGCACAGGAAGCCGGTGGGGCGGCCGGCGAAGCGAACTCGTACCGCCGGTCGGTCACGATGAGTGACGCCGGCTCGAAGCGCGACGAGTCGGGGACCGTCCGGCGGCTCTTGGACGCACTGAGCGAGGAGACGAACCGGACGATCCTGTCGGAACTCGACGAGCCGACCTCGGTCGCCGAACTCGTCGACGCGTGCGACATCCCGATGTCGACGGTGTACCGGCGCTTGGATACGCTCGAGGAGATGGACCTAGTGACCGAGCACGTCGCGATCGACGCCGAGAAGGGGCGATATCGACTGTACGAGCGCAACGTACGCCGCGTCACGATCACCGTCGACGACGACGGACGGCTCGGGACGCGGGTCGAGCGCCCGGCGGGGAACCCCGACGAGACGGTGACGTGGCGGCCGGACGGAGAGTGACGGACGTACGGCGACGGCCGGGGGACCGTCGCCCCGCCCTCTTTTATTCCGGGAGCGCCTATGGCGGACGATGAGCGGGAAACCGACGGTCGGGGAGTACATGACCCGCGAGGTGGAGACGGTGAGCCCGGACGAGACGGTGGCGACCGTCGCGCGTCGCATGGCCGACAGCGACGGCCACAACGGGTTCCCGGTCACCCAGGGCCGCACCGTGGAGGGGTTCGTCTCGGCCGGGGACCTGCTGCTCGCCGACGACGACGCCCCCGTGTTCACGGTGATGACGGAGGACCTGATCGTCGCGCACCCGGACATGAAGGTGACCGACGCCGCGCGGGTGATCCTTCGCTCGGGGATCCAGCGGCTCCCCGTCGTCGACGATGCCGACAACCTCGTCGGAATCATCTCGAACACCGACGTGGTCCGCTCGCAGATCGAGCGCGCCACGCCCGGCAAGGTCGGGAAGCTGATGCGGACCCTCTCGCAGATCCACGGCGTCGAGCTCGACGAGGAGCGCCGCGAGGTTGCGATCGCCGACCTGACGCCGACGCAGGCGCGCGTGTACGCCGACGAGTTAGAGGGCCGACAGTACGAGCTCGAACACGGGCTCGCGGAGCCGCTCGTCGTCATCGACAACGGCGGCACGCTCTACCTCGCCGACGGCCACCACCGGGCCATGGCCGCCCGCGAGGGCGGCATCGAGGCGATGGACGCGTACGTGATCGTCCCGCGGACGACGATCGACCTCGGAATGGCGAAGACGGCGGAGAAGGAGGGGCTCCGGGTCGTCGACGACATCGAGGTCGTCGACTACGCGCGCCACCCCCTCGTGGAGACGACGAAGCGGCTCCAGTGAGGCGCCGCGCGGAACCCCGTCCGTAGGCTTTTGTAAGTTGACGTAGACGTTCCGCGCATGGGATCACGCATTCGACGCGCACTCTCTCGGGCGGCGTTCGCCGCGGTCGGCGCGGCCGCCGGCGCCGCGGTCGGCGGACTGATCAGCAGACAGGCGGCCTCCAGCGGCGGCGCCCTCGGCGCGCTCGCGGGCGCGACGATCGCGGACGTGCGCTCGGACCCGGGCGGCTTCTTCGACGCGCTCCGCTCCGACGAGGACGAGGCGCTCGACGACGCAGACGGCGCGGCGACCGCCGGCTGAGTCGCTCTCCGCCGCGCGTCGGCGTTCGGGAACGCCTATACGACGGGAACGAGTAGCGACGGCCGATGACCGACACCGACGCCGACGCGGGGTGGTTCTCGCGGTCCGACGCGGGCGACGCGGCCGACGCCGCCCGCGACCGGCTCGCGAACGGCGAGGCCGACCGGCCCCGGGACTGGCCGGCCCTCGCCGTCGAGTCCGGGTTCGCCGACTCGACCGACGACTATTACGACCGGCTCCACGAGGCGAGCGTCGCGGCGGCCCGCGAGGCGGTCCGCGAGCGGGAGCGCGCCGACGACGCGCAGCTGATCCACGCGGTCCGGGCGATGGACGACGCGGAGCGCGTGGCCAACGAGCTCGCCGAACGCGCCGTCGAGTGGGCCGGGAGCCTCTTCGACGACGTGGGGTCCGGCGTCGAGGGCGCCCGAGCGATCGCGGCCCGCGAGCCGGAGAGCGAGGTCGAGCGGCGGGCGGTGTCGCTCGCGGCGCGCGCCGCCGACCTGGACGACGAGCGGGCCGAACTCGCGGCGACGATCGGTCGGATCGCGCCCGCGGTCGCGCCGAACCTCACCGAGATGGCCGGGCCGGAGCTCGCCGCGCGGCTGATCGCGCTCGCGGGCGGGCTGGAGTCGCTCGCGAAGAAGCCGTCGGGGACGGTCCAGGTGCTCGGCGCCGAGGACGCGCTGTTCGCGCACCTCTCGGGGCGGGCCCCCTCGCCGAAACACGGGATCATCTACACGCACGAGTTCGTCCGCGGCACGCGACCGGCGGACCGCGGCTCGGCGGCGCGCGCGCTCGCCGGGAAGCTGTCGCTCGCGGCGCGGGCCGACCACTACGCCGGCGAGCGACGGGCGCAGCTTCACGAGGACCTCCGAGAGCGCATGGCGACGATCCGAGCCCGGGCAGACGAGGGCGCCGAGAGCGACGGCGACGGAGCGGCGAGCGAGGGGGAAGCCGACCATGAGTGAGCCGTCTCTTCCCGACGGCGTCGAGCGCCGCGAGATAGCCGGCGAGGAGCGGCTCGCGACCCGCGGCGAGCCGGTGTACGGCGAGCCGACGGCGGACGGCTGGCGCGCGTGGGAGCCCGAGCGGTCGAAGCTCGGCGGGATGCTGGAGTTGGGACTGGAGACCGGGCTCGCGGGCGGGGAGACGGTCCTCTACCTCGGCGCCGCGAGCGGGACGACCGTCAGCCACGTCGCCGACTTCGCCGGGCCGACGTACGCGGTCGAGTTCGCACCGCGGCCGGCGCGGGACCTGCTCGACGCCGCCGAACCGCGCGACCGACTCTTCCCGCTGCTCAAGGACGCCCGGCGGCCCGAGACGTACGCGCACGTGGTCGAGGCCGACGTCGACGCGGTCGTCCAGGACGTTGCCACGCGCGGGCAGGCCGACGTGGCCGTCCGCAACGCGCGGTTCCTCGCCGACGACGGCCGGCTGCTGCTCGCGGTCAAGGCGCGCAGCGAGGACGTGACCGCGGCGCCGGAGGAGGTGTTCGAGGGCGCGCTCGACCGCCTTCGGGACGCGTACGAGGTCCTGGAGACGCGGCGGCTCGACCGGTTCCACGAGGACCACCTCGGCGTGGTGGCGACGCCGAAGTAGCCGCGCCGCGGCGGTCGGTCACTCCGCCGGTTCGAAGATGTCCTCGATCCGACAGCCGAAGTGGTCGGCGAGCTCGAAGGCGAGCTCCAGCGACGGGTCGTAGCGCTCGCGTTCGATGGCGTTGATCGTCTGGCGAGTGACGTCGACGGCGGCGGCTAGGTCGGCCTGGCTCTCGCCGGTCTCCTCGCGCCGCTCGGGGATGTCGTTTCTCATGCGGTCCGCTTGTAGTAGAAGATAGACACGCCGAACACGACGTACACTCCAAAGAGCGTCAGCATCGCGCCGTAGAACTCGCCCGGGAGCGTGACGACGCCGCTCTCGTGTAAGGCGAGTCCGCCCGGCGCGCCGAGGACGAAGAGGTACGCGAAGACGTTCAGCGTGTTCTGGCTGGCTTTGCGCTCGATAGCGTTGTCGCGCTCGTCGTACAGTTCGACCGGGCTGAACCGCTGGACCAGCCCCATACCGAGGCCGCCGGCCCAGTACAGAGCGACGCCGAGGACGAAGCGGTCGACCGCGATGCCGATCCACAGGGCGAGAATACCGGCGCCGAGCAGTCCGTAGGCGATGCGCTTGTACCGTTTTCTGGTGGAGGGCCGAGTCGTCGCGGAGGCGGTGTGTTCGCTCATGGTGGGAGTAAAGCGAGCGAGAACTGCATGTAAAACTCGCTTTACAGTAAAAGACACTTTACGTTTGCTAATAAAACTGTCGCCGGCGAAGGTTCTGATAGGAAACGCGTCGAGGGGGTTCTAAACCGCAATTCACCGCCGTTTCACCACGACGGAGGCGAGAAGCCGGCGTCTTCGAGGATGGGCTTCCAGCGCTTCTGGACCGAGAGCCGGGAGACGTCCATCGCGTCGGCGACCGCCGACTGCGAGCGCTCCTCGCCGCGGATCAGTCCGGCGGCGTAGAGGCTGGCGGCGGCCGCGACGCGCTTCCCGCGGTCGTCGTCGGGGGCGCGCGAGAGGAACAGGTCGACCGCGGTCGAGCGCGTCTCGTCGTCGAGGTCGAGCGAGGCGCACGCCTCGTCGAGCAGTTCGATCCACGCCTCGTTGTCGACTCGGTCGCTCGCCCGGTACACGCGGCGAGGTAGTCGAGGGAGGGATATAAACGTCCGCGTCGGCGCCCCGGAGTCGCCCGCGGTCGCCGCCGTTGAGTTCCCCGCGGTCGCCGGTCTCAAGTCGTACGCGCACGTAGCGCGCGTATGACGCAGACGTGGGACGAGACGCGGGTCCGCGCGCTTCACGACGACCTCGTCGAGCTGTACGACCCGGTCGACCGAGTCGCCGAACACGGCGCGGACCCGACCGCGGAGCCGGGCGAGGGCGTCCGGCAACTGGTGACGACGATCCTCTCGCAGAACGTCGCCGACGAGAACACGCGACGGGCCGCCGAGGCGCTGTTCGAGCGGTACGACGACTTCGCGGCGATCGAGGCCGCCGACCACGAGGAGCTGCGCGAGACGATCCGAGTGGCCGGGCTGCCGGACCAGAAGGCCGCGCGCATCCAGCGCGCGCTGACCGCGATCCGCGAGGAGACCGGCGGCGCGTACTCGCTCGCGTTCCTCGACGCGATGGCGACCGACGACGCGAAGGCGTGGCTGACGGAGATCAAAGGCGTCGGGCCGAAGACCGCCAGCGTCGTGTTGAACTTCCACTTCGGGAAGCCGACGATGGCGGTCGACACCCACGTCGAGCGCGTCTCGAAGCGGTTCGGGCTCGTCTCGGAGTCGGCGTCGAACGAGCGCGCCCACGAGGAACTGGACGCGCAGGTGCCCGACGAGCTGATCTACCCGCTTCACGTGTTGTTGATTCGGCACGGTCGCGAGCACTGTTCGGCTCGGGGCGCGGACTGCGACAACCCGGTGTGTGAAGTCTACTGCGACTGCGAGTACTGCTGATACGTCGAGTAGGGAGCGATTCGTGACCGGTTCGAAGTGAATTCTGCTGGTCGCTCGGCGGCGACCGCTTCCCGAAGCACCGCACAGCGGCCCCACGCCTTCCCAGCCTCGTCGCTGGCTCCGGCGGCGCCAGCGACTCCCCCGCGCGTGCTCCTCGCGGCCTCCGCTTCGCTCCGGCCGCTCGCGGACACGCGCCGCCGCACGATATTGACGAATCGTATCGCCGCTGTCGGTTCGTCAGGTTCTTGACTCGGTTCCGCGTACGCTGGTTTGCGCGCGGGTTGCCGAGCCAGGCCAAAGGCGTAGCGCTTAGGACGCTATCCCGTAGGGGTCCGCCGGTTCAAATCCGGTCCCGCGCACTGAGCGAAGGAGCAAGAGCGGATTTGTAACCCAGAGGACGAGCGAAGGGAGTCCTCGCGGTTCGAATCCGGTCCCGCGCATACTGCCTCGAACGAACGTGAGAGGCATTTCGGCGCAGGTTCGGACTCCTTCGCTGTCTGAATCCGTGTTAGTAAGGTCGGTACGTCTACTTGACCGCGGCGCTCGAAGCGCGCTATCGGGAGTAGCTCGCCGCTCGGAGGCTATGCCGGCCACGTCCTCCAACCGCACCTCCTGTTGCCCGTAGTACTCGCCGTCGACCGTACAGGACCCGCCGCCGTCGGCGAAGCAGACCTCGCCGCGCTCGTCGTGACCGAGCGACGCGGGCGCGGCGACGAGTGCGGCGCTGGCGTGACGCATCGTTACTGGACCTCCGAACCGGAGACACATAACCGTCGTTTCAGCCGGCGACCAGATGAGCGGTCGGACGGGCTCGCCTCGCCGCGGCGCACCCCGACGTGGATTCCGCGTGCGGGCCGCTCGTCGCCGAAACGACACCCCCTTGTCGATCGGTCGCGAACCGGATCCGTGACGCTCCGACGCGACGTGCTCGCGGCGGTCGACGCCGACCGCGGCTCGTTCCGGCCCGCGCTCGCGGCGCTTCTCGACGAGTACGAACTCGCGCTCGGGAGGGCCCCGACGCCGGTCGATCACCCCGACGACCGGACGGAGCGCGAGGCGCGCTTCGTCGACCGACTCCGGGCGCTCGACGACGCGCCGATCGGACTCACGCTCACCGGTCCGGCGTACCGCGACACCCCGATCGTCTACGTCAACCGCTGGTTTCGCGAGTGGACCGGGTACCCGCTCAACGAGCTCCGCGGCCGGAACCCACGACTGTTTCAGGGCCCCGACGCCGACGAGGGCGCCCGCGCGGACTTCCGCGAGGCGCTGTCGACGTGGTCGGCGGTCACCGTCGAGCTCCGCAACCGCCGCCGGGACGGCGCCCCGTTCGCGAACCGGGTCGCGCTGCGACCGCTGTTCGGCGACGCGGGAACCGTCACGCACTGGGTCGCCGCGCAGGAGCCGCGGCCGATCGAGGGGTCGGACGCGGGCGTCGAGTGAGCGAGCGCTCGTCCTCGCCGCTCACCGCAGCGTCGACGTGGGGACGACCGACGGGAACGCGCCGCTCCCGGTCGCGTCCTCGACGACCGCCTCGGCGACGTGTTCGCCGCTGAGGAGGCACATCGGCATCCCGATGCCGGGGTTCGTGTACGCGCCGACGTAGTAGAGGCCGTCGACGCCGGGCGCGCGGTGCGCCGGCCGGAGCGGGCCGGTCTGGCCGAGCGTGTGCGACAGCGCCAGCGCGGTGCCGCGGGGCGCGTTGAACCGCCGCCGGAAGTCGGAGACGCAGGCCGTCTCCTCGAAGACGATCCGGTCGCGGAAGTCGACGCCGGCGTGCTCGGCGAGGTCGTCGAACACCAGGTCGCGGAACCGCTCGCGCGTCTCCGGGCCGTCCTCCAGCCCGGCGGCCAGCGGCACGAGCAGGAAGACGGCCTCGTGGCCCTCGGGCGCCGCCTCCGGGTCCGTCTTCGAGGGGACGTGGACGTAGTACGCCGGGTCGTCCGGCCACCCCGGCTCGTCGAAGATGGCGTCGAAGTGCGGCCGCCAGTCGGTCGGGAACACGAGCGTGTGGTGGTCTAAGTCCACCTCGCCCTCGACGCCGATGTACGAGAGGTACGCCGAGGGCGCGTACGTCCGCGACTCCCAGTACGACTCGCGGTCGACGGTCCCGGCGGGGAGGAGCTCGCGCTCGACGTGGGGCGGGGCGGCGTTCGCCACGACGCGGTCGAAGCGGGCCGAGCGGGGCGACGCGCCCGATTCGCGGGGCGCCGACTCCACGGTGAACTTCGGGATCGACGCCGGGACCGACGGCTCGATCGCGGTCACCGGCTCGCTCGTCCGGATCGAGACGCCGAGCTCCCCGGCGAGGTCGGCCATCGCGTCCACGACGCTCGCGATCCCCCCGACCGGGTGGTAGACGCCGAGGTTCATGTCGACGTGGCTCATCAGCGTGTAGATCGCCGGCGTGTTGTACGGCGAGCCGCCGAGGAAGACGAGCTTGTACTCCGCGATCTGGCGGAGCTTCTCGCTGTCGAAGTAGTCGCCGACGTAGTCGTCCATCCCCCGGAGCTTCGGGAGCGCGCGGCCGGACCGGAGCACGTCGGCGTCGACCATGTCGCGGAGCCGCGAGCGGCTCGGGTAGACGAACCGGTCCATGCCCAGCTCGTACGCCTCCGCCGCGTCCGCGAGGTAGTCGTCCAGGACCTCCCCCGCGCCCGACTCGTAGGACTCGAACAGCGCCTTCTGCCCCTCGCGGTCGGCGGGCATCGACGCGCGGTCGCCGTCCTTCCAGATCACCTCGTACAGCGGATCGAGTTCGATCAGTTCGTAGTAGTCGTCGGTCGAGCGCCCGAAGTGCTCGAAGAAGCGGTCGAACACCTCCGGCATGAGGTACCACGAGGGCCCGGTGTCGATCCGGAACCCGTCGCGCTCGATCCGCCCGGCGTACCCGCCGGGGTGGTCGTTCCGCTCGAAGAGCGTCACGTCCGCACCCGCGTCGGCGAGGTGGCTGGCCGCGGCGAGCCCGCCGAAGCCGGCGCCGACGACCGCGATCGACTCCCCGGCGAGCGGCTCGCCCGCGTCCGACCGCCCCGCGTCCGGTTGGGGTGACATTACGTCGTGATAGGCGGCCGACCAGGTTTACCCTGCGGTCATACCATGTTAGGGGCGTCGCCGTCGGTCGGATTTCGCGCGTCCGTCAGGGGTCGTCGCCGACGCCGTCGCCTTGGAGGCGCCGGGCGCCGAGCGCGAACAGGCCCAGCCCGATCAGGTAGAGCCGCCACCCGCTGTTCGCGACCGGGAACCGGCGGTCGACCGGCTCCGCGACGTCGAGGTCAGGGTCGCGCGGCTGGACCGGGTTGTCGACGTGGACCGACTCGCTGGTGCCGCCCGCGCCCGCGTCGACGGTCCGGCTCCCCGTCTCCGGGTCGATCCGCACGTCGACGAACGTCTGGACGACCCCGTCGGCCGTCGAGTAGAGGATCTGGCCGTCCAGCTGGAAGAAGCGGTCGCGGAGCGGCCAGAGGGCGTTGACCCCGTCGAGGTGGGTCCAGTCGATCGCGACGTGCGCGAAGACGTGGACGAAGAGGGCGACCCACGCGACGGCGACCCACCGCGGCGAGAGCCGCTCGCGAACCAGCGACCGCTCTCGGACGCGCGTGTCGTAGTACAGCGCCAGTGCGCCGACGCCGGGGAGGACGAAGTTGTGCCCGACGGTGCGGTGCGCGCCCTCCATGACGACGCCGAGGAAGCTGTCCGCCTCCGGAAGGACGAGGACGACCAGCAGGACCGCGAGCGTTCGCCGGTCGTAGTACGCGCCGAGCAGCCCGGCCGCGAGCAGCAGCGCGAACCCGGCGTGGACGACCGTCGAGGGCATTCAGCGTGGCACCTCCGGGGCGTCCGTCGCCTCGCCGCCACGCCGGAAGCGGACCGCGAGCGTCGCGGCCGCCGCGGCGGCGACGACCAGCTGCCACCCGCCGTCGACGAACCGGAACTCGCGGCCCGCGGCCGGGTCGAGGCCGGGGCGCCCGTCGGGGTTGATCCACGAGGCGACCGGGTCCGCGACCGCGCCGCCGGCGGTCCGGAGCGGCAGGACGCCGGACCCGTCGCCGCCGAGCGCGAGGAACGTCTGGACGACTCCCTCCTGCGTCGAGAACACGAGCCGCCCGCGGACGACGTATCGCGCGTCCTCCAGCGGGTACAGGAGCGCCGCCCCCTCGCCGGCGAACAGCGCGGACCCGATGCCGGCGACGACGAGCGACGCGAGCGCGACCCACGCGACCCGCACGCCGCGGCGACCGAACCGGTCGCGGAGCGCCGACGCCGGGCGCAGCGACGCGTCCCAGTAGACCGCGGCGCCGACGAGCAGCGGCGCCCAGACGGCGTGGAGGAGGGCGTTCGTCGCGCCCGGGACGACGAGGCTCGCGGCCGCGTCGAGGGAGGGGACGAGCGCGGCCGCGACGACGACCGCGACCGTCCGCCGGTCGAACGCGCCGCCCAGCAGCGCGGCCGCGAGCAGCGCCCCGACGGCCGCGCTCACGAGCGTCGGAGCCATACCCGTCCTGACGCTCGGAGGCGAATAAGCGCTCCGGGCGGGTCAGCCGCGGTCGTCCGGGTCCGGGTCGGGGTCGGCCGGGTCGGCGTCGAACTGGAAGCCGTCGGCGTCCGGCTCGCCGTCGCTGTCGGCGCCGCGGTCGTCGCTCCCGTCGGGGTCGTCAGCCACCTCGCGGTCGCCGTCGCGCTCGACCGTGACCCGGTCGCCGTCGTCCCCGCCGTCCGACTCGTCGCTCTCCCCGAGCAGCGCGACGGCCATCAGCCGGGCGCCGCCCGCGATCAGGTTCGTCAGGTGGAGGCCGACGAGCAGGCCGACGACCCCGACGCCCGTCGCGAGGGCGGCCTCCGGGGCCGTGTCGATCGCCCACACCGCCGGCTCGCCGTTCACCTCGCCGAACTGCGGCGCGTAGGGGTATCGAACCGGGGCGCCGACGAGCGCGAGCGACCGCGCGAGGACGGCGAGCGGCGCGAGCGCCAGCACCGTGACCCAGAACTTCAGCGAGACGAACCCGAGCCCCCGCCAGGTCGACGGCGCCGACAGGTACGCCCCGACGGTCGCGACCGCACCGGCGGAGCCGTCGGTCGCCGGGGCCTGGAGGTCGTCCGGCGCGACCAGGTCGGTGCCGAGCAGGCTGTTCGCCAGCCACCGTTCGAGCCCGGCGGCGATCCGCGAGGCGACGACGGCCCCGATCAGGACGCCGACCCCGACGAGGACGACAGAGAAGACGAGCCCGAACGCGAGCGCGAACGTGACGAACCCCGAGTAGACGACCCAGAGCGGGACCGCGATCAGCAGGTACAGCAGGCGGCGATACGTGCGGCCGTCGGCGACGACGCCGACGACCGGGAGGGCTGCCAGCGGTCGGAGGAAGACCATATCCCGACTGGTTCGCCGCCCGACAAAAATCGATCGCTCGACGGCGGTCGGCCCGCCGCGGGGAGCCGACTCAGCCGAGGAAGAAGTCGATCGCGTTGCCGGACGACTGGCCCTTGTACAGCTCGGAGTAGCCGCACTCCGCGCAGGAGACGACCACGAACCGTCGGTTCTGGACGTCGAACATCTTGGTGAGTCCCGTGCCGCTGGTGGCTATCTCGTCCGTCTCGGTCTCGGTGCCGCCGCACTTCGGGCAGCCGTCCTCGCCGCCGCCGAGTGACTGCGGCCGGTCGTCGGTCGCCGCCTCGCCGCGGCCGGCGGGCGACCCGCCGTCATCGCGCTCGCTCTCGTCCGTCGATTCGTCGCCGCCGAAGACGGAGTACTCCGTGTTGTCGGTTTCGGAGGGCATCGATCCCTCCTGCTCGGCCGAGGAGTAAACGTCTTGTGCCGTCGCTAAGCGGACCCGTCGTCATCGTCCTCTCCGTCGCCGAGTTCGTCCGCGAGCGCGTCGGCGACGCCCGTGTAGCCGGCCGGCGTGAGCGCGTTCAGCTCCGCGCGGACCGACTCGTCGACGTCGAGGTCGTCGAACAGCTCGCGGAAGTCGTCGAGCGTCACCGACCGGCCGCGCGAGAGCGCCTTCACGCGCTCGTAGGCCTCGGTGTCGCCCTCGCGGCGGAGGATCGTCTGGACCGCCTCGCCGATCACTTCGGGGGTCGCGTCCAGTTCCTCGCGCATCACAGCCTCGTTCGGGACGACCTTCCCGAGCCCGTCGGCCGCCTTCGAGTAGCCGATCAGGCAGTGCGCGAGCGCGGCGCCGACGTTGCGCTTGACAGTGGAGTCGGAGAGGTCGCGCTGGAGCCGGGAGGCGGTCACGTAGTCGGCGAGGAAGGTGAGGTCCGAGTTCGCCTTCGAGAGGTTCCCCTCGCTGTTCTCGAAGTCGATCGGGTTCACCTTGTGCGGCATCGTCGACGAGCCCGTCTCGCCCTCGACGGCCTCCTGGCCGAGGTAGCGGTCGGAGACGTACAGCCAGGCGTCGAGGTCTAAATCGAGGAGGACGTTGTTGACGCCACGGAGCGCGTCGAACAGCGCCGCGAGGTCGTCGCAGGGGTTCACCTGCGTCGCGAGCGCGGTGTGCTCCAAGTCGAGCCCGCGCACGAACGACGCGGAGAACGCCCGCCAGTCGACGTCGGGGTAGGCGGCGTCGTGGGCCGCGAAGGTGCCCGAGGCGCCGGCGAGCTTCCCCGAGAGGTCGCCGTTCGCGACGACGACCCGCCCGAGCGCGCGGCCCAGCCGCGCCGCGTACACGGCCATCTCCTTGCCGAAGGTGGTCGGCGTCGCGGGCTGGCCGTGGGTGCGCGCCAGCATCGGGGTGTCGCGGTGCTCGCGGGCCAGTTCGGCGAGGGCGTCGCGCACCTCGCGGACGGCGGGGACGATCACCTCGCTCACCGCGTCCTTGACGAGGAGCCGGTGCGCGAGGTTGTTCACGTCCTCGCTGGTGAGCCCGAAGTGGATCCACGGGTACAGCGGCTCGGCGTCGTCGAGGGGCGCGTCGGGGGCCTCCGCGACCTCGGCCAGCCGGACGCGGAGGAAGTACTCGACCGCCTTCACGTCGTGGTTGGTCGCGTCGTACCCCTCGGCGCCCTCGGTCTCTAGGGCCTTGATCAGGCGCGCGTCCTCCGCCGAAAACCCCTCGTACAGCTCCCGGAGCGCCGCCTCGGTCGCCTCGTCGAAGCCGATCGGCGTCGCCGAGAGCGCGCCCAGCGCGACCAGGTACTCGACCTCGACGCGGGTCCGGGCGCGCATCAGCGCGGCCTCGCTCGCGTACGGAGACAGCGGCGCCGTTCGGCCGGCGTAGCGGCCGTCGAGCGGCGAGACGGCCGCGAGCGGGTCCGACCGTGACAGCCCCGAGATGGCATCGTCGGTCATGCCCGCGACTGCCCCCGGAGCCAGCAAAAGCGTGTCGATAGGGTGTCGCACGGACGTGGATCCGAATCCGTCTCGAACCGACCTAAAACCACTCTCCGATCCCCGATCGTGTACACACACGCGGCGCGGACCGCAATCGATATACCCGATCGGTCGGACGTTCGCGTATGAAGATCGCGGGACTCGCGAGCAACCGGGGACGGAACCTCAGACACATCGCCGACGCCGCGCCCGGCGGGGCGGAGCTGTCGGTCGTCCTGACGAACCGCGAGCAGGCGCCCGTGTTGGGCGCCGCGACCGAGCGCCGGATCCCGACCGAGGTCGTCGAGCGCGAGGAGGGGGAGTCGCGCGCATCACACGAGCGCCGGATCGTCGAGCGGCTCTCGGACTACGACGTGGACCTCGTCTGCCTGGACGGCTACATGCGCGTGCTCACCGACGAGTTCCTCGACGCCCTCCCGACGACGCTGAACGTTCACCCGTCGCTGCTCCCGTCGTTCCCCGGCGCGGACGCGCACGAGCAGGTCCTCGACGCCGGCGTCCGGACGACCGGCTGTACGGTCCACGTCGTCACCGAGGAGGTCGACGCCGGCCCCGTCGTCACTCAGGAGCCGATCCCGGTGTACGAGGACGACGACGCCGACTCGCTGAAGGCGCGCGTCCTCCGCGAGGCCGAGTTCACGGCGTACCCGCGGGCGGTCCGCTGGTTCGCCGAGGACCGCGTGACCGTCGAGCGGGACGCCGACGGCGAGCCGGTCGGCGTCGCGGTCGACGGCGACGTGGGCGGCGACTTCCCGGAGCGGCGGTTCGTCTCCGAGGAGCGGTCCGCGTCGCTGCGCTACGGCGAGAACCCGCACCAGGACGCCGCCCTCTACGTCGACGACGGCTGCGAGGAGGCGAGCGTCGTCGAGGCCGACCAGCTGAACCCCGGCGCGAAGGGGATGGGGTACAACAACTACAACGACGCCGACGCCGCGCTCGACCTCGTCAAGGAGTTCGACGAGCCGGCGGCCGCGGTGATCAAGCACACGAACCCCGCGGGCTGTGCGGTCGGCTCGGACCTCGCCGACGCCTACGACCGCGCGCTGCGCACCGACGCGAAGTCGGCGTTCGGCGGGATCGTCGCCCTGAACCGCGAGTGCGACGCCGACACCGCCACCGCGGTCGCCGACTCGTTCAAGGAGGTCGTCGTCGCGCCCGGCTACACCGACAGCGCGCTCGACGTGCTCCGCGACAAGGGGAACCTGCGCGTGCTCGACGTGGGGCCGCTCGGCGACGGCGACGACCGCTTCTCGGAGCGGTTCACGGAGAAACCGATCGTCGGCGGCCGGCTCGTCCAGGAACGGGACCGGCAGTCCCCGACGGCCGCGGACCTTGAGGTCGTCACCGAGCGCGAGCCGACCGACGAGCAGGTCGAGACGATGCTGTTCGCGTGGAAGACGCTGAAACACGTGAAGTCGAACGGCATCCTCTTCGCGACCGGCACGGAGACGGTCGGCGTCGGCATGGGGCAGGTCTCCCGCGTCGACGCCGTGACGCTCGCGGCGATGAAGGCCGAGAAGGACGCCGAGGGCAAGTCCGCCGAGGGGGCCGTGATGGCCTCGGACGCCTTCTTCCCGTTCCCGGACGCTATCGAGGAGGCGGCCGACGCGGGCGTCGAGGCCGTCATCCAGCCCGGCGGCTCGGTCAACGACGAGGACGTGATCGCCGCGGCCGACGAGCGCGACATGGCGATGGCGTTCACCGGCTCGCGCTGCTTCCGGCACGATTAGCCTTCGCCGACGCCGAGCCGGCTTAGCTCCGTGGACCGCCGTCGGGGTACCAAACGGCCTGCCCCGGCGTGTGGTGGTGCCAGTAGTCGTCCTCGCGAACCAGTCGCGCGTCGCGCCACCGGAACCGAGCGTTTGCGACGTACGAGAACGGGTCGGGCGTCTCGACCGGAGTCAGAATCGAGCGCTGACAGGCGGTGAAGCCGCGGCGCGTGCGGTCGCTGGTGGACTCGAACCCGTGGTCGACCGCGTCGTCGCCCCGGTCCTCCTCGCGTCGAACGGTCAGTCCGTCGGTCTCGCCCGTCGGCGGCGCGGTCGCGTGGAGCGGGTCGTCGAACGACGCGACGAGCCGGATCCGGTCGGCGTCGTAGCGGTCACCGCCGTCGTCGACGCCCCCGCGGTCCCGGATCGTTCCCCGCATCGAGAGCACCACCCGCGTGCGGTCCGGGCCGGGCGCGATCCGAAGGGCGTCCCGGCGGGTGAAGCGTCCCGCCTCGTTGCGGCCGTGGACGTACGCGGTGCCGAGCGCCCGCCCCCGGTCGTCGAACCCGTTCGGGTACCCCGGAAGCTCCGGATCTACCTCGCAGGCTGCGTGGGGCGGGTTCAAGATGCGGTCGAGCGCGTCCGGGAGACCGCCCGGCACGCCGACGCCTTCGAAGACATGCGTGGCGAGGACCTCACCGTACGGGACTACGGCAGCGACGCGCGTCGTCGGATCCCAACTCTCACCAGCGAGGCCGTACGCTCGTCCGTCCTGCGCGCAGAGCGCCGCGAGCGTCGCCTGCGTGTTGCGGCCGACGACCACGACCGGCGTAGCCCCTCGCAGCGCGGCAAGCGCCTCGTCCAGAGCCGGGTTCCTCGCCGGAAACAGGGCGAGCCGGCCGCCCGTCGGGTCCTCGACGGTAAGTAGGTCCGCGCCGTCGGGCAGCGACACGCCGTCGGCGACGTAGAGCGGGTCGAGGTCGGCGAGTCGGACCGGCGGGGGCGACGCCGACAATCCGTCGAGACGGGCGTTACAACCGGCGACGCCGCCGGCGAGTCCGGTCGCGACCGACGCGAGGAGGGAGCGACGCGAGCGGGGAGACATGCGCGCTCGGATACTCCGCCGTGGCACCTCAATCCTCTGGCTCCACGCTACCCGTCCCGGTCGCTCGGGACGTACTGGTCGAACGCGGGGTCGGCCGAGCGGGCGAGCGGCCGGAACGCACGCTCCCCGTCGACCCGGAAATCCTCGATCCGCGACTGTCCGGGCCCGGTGAGGTAGCCAACGTAGGACATGGCGAGCGCGTACGCCGCGTCGTGTCGCGCGGGGTTGACCGGGATGACGGCGTACTCGTTCCGGAGGGTCGGCGGCGGGTCGTCGATGCCGCGGTCGACGTGCCGCGCCAGGGCGCCGTCACCGCCCACCGCGAGGAAGGTGCCGCGGTCGACGAGCGTGTACGCGCCCGACTGCCGGGCGGCGATCAGCGTGTCGCCCATCCCCTGGCCGGTTTCGAGGTACCACTCGCCGCCGGGGTCGACGCCCGCCTCGTCCCAGATCCGACGCTCGCGGACGTGAGTCCCCGAGCGGTCGCCGCGCGAGAGGAACGTCGCTCCCGCGTCGGCGACGGCCTCGAACGCCGCCACCGGATCGCCTCCCGCGGCGCCCGCGGGGTCGTCGGGCGGCCCGACGACCAGGAAGTCGTTGACCATCACCCGCCGTCGGTTGATCCCGTGTCCCCCCCGGAGGAACTCGTCTTCCAGCGGGCGGGCGTGGACGAGCACGGCGTCGCAGTCGCCGTCCCGGGCGGTCCGGAGCGAGGCGCCCGTCCCGCGCACGACCGACTCCACCCGCGCCCCGAACAGGTCGGCGTACCCCCGGTTCAGGACGGGGAGCAGCCCGCTGTCGTACGCCGTCGTGGCGGCCGCGAGCGTCACCGTGCCGCGGTCGGCGGGGCGCTCCTCGGCCCGGGTCGTACAGCCGGCCAGCGAGGCGGCACCGCCGAGGCCGAGCGCCCGCAGGTACTGTCGACGGCGCATGCGTAATGTAGTCGGAATCGTACACACTTCGGTAAGAAGTAATCGGTCGTTGTTTCTATTCGGGAACGCGGTTCGCCCAGATGCGGTCGACCTCCGTCGTCCCGTCGAACCGACAACCCCACGCGGACCGCCGGATCGACGGCGCTTTTTTCTCGGGATCCCCTTGGCTCGGATCGGAGACGACCGTGGCGAAGTTCGGCAACTCGGTACGGCTGCTCGGGGACCGCGAGTTCGCGGCGCTCGCCGGGACCGCGTTCGCGCGCAGTCAGGCGTACTCGACGATCCTCATCGCCCTCGCGCTGTACGCCGATCTCTTCGGGACCACCGGGTTCATCGAGGGGCTGTTCGGGACCGCGTTCGCGATCGTTCAGCTGGTCATCGTCCTCCCGCTGGGGCGGAAGGTCGACACCGGGAACGCGAAGCGGTGGCTGCTCGGGGGCTTCCTGATCAACGTCGCCGTCTTCGTCGGCTTTGCGCTGGTCGACAGCTCCGTCCACATCGTCCTCGTGCGGATGGTCCAGGGCCTCGGCGCGAGCGTGCTCTGGATCACGGGCGCGACGGTGATCGGCGAGATCAGCCCGGACGACGAGCAGGGGCGGTGGCTGGGCTCGTACAACCAGTTCGCCTCCTTCTCGTCGCTCGCGGGCGACCTCGTCGGCGGCTACCTCCTGTACGCCTACGGGTTCTCCGAGACGTACCTCGTCTTGACGCTCGTCACGCTCGCGGCGTTCGCCCTGGTGTTCGCGTTCCTGCGCGACAACCCCGGCGGGCAGAAGGACCCCGAGGACGCGGGGGGGATCGAGACGTTCCGGTCGCTGCTCGGGCTCCCGATGCTGCGCGCGCTCGTCTTCTTCCGGTTCACGTTCAGCGTCGGGAAGATGGCGGTGATCATCTTCCTCCCCATCTACGCGCGGACGACGTTCGGCATCTCGGCGTTCGCCATCGGCTGGATCATGGCGGGCGGGAAGCTGACGAAGGCGCTCACGCAGGGGTTCGTCGGCGACCTCACCGACCGCTACGAGCGCACGTACCTGTTCGTCGCCGTCGGCGCGCTCCTGTACGGCGTCGGCACCGCGACCATCCCGCTCGCGGCGTACTTCGAGGGGACCCTCTCGCCCGTCACCGTCTCGTACCTCGGCGACTCGCAGACGCTCGGCGGGGCCTTCTTCGCGCTGTTCGGCGCCTACTCGCTCCTCGGGATCGCCGACTCGATACGCCTCCCGGCCAGCATGTCGCTGTTCGTCAGCGAGGGCGAGGCGTACGACTCCGTCGCCAGCGCGATGAGCCTCCGGTCCGTCTCGTGGAAGGTCGGCCAGGTCGTCGGGCCGGTGCTGGTCGGCGTCACGATGGACGGGACGAGCACGGAAGCCGGGTTCCTCCTCGCGGCCGGGTTCATCGCGTTCGCGACGGTCGGCTTCGCGTGGCAGGCGCGGGGCGCCCACCGCGCGGCCAGCGACCCGGGCCCGGCCGTCCCGAGCGACGACTGACCCGCGCCGGCGCGGCGCACGACGCGCTTACAGCGTGTAGTCGTGTTCGCCGGTCTCGGTCTCTAAGAAAGCCGTCAGCAGGTCTATCGTCGCCTCGACGTCGCCGCCGTCCGCGGTCTCGGTGACGGTGTGGAGGTACCGCGTCGGGATCGAGAGGGCCCCGACGGGCTTCGCGCCCGCCGTGTTCTGGAACCCCGCGGTGTCGGTGCCGCCCGCGGGCAGCACCTCGTGCTGGTGGTCGATCCCCTCGCCTTCGGCCACCTCGGTGAGTCGGGCGTGGACGTTCGGGCTGGTGATCACCGAGGAGTCCTTCAGCTTCACCGCCGTCCCCTCGCCGAGTTCCGTGACGGCGTCAGCGGGGTCGCCGACCTGCGGCACGTCGTTGGCGACGGTCACGTCCAGGGCGACCGCGAGGTCCGGGTCGATGTCGACGCCGAGCGCCCGCGCCCCCCGGAGGCCGACCTCCTCCTGGACCGTCGCCGCGAAGTGGATCGTCACGTCGGGGTCCTCGATGCGCCGGGCGGCCTCCAGCATCGCGAACACACAGATCCGGTCGTCGAGCGCCTTCCCCGTGACCCGGTCGCCCATCCGCGTCGTGGTCTGGTCGAGGGTGACGAGGTCGCCGACGCTCACCGCTTCCTCCACCGCCTCGGCCTCGCGCCCGAGGTCGATGAACACGTCCTTCACTTCGTCGTCCTTCTCCTTCTGCTCCTCCGTGAGCGTGTGCGGCGGGACCGAGCCGATGACGCCCGTCAGGTCCTCGTCGCCGTGGACGGTGACGCGCTGCGCGCGCAGGACGCGGGCGTCGAACCCGCCGAGCGGGTCCACCTGGACGAACCCCTCGTCGGTGACGTGGCGGACCATGAACCCAATCTCGTCCATGTGGGCGGCGACGGCGACCGAGTAGTCCGAGTCGCCCTCGACCGTGCCGACGACGTTGCCCATCGCGTCCGTCCGGACGCGGTCGACGCTCTCGGCGAACTCGCGGCGGACGACCTCGCGGACGTCGTCCTCGTAGCCGGGGACGCCGCGGGCCTCTGTCAGCTCTCGGAGCAGGTCGAAGTCGAAGTCGAACTCGCGTGGCATGTCAGCACGTGGCCGCGCCAGCGACAAAGGTCCGCAGGATCCGGCACGACCGTCGCCCTTCGGGGGAGAGTATTCAACCGTAAATATGTTTATCGTTGTTCCGCAACCCTTTTGCGGGCGCTCGCGGGATTGGACGTGTATGAGCGACGTGAAAGCGGAACTCCGCGAACAGTTCTTAGAGGCCTTCGGCGGCGCCGACTTCCCCGTCCAGAACCAGATGGACCTCGTCCCGGCGCTGCCGGACGGCCCGGCGACGAAGTTCGAGGCCGGCGACGTGAGCTTCACCGCGATGGAGATGGCCGCGAAGCTCGGCAGCGAACAGGAGTTCCCCTACGACACCGCCGAGGAGCTCGTCGACGACATCCTCGACGGGCTCGAGTCGAAGGGGATGATCTGAGTCGGCCGGTCCCGCGAAACGCCTCTTCTCGCCGCACCGCTCCCGTCCCGTAGCTCCCGCTCCGGCGGGAGGTTGATTACCGCGGAGCCGCTACGGCGGGTGTGTTCGCCGATCTCACGACGCTGGTGCCGCGGTGGGTCCTCTGGGGGGTCGGCCTCGGGGCCGTCGCCACCGCGCTCGTCGCGCTCGCGTTCTACCTCGGGGACCGGTTCGTGCCGGCCCCGGCCGCGGCGACGGGTCGCCGCGGCGCCGCGGGCGACGAGCGCCGCCGCCGCGAGATCCGGACGTACCTGGAGGCGGCGGGCGAGCGCTTCGCCGAGGATCACGCGATCGACGAGGTGACGGTCCCCTTCTACCTGCCCGAGCGCGGCGTCGCCATCACCTTCGACGCGCACGACTACTTCCGGCTGGAGGGCGAGGGCGTCTACACAGTCCTCTGCGAGCACGAGATGCCGGGCCGCGGGCTCGGTCGCCGGCTCCCGTTCGACGTCGACGAGCCCGACTGGGCGACCGGCGAGTCCGCCGGGTCAAACGCGGGGCACGCCGGGCGCTTCGGCGGCGACCGGTTCGGTCCCGCGACCGGGACCGCCGGCCGGCCCGACCCCGTCGGCGACGCCTTCGACGAGCTGGGCCTCGACCGCGACGCCGACCTCGACGCGGTGAAGGGCGCCTACCGCGAGCGCGTCAAGGAGACCCATCCCGACCAGGGCGGCGACGAGGAGTCGTTCCGCCGCGTCCGCGAGGCGTACGCGACCGCCCGCAACCACGCCGACGGCGGGCCGGCGGACCGCGGCGGCGCGCGCCGCGAGCCCTCGGCCGGGTACGGCCGGTGACCGACCGCCGCCCCGACGCCGCGGGCCCGACCGCGTTCGCCGACGCCGCGTTCGCGGAGCGAGCGGTCTACCTCCGCGCCCACGACGCGCTCGTCCTCGCCGACCTCCACGTCGGCCGCGGCGAGGCCTCGGCCGTCTCGCTCCCGCTGGGCGAGCGAGCGGACCTCGCCGACCGCCTCGACGCGCTCCTCGACCGGTTCGACCCCGAGACGGTCGTCGTCGCGGGCGACGCGGTCCACACCTTCGACCGGGTGACAGACAGGGCCCGCGGGACCCTGAACGCGCTCCGCGACCGCTGCGAGGCGAGCGGTGCGCCCCTCGAACTCGTCGCCGGCAACCACGACGCCGCGCTCGCCGACGCCTGGGACGGGCCGGTCAGCGAGGAGCTAGTCCTGAACGGCGACGACTCCGACAGCGGGGCCGCCGGGGCGCCGCGGACCGTCGTCCGGCACGGCCACGAGGCGCCCGCGGCCGGGCGCGCGTCGGCGCCCGCCGACCGCTACGTGATCGGCCACGTCCACCCGACGATCGAGATCGAGGGCGACCGGCGCCCCTGTTTCCTCAGCGGCGCCGGGACCTACCGCGGCGCCGACCTCCTCGTGTTGCCCGCGTTCACGCGCTTGGCGGCGGGTGTTCCGGTCAACGACGCGGTCCGGACCGGGCTCGACTCCCCGCTCGTCACCGACGCGGCCGCGCTCGCGCCGGTCGTGTACGACCCCGACGCCGGCGCCGCCGACGGCGCAGAGAGCGCGCTTCGGTTCCCGCCGCTGGGCGAGTTCGACCGGTTGTTGTGACCGCCCTGCCGGGTGGGTCGACGCGCGGCACCGCCGCGCCCGCGAGGTCTGCGACGAACGTTTATGTGAATTCCGCGTGAGTTTCTCACGCATGGAAGCCGCGAGACTCCACGAGTACACGGACGACATGAGCGAGGGACTGACGATCGACGAGGTCGACCGCCCGACTGCGAGCGGTCCGGACGACGTGATCGTCGAGGTCGAGGGGGCGGGGTGGTGTCAGACTGACAACCACATCATCGAGGGGATGTGGGCCGAGTACGTCCCGCAGGAACTGCCCATGACCCTCGGACACGAGAACGCCGGCACCGTGGTCGAGACGGGGGACAACGTCGACCTCGTCTCGCCGGGCGACCCGGTGATCTGCCACCCGGTCCAGACCTGCGGCACGTGTCGGCCCTGCCGGCTCGGCGAGACGATGTACTGCGAGAACGACGCGTTCAACGGGCTCACGACCGACGGCGGCTTCGCCGAGTACCTCCACACCAGCGAGCGCTCGGTGATCCCGCTGCCGTCGGGCGTCGAACCGATCGACATCGCCCCGCACGCCGACGCGGGGATCACCGCGTACCACGCCGCGAAGAAGGCCGTCGCGGCCCTCAATCCCGGCGACCACGCCGTCGTCATCGGCGTCGGCGGGCTCGGCCACATCGGCCTCCAGTGCCTCGACGCGATGAGCGCGGCCCGGATCACCGCGGTCGACCTCAAGGAGTCGGCGCTGAACCTCGCGGACGGCTACGGCGCCGACCACCTGATCAACCCGAGCGAGGAGGACGTGGCGGTCGAAATCGAGGGTATCACGGACGGAACCGGTGCGGCGCAGGTGCTCGACTTCGTCGGCGAGGACGTGACGACCGCCTACGCCCCCGAGATCACCGCCGCCGGCGGCGACCACCACATCATCGGGTACGGCGGCCACGTCCACGAGCCGGCGCAGGCGCTGGTGAACGGCGAGTTCTCCTTCGTCGGCAACATCGTCGGCCGGTACGCCGAGCTCCAGGAGCTCGTCGCGCTCGTCGAGCAGGGCGACGTCGACCTCCACACCAGCCGGTACGACCTCGGCGAGATCAACGCGGTCGCCGAGAAGCTCGAACACCGGGAGATCGACGGGCGCGCCGTCATCACGCCCTGAGCCGGTCGGCGGTCCCACGCCGCTCATCGTCGCCCTCGTGTTCGCGCTGCCGACGCTCGCCGGAACGCTGATCGGTCCGCCGGTGATCTTCGTCCGTCGGCGGCACGCGGGCGGGTAATGCGCCGCCGCGACCGCTAACTCCTTGTGACCACGGGCCACACCGATCGCGCATGGACGAGAACGGCGCCGGCGCGTCGGACGGGGGCGACGCGACCGACCCCCTCGCAGGCGAGGACCTCTACCGCGTGCTCGGGCCGGACGGGAGTCCACTCCCCGACGCGTCGGTCCCGGACCTGTCGGACGAGCGGTTCCGCGAGATCTACCGCGACCTGGTGGTCACGCGCCGCTTCGACGAGCGCGCGGTGAGCCTCCAGCGTCAGGGCCGCATCGGGACGTACGCGCCCTGCGCGGGCCAGGAGGGATCGGCGGTCGGCTCGACGCACGCGCTCGCGGCCGACGACCTGATCAGCTACCAGTACCGCGAGCACGGCGCGGTCGTCGTCCGCGACCTCCTCGCCGAGTACCTCCCCTACTGGATGGGCCACGAGTCCGGGACGGAAGCGATCGCGGCGGGCAACGTCTTCCCGCTGAACATCGGCATCGCGGCGCACCTCCCGCACGCGGTCGGCGCCGCGTGGGCGTTCGACCACCGCGGCGAGGACCGCGTCGTCGCCTGCCACTTCGGCGACGGCGCGACCAGCGAGGGCGACTTCCACGAGGCGCTGAACTTCGCGGGCGTGTTCGACACGCCGACGCTGTTCTGCTGTCACAACAACGGCTGGGCCATCTCGATCCCCGAGTCGCGACAGACCGCGAGCGACACGTTCGCGGCGAAGGCGACCGCCTACGGCTTCGACGGCGTCCGCGTCGACGGGATGGACCCGCTCGCGAGCTACGCGGTCACGCGGGAGGCCGCCGAGCGCGCGCGAGGCGAGACGGACGGCGCCGGCGGGGACGAGCCGCGCCCCGTCCTCATCGAATTCGTCGAGTACCGCTTCGGCGCGCACACGACCGCCGACGACCCGGGCGCATACCGCGACCCCGACGACGTGGACCCGTGGCGTGCGCTCGACCCGCTCGACCGCACGGAGGCGTTCCTGCGCGAGACCGGGCGGATCGGCGACGAGGGGGTCGCGGCGATACGCGACGAGGCCGACGAGGTCGTCGCCGACGCCATCGACTTCGCGGAGTCGATCGAGGCCGACCCGCGCGACATGTTTGACCACGCGTCCGCCGAGCTCCCGCCCGAGATCCGCCGCCAGCGCGACGAGCTGCTCGCCGCCGTCGAGGAGCACGGCGAGGGGGCGTTCTCGCGCGAGGAGTGACGCCGGCGGCGACCCGGTCGCTTCGACGAGGGGCGCACGGTCGGTCGGCTGGGTCCCGCGATCGCCACCGCTATCGGGGCCTCGCCCCCTACGAGTTGGCATGGACGACTCGACCCTCCGGCGGCGGCTGAACGCCGTCCTCCTCCTGTTGGCGGCGAACGCGCTGCTGCTGTTCGGGATCGGACTCCGGAACAACACCCGGTGGACGATCGGCGTGGCCGTGCTCGCGGCGATCGTCGGCCTCGGGCGCCGCGCGGACGACGACGCCGGCGACGGCTCGTAACCTCTCGACGGGGTTCGCCGGCCTACAGGTACTCGGTCGCCGCGCTCGCCGCCTTCCGACCGCTTTCGAGCGCGCCCTGGATCGACGACCACTCTGTGTAGTCGCCGGCGAGCGTCACCGGCCCCTCGGGGTCGTCGACGCCGGGGAGGTCGGCGTGGACGCCCGGCGGCTGCGCGAACTGCGCGAACCGGATCCGGTGGACGTCGAGCGTTTCTACCCCCTCGAACTCGCGGTCCGGGAACCACGCCGCCAGCGCGTCGCGGACGTCCGCGCGGAGGGCCCGGTCGTCGCGCTCCAAGGACTCCTCGCCGAGGAACGTCGCGGCGACCAGCGCGCGGTCGCCCGGGGCGTACTCGGGCGCGACCTCCGACATCGGGACCACGGCGTTCGGCGACTCGCCCGCGGCGTTGAGCAGGATCCGTTTCCCCGTCTCGAACGACTCGCCCGCGGGGAGCGCGTACCAGCCGGTCGTGTTCGGCACGCCCTCTGTCGGGACGGACTCGACGCCGGTGAGCCGGCGGGCCTCGGGCGGCGAGGTCGCGACGACGACCGCGTCCGCCTCGCGGGTCGATCCGTCCGCGAGTTCGACGGTGGCGCCCTCGGCGTCGGCCGCACCGCTCCGGAACGGGATCCGGCCCCGTCCGGCGGTCCGGACCGCCTCCACGTCCTCGCCGGTCCGGATATCGACGCCCGCCTCGCGGGCGCGGTCGGCGAGCGCGGCGGGGAGCGCGGCCATCCCCTCTGCGGGGACGCCGATCGACCCGCGGCCCATCGCGCGGAACGTGTACTCGAAGACGTGCTTCGAGGTCGACAGCGTGCGGTCGAGGGTGATCCCGCCGTAGAACGGCTCGACGAAGTTCTCGACGTAGTCGTCGGCGAACCCCCAGTCGCGGAGGTACTCGCGGATCGGCGCGTCCGGGCCGGCGAAGAACTCGGCCTCGTCGCGGTTCGCGAGGTCGTACCGGAGCGCGAGCGTCCGGAGCTTGTCGGAGAACGAGACCTCGTCGTTCAACAGGGAGGGGACCGCGGACCGCGGGTCGCGGAGCGGGTCGCCGAGGACCGAGCGCGAGCCGGGCCGACAGATCGTCGCGCCGGGCGCGAAGGTGCGTAAGTCGAGGGCGTCGAGCCCGTCCGCGCCGAGTTCGCGGTCGACGCCGGGATAGCTGGAGAAGAGCACCTGAAAGCCGCGGTCGAGCGTGAACCCGTCGACCGTCTCGGTTCGGACTCGGCCGCCGACCCCGGGCCGTCGCTCGTACAGCGTCACGTCCGCGCCCGCCTCGGCGAGCCGCCTCGCCGCGACCAGCCCCGCCAGTCCGCCGCCGACGACCGTGGCGTCTCCGTTCATGCTTCGAGTATCGGGTCGCGGGTTTATAAGCGGCGGCGGGATCGGATCGCGGACGTCGCGGTGACCACGCTTGTTGTCGGGGGCGCGCGAGTCCCACGCGTGGACCGCGTCGCGGTCGGTCGGTGGCTGTCCCTCGCCCTCGTCCCGCTCGGCGTCTGGCTGTCGGTCGGCGGTCCGGGCGCGAGCGGCGCGCTCGGCGCGCCGGTCGCCCTGTTCGGGCTGGTCGGGTTCGGGCTGTCGGGCTGGCTGTTCGACCCGGACGCCGCTCCGTCGAGGAGTGCCATCGACGGGCGGGCCGCGGACCTCTTCCAGGTCGGCGCCGCGCTCCTGGCGTTTGCGTTTCTCACCGTCGTCTTGGGACGATTCGAATCTCCCTCGGCCGTTATCGCTTCGCTCCGGTCTCCGGGGCCGCTCGCGCTCGTCGCCATCGTCGCCGGGACATTTCTCGGCGGCGGGCTGGCGGCTCTGACGCACCGGTGGGGCCGGCTTCGAGCCGTGAGTCAGACGGGTCGGTTCCGAGCGATCGGCGGTGCCGCCACGTTCGGGACCTACCTCGCGCTCCTCGTCGCGGCGCCCTCGGCTGCGTTCCTGTACGCCGCGGTGTACGCGCTCAGTCGGTTGATCGCGCTCTTCCGACTGCCGCCCTCCTCGCAGTGGTGACATTCTGGAGCCGGTGAGCGGTCCGGATTCGACCGTGTCGCGGCGTCGGACTCAGGAGATCATAACCCGACGGCCGACGCGAGCGCCCACGAAGCCCCAGCCGGGAGGCGGGCGCACGCTCGCTGCGCGCTTCAGTCGCTCACTTCGTTCGCTCCTTCCAGTGCTTGCGTCGCCTGCGCCCGCCTCCCGGCTGCCCCTTCGAGTCCCACCCCGCACGGCACCGCACCTCACGCCTCCCCAGCCTCGCGGCTCGGTCGGGGCTCCCTGCGGTCGCCCCTCACTCACCGCGTCCCTCGCGCGTGCGACTCGTGCCCTACGGCCGCTCGTCGGCACGCACCACCGCGTTGTCGTGGTGTCAGTCCGCCGGCAGCCCGTCTCGGAGTGCGAAGCGATTAGTCGCCGCCGCCGCAAGGTTCGCTATGGCTGACTTCGAGACCACGCCGGCGTTTCGCGGGCTGGAGAGTCGGGCGTCGGGACGCGTCCACGAGACCGCCGACGCGGCCGCGATCGACGACGACGAGCGGGCGCGCGGCCTCGACCCCGTCTACGACTACGACGCGGTCGACCCGGACGACCTGTTCGACCCCGCGGCGCGGGGCGGCAGCGGCGACGCCCGGGCCGCGCCCGCGACCGCGAGGGGCCACTGGCGCTTCGACGCGCTGCTCCCGTTCCCGGCCGCGGACGCGCTCACCGCGGGCGAGGGCGCCACGCCGCTCGTGGCGACCGACCGGCTCGCCGGCGAGCTCGACGTCGACGCGGTGTACGTCAAAGACGAGGGGCGAAACCCGACGGGGACCGTCCTCGACCGCGGGCTCTCGCTCGCGATGACGGCGGTCGCGAGGCGGGCGGCCGACGGCGCCGACGTGGAGCCGCTCGTCTGCGCGAGTCCCGGCAACGCCGGGCAGTCGATGGCGGCGTACGCGGGCCGGGCGGACCTGCGCTCGTACGCGTTCGTCCCCTCGCGCTGCGCGTTCTCGAACAAGTCGATGACGAACGTCCACGGCGGCGAGATGCGCGTGGTCGGCGGGCGCTTCCCGGACGCCGCCGAGGCGGTCGACGAGCAGCTGGAGACCGAGTACACCGACCTCGGCGAGTTCGTCACCCCCTACCGCCACGAGGGCGCCAAGACGGTCGCGTTCGAGCTCGTCGCCGACCTCGGCGACGCCCCCGACGTCGTCGTCGTCCCGACCGGCTCCGGCGAGGTCGTCACCGGCGTGTACAAGGGGTTCGACGAGCTCGACCGGATCGGCGCGATCGACGGGACGCCGAAGGTCGTCGCGGCGCAGGCGGCGGGCTGCGCCCCGATCGCGGCCGCCGTCGAGCGGGGCCTCGACGAGCCCGAGCCGTGGGGGACGCCCGACACCATCTGCGGTGAACTGGAGATCGCGGACCCCGCCGGCGGCGCCGCGGCCGTCGCGGCGGTCACCGAGAGCGGCGGGACCGCGGTCGGCGTCGACGACGACGACATCCTCGCGAGCGCGGTCGCCGTGGCGCAGAACGAGGTCGTCGAGATGGGCGCCACGGGCGGCGCGGCCCCCGCCGGCGCGTGGGCGCTCGCCGAGGAGGGCTTCTTCGACGGCGACGAGACCGTCGTGCTGCTCAACAGCGACGCCGGGCTGAAGACGCCCGACGTGCTCCGCAGCCACCTGATGGGACAGGGGATCTAGACGGACCCGTCGGTCAGCGCTCGGTGCGGCTCGCGCGCTCCTCGCCCGTCACTCGCCCCGCGCGAGCAGGCCGGTCGCGAGCAGCGCGAGCGCGGCCGCGACGGCGCCGAACCCGGGCGACTCCGCGCCCGTGTCGCCGGCGCTCTCCCCGTCGCCGCCGTCGGTCCCGTCCGAATCTCCGGTCGTCGAACCGTCCGACGCGTCGCCGTCCCCGGAGCCGTCGCCCGAGGAATCGCCGCCGTCGGAGCCGTCCCCGTCAGACGAGCCGCCCTCGGCGCCGTGCGTCGACTCGCTGCCGTCGCTCCGTAGCTCGACCACGGCGTTCGACAGCGTCGTCGTCGACTCGATCACGCTGCGCGGCGCCGGCTGGTTGAGGTGGTTCACGTTCATCACCACGTAGCTGTCCTCGGCGCCCGCGGTCGTGCTGGCGTACGGCTCCTGGTCGAGGATCGCGGCCTCGGAGTCGGTGACGATGATCAGCTCGGGGTCCGTCTCTAGGATTACCTCGTCGGAGAGTTGCGGGTACGCCTCGTACTCCGCGGCGGCGTTGTCGGTCCCGCCCGCGGTCATGATCGCGTCGATGAAGGTGTTGTTCGCCGCCACGTAGCCGCCGCCGAGGGGGTAGAGGGCGGTCGGCCGGTCGACGCCGCTGGTCCGCTCCTCGGCCGCCTCCACCGCGTCGTACATCTCCGCGTTGGTCTCGCTCGCGGCCTCGCACGCGCCCACGAGTCGACCGATCGTCTCCGTCTTCTCGGCGATGTCGCCGATGCTCGTCGCCGCCGGGAAGTGGTAGACGGTCAGCCCCTGCTCGCGGAGCGGCTCCACGTCGGCCGCCGAGGAGTTCGGCGCCAACACGAGGTCGGGCTCGGTGTCGACGACGCGCTCGACGCTCGCGCCGAACGAGGCGGAAACGTTCGCCCGCTCCTCGGCGCCGTCGAGGTAGAAGGCGAACTGGCTCACGCCGACGACGCGGTCCTGCGCGCCGAGCTCCCACAGCGTCTGCGCCGCAGACGGGGAGATCGTCGTGATCCGGTCGGGGCGCTCCTCTAAGGTTATCGTCTCGCCGGTGGCGTCGGTCGCGTTGTACGGGAAGCCGCAGGCGCCGTCGGTCTGCGCGGCCCCCGCGCCCGTCGCCGCCGCGCCGACCGCCGGCTGCGCGCCCGCGGTGGGCCCGTCGGTCGATATCGTCGACTGTGCGCCCGCCGCCGTCCCGGCGACGCCGCCGATCAGGGCGGTCGTCACCAGCACGGCTATCGCGATCGCGAAGCTGTCTCGCATCGCGTCCATGACCGGACTCGTCCAATAAGTATTTACCTACTACAAGTTGTGTTGGAGTACGCATGCGACCATGGGTTCGGTCGGCGTACTGGTCGGCGGCGGTAGCCGCGCTCCTCGCGGTCGCCGTCGTGGTCAGCGCCGCGATCGGTCCCGTCTCCGTCCCGCCCGAGACCGTCGTGAAGTCGGTGCTGAACGCGCTCGCGGTGCCAGCGGGGATCGAGACGAGCGCCAGCGGCGTCGGTCCGCTGCCGGTCCCCGGCGTCGGACCGCTGACGCTCCCGGGCGTCGACCTCGCGTTCGCGTCCCCGTTCGCGTTCCCCGTCGACTCGGTCCACCAGCAGATCGTCGTGGGCGTGCGGCTGCCGCGGATCCTGCTGGCCGCGCTCGTCGGGTTCGCGCTCGCGGCCGCCGGCACGGTGATGCAGGGCTTCTTCCGCAACCCGATGGCCGACCCCTCGATAATCGGCGTCTCCTCGGGCGCGGCGGTCGGCGCGGTCGCGTACATCGTCTTCCCCGCCGCGCTCTCGGCGACGGTCGCCGTCCCCCTCTTCGGGCCGGTCGAGGTCGCGCTCTCGCGCGGCGCCGGGACGAGCCTCTTCGCGTTCGTCGGCGCGCTCGCCGCCGCCTTCGGCGTGTACGCCATCGCGACCCGGGGCGGCCGGACGCCCGTCGCCACCCTCCTCCTGGCCGGCGTCGCGGTCCAGACGTTCCTCGGCGCGGTCGTCTCGTACCTCCAGCTCCAGGCCGGCGAGTCGCTCCGCCAGATCGTCGCGTGGCTGATGGGCCACCTCTCCGGCGCGGCGTGGAGCGAGGTCGCCGTCACCGCCGTCGTCGTGCCGCCGCTGTTCGCCGTGCTGCTCGCGTACGCCCGCGACCTCAACGTCCTCCTGCTCGGCGAGGAGGAGGCCCGAGGGCTCGGCATCGCCGTCGAGCGGACCAAGCGCGTGCTGCTCGCGGCGTCGGCGCTGGTCACGGCCGCGGGCGTCGCGTTCGCCGGCGTGATCGGGTTCGTCGGCCTCATCGTCCCGCACATGCTCCGGCTCGTCGTCGGCCCCGACCACCGGGTGCTGCTCCCGACCGCGGCGCTTTCCGGCGGCACCTTCCTCGTCGCGGCCGACACGCTCGCGCGCTCCGCCCCCGCCGAGTACCCGGTCGGGATCATCACCGCCGCGGTCGGCGCGCCCTTCTTCGTCTACCTGCTCGTGACCCGTGAGGTGACGGAGCTGTGAGCGCGGACCGCCACGCGGACGCCGAGGCGGCGGACGGCGAGGAATCCGTCGCCGAGACGGCCGAGGCCCGACCCGCCGCCGCGCGCGACGGGTCGGCGTCGCTCGCGGGACCGGGGTCGCTCCCGGACACCGCTCGGTCGTTCGGCGACGACCCGCTGCTGTCGGTCGCGGACGTTGCCGTCTCGTTCGGCGACCTCGACGTCGTCTCCGGGGTCGACCTCCGCGTCGAGCCGGGGTCGCTCGTCGGCCTCGTCGGCCCCAACGGCGCCGGCAAGACGACGGTGTTGCGCGCGGTGACCGGGGCCGTCGAGCCGGACGCCGGGACCGTCGAGATCGGCGGCGACCCGGCGGCGTCGCTGTCGGCCAAGGCGGTCGGGCGCCGGGTCGCGAGCGTCCCGCAGGCGACGAACCTCGCGTTCGACTTCCGCGTGCGCCACGTCGTCGAGATGGGGCGGACCCCGCACCTCGGGCGCTTCGACGCGCACGGCGTCGCGGACGACGAGGCGGTCGACGCCGCGATGGCCGCGGCCGACGTCGAGCGGTTCGCGGACCGCTCGATCACCGAGGTCTCCGGCGGCGAGCGCCAGCGCGTCCTGCTCGCCCGGGCCCTGGCGCAGGCGGCCCCGCTCCTCCTCCTGGACGAGCCGACCGCCAGCCTCGACGTGAACCACGCGGTCGAGACGCTGGAACTGGTCCGCGCGTTCGTCGACGACGGCGACCGGGGGGCGATCGCCGCGATCCACGACCTCGACGCCGCGGCCCGGTACTGCGACGAGGTCGTCGTCCTCGCGAACGGCGGCGTCCGGGCCGCCGGCCCGCCTGAGGACGTGCTCTCGGCGTCGACCGTCGGCGCCGCCTTCGACGCCGAGGCGTTCGTCGGCCGCGACCCGGCGACCGGCGCGCCCGCGGTGACGGCGTTCCCCCACAGCGACGTCGAGCCCCGGCGCGTCCACGTGATCGGCACGGGGCGCCCGGCGGCGCGCGCCGTCGCCCGGCTGGCGGCCGCGGGCCACGAAGCCTCCGTCGGCGTCGTTCCGGCGGGGGACGCCGCCGCCGGCGCCGCCGCGGACGCGGGCGCGACCGCCGTGACGGCGCCGCCGTTCGAGGCCCCGTCCGCGGCGGCGGTCGCGGCGGCGCGGAGTCTCGCGGCCGACGCGGACGCGACGCTCGTCGTCGGGTCGGAGGGCCTGGGTGCCCCCGACGCGCCGCGCGGCCCGAACGCCGAGGTGGCCGCGGCCGCCGACCGGGTCGTCTCGGTCGCCGCCGACGCGAGCGGCGCGGAACTGCTCGACGCGGTCGCGGCCGCGACCGCGGACGGGGAGTGAGCCGTCCGCGAAGCGTCACCGTTTATTCGCTCGCCCGCGTCTCGCCGACGATGAGCGTCCCCTGCGTGGCCGTCGACCGCGAGCGCGGCGAGACCGTCCGGAGCCGGCTCGCCGACGCCGACGCCCTCGACGGCGACCACCAGATCGCCGTCGACGGCGACACGATCTACATCCCCGTCGCGGACCGCGATCGGGTCCCGGCCGACCTCGCGGCCCACGTCGTGGAGCGCGACGCGGCGGCCCGGGACCGGCCCACGACGCCCGCGGAGATCCTCGGCTACGAGCCCTCGATCGAGCGGCTGGGCGACATCGTCATCGTCGACGAGGACGACGACGACCGCGCCCGCGAGATCGCGGACGCGGTCATGGCCGCCGACCTCCCCTGCGACACGGTCCTCAACCGCGCGTCGCCGATCGAGGGCGAACTGCGGGTCCGTCAGTGGGACGTGCTGGCCGGGAACGGCACCGAGACGGTCCACCGCGAGTACGGCCACGAGTTCGCGCTCGACGTCGCGGAAGTGTACTTCTCGCCGCGGCTCGCGACCGAGCGGCACCGCGTGGTCGAGCAGGTGGAGTCCGGCGAGTCGGCGGTCGACATGTTCGCCGGCGTGGGACCGTACGCCGTCCCCATGGCCGCCCGCGGCGCCGACGTGGTCGCGTGCGACCTCAACGAGCGCGCCGTCGAGTACCTCCGGGAGAACGCCGAGCGCAACGGCGTCGCCGACCGGGTGACGGCCGTCGCGGGCGACGTCCGCGAGATCGCCGAGTCGTGCGCCGACACCGCCGACCGGCTCGTGATGAACCTCCCGCACTCCGCGGACGAGTTCCTCGACACCGCCGTCGCGCTCGCGGGCGACGACTGCGTGATCCACTACTACGACATCCAACACGAGGACGAGCCGTTCGGCCCGGGCCGGCGCGCGATCGAGGCGGCCGCCGGCGACGCCTACGCCGTCGACGTCGAGACCGAACGGGTCGTCCGGTCGTACGCGCCACACGAACAGAACGTCTGTCTCGACGTCCGGCTGACCCGCGTCGACGGCTGACCGCGCCGGTCGGTCCCGCCCCGGTACCGACGGCACAGACACGTCAGGCCGCTCACTTATGAGTGACACTCACTATCGTGAACGTGTATGAGCGACGCCGAAGACCCCGCGGAGCGCATCGACGAGACGACCACCTGGCCGGACTTAGCGATCGGGCTGTACGACCGGCTCACGGGCCGAAACGCCGAAATACACTATCAGTTCGAGGATATGACCGTCGAGGTGCCGAGCGGGACCGGCGACGACGCCGAGCACGCCGAGTGGCGCGTCGACGGCGGCGTCCGGGTCACCACGCGTGAGCGGGAGTGAGTCCGGGCGGCGCCTCTCGGTCGAGACCGAGGACCTGACGCTCTCGGTCGACGGGGTCGACGCCGCGGTCCGCGCGACCGGCCGCCGGCTGTTCGTCGAGGTCGACAGCGTCGGCGACGCCCTCCGCGTCGCCCGGCGGCTCCCGGCGGAGTCCGTCTCGACCCTCGCGACCGCGGAGCTGGTCCGGGGCGGTCTCACCGCCGAGGTCAGGGTCCGCGGGCGGACGGTCGCGGTCGCGGGCGCCGACGCGCGGCCGGGGCCGCTCTCGCACCGCCTCGGCGTCGCGCCCGCGGAACTGCGGCTCGCTGGCGTCGTCGGCGCCGGGTACGCCGGGCTCTCCGCGGAGGTCCGTCGCGCGCGGCGGCTGTTCGCGTAACGCGAATCAGCACCCGCGCGAGCGCGTCGGGCGGTCCGGTCGCTCGCGAGGGAGCGTTGAGACAGCGAGAACGCCGCGTCGCCCCGACCCTCCTCGGGGCGACGCGGCCGGGGCCCGTCACATGACAAGCGGTCGCGGCGGCGGTCGGCGGACCAGAGGTGATTCTGCGCTTGGCGCGTCGGAGACGCGTTTCACACGGTAGCCGCGACGGGACGCTGCTGGGGATGACGGCCGCGTCGAGTCGCCGTGGGGCCGGCGACCGACGTGACTATCCCCGCCCGGTACGGGCTTCGACCGGGCACGCACCGCCGAGGGATTCGATCCCCGCCGTCTCGGCACGCGGGCGGTGTCATCACGTCTGAATTCAAACCCGAACACGCATTTAGTCTTTTTCCTTATACACTTGTGAACTATTTCGCTTGCTTGTGAGTATCGAGATAGAATACGACCCAACACAAGACGATTGTCAGATTGCTACCGAGACAATTCGCCGATTCGGTCGCGGGAGTCGGCGCGTCGGATCGCCGCCCCGTCCCCGTTTCGGAACCCTTATTTTTCCGTCCGGGAATTGTCGAATGCGCGCCGGAGTAGCTCAGCTGGCAGAGCGATTCCTTCGTAAGGAATAGGTCGAGGGTTCAAATCCCTCCTCCGGCTCTTCTGACGGAACGGAGTGGAGTCGAAGAGCCGCGGGTGAGATTTGAGCTAGGGAGTAAAGCGAAGCGGAACGACCGTGGTTCACAGTCCCTCCTCCGACTCTTGTGACGGTGCGACGCCGAACCGGTGAGCGACGGGACTCCCGACCGCTGACGTGAGCGCGGTTCTCGGAGCCGATCAAGCCGTTCCGATCGTTCGGTCACCGGCTCCCGGAAAACTATTTATATTCTAAAAATAATATTAGGTGTGTGGTTATTTATCACGGAGTCTTATCGGCGTATATGCGACCAGAATACGACTGCAACGGCGAAGAAATGTACGAGTGTTTCAAATGCGGCCGGCGGACCGGCTCGCCCGGCGAGTGCGAGTGCGGGGGCGAACTGCTTCACATCGGTCGCTCGCGGGACCTGTGAGCGTGGCCGAACCGGGCCGTCTCCGGGCCGTCGACGGCGCGGTCAGTCGCCGGTAGGGTCGCCCTCGGTGCCCGCGTCCTCTCCCTCGCCGCCGTTCCCGCCGTCCTCGTCGGCTCCGCCCGCGTCTCCCTCCGGATCGTAGTCCGGCAGCGAGAGGACGTTCTCGCGGCCCAGACGGAAGCCGTCGAGGTCGCCCTCGTCGCGCAGCCCCGTCACCACCTGGCTCGTCTTCGCGGCGGTCCAGTCCAACCGCTCGGCCACCTGCTTCTGTTTCATCCGGCCTCCCTCCGACTCGATCAGCCGGAGCACCTGCTCCTCGTTGCTCAACAGGTCGCCGTCGACGGGCCGCGGCTCGTCCGAGTCCGGCTCCGACGCGTCGCCGTCGTCGTCGCCGGCCGTCGGCTCCGCCGTCGAGTCGCTCGCGGCCGCCGCGCTCTTCGGGGCGCCCGAGCCGTTCGCCGGCGCGTCGCCGGTCGCCTCGGTCTCGGCGTCTCCGCCCCCCGCGGGCGCCGCGGGCTCGGCGTCTCGACGACGGTAGGCGACGGCGGCGCCGGCGACGACGAGCGCCCCGAAGAGCGCGGCGACACCGGCGGTCGGGACCCCCGAGAGCGGCCCCGCGGGCGCGACGGAGATCCGCGGCTGGCCGGCGGAGAAGTCGACCGGCCCGTTCCAGACCACGGACCGCTCCCGCACCTCGCTCGGCTCGGGCGTCGTCTCGCCGAGGCGGTACCCCTCCGGCCACGAGACGATGAGCGACGAGGAGTCGTCGAGGAACAGCCCGTCGACGGCGTCGCCGACGCGGAGCCGGTCGCCGTCGACGGCCGCGAAGTTCGTCCACTCGAACCGGTAGGTCAACACGCCGTACGCCTGCGGGAGCTCGCGCCGCTCGGCGGTCACGGTCGCGTTCGACACGGTCATGTTGCGGCCCGTCGCCGTCTCGGCGGTCTCCGCGGTCGAGGCCATCCGGTCGCGGAACCGGGTCGTGTACGCTTCCGTGTCGTTCTCCACGTCCACGCGGAGCTGTTCGAACGCCCGCTCCTCCTCGTCGGTGCCGAGCCGGATCCGGTACTCGACGGTCCACCGCGCGTCCCCGTCCGGCTGGACGGCGACCTCCATCGACACGTCGTCCGGTTCGACGTCCATCTGAGCGAACCCGCCCTCGAACGGGACCGCGCCGGCGCCGCCCGCGCCGAGCGCGAGGCCGACGGCTCCGAGGAGGGCGATGACTGCGAGGAGGATCGGCGCTCGCTGCACGCCGTGAGCGACAGACCGTGTGAATAAATTCCTTCTCATCCCCGACCGGCGACGTTCCCAGAACCGAGCGCTCTCACCCGTCGCGCTGCGCCCCGCTCACGCATCGCGGCCCGGGTGGGCGTCGACGACGCCTCGCGGGGACGTCACCGACGGTTCGTCGCCGTCCTGCTCGGATTCGTCGTCGCTCGACTCGTCTCCTTCGGATCCGCGGTCGTCGGACCCGCCCGCCCCAGGTCCGCCGCCGGACCCGTTTCCGTCGGACTCGTCCGGGGGGCCGCCGGGGGCTGCCCCCGGCTCGTCGTCGGCCTCGTCCCCGTCTCTGGGGTCGGACCCGTTCGGGGCGCCGTCCTCGCCGTTCCCGTCCGGCGGTCCTCGGCGTTCGCTTCCGTCGTCCGCGTCCGACTCGCCGTCCTCGCGGTCCTCCTCGTTCGGGGGTCCGGCTTCGTCGTCCTCGCCGGGCCCCCTGTCGTCCGGCGGGCCCCCGGCTTCGGGCCCGCGGTCCTCCGGCGGCCCGCGTCCGGTCCCGTTTCCGGGCGGCCCGCGTCCGGACGCGACCGGTCCGCCAACGCCGTCGCCGGCCACGCCGCGGGCGATGGCGGCGACCTCGGGGCCGCTGAGCGCGCTCGCGCGCTCGCGCAGCGCCGTCAGTCGATCGCCGTCCACGCCCGCCTCGCTGCGGACGGCGGCCGGGAGCTCGGCGGCCGCGCTCGCGCTCCGGTTCAGCCCGCGAGAGAGCGTCTCGATCCGCGCGGTCGTCGTCGCCATCCGCGCGGCGTACTCCCCCTGACTCAACTCGCCGGCCGCGCGGCGCTCGCGCAGCGCCTCCTGCCGCTGCTCCAGCTCCGCGAGGCGCGCTTCGGTCCGGTTCAGTCGCTCCGCCACGACGGCGGCGCGGCTCTCGTTGCTCGCCGCCTCGCGGAGCCCGACCGCGAAGGCGCGCGACTCAACCTCGCCTTCGATCTCGGCGCCCTGGACGCCGACGACGCCGGCGAGCTGCTCGCCGGGACTCAGGTCGAGCGTCGCGTTCTCGGCGCCCGAGTCCGCACCGCTCCCGTTCGGCGCGTCGGTCTGTGCGGTCACCGCTCCCGCCGGCGCGGCGGCGGCGGCCCCCGCGATCACCGCGGCGGCGACGGCCGCGACGACGAGGCCGGCAATCCATCGGTTCATCACCAGCGGGTACGCACTCCGTCCGTATATACCCGGAACTCCGTTAAGTCGGATCAACGCGGATTAATCGCCCGACGTGAGGGAGGCAGTGCGGTCCAGGGGAACAGTCGCGTCGCCGAGGGAGCGATCCCGCAGGGGGCGCGCGGTCCGGACCGATCGCCGTCACCGCGCGAACCCGGTAGCGCAGGCGGCGTCGGCACCGCCGCGGCTCAGTACGTCTTCGCGAAGTAGGCGGTCCGCTCGGCGTCGGCGTCGCACATCGCGCACGTCTCGTCGTGCCCCTCGTCGGCGAGGGGGTCGTCGTCCTCGAACGGCACCATCACGATCTCGGCGGCCATCGGCTCCTTGATCGGCTCCTCACAGGCCTCGTCGCCGCACCACGGGGCCTTCACGTAGCCGCCGTGCTGGCCGAGCGTGCCGAGGATGTCGGCGCGGTCGTCGGCCTCGCGCACGCCGTCGTCGAGGGTCTCCTCGGCGGTCGCGTACAGCTTGGCGTATACCTCGTCGAACTGGTCGCGGACGGTCTCGGCGACCCCGTCGCGGTCGACCTCGACGCTCTCGCCGTCGGGCCGGTGGACCAGGGTGAGCTCCTCGTCGTCGACCTCGTGGGGGCCGATCTCGATCCGGAGCGGGATCCCGTTGAGCTCGTGTTCGTTGAACTTGAACCCGGGGTTGCGCTCGTCGCGGTCGTCGAGTTCGACCCGGATCCCCGCGTCGTCGAGGTCGTCGGCCACTCCCTCCGCGTACGCCAGCACGTCGTCTTTCGTGTCCTCCTGCCAGATGGGGACGACGACGACCTGGGTGGGGGCGACGGTGTGGGGCAGGACGAGCCCCTGCTCGTCGGAGTGGGTCATGATCAGCGCGCCCAGCGCGCGCCACGAGAGCCCCCACGAGGTGGTGTGGGCGGTGCGCTCCTCCTCGTCCTCGTCCGAGTAGGTGATGTCGAACGCCTCCGCGAACGACTGCCCGAGGTGGTGGGAGGTGCCCGCCTGGACCGACTTCCCGTCGGGCATCAGCGCCTCGACGGTCGTCGTCGTGTCGGCGCCGGGGAACTTGTCGTGGTCCGGCTTCTGTCCCTTCAGGACCGGCAGCGCGAGCAGGTCCTCGTAGACGGACTCGTACTGGTCGAGCCGCGTCATCGTCTCGTCCCACGCGTCCTCGCGGGTCGCGTGCGCGGTGTGACCTTCCTGCCAGAGGAACTCCTTCGTGCGGAAGAACGGCTTCGTCTCGGTCGCCTCCCACCGCACGACCGAGCACCACTGGTTCACGCGCAGCGGGAGGTCGCGGTGGCTCCGGACCCACCGGCTGATGTACGGCGTGATGATCGACTCGGAGGTGGGGCGGACCGCCAGCCGCTCTTCGAGCTCTTTGTTCCCCGCCTCGTCGACCCACGCCACCTCGGGGTCGAACCCCTCGACGATGTCCTTCTCGCGTTCGAGGTACGACTCGGGGATGAACAGCGGGAAGTAGGCGTTCTGAACGCCCGTCTCCTTGAACTTCGCGTCGAGGAAGCCCTGGAGGCGCTCCCAGACGGCGTACGCCCGCGGGCGGGTGACGATGAACCCGCTCATCCCCTCGGGGCCGTAGTCCGCGAGCCCCGCCTTCCGTACGACCTCGGCGTACCACTCGCCGGTGTTGTGCGTCTTGGACTCGGTGATTCCGAGCTCCTGGTCGTCGTCGCTCATTACTCTCGAAAGCGGGTGTCTCGGGCTTAAAAGGTCCGAACCCGACCGCCGTCGCCCGCCCTCGCGGCGCGTCGGTACGGAGGCCTTTCGTCCCGGCGCGTCGCCAAATTCGGGTAAACTCGGGACGAGAGTCGTCGGGGTACATGGTCGCTTCGCCCCTCCCACGGGTACGATGTTCCCGACGAAGCGGACCGTCCTGCTCGCGGCGCTGATCGTCGTGCTGTCGGCGTTCGCGGCGACGCTCGTCAGTCAGATCTCGGCGGTCTGAGCCGCGCTCGCGCCCGCTCCGGCCCGCTCCAGTCCGCCGTTCCGTCCGGTACGGTCGGAATCCGCGGAAACGTTATCCGCCTCGCGTGGCCTATCACTCCCATGGACCTGTCGGGGCTGCGCCGACACACGCCGCAGTCGCTCGCCGGCCGGCGGGAGGCGGCGGTGCTGGCGCCGGTGATCGCGCGGGACGGCGACGCCAACCTCCTCTTTACCAAGCGCGCCGCGCACCTCGGCGAACACCCCGGGCAGATGAGCTTCCCCGGGGGCGGCCGCGAGCCGATCGACCGGACGCTGACCGACACCGCGCTGCGCGAGGCCGACGAGGAGGTCGGCATGCGACCGACGGAGGTCGACGTCGTCGGGCGCCTCGACGACACCCGCACGTCGAGCAAGTACGCGGTCCGCCCGTTCGTCGGCGTCGCCCCCGATCGCCAGTACGTCCCGGACGAGTCGGAGGTCGCCGAGGTGGCGGTCCTCCCGGTCGACGCGCTCACCGACCCGGCGAACTACGAGTCGGAGCGCCGCGTCGGCCACCCGGAGTACGGCGACCACCGCGTCCACTTCTTCCACGTCGACGGCTACACCGTCTGGGGCGTGACGGGTCGGATGGTCGTCCAACTGCTCGAACGGACGACCGACTGGCGCGCGCCCGCGGAGCCGGACCGGGTCGTCGGGGCGGACGCAGAGCTGCCGATATGAGGTCCGACGGACCCGTATGGGCAGTTTTACCAGGTTAGCGCGAAATCTACTGCTATGTCCGACCTCGCCGAACGCCTCCGCGCGGTCGACGGCGCGGAGGCCCGGGTGATAGCTCACCTCGGGTCCCTCGATTTCACCGTCGAATACGTCAGGGACGACCTCGCGTCCCGGTACACCGATCAGGACTTGGAGTCCGCGTACCGGCTGATAATGGCGAACCAGGTCACCGGCGACGACTTCAAGGAACTGATCGACGAGTCGTTCGAGGCCCAGACGCTGTTCTTCGAGAAGGTCGTCGTGTTCGTGTTCCCCTCGGCCCGCTACGAGGCCGTCTTCGCCTCGTTCGACCGGACCGAGCCGTTCCCCGTCCTCGACATCATCGACGCCGCCGATCAGTCCTGACCCCCCGCGGCCCCCGACTCGTATCGGCCGCTTACTCCGTCGGCTCGACCGCCAGCCGCAGCGCCGCGGGCGCGCCGTCGGCGAGCGCGGCGACCAGGTCGCGGTCGAGGTCGGCCGCGGCGCCGTCCCCGTGGACGAGGACCGTCCGCTCGTCGTCGGTGTAATCGCTCGTGCGTCCGACCATGGAGCGCTCGTCGAGCAGGGCGAGCCCGGGGTCGCCGCGACCGACGATCCGGTCGACGTGGGCGGGGTCGGCGAGGTCGACCGCCTCGGCGCCCGGCTCCCCGACCGCGACGGCGGCCGTGATCGTCGCGTCCGCGTCCCGGCAAGCCTCGCGGAACTCGGCCGAGAAGTCCCGCGGGGCCCGGTCCGCCTCGACGCCGACGATACAGTCGCCCGCCGGCGTGAGCCAGTCGTCGGTCGTGAACTCGAACGTGCTCGCGTGCTCGGCGGTGACGTGCTCGTGGCCGACCGCGCGCACGACCTCGACGTACGGGTCGTCGGCGGCCGCGTCGGCGTCGCGCGCGACGGGCTCGCTCCGGGCGTCTGCGTCGCTCATGTCCGTCGGTCGGCGGCGGCGCGACAAGTGCGCGTCGCTTCGGCGGCGGGGATCGACCCGCGGGCGGCGGCGGGGGGCCGTCGGGTCACACGTCGGCGCCCTCGGCGAGCGCCGGGACGAGGCGGGCGGGGTTCTTCGCCAGCACGCGCCGCATCAGGTCCTCGGAGACGTCGAGCGTGAGCACTTCCATCACGCCGACGTTCGGGTGGACGTCCGGCGCGCCGGAGCCGAAGAGGACGCGGTCGGGGTGTTCTAAGACGCCGCGCTCGAGCACCTCGCGGTACCGCACGGCGCTCGTGTCGACGTACAGCCGGTCGTACTCGTCGAGCAGGTCAAGGGTCTCGCTCATCAGGTCGGCGTCGAGCGGGTACCCGCCGAAGCTCCCCAAAACGACGGGGAGGTCGTAGCCGAGCAGCTCCGTCTCGACCGCTTCCGGCGGGAACTGCCGGCCCGCGTGGACGAACAGGGGGAGGTCGGCGTCCTCGAGGCGGGTCAGCACGTCCTCGTTGGGGAGGCCGTCGACGTGGGGCGCCAGCGTGAAGCCGTGAAAGCGGTCGTCGTAGGAGTACTGCTCGACGTCGTCGGGGCGGGTGTGGTGGTCGTCGCGCTCGGCGCGCAGGTTCCGGACGGCCGACACCGGCCCGGTCCCGGGGTCGCGGGGGCCGTTGAGGCGGGCGAACGCGACGAACGGGCGGTCGATAGAGAGGCGGGCGACGGCGTTGTTCGCGCGGAGGTAGCTCCGCCCGGCGGCGCGTTGCCCGGGGCTCGCGACCGCGCGGACGATCCCGGCCTGGAGCATCTCGCGTTCCAGCCGCTCCGGCGAGATGTCCCGCCCGTGGGTGGCGACCGACGACTCGTCGGGGTCGAGGGTCGCGCGGGTGTCGACGATCCGGAAGTCGTGTTCGAGCCCGAGCATGGCCGCTCTCTATCGGTTCGTCTCGGGCGACCCGCATGTGCCTGTCGGTCGCACGGCGGACGCCCCCTCGCGTTCCCGGACGCGACGGCGACCCACACCGGACGAACGCTGAAGTGGCCGTCCGCCGTCGCGGATTGACATGGAACTCGTGGCGGCGGGCGAGGACGACCTCGACGCCCTCGTCGAGCGGTGGTACGACCTCGCGACGGCGATGGAGGCGCACTCGGAGCTGAACGAAATCGCCTACGAGGACGCGGAAGCGGTCCCGGACGACGGCTTCCGCGCGCACCTCGACGACCCCTCCGTGACCGACTACCTCGTGGTCGTCGACGGCGAGACGGTCGGGTTCGTCACCCTCGAAGCGGGCGAGCGACCATCCCGGGAGCGGGGGCGGTACCTCGACGTGGTGAACCTCGAAATCGACCCGGGCCGCCGGAACGAGGGACACGGCAGCGCGGTCCTCGAGCGGGTGGAGGCGATGGCCCGCGAGGACGACCGCGACTACCTCACCGTCTCCTGCGAGTGGGGCAACGACGGCGCGCGGCGGTTCTACCGCGACGCGGGCTTCGAGCCGAAACAGGTGACGTACGCGCGCCCGCTGGAGTGATCGCCGGGCGACGCCCGCGGCCGGCGGGCGTCGCTCCGCGGCGATCAGGGGCCGGCCGTCGAGACGATCTTCACCACGTCGCCCTCGGTCAGCTCGTGGCCCTCGCCGATCCGGCGCGAGGCGCGCGCGTCGACCGCGTGGAGGTACCCCTCGCCGATGTCGGAGTGGACCGCGTACGCGAGGTCGCGCGGCGTCGAGCCCGCGGGCAGCAGGAAGGCGTCCGGGAGGACGTTGCCCGTCCCGTCCGTCCACTTGCCGGCGTCCTGGACCGGGTAGGCCGTGATCCGGTCGAGCAGGTCGTAGACGGCCGCGTTCAGCGCGGTCTGGACGCCCGTCCCCCCGTGAGCCGACATCGACTCGCGGAGCGCGTCGAGGCCGGCGCGCTGGTCGTCGGAGACCTCGCCGGTGATGGCGAACTCCTCGTCGCCCGGGTCGTAGTCGACGACGCCCGCCTCCGCGGCGCGGCGCAGGGCGAGTTCGCCGTCGGCGGTCGCCGGGATCACGGGCTTGTCGGTCCCCTCGCGGATGCGCTCGACCACCCCGTCGGGCGCCGCGTCGACCTTGTTCGCGACGACGACGATGGGCTTGGTGCGGCGGCGGACCGCCCGCGCGAGCGCCTCGCGGTCGTCGTCGGTCCACGCCTTCGGGTCGTCCGGGTACTCCAGCCCGCGCAGGACCGCGGTCACGTCGCGCTCGGTCGCGCCGAACCCCGTGAGCATGTCCGACAGCGCGGCTTCGAGGTCGAAGTCCGGGGCGCGGGACTGCCGCTCGACGCCCTCCCAGTTGCGGTCGACGATGCCGGCGAGCCACAGGTCCATCTCCTCCTCGACGAAGTCAACGTCGTCGAGGGGGTCGTGGCTCCCGACCTCGACCGGCTCGCCCTCGGCGTTCGTCGCGCCGGAGGCGTCGACGACGTTCAACACCACGTCCGCGTTCGTCAGCTCGTCGAGGAACTGGTTGCCGAGCCCCTTGCCCTCGTGGGCGCCGGGGACGAGGCCGGCGACGTCGAGGAGTTCGATCGGGACGTACCGCTTCCCGTCGCGGCAGTTCTCCGCCCCGCAGCGCTCCTCGCGGTCGAGACAGGGGCACTCGGTTCGGACGTAGGTCACGCCTCGGTTCGGGTCGACCGTCGTGAACGGGTAGTTCGCGACGTCGACGTCGGCCATCGTGGCGGCGGTGTAGAAGGTGGACTTGCCGGCGTTCGGCTTGCCCGCGAGCGCGACCGTGAGCATACCCGACGGTCGCGGCCCCGCGAAAAGCGCCTTTCGGTCGGGCGGGGCGAGCGCGCGGGGCTACTTCCGCGCGACGATCCGGAGCACGTCCTCGTCGGCCAGTTCGTGCCCCTTCCCGACCTGCTGGTCGTCGTGTTTCGCGCTCTCGCCGGTCACGCGCGCGAACTTGAACCGCTCGTCGAACTCGCCGCCGAGCTTCTCGCAGGCGTCGCCGACGGTGTCGCCCTCGAACAGGATGAGCGGCTCCTCGTAGTCGACGCCGCGGCCCGGCTTGTCCATGTAGATCCGGATGACGCCCAGCTCCTCCCAGAGGCGCTCCTTCAGCCCGTCGAGGCCGAGCCCCTCCTGCGCGGAGATAAACACCACGTCGTCGGGGTCGAGGTCGCGCTCGCGCAGTTCCTCCTTCACGGTCGGGAGGTAGCTCTTGTCGATGAGGTCCGCCTTGTTGACCGAGACCATCGAGGGGAGGTACTCGCGGTTGTCCATCACGGCGTCGACCAGCTCGTCGATGGTGAGGTCGTGGGGGATCGTCACCTTCGCGTTGACGTAGCCGTACTCGCGGAGGACCTGCTTGACCGTCTCCTCGTCGAGGCTCACCTCGTCGCTCATCGTCACGCCGAGCCCGTCCTTGTGCGTCTTCCGGATGTTGATGTTCGGGGGCTCGGTGTCGAGTCGGATGTTCGTGTTGTACAGCTCCTCGCGGAGCCGGTCGTACTGCTCGATCTCGAAGACCGAGAGCATGAACACGACCAGGTCCGCGGTCCGGACGACCGAGAGCACCTCCTTCCCGCCGCCGCGGCCGCCGGCGGCGCCCTCGATCAGGCCCGGCACGTCGAGGATCTGGATGTTCGCGCCGCGGTACTGCAGCATGCCGGGGTTGACGTCGAGGGTCGTGAACTCGTACGAGCCGACCTCGCTGTCGGCGTTGGTGAGGGCGTTGATGAGGGTGGACTTGCCGACGCTCGGGAACCCGACCAGGGCGACGGTGGCGTCGCCGTGCTTCTCGACCGCGTAGCCGTGGCCGCCGCCGGCGGAGGACTGGTTCTCCAGCTTCTCTTTCTTCTCCGCGAGCTTCGCCTTCAGCCGCCCGATGTGGGCCTCCGTGGCCTTGTTGTAGGGCGTGTTGGCGATCTCCTCGCGGAGGTCTTCGATCTCCTCCTCCAGTCCCATTACCCGTTCCTCGGCCGGTCGGCTCGTTAAAGGTGTTCCTTCGGATTGCCAGTCCTCGACCGAGGATCGGATCGACCGCGAACGCCGCGCGAACCGCCGGTTCGCCGCCGAACGAGTGGTTGGCCCGCCGATACTTCGACACGGTTATATCGGAGACGAGTAACCCATTCACACGCCGAATGCCAGATCCGTCGAGCCTTCGCGACAGTACGCAGATCGTCCTCCCGCGCCGCGCGCTCGACGGGCACCGGGAGTGTCTCGAATCCCGCTTCACCGTCACCGTCGTGGAGGGCTCCGACCAGTACCGGATCATCGGGAGCCCGGTCGAGATCAAGGCCGCCAGCAACTACCTCGCGCGCAACGGCGTCGCGGTCGCGTGAATCGCCCGGCGGTCGCTCGCGGATATTCTTGAGCGACGGCCCGCCGCCGCGCCCCTTCGACCGCCGCGCCGGCTGCGAGTTCCGGATCCCCACGACCGCTGCTGGGGTCCAAACCCTATTGCGTTCCATCCGCCAACGAGGACCGTGATGGACACCAACCGCGAGTGGCTTCTCGCCGAGCGGCCGACCGGCGAGCCTGACGAGGACAGCTTCGAACTGCGCGAGACCGACGTTCCCGACCCCGACCCGGGCGAGCTCCTCGTCCGCGTCCGGTTCCTCTCCGTCGACCCGTACATGCGCGGCCGGATGCGCGACGCCGAGTCGTACGCCGAGCCGTGGGACGTGGGCGACGCGCTCAAGGGCGGCGTCGTCGGCGAAGTGGTCGAAAGCGAGGGCGACGCGTACGACGCGGGCGACCTCGTGACCGGCGAGGGGCGCTGGGCCGACTACGCGACGCTCGACGCCGCCGACGTCGCGCCGGTCGACCCGACCGTCGCCGACCCGGAGGCGTACCTCGGCGTCCTCGGGATGCCCGGCCGGACCGCCTACTTCGGCCTCCTCGACGTGGGCGAGCCGAAGCCCGGCGACACCGTCGTCGTCTCCGGCGCGGCCGGCGCCGTCGGCTCCGTCGTCGGCCAGATCGCGAAGCTGAACGGCTGTCGGGTGGTCGGCTTCGCCGGCAGCGACGAGAAGACCGACTGGCTCACCGACGACCTCGGCTTCGACGCCGCGATCAACTACAAGGCGACGGACGACTACCGGGCCGCGCTCGACGAGGCGGCGCCGGACGGCGTCGACGTGTACTTCGACAACGTCGGCGGGCCCATCACCGACGCCGTGTTCACGAAGCTGAACCTCGACGCGCGCGTCGCTGTCTGCGGTCAGATCGCCCACTACAACGACGAGACGGCCCCGACCGGGCCGCGGAAGCTCCCGCAGCTCATCTCCGTGCGCGCGACGGTCCGGGGCCTGCTCGTCGGCGACTTCGCGACCCGGTTCGGCGAGGCGAGCGAGCGCCTCGCGGGGTGGGTCGCGAGCGGCGACCTCGAACACCGCGAGACGGTCGTGGAGGGCTTGGAGAACGCGCCCGACGCCTTCCTCGGCCTGTTCTCCGGCGAGAACATCGGGAAGCAGGTGGTGCGGGTGTCGGCGGCGGAGCAGTAGTCGCGGCCCGCTCGACCCCGTTACGCGGGAAACGCGGCCCGGCCCCGCGGCGGTCGTCACCGCCGCGAAGGAACCGTCGGCAGGGCTATACGACGCTGAGATGTATCGGCGCGTATGAAATTACTCCGCTGGGCCGCGGTCGCGCTCGTCGGGGCCGTCGTCGTCGTCGCCGCCGCGTACGCGGTCTTCGCGGGCGTCCTGATCGGGTCCGACGTGGCGTCGTACTCCTCGGACGGCGTCACCGTGTCGGACCTCGCGTACGAGGACGCCTTGGACCGAGCCGACGCGGCCGGGTACGAGGTCGAGCGCGTCGGATCGAGCGGCTTCCACCCGGCGGGGATCGCCGAGCTCGACGCCGACCTCGGCCCGGAGTACGAGGCGTTCAGGGTCACGTTCGACCACTCGGAGGCGACGCGGCTGTGGGCCACCTTCTACGCCGACGAGGGTGTCACCGTCGTGACCGTCTTCGCGGACGGCAACCGCGGCGAGTTCACCGTCGACGACCTCCCGCCGGAGGAGTGGCTCGTCGATCGGCTCACGACCCTGTTCGAGATGGACGAGGCGACCGCGGCGGGGGACGTCGAGGAACTACAAGCGAACGTCCGTGACGCCGAGCCCGACGAGCTCGGGGCGGGCGCCCCGGAGATCAGGATCGAGGAGCCGGTCGCGTTCCGCGCGACGTACGACGAGCTGACCGCTCGCGCGACGACGGTCACCGAGCGTTCCGTCCCGGGCTCCGGTCAGCACACCCGCGAGTACTACGCGGGCGGAGCGCGGTTGGGAGCGATCGACTTCGTCCTCTCGCGGGCGACCGTCACGCACGAGGTCGACGGGTACACCTACCGGGTCCACCTCGATTACCACGGCGGGATCGAGGTCGACGCGCAGACGCGCGCCTCCCGGTCATTCGAGGAAGCCGACGTTCGCGCGACCTTCCGACGGATGTTCGAGGAGATGGGGATCCCGCCGGAGACGGCCGACCACCTACGGCTGGAGTACCGGGGGAGCGTGTGGTGAACGAGAAGGCGCCTGCTTCGTTCAGTACGTGCGACTGGTAGGTTCAGATCCCTGCCCGGTACATATTCGCGCCGCTCGCGACGTTGCTCGCGGCGCAAAAACATGGACTCGCGGGGGTCCCGCGAGCGAACGCAGTGAGCGAGTGGGGCCACGCGAGGGAACGACTAAGCGAACGAAGTGAGCGCAGGAGTGGACTCGCGGGGATTTGAACCAGAACCAGACGTGCTCGCTCGCGTCGCTCGCTGCGCGCGACTGGTAGGGTTCAAATCCCCCGCTCGGCACATGTTCACGCCGCTCGCGACGTTGCTCGCGGCGAAAAAACATGGACTCGCGGGGATTTGAACCCCGGGCCTTCCCCGTGCCAGGGGGATGATCTACCACTGATCTACGAGCCCGCGAACGCATCCGTTCGTTCCCCGCTGGATATATTAAGGCCTTCGACTCGCCGACGCGAGGCGGACCCGATCCGGAGCGCGTCAGATCCGGTCGGAGTCGACGTACACGTCGAGGTCCACGTCCCGTCTCGACCCCTCCAAGTCCTGAACGGCGCGTTCGACGACGCGCTCGGCCTCGTCTCTGATCAGCGGGATCGCCTTCTTCAACACCCAGTCGAACGAGACGAGCCGCGGCAGGTCGAGCGCGTCGGAGCTGGCGGAGCCCGGATCGAACTCGACTTCGAGCGCGACCTCGCAGGGGGCGTCGTCGCTTCGATCGGCGTCGTCGCTCGTGTCGTCGCCCGCGTCGTCGCTCGTCGCGGGCGTCACCCGCCAGCAGCCGCCGGCGTCGATGTCTTTTGTGATCTCCCAGTCGATGCGGGCGGGCGGGTCGACGCCGGTCACCTCCGAACGAGCGGTGTAGGAGATCTTCCACCACGCGAACGTGAGCGCGTACCGGGTCCCGGGCCCGCCGTCGCCGGTGACCGTGCGGACCTCGCGGAGGTACTCCGAGTAGTTCGCGTACTGCGGGAAGTCCAGCAGGAACTCGTACACCTCCTCAGGATCGGCGTACACCTCCGTTCGCACGACGAGTTCGTCCACGTACCCGGGTTCGCGCGGCGCTTATTAAACGGTCCGGCGACGGTACGTGTTCGGCGTTTCCGCAGTGATCGGTGTCGGATCCTCACCCGCTCGGTGGTACTCGAGCGACCTCGGGATGACGGAGTACTCCTCCAAAGCCCCAGTCTCTCGCTCGTACGGATTTGGCTTCCCTGTGGCGAACACCGCCAAAGCCCCAGCCGCGAGGACTCGCGCGGCTTGCTGCGCTCCTCGCTCACTCCGTTCGCTGTGGTGCTTACTGCGCCGTGCTTCGTCCTCGCGGCTGCCCCTTTGAGTCCCACCCCGCACCGCGACCGCACCTCACGCCTCCCCAGCCTCGTCGGGCGCCATCGCTTCGCTCGGCGCCCGACTCCCTCGCGCGTGCTCCTCGCGTCCGTCGGACGCTCGGAGGCACGCGCCACCGCTCCCAGAAAGGAATTCCTGAACCGCGACGGAGGCGAAAGGGCGCGATCAGCGGAACCCGGAACGGGCCGCCGAAGCCGCCGGATACATGCGGGTCGCGGCGCTCGTACGCCCATGGCTGCCGACGAGCGCAACGCCTTCGAAGTGTACCGCGACCGGGTTGATCGCCCCCTCGGACGGCTGTTCCGCGAGTACGGGGCCTCCGAGGCCCACTGGCTCGCGGTCGGGATGGTCGCCAACATCGTCGCCCGGGTGGCGGGGCTGATCCCGCCGGTCGTCCTCGGCGTCGCGATCGACGCCGTCTTCACCGGCACCGGCCCCTACACGCTCCCGATCGTTCCGGACGCGTGGCTCCCCACCAAAGACGGTGCGCAGTTCCGCCTCTCCGTGCTGCTCATCTTCGGGTCGTTCGTCGTGACGGGCGTGTTCACGTACGTCTACGGCATCGCGGCGAACAACTTCGCGCACCGCGTGATGCACGCGGTCCGCACCGACTCCTTCGACCAGATGCAGCGGCTCGACATGACCTTCTTCGACGACAAACAGACCGGCGAGGTCATGTCCGTCCTCAACAACGACGCCTCGAACCTAGAGGTCTTCCTGGACAACGCCCTCCAGAACTCCGCCCGCCTCGGCGTGATGCTGGTCGGGATCGCGGGCGTCCTCGTCTACTACAACTACGAGCTAGCGGTCGTCACCCTCGCCGCGATCCCGCTCATGCTCCTCTTCACGGTGTGGTTCATGCGCGCTGTCGAGCCGCGGTACACCGCCCAACGGTCCGTCGTCGGCGACCTCAACACCGCCCTCGAGAACGCGCTGTCGGGCGTCGAGCTGGTGAAGACCTCCAACACGGAGGCCCACGAGAGCGATCGCGTGGAGGACGCCTCGTTCTCGTACTTTCGGCGGACGATGTCGATCCTCCGGCTCAACTACGTCTACCGCCCCGGGATGGAACTGCTCGCCGGGCTCGCCTTCGCCGCCACCTTCGCGGTCGGCGGCTACTGGCTCGCGAACGGCCCGCCGGGCCCGTTCTCCACGGAGCTGACCGTCGGGACGTTCGTTACCTTCGTCCTCCTCACGCAGCAGTTCGTCGCCCCGCTCGCCGAGGTCTCGAACATCATCGACCAGTACGAGAACGCGAAGGCCTCCTGCGAGCGCGTGTTCGGGCTGCGCGACATCCCGGTCCGCATCGAGGACGCCGACGACGCGGTCGAACTCGGCGGCGGTGCCGAAAGCGACGGCGGGGCCCGAAACGACGGCGGCGTGACGCCGGCCGGCGACACCGACCGCGGCGGCGTCGCGGGCGCGGTCGAGTACGACGACGTCTCCTTCGCGTACCCCGAGAACGCCCTCGTCGACCCCGCGGACGCCGAGGAGGAGGTCCTCAGCGGCGTCTCCTTCGCCGCCGACCCGGGCGACACCGTCGCCCTCGTCGGCCCGACCGGCGCCGGGAAGTCGACGCTGCTCAAGCTCCTCCTCCGGCTGTACGACGTGACCGACGGCGCGATCCGCGTCGACGGCCACGACGTGCGCGACGTGACTGCCGAGAGCCTCCGCTCGTCCGTGGGCTACGTCGCGCAGGACACCACGCTGTTCGACGGCACCATCGCCGAGAACATCCGCTACGGCCGGTTCACGCGGATCGAGGAGGCGGGCGCCGAGGGCCTCGACGAGGACGAGGTCCGAGAGCGCGTAATCGAGGCCGCGAAGGCCGCGGAGGCCCACGAGTTCATCTCGTCGCTGCCGAACAGATACGAGACGCGGATCGGCGAGCGCGGCGTGAAGCTCTCCGGCGGCCAGCGCCAGCGACTCGCCATCGCGCGGGTCGTCCTCCAAGACCCCGCGATACTCATCCTCGACGAGGCGACCTCCGCCGTCGACACCGAAACCGAGATGCTGATCCAGCGCTCGCTCGACCGGCTCGCCGCCGACCGCACCACCTTCGTCATCGCGCACCGCCTCTCGACGGTCACCGACGCCGACACCGCGCTCGTGTTGGAGGACGGCGGGGTCGTCGAGCGCGGCACCCACGACGAACTGCTCGCCGCGGACGGGCTCTACGCGAAGCTCTGGGGCGTTCAGGCCGGCGAGATAGACGAGCTGCCGGAGGAGTTCGTCGAGCGCGCCCGCGAGCGCCACGTCGACCGCGCGGTCGAGCGGGCGACCGAGAGCGAGGTCGACCCGGAGACGCTGGAGTAGCGGGCGGCGCTCGTTTCGCGGCTCAGTCGTCGCTCGACACCTGGCCGGTCGCGTCGGCGTCGGCGCCCGGCACGGCGGCGGCGGGCGCGGGCGGCTCGTCGCGCACGTCGACGCCCGTGCCCTCCGCGATGACCTCCGCGTACGCGTCGGGGAAGACGCGGACGAAGTCGTCGAGCGCGGCCTCCCAGTCGTCGAGGAGGTCGGCCGCGCGCTCGCTGTCGGTGTACGCGCGGTGGTTCTCGACGAGCCGGCGGAGCATACGCTCGTCCGACCCCTCCAGCGTCTCGGAGACCGACACCATCCCGCGGTTGACGCGGTCGTCGAGGCGGTCGTCGGGGTCGTACACGTAGGCGATGCCGCCGGACATCCCGGCCGCGAAGTTGCGGCCCGTGTCGCCGAGGACGGCGACGACGCCGCCGGTCATGTACTCGCAGCCGTGGTCGCCCACGCCCTCGACGACCGCTTTCACGCCCGAGTTGCGGACGCCGAAGCGCTCGCCGGCGACGCCGTTGACGTACATCTCGCCGTCGGTGGCGCCGTACAGACAGACGTTGCCGGCGACGACGTTCTCGGTCGGGTCGTACGCCGCCTCGGCGGGCGTGTCGATCACGAGCCGCCCGCCGGAGAGCCCCTTGCCGACGTAGTCGTTGGCGGCGCCCGACAGCTCCATCGTGATCCCCGGCGCGAGGAACGCGCCGAAGCTCTGCCCGGCCTCGCCGTCGAACCGGCAGGAGATAGTGTCGTCCGGGAGCCCCTCGCCGCCGTGTTCGGAGACGACGCGGTTCGAGAGCGTGGCGCCGACCGCGCGGTCGACGTTGCGCACGTCGCGGGTGAGCGCGACCGGCGCGCCGTCCTCGATGGCGGGCGCGGCCTCCTCGATGAGGTCCCAGTCGAGCAGGTCGTCGATACCGCCGTGGGCCTGCTCGCGGACCTTGGTGCGGGACTCGCCCGCGGGCTCGGCGATGACCGCCGAGAGGTCGAGGTGCTTCGCCTTCTCGTGGTCGGTGTCGCGCTGGGCGAGCAGCTCGGGGCGGCCGATGAACTCCTCAAGCTCCGTGTACCCCTGCTCGGCCATGATCTCGCGCAGCTCCTGCGCGATGAACGTCATGTAGTTGATGACGTGGTCCGGCTGGCCGGGGAACCGCTGGCGGAGGTCCTCCCGCTGGGTGGCGACCCCGACCGGGCAGGTGTTCTCGTGGCACTGCCGGGCCATCACGCAGCCCGCGGTGACGAGCGACGCGGTGCCGAAGACGTACTCCTCGGCGCCGAGGGCGGCCGCGACCGCGACGTCGCGGCCGGTCCGCAGCCCGCCGTCCGCGGAGACGCGAATGCGGTCACGGAGCCCGGTGGCGCGGAGCATCTGGTTCGCCTCCGCGAGCCCGAGCTCCCACGGCAGGCCGGCGTTCTTGATCGAGGTCTTCGGCGAGGCGCCGGTGCCGCCGTCGTGGCCGGAGACGTGGACCACGTCGGCGTTCGCCTTCGCGACGCCGGCCGCGATGGTCCCGATGCCGGCCTCCGAGACCAGCTTCACGTTGACGTCGGCCTCGGGGCTCGCGGCCTTCAGGTCGAAGATGAGCTGCTTGAGGTCCTCGATCGAGTAGATGTCGTGCTGGGGCGGCGGCGAGATGAGCCCGACGCCCGGCGTGGAACACCGGACGTGCGCGATCATCTCGTTTACCTTCTTGCCCGGGAGGTGGCCGCCCTCGCCGGGCTTCGAGCCCTGCGCCATCTTGATCTGGAGCTCATCGGCGCTCGCGAGGTACTCGGAGGTGACGCCGAAGCGGCCGGAGGCGACCTGCTTGACGGTACACTCCTTCTCGGTGTCGAACCGCTCGGGCGGCTCGCCGCCCTCGCCGGTGTTCGACTTCGCGCCCAGCCGGTTCATCGCGATGGCGTTGTTCTCGTGGGCCTCCGGCGAGATGCTCCCGAGGCTCATCGCGGCCGTCGAGAAGCGCTCGACGATCGACTCGACGGGCTCGACCTCCTCGACCGGGACGGGGTCGCGGTCGGAGTCGAACTCCAAGAGCCCGCGCAGCGACTGGAGCTCCTCGGTCTGGTCGTTCACCAGCTCCGCGAACTCTTGGTACTGCTCGTAGTCGCCGCCGCGGACGGCCTGCTGGAGGGTGCCGACCGTCTGGGGGTTCCAGCCGTGTTTCACGCCGGACGAGCGGTGCTCGTACTCGCCGATCGTCTCCAGTTCGGGGTCGGCGCCGAACGCCATCGCGTGGCGCGTGCGCAGGTCGTCTTCGATCTGCTCGATCCCGATCCCCTCGGTGCGGATCTCGGTCCCCTCGAAGTACTCGGCGACGAACTCGGAGTCGAGCCCGACCGCCTCGAAGATCTGGGCGCCCTGGTACGACTCCATCGTCGAGATGCCCATCTTCGCCATCGTCTTGAGGAGGCCGTCCTCCAGCGCGTGGCGGTACGCGGCGAGCGCCTCGTCCTCGTCGGCGCCGTCCGGCCCGGCGACCACGTCGGCGATGGAGGCGTACGCGAGGTACGGGTCGACGGCGTCGGCGCCGTAGCCGACGAGCGTCGCGAGGTGGTGGACCTCGTGGGGCTCGGCGGACTCGACGACCACGCCCGCGCGGTTGCGGAGCCCCTTGCGGACGAGGTGGTGATGGACCGCGCCGGTCGCGAGCAGGCTCGGCACCGCCAGGCGGTCCGGGCCCACCGCGCGGTCCGAGAGGACGACCACATCGGCGCCGTCCTCGATGGCGGCCGCGGCGTCCTCGCGGACCCGGTTGACGGCGTCGACGAGCGACCCGTCGCGGTCGTAGGTGACGTCGACGACGAGGGAGGTGAACTCGGGGCCGTCGGCGGCCACGTCCGCGTCGCCCGGGCTCCGCTCGCCCGGCCCCGGCAGGTCGCGGAGGGCGGTCGTCTCGGCGTCGGTCAGGACCGGTGACTCGGCGACGATCTGCTCGGCGTGCTCCGGCGTCTCGTCGAGGAGGTTGCGCTGATTGCCGATGCGCGTCTCGAGCGAGGTGACGAGCTCCTCCCGGATGTAGTCGATCGGCGGGTTCGACACCTGCGCGAACAGCTGCTTGAAGTAGGTGAACAGCGGGCGGTCAACGTCGGCGAGGACCGAGAGCGGGGTGTCGTCGCCCATGGAACCGACCGGGTCCTTCCCGTCCTTCGCCATCGGCTCGACGAGGTGGTTCAGCGAGTCGGTCGTGTAGCCGAACGCGGCCTGGTGGGCGCGGACGGTGGGTTCCGCGTCCACGTCGTCGGCGTCGTCGCCCTCGTCGACCGAGTCCGCGCCGATCCCGGCCGCGGCGTCGTCCTCCTCGGTGAACGCGTCGAGGTCGACTTGGCCGTCCTCGACCCACTCGCCGTACTTCTCGTCGGTGAGCGCCTCGAACACCTCGTCGTCGGGGACGATCCGGCCCGCCTCGGGGTCGGCGACGAAGATTTCACCGGGCTGGAGGCGGCCCCGACGGCGCACGTCCGCGGGCTCGGTCGGGAGCGCGCCGACCTCGCTGCCGACGACGAGGCGGTCGTCCGTCGTCACCTCGTAGCGACACGGGCGGAGCCCGTTGCGGTCCAAGACGCCGGCGACGCGTTCGCCGTCGAAGCCGATGACGAGGGCGGGACCGTCCCACGGCTCGACGAGGGAGGCGTGGTAGTCGTAGAAGTCCGCGCGGTCGTCGTCCATCAGGTCGTCGCCGCGGAACGCCTCCGGGATCAGCATCCGGAGCGCGTGCGGAAGGTCGCGGTCGGTATGGAGGAGCAGTTCGAGCGCGTTGTCGACGCTCGCGGTGTCCGACTGGTTCGGGTCGTCGATCACCGGCTTGATCGTGTCGAGTTCGGCCCCGAACGCCGGGTGTTCGAGGTCGTTCTCGCGGGCCCGCATCCAGTTGACGTTGCCGCGGATCGTGTTGAACTCGCCGTTGTGGACGATGTTGCGGTACGGGTGCGCGAGGTGCCACGCGCCGAGCGTGTTCGTCGAGAACCGCGCGTGGACCAAGGCGACGTGGCTCGCGAAGCGCTCGTCCGCCAAGTCGGGGTAGTAGTCAGCGAGCTGCGAGCCCTTCAGCAGGCCCTTGTAGACGACGCGCTGGCGGTCGAGCGAGCAGACGTAGAAGCGCCCCGCGCCGTCGACCTCCGAGACGGCGTTCTCGATCTCGCGGCGGGCCGCGTACAGCGCGCGGTCGAACCCGAGCAGGTCCGGGTCGGCGTCGTCGGGGCGGTTCCCCTCGCTAGTGAACCGCTGGGCGAGCCCCGCGCCCTCGACGGGCGCGACGAACACCTGCGACACCTCGGGCTCGGAGTCGAGCGCCGTGGCGCCGAGGTCGGCGTTGTCGGTGGGCACCGAGCGCCACGCGAGCACCTCCAGCCCGTAGACGGCGCACACCTCGGCGATGACGTCGTGGATCTCCGCCTGGACGCCCGGCTCCGGCGGCATGAACACGGAGCCGACAGCGTACTCCTCGGGGAGGTCGGCGTCGACGACGTCGCGGAAGAACTCGTCCGGCCGCGCGACCATGATCCCCGCGCCGTCGCCGGTGTTCTCCTCGGCGCCGGTCGTCCCGCGGTGTTCGAGGTTTTCGAGCAGTTCGACCGCGTCCGCGACGGTGTCGTGCGACGGCGTACCGTCGAGGTCGACGACCCCGCCGATGCCGCAGTTCGACCGGTCGTCCGTCGGCGCCGCGAGCCCCCCCTCGTGACCCGAGGACTCCGAGTCGCGTACGCCCCGGGTGGTACTACGTGACTTAGTCATACGTCTCCCTACGGATGAATAGTTAAAGGTATGACCCTGATAGGGGTAGGATCCATCGTACACACATTAGGGAATATAAGGTAATTATTCATCACGGGTGGTGAACAGATGACACACCACCAGAACCAGACAGAACCATCGGGTTTTCAGTCCGATAATTGACGGAATACCCCATAACACACCGCGAACGTTTCACTCTATCTGAGCAGAGTGAAGAAACGTCCAGCTCGAAATTACTCTCGAAGAGGGACGAACGAGCCGTTGATGTCCCACTCGTGGATACAGTAGACGTTACCGGGGTCGTCCGCGATCCGCCACCCCTCCACCTCGTCGTCCCATCGCTCCTCGCGCCCGCAGAGTTCGCACGCGCGCTCCTTCGGCGGTGTGATGGTCACGCCCATGACCGAACGGAGGGCATCAGCGAGCAAAAACGTACCGACGGTCGGCCACCACGGAACTGTATCGCGACGCGATCCGACGGCTCGTCCGAACGACGGCGACGCCCGCGCTCACGCCCCGCTCCCGCGGCGCCGGGCGAGCAGCGACGCCCCGACCACCGCCGCGAGCGACGCGGCGGGCCCGAACCCGGGGAGGTCGTACGCGGTCGATCGGATCGGCGCGTCGTCGTAGCCCAGATCGCTCGCATCGGCCTCGTCCGAAGGCGGTTCGCCGGACACAGACGATTCCCGGAACTCGCCCGAGTCGCCGGGGGCGGCCGACGTCGCACCGCCGCCATCACCGGTCTCGGTGTCGCTCGACGGTCCGTTCTCGCCGTCGCCCGGCCGTCCGTTCTCGGGGCGGGAGTTCGCCGCCGCGGAACCGGCTGGCCCGGGTTCGAGCCCGCCAGGTCCGGAAAGCTCCGCCGGTCCCGCGGCCGGCGGGATCTCGGACGCTCCGGGGGCGATCGAGACGCCGACGCCCGGCGGCCGCGACGGCCGGCCGAGATCCGAGCCGGTCGGTCCGTCGGGTCCGTTGTTACCGCCGGCATCGGTGGCGGCAGCGTCGTCGGACCCGACGGAGCCGCCCGGACCGTCAGCCGAACCAGTGCCGCGGGACCCACCCGTAATCGAACTGCTACCGGCCGAGCCGCCACCGGTTGAGCCACCATCGGTCGAACCGCTACCTGCCGAACCGCCGCCGGCCGAGCCACCATCGGTCGAGGCGCCGCCAGTGTTTGAGGTGGTCGGCGCACCGGGCTGACCCGACGACCCCGTCGCGACCGACGCAGTCGTCTGGGTGGAATCGGCGGTCGATTCGACGCTCGTTTCCTCCGCAGCCGGATCTGCGACGTAGGTCAGCCCGGTCGTCACGCGGTGCCTGTCGTCCGCCGCGGTCCGGCGGAGTCGATCGTCGTCCACCCGAAAGGCGACCTCGAACGTCTCCCCGGGGTCGGGGATCGTCTCGGTTCCGAACGCGCGGTCGCCGGCGACGACGAGGTACAGGCCGTTCCGGTCGAGGTGGACTGCGGACTCGTTCGGCGTGTGACCGATCCCGCCCCCGTCAGACCCGTTACTTGCGTCCGTGGCCGTCGGTTGGACCCCGAATTCGAGGCCGTCGAGTCGGTCGAGATCCGCGCCACGCTCCAGTGATCCGTTCGCGGTCGCCGCGAGGCCCGTGAGCCCCGTCGCGTTCACCGCGTACACGACGGTGTCGTTCGCAGTCGCGGTCGTCGCCTCGGTGAGCGTTCTGTCGGCGATCGCCTCCCGGACCGCGGTCGCGTTCTCGAAGTCGCCGCGGTCGACCGCCTGCGTCGTGTACGCCGTTAGGTTGTTCGTCGATCGGGGTTCCACGGTGACCGTGGCGGTGTCGTTGGCGACCTCGGTGCCGTGTTCCGACCGGAGTGTGAGGTCGTACGTCCCGGGAGTGAGCGACCCGGAGTCCCCGTTGACCGACTCGACGCCGATACCGGTGCCTGCCGTGACGAAGTCCGACCGGGATTCAGTCGACGCGTATGTGTTAATCGTGACGGGTGTCGGGCCTGTCTTGTTGGTTGTCAGGTTGAGTGTTGTAGAAGAATTACCATCCGTACTAGAAAATGTCATATCTAATTTTGGTACACTATGAGACAGAGAGATCCGCATTGGACTTCCATAGTTTGACTCTTCAGTAATATTCTTCAGAGTAACGCGTTTTCTGTCCTCTCCAATAATTTCAAACTTCTCTGAATTCCCTCTATCTGAGTGGACGTAGTATGTGCCAGTAGAGAGCGTTGACGTATTATATCCGACTTGTTGGGAATTGTTCAACTGTGTTCCTATGGATACAATCCGAGAGTTTCCGTCCTTCCCTACTTTATGAAGCTCAACAGACCTCGGATTTGGTGTGGAATTAAACAGAACTGTTTGTCCGGAGTATACGGGCGTGTTTATAGACTGATTGCGGTTGATTTGGACGGTATCTGTATTTGACCCAGTTGTGTGAACAGACTCAATGATAATTACTCCCCCATCGGCGACGCCATCAGAGACAAACTGTTGATTAAGATCAGAGTTCCGAAGCGGTTCCGCCTTTTTTACAGATACCCAGTTACCAGCACTATGTCCTAGTGCTAATTGAATGGACGCAGCATATCGGTTGCTACGGAAAATTCCACTTTGTGAGGCTGTGGTATTGAAATTGAGAGGGATATCCTCACTCCATCCCGTTAGAACTCTTGAGCGAGCAATAACTTGATCATGAAGGATATGACCAGTTGAATTGACAGGGTGTAGTGAAATTATGTATGGAGTCTCATCGTTGATCGTGTCTGAGACCTTAGCTCTGGAGATAACGATGGTCTCTGTTTGTGGTTCATTATATGATGAATTATTGAAATTTATATAGGAATTAACTACTCGACCACTAGCGGATGAAAGAGCTAATTCGGTTACCTTAGTGGGTAAATAATCTCCAATGTCATAATCTGAAGTATCAATCGAAGAGTTAGCTATGAGATATCCAGTGACATTTCCACCAGGGTTGGACAGATCAACAGAAATAGAATCTTCGCTCATAAGAACCTCTTTACGAAGATCTTGAACACCGATTATTTCGTTATGTTCTCGTTTTGTGATGAATAGGGTTGAATTTGTGTTCCCGCTGAGATTATCAACAGTTACACCGACAGCCGTCCGGAAGTCCCGATGGAGTTGTGTTGACCCGGTCGCTTGATTGTGAATTCGGATATTACCATCTATTATTTGAAATGAGCTTGTACTCTTTTGTTCGGTAAGGTTGGTAGATGAGAAATCAGTCTTGTTAGTGACTGTGATTGGATATCTTATGTTTCTCGAAAGTTGTGCCTCATCTGTGTTAATTCCAGATATTTGGACAGAGTCAATATGTATTGAGCGACTCGATCTATTCGGCCGTATCGTAGCGGCTAGGAGAGTCGTATCTTCAGTATTTAATTGTGAGGTATTAATTACGGATCCGTTTTGGATACCATTGATTGACATTGAGACTGAAGAAGTGTCTACTCCATTTGACTCAATACTAGCTAAATCCACATACAGTCTTATTTTTTCGGGAGTGTTTGATGTATTCAAAACTAGAATTTCAACATTATTTATTTTTTGCCCAGACTGACCTATTCGGATAGATTCCGGGTCACCAGTGCTGTTTAAAGTGGGTTTATGATTATTTGCTTGAGCATCAACGATGCTCGTTCCCAGTAGTACGATAACAGAACCGATCACGAAGCAAACGACAATACCGGTCCACAGCCATCGAAGCGATCGCGTCCGGATCATAGCCAACGAACCGCGGATGCCAGAGCGGTCGCTCCCGGGGCAGCACGGCGTCAGTGGTCGCCCAGCCTCCGCGAAGCGGCTCTTGTCGCACCGCGGGATCTCTTACTCGAACCGATCGCTTATAAGTGGCTTACGAACGTGAAAGCTTCCGCTCAGAGAAATAACCGCAAGACAGCGGCGTCGCGAGAGGGCTGCTTCATAGAAATTCACGGGCGATAGGTCCGGGATCGGACAGAACGGGAAACGAGGACTGGGCGGTCGCTGAAGGGGGTCAGTGTTCGACCGCTTCCATCATCGCGAGCAGCTGTTCGGACTGCTCGACCTCGACCGGGTGGAGTCCCACCAGCGCGATCACGTCCTCGCTGTCCGCGTCGGCCGCCTGGTGTTGGATCGTCGTGAGGTAGAGGAGGACGGGGATGTCCTCGACCGACCCGCTCTGGCCGTTCGAGCCCTCGACGTCCGCGCTAACGGTCGTTTCGAAGACGGAGATGGTCGCCTCCTGATCGAGGATCGTCCGCGTCTCCTCGCCCCGCGCCTCGATGTCGTCCGTCTGGATGTCGGCGTTGCCGCCGCCGACGTCCTGCTGGTTGACCTGGTTGAGGAGCCGGCGGATGAGCTCGGCGCCCTCCACTCGGACGAGCGGATTGACCGACTGGCCGGCGACCGACGCGTTCGGGGTGCTCGCCACGAACAACGCCGACTGGGTCGTCGGGTTGACGTACCGGGCGACCCACGTCGTCGCCGTCACCCACGCGTTCACGCCCGTGACGTTGAACTCGCGGTCGATGCTGAACGACTCCGGCTCCTGACCGTTGTATCCGGAGTCACTGTACGCGCTCTCCGGGACGCGCGCCGGTTCCGCGTCGAACTCGTAGCTCCCGTCCTCGCCGGCGCATCCCGCGACCGCGACCGACGCCGAGGCAGCCATCGCGGCGAGCAGTCCACGTCGTTTCATACGTACGGGTAGGTCCACACAGTTCTTTAACAGTATCGGCGAGGGTATCGGCCGCGAGAACGTCGGGGTCGAAGGCACAAAGTTCACGTCGGGGCGTGCGCGACGTGAGGCAAATGGAACGCCGAGGACAAACCGGGCTGGTGGAAGCGCTCTTCTTAGACGTTGTTCGCCTCCACGAGACGTGGATGGAGGTGGTCTTTCCCCGACAGCTCGACCCGAGCGCCGTCCTGGGAAAGTGGAAGCCCGAGACGACGGTTCAGTCGGTCGGCTACTACCTCTGGGCGGTGCTCGGCGCGCCGCTCGTCGCGGTCGCGTACCCGCTGTTGCTCGTCGGGTTCGCCACGCGCTACTACGCGGCGAAGCTCGACTCGGCGGTCACCCGGATCGGCGTCGCCGGTGCGGTGCTCGTCGCCGCCGTCGTCTGGGGGACGCTGACCGTCATCACCCACCTCCAACTCCCGTTCGACGCGGTGATCGCGGTCGGCGCCGCGAGCGCGGTAGCGGTCGTCTCGGCCGCGCTCGCCGCCGGCTTCTCGAAGCTGGGCGGACGGTTCGTCAGCGTCCTGCTCGCGTACCCGTTCGCCATGACGGCGCTGTTCCTGCCGCCGGTCGTCGCCGCGCTCGTCACGCCGACGCTGGAGGAACTAATCTTACCGCCGAGCTACGACCTCGCGCGGTGGATCCTCGACACGTTCCTCTCGGTGGGCGGCATAAACGAGATGCTTCGAGGCGCGTTCGACCTGGAGACGTTCGGCGAGCAGTGGGGGCTCCCCGGGCTGGGCTACGTGCTGATGTGGATCGGGATCTCGGTGCCGCTCGGGTGGTTCCTCGGCCTGCTCGTCGCGCTGGCGAACCTGATCCGGCCGGCCGACGACGCCTGATCGGGTCGGGGGTCGCCTGAATCGGAGCGACCGTCAGTCGGCTGAACCGGATCGGTCGTCGATCGATCAGTTCTCGGGATCGTATCCCTCGCTGGCCGCCTCGAACGACGACGCCGAGCGCTCGGTCTCCCGGCGTCGCTCGCGCTCGGCGATCGCCTCGGGGTCCGGGCTCGCGTCGTCGTCGATCCGAGCGATCGAGTTGTGGACCTTGGCGTGACACCAGCGACACAGGCCGACCGCGATCTCATGGGAGCCGTCGCCGCCGTACGAGAGGTGGTGTTCCTCGACGAGCGGCCGGGAGTCGTCGTGGGCCAGGCGCACGTCCGCCAGCCCGCACCGGGCGCAGGTCTTCGCGTCGGTCGTCGACCGGTAGTGCGGGCACGCGCGCCACGCGCCGTCGGCGCCGACGTGGCAGTCGTAGCCATCGGCGCGGCGGGCCGCCGCGAACTCGGGGTCGTCTCCGGACCGCGTCAGCGCGAAGCGACACCGACCGTCGTCGGTGAGGTGGTCGCAGACGCCGGCGACCGCGTAGGGGTCGTCGACGCCGACGGGAGTCCCGTCGGGGGTGCGCTCCATACCGGCAGGTAGGGGCGGACTCACTTCAATTCGGTCGCCTGAAGGCGGGAACGGAGCAGCGAGGGAGACGCGGGGGCCGGGGTGCCGACGGCTCAGACGAGGCTGGCGCCGTCGAAGTCGGTGCGGCCGTATTCCACGTCGAGGAGTCGGAGGAGGGTCGGGGCGACGTCGAGGAGGTCCGCGTCCTCGACCGTCGCGTCCGGGTGGTCGACGAACAGCGCGGCGTCGTCGAAGGCGTGCATCCCGGACCGTGGACCGTCGGGATCGAACACCTCGTCGTGCGGGCGGAACCCGGACTTGAGGTCGAACCCGTCGTTCGGGAGGACGACGAGGTCGGGCGCGATGGCGGCGTGATCGCCGCGGAACACCGTCTCGCGGTCGACGACGCGGTCGGCGACGGGGTCGCCGTCGGGGCCGGTCCACGACTCCAGCGCCTCGCGCAGTTCGGCGCGCGTCTCCTCGTACTCGGACTCGGGGACGACGCCGTTCGGCTCGCGGCCCTCCACGTTGAGGTAGAAGCGGCCGGGGACGAGCGAGTACGCGCGGGCGTCGTCGGTGACGTCGGCGAGCGCCTCGTGGTCGTCGCCGTCGTAGGAGAGCCACCCCTCGCGTTCGAGCCACTCGTTACAGTAGACGTCGTACCGGAGGCGGCGGAACCCGTGCGTGGAGCCGACGACGAGGGTGACGTCGTCCGGGAGCGCCTCGCGGATCGAGCCGACGTGCTCGTCGAGCGCGGCGTGGAAGGCAAGCAGCTCCTCGCGGTACGTCCCGCCGTCCTCGTAGTCGCCCCAGAGGAAGTGGTTGACGCGGTCGGGGGCGGTGAAGACGCCGACGAAGAGGTCCCAGTCGTCCCGCTCGACGTAGCGCTCGAAGGCCGCGGCGCGCGCGTCGAGGGTCTCGCGGGCGTGCTCTATGAACGCCGTCTTGTCCGGCTTGTGGCCGAGCTTCGCGTTGACCGACAGTCGATAGTCGCTGCCGGTCAGGTACTCGCGGAGCTCCTCGGGGGTGGCCGCCGCGTCGAGGTCGGGCGAGAGGTAGCCGGAGACCATCCGCTGGACGGTCCGCTGCGGCGGGAACGTGACGGGGACGTTCATCACGGTCGCGTCGAGCCCCGCCTCAGTCGCTCGGTCCCACACCCGGGGTGCCTGGACGTCGCGCCCCATCGGCACGTAGGTGTCGTAGGACCCCACCTCGCGGTCCTGAAAGCCGTACACACCCGTCTCGCCGGGGTTTTTCCCCGTCGTCAGGCTCGGCCAGCACGCGCTCGACTCCGCCGGCACGATGCTGTCGATCCGTCCCCCACCGCCCTCGTCCGCGATCGCCGACAGCGCCGGGAACGTCTCCGGGTTGTCGGCGACGAGCCGGTACGAGAGGCCGTCGATCCCGATGAACGCCACCCGCGGCGTGTCGCTCCCTCGCAGCCGGTCGAAGAGACCCATACACATTCATCCGCGGTCGAGGGCAAAAGGATTGACATCGGACGCGCCGCGAACCGCGGTTCGACGCCCCCGAGACGCGGGGGTCGTCGGCGCCCGAAGGGCGGCTCGTCTGTTCGTGAGGCCCGGACCGCCGACCGGCTCGGGTGGGTTTTTGTCCGTGACTCGCGGAGGACCCGGCATGGAACACAGACGCGCGATGCTCGTCGACGCGTTCGCCGCGGAGCCGCTGGCCGGGAACGCCGCCGGCGTCGTCCCCGACGCCGAGGGGCTGAGCGACGGCCAGCTGGCCGCGGTCGCCGCCGAGCTCGGCGCCTCGGAGACCGCGTTCCTGACCGACGGCGACGGCGCGGCCGACGACCGGCTCCGCTACTTCTCGCCGACCACGGAGGTCGACCTCTGCGGCCACGCCACGATAGCGACCTACGGCGCCCTGTTCGCCGAGGGGGCGATCGACGGCGGCGAGCGTACGCTCCACACGAACGTCTGCGACCTCACCGTCTCGGTCGACGACGACGGCACCGCCTGGATGCGACAGCAGGCGCCGAGCGTCGAGGTCGTCGACGTCGACCTCGACCGGGTGGCGGCCGCGCTCGGCGTCGACCCCGCCGCGCTGCGCGACGTCGGCGCGGACCTCCCCGTCGCGGTCGCGTCGACCGGCCTGCCGTTCCTCGTCGTCCCGGTGAACTTCTTGGAGCGGCTGGGCGAGGCGGATCCGGACGACGACGCGGTCGAAGCGCTCTCGGAGGCGTTCGACGTCGCGGGCGTGTACGCGTTCTCCTTCGACGCGCTCGACGCGGACTCGACGCTCCACGGCCGGGCGTTCGTCCCGTCGCTCGGCATCCCGGAGGACCCGGTCACGGGGACCGCGAGCGGCGCGGTCGGGGGATACCTCCGCCACGTCGACGCCTTCGACGGGGACAAGCCCGACGAGCTCCGGTTCGAACAGGGGCACTTCCTCGACCGGCCCGGGCACGTCCGCGTTCGCGTGGAGGCGGACGGGGTCCGCGTCGGCGGGCGGGCGACGGTCGCGCTCGACGGGGAGGTCCGGATCCCCGACGACGAGGACGACGAGATCATCGAGGCCTGATGCGCCGGAACGCGGGCGTCCGAGACAGAACGTTTAGGATCGCTCGCGACGTACGGCAGGTATGAAGTTCGACCTTCCACGCGCGGCAGCGGTCCTCGTACTGATCGTCGCGGTCGGCGCCGGCGGCCTCATCGGCGCGAACATGATGCCGCTCCGGACGACGCTGATGATGGTCGTCCCGTCGATGCTCGTCTTCGGGGCGCTCGCGTTCGCGATCGGCGTGAAACACGGCGAGTTCCGGGCCGGACACGCCTGACCCGGGGCGGGCGGCGAGCGGCGATCGACCGGTGACGACGCCCCCGAGCGACCGGGGATCACGACCCTTTTGAAACGCCGTTGCGAACCGGGAGCCGTGCTGCCCGGGTCGCCACTCCTCGAACTGCTGTTGATCGTCGGCGGCGTCGCCCTCCTGTACGCCGGCGCCGAACTGCTCGTCACCGGCGCGCGGGACCTCGCGCTCGCCGTGGGGCTGAAGGCGTCGACCGTCGGCGTCACGGTCGTGGCGTTCGCGACGACCGCCCCGGAGCTGTTCGTCTCGCTGCTCGGCGCCGTCACGGTGTCGACCGACATCGGGCTCGGCGCCATCGTCGGCTCGAACATCGCGAACATCGGGCTCGTACTGGGCGTCTCCGCGCTCATCCGCCCGCTCGACGTCTCCGACACCGTGTTCCGCCGAGACGTTCCGTTCATGGTGTTGGCAGCGCTGCTGCTCGTCGCGCTCGGCTGGGACGGCCGGATCGGCCTGGTCGACGGCTCGGTGCTGCTCGCAACGCTCGCCGCGTTCACGGCCGCGGTCCTGCGGCGCGTTCAGGCGAACCAGTCGGCGATCTCCGACAGCGAGCGCGACGGCATGCCGGACGCGGAGGTGCGCGACGCCGCGGCGGTCGTCGGAGGGATCACCGCGCTCGTCCTCGGCTCTCGGTGGCTGATCGACGGCAGCGAGTCGCTGCTGGCGGCCGCCGGGTTCTCCGACATCTTCATCGGGCTCACGGTGCTGGCGCTGGGGACGTCGCTGCCGGAGCTGGCCGCCAGCGTCGTGGCCGCGGTGCGCGGCCAGGCGGAGTTCAGCGTCGGCAACGTCGTCGGGTCGAACATCTACAACATCCTCGCGGTCATCGGGATCGTCGCGGTGGTGACGCCCGTCGGCGTCGCCCCCGGCGTCCGCGGCTTCGAGTTCCCCGCGCTGCTCGCGTTCACGGCCGGAATCGTCGCGATAATGGCGTACCGCGAGCGGATCACCCGACTCGACGGCGCCGTGCTCACCGTCGGGTACGGGGTCTTCGTGTACCTGTTACTTCCGTAGCACGGCGTGCCCGGTTCCGGTCGGGGCGTCCGCGGCGGGGCGGCTTCTGGGGTCGGAACCGACGGGTATTCGGTCGCGGGCGGCCGAGCCGATGCCGTGATAGCGATCGTCGTCAGCCGGGCCGACAGCGCCTCGGCGCACATCGGGGAGCGGCTGCTGGAGGTCGGCGACTGGACGGCGCGCGAGGACGGCTCGCGCCCCGACGCCGACGGGGGCGGGACCTACTACCGGACGGAGGGGTTCGAGCTCCGCGAGTTCGACGACCTCCACATCCGGCTGTCCGACCCGACCGCGGCCTTCGACTGCGACCCCGCGTTCCTCGCGTTCGTCTCCAGGCACTCGGGCGAGACCGGGCGACTCCTCACCGCGCACGTCACCGGGAACTTCGGCGGCGCCGAGTACGGCGGCGAGCCGGAGTCGCTGGCGCGGGCCGCGCCGGGCGCCGAGAAGCGCGTCGTGGAGGCGCTCGCCCGGCGCGCGCCCGACGGGTACGAGGTCGGCATCGAGTGTACCCACCACGGCCCGACCGACGTCGCCGTCCCGTCGCTGTTCGTCGAACTGGGGTCCGACGGACCGCAGTGGGAGGACCCGGACGCGGCCCGGGCGGTCGCGCGGGCGGTCCTCGACCTGCGGGGGACCGGCGCGGACCTGACTGCGGACGGCGACCCCGCGGCGACCGACGCGGGCGACGCCGGGAACTGGCCCCGCCACGTCGTCGGCTTCGGCGGGGGCCACTACGCGCCGCGGTTCACCCGGATCGTTCGCGAGACCGAGTGGGCCGTGGGGCACGTCGGCGCCGACTGGGCGCTCGGAGAGCTCGGCGCGCCCGACGCCAACCGCCGCGTGATCGAGGCCGCGTTCGAGCGGAGCCGCGCCGAGCGGGCCGTGATCGACGGCGACCGCCCCGCCCTCGCGGCGGTGATCGAGGACCTCGGGTACGGGGTGGTGAGCGAGACGTGGGTCCGCGAGGTCGGCGACGCGCCGCTCGCGCTCGTCGAACGGCTGGAGGCCGAGATGGGGTCCGTCGACGACGGCCTGCGGTTCGGCGCGGTCGGCGGCGACGCGCTCGACCCCGACTCGGAAGCGGTCGACGGCGATGCCGACGCGGTCGGCGACGCGGTCCGCGTCCGGGACCTCCCGGCGGACCTGCTCGCGCGGGCCCAGGGGCTCGACGCGGACGCGGCGCGCGCGACGGTCGAGCGCGTCGCCGTCGCGTTCGACACGGAGCAGGGCGGCACGCGGGCGGCCGGGCGCGTCGCGTTCGCGACGGCCCCGGAGGCGCCGGGCTACGCGGGCCTGATCGAGGGGCTGGTCGACGTGCTTGAAACGGGGTACGACGCGGTCGAGGTGTCGCCGGAGGGGGGCGCGGTGGTCGCCCGGGAGACGGCGTTCGACCCGGCGCTGGCAGCCGAGCGAGGCGTCCCGGAGGGACCGGCGTTCGGGCGGTTGGCCGACGGAGAGGCTGTCGAGGTCGACGGGGAGACCGTCGGGCCGGACGAGGTGTCGCGGACGCGCGCGGACCGGTTCCCGATCGACGGCGACGCGCTCGACTGATTTATAAGAATCGTCGCGTTCGGCGGGCGCGGGCACGGCGCCCGTACTTTCGCCGGTCGACGGCGGACGCCGGTGATTTCGGCGTCCGACTCGCGTCAGACGAACGGGCAAAAATAAATACGTCCGGGTCGCAACCTCACCACATAATGGACTCCATCGTTGAGGACGCCATCGACGAAGCCGAAGAGGCCCCCGCAGACGACGCCGGGGGAGCCGGCGAGAGCGCCGCCGGGGGGAGCGCCGGCGCGCCGCCGCAGACGGGGACGATGACCGACGACGAGCTACAGGACGTCCTCCAGGACCTCCAGACGAACATCACGGTCGTCGGCTGCGGGGGGGCCGGCGGCAACACGGTCAACCGCATGACCGAGGAGGGGATCCACGGCGCGAAGCTGGTCGCCGCCAACACCGACGTCCAGCACCTCGTCAACATCGAGGCCGACACGAAGATCCTGATGGGCCAGCAGAAGACGCAGGGCCGCGGCGCCGGCTCCCTCCCGCAGGTGGGCGAGGAGGCGGCCATCGAGTCCCAAGAGGAGATCCAGGACGCCATCGACGGCTCCGACATGGTGTTCGTCACCGCCGGGCTCGGCGGCGGCACCGGGACCGGCTCGGCGCCGGTCGTCGCGAAGGCGGCCCGCGAGTCCGGGGCGCTCACCATCGCCATCGTCACGACGCCGTTCACCGCCGAGGGCGAGGTCCGCCGGACGAACGCCGAGGCCGGCCTCGAACGCCTCCGCGACGTGAGCGACACGGTCATCGTCGTCCCCAACGACCGCCTGCTCGACGCGGTCGGGAAGCTCCCCGTCCGGCAGGCGTTCAAGGTGTCCGACGAGGTGCTGATGCGCTCGGTGAAGGGGATCACGGAGCTCATCACGATGCCCGGGCTCGTCAACCTCGACTTCGCCGACGTCCGCACCGTGATGGAGAAGGGCGGCGTCGCGATGATCGGCCTCGGCGAGTCCGACTCCGACTCGAAGGCGCAGGACTCGGTGAAGTCCGCGCTGCGCTCGCCGCTCTTGGACGTGGACATCTCCGGCGCGAACTCCGCGCTCGTGAACGTCACCGGGGGCACTGACATGTCCATCGAGGAGGCCGAGGGGGTCGTCGAGGAGATCTACGACCGGATCGACCCCGACGCGCGGATCATCTGGGGGACCTCGGTCGACGACGAGCTTGAGGGCGAGATGCGGACGATGATCGTCGTCACCGGCGTCGAGTCGCCGCAGATCTACGGCAGCAACGGCGAGCCGCCGGAGGGCGGCGCGCCGAGCGACGTCGAGGACATCGACTACGTGGAGTGACGGACGCCGAGCGGGCGGGTCGGTGGCCGCGCGCCGGGACGGCGCCGTCGCCGCTTCGGGGGCGCATCAAAAGGTAAAAACCGTCTCGTCTCGAATCCGCAGGTAACATGGACGTTCCGTACGACCTCAACAGCTACATTCGGGTGCTGAAGCTGGCGAGCACGCCGAGCACCGACGAGTTCCTCCAGGTGTCGAAGATCGCCGGCGCCGGGATCCTGCTCATCGGGTTCATCGGCTTCCTGATGTTCGCGATCATGAGCCTCCTCCCGGGGGTCGGCGCGTAATGCCGATCTACTCGGTCAAGACCACGGCGAGCCAAGAGCGGACGGTCGCCGACATGATCGCCGAGAAGGAGGCGCCGGAGATCCAGGCCGTCATCGCCCCCGACCAGCTCACGAGCTACGTGATGGTCGAGGCGACCGACGGGACCGCCTTCGGGCGGATCCTCGACGAGATTCCGCACGCTCGCGGCGTCATTCAGGGCGGCGACGGCCCCGCCGAGAGCCCCTTCTCCGAGGTCGAGCACTTCCTCTCGCCGACCCCGGACGTGGAGGGGATCGGCGAGGGCGACATCGTCGAGCTGATCGCGGGCCCGTTCAAGGGAGAGAAGGCGCGCGTCCAGCGGATCGACGAGGGGAAAGACCAGGTGACCGTCGAGCTGTACGAGGCGACCGTGCCGATTCCGGTGACGGTCCGCGGCGACCAGATCCGCGTGCTCGACAGCGAGGAGCGGTAGCTCCCTCCTCGCGCCGGCGGCGCGGAAACGGGGCGACGCGGTGCGCGTGACGGCGTCGGTCTGACGGCGATCTCGCGCGCAACGACAAGGGCTTTATTCGACGACGACGGACCGGACGGATATGCTCGGCCACGGCGTGCCGGCGGTGTTGAGCGTGATCCCCGACACGTTCACGTTCGCGTGGGTCGTCGCGATCCTCTTCGCGACCTCGTGGGCGCTCGACAGCCGCGGACTCGCCGCGGGGCGCGTCCTCGCGGCCGCGACGTGGGCGCTGTTCGGGCTCTTCTGGCTGTCGACGGTGCCGTACTTCGCGTTCGAACACCAGAGCTACGTCGAGTCGATCCTCGCCCTGGTCGGCTTCCCGGCCAGCGTGTACGCGGGGTACCTCCTCTACGACGGGCGGGCATCGCTTTTCACCCTCACCCGGGCCATCGCGATAATGTTGTTCATCTACCTGCCGTTCGAGACCATTCCGGCGTTCACCGTCGCCGGGGTCGCGGTCCCGGAGCCCCGTCGGGTCCTCATCGAGGTCGTGGCGTCACAGACCGGGGCGCTCATCGACCTGCTCGGGTACGCGCCCGAGGCGGTGGCGAGCAACGAGGGGTACGACGCGGCGTACTCCTGGACGCTCGACGACGGCCACACGGTCGTCATCCACATCGTGCTGGCGTGTACGGGGCTCGGGAGCATGGCCATCTTCGGCGGGCTCGTGGCCGCCGTCGAGGCGCCGCTCACGAGGAAGCTCCGCGCGCTCGCGGTGTCTATCCCGCTCATCTACGGGCTGAACATCCTCCGGACGACGTTCATCTCGGTCGTGTCCGGCAACCAGTACATGCACTGGTACCCGGACCTCGTGATGACGATGTTCGGCGCGACCGACCCGTACCGGGTCTCCTTCCTCATCTCCGACCGGATCATGAGCCAGCTGTTGGCGGTCGTGGCGCTCATCGCGATCACCTTCCTCGCGGTGCGCGAGCTGCCCGAGCTGGCGGTCATCCTAGAGGACGTGCTCTACCTCATCACCGGCGAGGAACACGACCTGACGGAGGCGCTCGACCTCCCGCGAGAGCCGACGAACCGGTAGCCCGGCGGCCTCTCGACGGTTCCGGCGGGGCGGTCGGGTCCCGGAGAACTGCCGGGGATAAATAGAACTATATAGCAAGCTATAGACGTTGGCGACGGGTACGGGCGAGCATGACTGCGGCGACGCGCGGCGGATCCCCCGGTCCGCGTCGAGGGACGCGGTCGCCACGGGGTGAGCGGCGGTGATCGGCGGCGTCGACCCGTTCGTCTACCTGGAGACGAACGTCGCGAAGCTGGTGTTGGCGACCGCGCTCGGCATGTTCCTCGGGTTGGAGCGGGAGTGGTCACAGAAGTCGGCGGGGATCCGGACGTTCGCGCTGATCAGCCTCGCGGCGGCGGTGTTCTCGCTCGTCGGCGAACCGGGGCTCCTCGCCGTCGGCGGGGTGCTGGTGGTTGCCAGCGCGGTGCTGCTGGCGGTGCGAAGCTTCGTCGAGGCCGACGTCGACGGGCTCTCGCTGACCACGTCGGCGTCGATGCTCGTCGCGTACGGCGTCGGCGTCCTCGTCGCGGCGGGGCTGTTCATCGAGTCGGTGACGGTAGCGGTGCTGTCGTCGCTACTCCTGGTGTTGAAACGCGAACTCCACGCGTTCGCGTGGGGACTCTCCAGAGAGGAGGTGCGCAGCGCCGTGGAGTTCACCATCCTCGCGTTCGTCGTCTTCCCGCTCCTCCCCGCGGAGACGGTCGACCCGTGGGGGGCGGTCCAGCCGCGGCTGGTCTGGTCGCTGGTGGTCGCGGTCAGCGCCATCGGGTTCGTCAACTACGTCCTCGTCAAGCGGTACCAGGGCCGCGGCTACGCGGTGACGGGCTTCTTCGGCGGGCTCGTCAACTCGACGGCGGTCGTCGCCGAGATGGCCGAGCGGGCGAAGGGGCGCGCGGCCATCGGCGACGTCGCGGTGGGCTCCATCCTCCTCGCGAACGCGGCGATGGCGTTCCGGAACGCCGCCGTAGTGGCAGTCTTCGTCCCCGAGGCGGCGCTCGTCGTCGGCGTCCCGCTCGGCGCGATCACCGTCGCGGGGGTCGGCGTCGCCGTGCGGCGGAGCGACTGGCGGACGACGATTGAGGCCGAGCTGGCCTCGCCGTTCAGCCTCGGGAACGCGCTCACGTTCGGCGCGCTCTTCCTGATCGTGCTGCTCGTCTCCGCTGTCGCCGAGGAGTCGTTCGGCGCGAGCGGCTTCATCGTCACCTCCTTCCTCGCCGGCCTGGTGTCGTCGGGGACCTCGACGGCCACGGCGGTCTCGCTGCTCGGGACCGGACAGATCGGGGTCGAGACCGCGGTCGCGGGCGTGATCGCCGGCACCGCCGCCAGCGTCCTCATCAAGACCGTCTTCGCGGCGAGCATCGCTCGGGAACTCGTCCGTCCGGTGTTCTTCTGGAACCTCCTGCTGATCGCCGTGGGGGTACTCGCCGGAATCCCGGTGTTGCTGTTTTAAAACGCCTCGGCGGACCCGCTCCGGCGCGGGTCGGGGCGCGCCTCACGAGAGGTGTTCGGCGATGTCCGTCGACGAGACCATGCCGACGTAGTCGTCGTCGACGACCGGGAGGTGTTTGACGCCGTACATCGTCATCATCGCGGCCACCTCCTGCATCATGAGGTCGGGCGTCACCGTCTCGACGTCCTCGGTCATCACGTCGCGGACCGTCGTCGCCTCGGGGTCGCGCCCGTCGGCGACCGCCCCGACGACGTCGCTCTGCGTGACGATACAACCGCCGCCGGTGGTCACGACGAGGGCGCTGATGCCGCCGTCGCGCATCCGCTGAGCCGCCTCTCGAATCGGAACGTTCGCTCCGATCGTCTCCAGGGGCGTCGACATCACGTCCGCGACGCGGGTTCTGTCGTCGAGATCCATGCCACGACGTGTGATACCGCGTGTCATTACTCTTCCGGAACCCACACCGCGGGGCGGGCGCGACCCCGTTCGGGACGGCAGAAGAGCGGCGGAACGCGACGCTCGGAGGGGGCCGTCAGCGCGCCTTCGAGAGGTGCGCCGTGAGGTCCGTCGTCGACACCATCCCTATCGGTCTGCCGTCCCCGTCGGTCACCGGGAGGTGGGTGTAGCCGTGCGCGGTCGGCGCCGCCAGCTCCGCGACGGTGTCCTCGCGGCCCACCGTGACGACGTCGGTCGTCATGAACGCCTCGACCGGCGTCCGGTCTTTCGGGTCGTTGTCGCGGACGAGCCCCACGAAGTCCGTCGCGGTGATCAGCCCGGCCAGCCGTCCGTCGGGCTCCACGACGAGGATCGAACTGACGCCGGTGTCGCGCATCCGCTTCGCCGCGTCGGCCGCTGGGGCGCCGCGTTCGATCGTGGTGAGGTCGGTCGACATGAGCCGATCGACGAGTACGTCGTTCATGTCTCGTGGTAACGCTGGGCACGGTTATCAATTATCCGGTCGGAGGGCCTGTTCGCGTCGAGCGACACGGGTTCGGGCCCGGCGAGGGACGGAGACGTCCCGGACCGCCCGACGGCTCACTCCTCGACGAGGGCGTCCGGAGCGTCCGCGAGGCCGACCAGCGCGTCCGCTTCGACGTGGTGGAGGTCGCCCGGGATTACGAGCAGGTGGAGCGGGTCGCCGAACTGGCGGTCGGCGAGCGCGCTCAGGCGGTCGGCGGCGACGACCGCGTCCGGCGACCCGGCGCGGGCGACGGCGACAGCGAGCTCGTCGGCCCACCCCTCGGCGAGCAGTTCCGCGGCCGCGTCGGCCGTCATGTACTCCTCGTGGTCCGGGTCGGGGCCGCTCGGGCCGGTCCCGACCTTGATGTCGAGGTAGACGACGGTGTGGAGCCCGCGCTCGCGGTTCGCCTCGACGGTCTCGACCACGCTCGCGGGCACGTCGTCGCCGCCGTGCCCGTACGGGAACGGCAGCGTCGTCGCCTTCCCGAACCGGTAGTTCTGGAGCCCCGTCAGGCTCGACGCCGCGGACTGGGCGGTGACGCCGTGGACCACCCGCGTGTCGATGCCGCGCTCCTCGGCGCGGAGCCGGAGGTCGGTGTGGGTGGTCGAGATCATCGTGTCGCCGGCCGTGAGGAAGGCGGCGTCGCCGTCCGCGGCCGCCTCCAGGATCGGCTCCGGATCCCGTTCCACGCCGGCGCGGTCGCGGACCGCGATGTCGACGTCGTGGTACGCCTCCAGGTCGGCGACGTCGGCGCCGATCAGCCGACTGGTGTAGAACTCCGCGAAGACCCGGTCGGCCGCCCGCAGCGCCTCGCGCCCCTCGACGGTGACGGAGCGCTCGTCGTAGAGGCCGAGCCCGATGAAGGTGAGCATGGGTGCGTTCGGCGCGCGGCGGCCTAAAAGGACGCGGAAGGGTCGGCAGCGACGAAACCGAGGGCGGGCGCTCGGATCGGCCCGGCGGACGGGCGACGAGCGCCCGAGCGCCCCTTATAGACCTTCATGATAGTCCCTTGGGATTCCATAGCAAGCCCTAAGAGGGAACCAGCACAACGTTCCGCTACGAGGCCCAATCGGGCTCACATACCACTATGACTGACGACGAACTCATCTGGCGGATATCGGGGGGATCCGGTGACGGGATCGCTTCCACCAGCCAGAACTTCGCGAAGGCCTTGATGCGATCGGGGCTCAACGTCTTCACGCATCGGCACTACCCGTCGCGGATCCGCGGCGGCCACACCTATACCGAGGTCCGCGCGTCGGCGGACCCCGTCGAATCCCGGGGCGACGGCTACAACTTCCTGCTGGCACTCGGCGACTCCTTCGCCCGTAACCCGCAGGAGGAGGCCGTCTACGGCAACGAGGAGATCAAGCCGCTCTCGGAGAACCTAGACGAGCTCCGCGAGGGCGGGGTCATCGTCTACGACGAGGGGCTGTTGGACGCCTCCGAGATCCCGAACTTCGAGGAGCGCGCCGAGGAGAACGACTGGCACGTGTATCCGCTCGACCTCCGCGGGCTCGCCCGCGACATGGGTCGCGAGGTCATGCGCAACACCGCCGGCGTCGGCGCGACCTGCGCGCTGACCGGCATGGAACTCGATCACGTCGAGGACCTGATGCGCGACGCGATGCCGGAGAAGATCCTCGAACCGAACCTGGAGATCCTCGAGACCGCGTACGACCAGGTCCGCGAGGAGTACGACGTGGACGCCCCGGACGTGTCGGTGCCGACGGGCGAACACGACGAGACCCAGCTGCTCATGTCCGGGTCGGACGCCATCTCCTACGGCGCCATCGACGAGGGCTGCCGGTTCATCGCCGGCTACCCGATGACGCCGTGGACCGAGGTGTTCACCATCATGACGCAGAACCTGCCGAAGCTCGGCGGGATCTCCGAGCAGGTGGAAGACGAGATCGCCGCGGCCGCGCTCGCGGTCGGGGCCTCGCACGCCGGCGTCAAGGCGATGTCCGGCTCCTCCGGCGGCGGGTTCGCGCTGATGTCCGAGCCGCTCGGGCTGGCGGAGATGACGGAGACGCCCGTCGTCCTCGTCGAGGCCATGCGCGCCGGCCCCTCGACCGGGATGCCGACGAAGCCGGAGCAGTCCGACCTCGAACACGTCCTCTACACCTCGCAGGGCGACTCCCAGCGCGTCGTCCTGGCCCCGGGGACCGTCGAGGAGGCGTACGAGCAGTCGCGCATCGCCTTCCGGCTCGCCTACGAGTACCAGATCCCGACGATCCTGCTGTACGACCAGAAGCTCGGCGGCGAGCTGACGAACGTCCCCAAGAGCCACTTCGACCGCGATCCGAACCCGGACCTCGGGAAGACGCTCTCGGAGGACGCGCTCGCGGACGAGCCGCACTCCGGCGACGGGAAGTTCCACCGCTTCCAGCACGACGTCGACGACGGCGTCTCGCCGCGGTCGGTGCCCGGGCAGAAGGGCGGTCGCTTCCTCGCGACGGGCAACGAGCACGACCCGACCGGCCACATCAGCGAGTCCCCGGACAACCGGGTCGCGCAGATCGACCGGCGGACCCAGAAGCTGGAGGCGATCCGCGCCGACCTCGACAGGGAGGACACCGGCTCGTACGCCGGCCCCGAGGACGCCGAGTACGGCATCCTCACGTTCGGCAGCCAGCAGGGCACCGTCGAGGAGGCCGTCGGTCGGCTCAACGAGGCCGGCCACTCGGTGAAGTCGTACGGGGTCTCCGACATGCTCCCGTTCCCGACCGAGCAGGTCAAGGCGTTCGTCGAGAGCGTCGACGAGGTCCTCGTCGTCGAGATGACGGCGTCCGGACAGTTCCGCGGGCTCGTCCAAAAGAACCTCGGCCGCTACGGCGAGAAGCTGTCGAGCCTGTTGAAGTACAACGGGAACCCGTTCGAGCCGGCGGAGGTCGTCGACGGGTTCGAGGCCGCGATCGTCGAGGGCGACGGCGACGCGTCCGGCCACCAGACCACGTTCGTCCCAGCCGCAGGTGACTAACCAATGAGCACGTTTTCAGCGATCGGAGAGGAGCGGGAGATCGACCGCGACGAGTACACCCCCGGCGTGGAGCCGCAGCCGACGTGGTGTCCGGGCTGCGGTGACTTCAGCGTCCTGAAGGCGCTCAAGCAGGCGCTGCCGGAGGTCGGGCGCACGCCCGAGGAGACCCTGCTGTGTACCGGGATCGGCTGTTCGGGCAAGCTGAACAGCTACCTCGACACGTACGGGTTCCACACGATCCACGGGCGCTCGCTGCCCGTGGCCCGCGCTGCGAAGCTCGCGAACCCCGACCTCGAAGTGATCGCCGCCGGCGGCGACGGCGACGGCTACGGGATCGGCGGGAACCACTTCGTCCACACGGCCCGGGAGAACCACGACATGACGTACATCGTGTTCAACAACGAGATCTTCGGGCTCACGAAGGGGCAGACCTCCCCGACCAGCCCGAAGGGCCACAAGTCGAAGACGCAGCCCCACGGGAGCGCCAAGGAACCGATCAAGCCGCTCTCGATGTCGCTCAACGCCGGCGCCTCCTACGTCGCCCGGACGGCCGCGGTCAACCCGAACCAGGCGAAGGAGATCCTCATCGAGGCGATCGAACACGACGGGTTCGCGCACGTCGACTTCCTCACCCAGTGTCCGACCTGGAACAAGGACGCGCGCCAGTACGTCCCGTACATCGACGTCAACGACTCCGACGACTACGAGTTCGACAAGACGGACCGCGTCGAGGCCCAGGAGATGATGCGCACGACCGAGGAGGCCCTCTACGACGGCGAGGTCCTCACCGGCCGCTTCTACGTCGACGAGGACCGTCCGTCCTACGGCCAGGAGAAGCGCGAAATCGGCGAGATGCCCGAGGAGCCGCTCGCCGAGCGCTACTGGGACGACGACTACGAGTGGGAGCGCTCCCACGACATGTTCCTCGACAAACACGCCTGAGCGGGGCCGTCGGTCGTTGACGGCGCGGTGAATCCGTTTTTTGATTCGCAAGGTATTTTTTCATTGGTGACAAACGGAGTGGTATGAGTACGGTATCGACGGAAGAGCGAATCCTCTCCGTGTTAGAGGAGGACGCGCAGGCGTCCTGCGGAGAGATCGCCGAACGGGCCGACGTCTCGAAGCCGACGGTGCGGAAGTACATCGACCGCCTCGAAGAGCGGGGCGTGATCGTCGGCTACTCCGCGGAGGTCGACCCGAAGAAGCTCTCGTCGCAGTCGATCGCCATGGTCGGGATGGACGTCGACTCCGGACAGTACGTGGAGGCGACGCGCGAACTGAAGTCGCTCGACGAGGTCCAGGCGCTGTACACCTCCTCGGGCGACCACATGCTGATGGCCGAGGTCCGCGCCGGCGACGGCGACGAGCTCGGCGAGGTCATCTCCGAGAAGCTGCTCGGCGTCGAGGGCGTCACCGCGGCCCACCCCTCCTTCCTGCAGGAGCGACTGAAGTAGGCCGGCGGCCTCAGACGAGCGTCCGCGGGGCCGCGACCACCACGTCCTCGTCGCCGACGGGGCTCCGGCGGGTCCCGCGCGCCTCGAAGCCGTGTGCGACGAAGAACTCCGTCGCGCTCGGTCTGTCCGCCGGCACCGTCGCCCGGAGCGTCTCGACGCCGCGGTCGGCGAGCGCGCCGCCGACGCGCGACAGCAGCTCCCCGGCGATCCCCTCCCCCGCGCGGTTCGGGTGGACCCACAGCGCCAGTAGCTCCGCTTCGGCGCCGTCCGGGTCCGGGTGCGCGATGGCGAGGCCGACGGGGCCCTCCTCGTCGTGTTCCATCAGGAACGACCACTCGGCCTCGGCGGCGGCCTCGCGGACGCCGGCGGCGGAGACGTCAAGCAGCGGTGCGCCGATGTCGTCGAACACCGTCTCCTCCCGGGCCCGCGAGACCGCGGTGCGAAGGGCCTCGGCGTCGTCGGCCCGAGCCGCCCGAACATCCATGTTCAACCGTGAGTAAAGAACGCACCTATAGGTTTCGGGGTGCGAATTGTTCCCACAGTAATTCGCGTCGCGGAGGCGACGCCCCGGCGGTGCCGTTGTCGTCGGTTCGAGCCAGCGAGCGCGGGCGCCGAGGGCTTCGAAACCGAGCACTCGGACGCTCGAAGCGGCGTCTTCGGTCGGGGAGGCCTACGCGACCGGGTCGACGCCGATGGTGAGCGTGACGTCCTCGACCTCCCACTCCTCGACGAGGCCGTCCTCGGCGTCCGCCGCGTCGGTCGGGTCGTCGAACCAAGCGTCGGCGCGCACTTCGCCGGCGATGAGGTCGGCGTGGTCGTCCACGAAGCCGGCCACGCGGTCGTCGTCGACGCCGACGCCGACGCGGATCCGCGCCTCCACGTCCAAGTCGAGCTCCTTGCGCATCTCCTGGATCCGGCGGATCACGTCGCGGGCGTACCCCTCGGACTCGATGTCGGGGGTCAGCGAGGTGTCGACGTAGACGGTGCCGCCCTCGAAGTCGGCGCCGGAGACGTGCTCCGGGGGCTCAGCGACGTACTCGACCATCTCGTCGTCGAGGTCGACGGGCTGGCCGTCGACGGTCACCTCGCCGCTCTCGACCGCCGCGCGGTCGGCGCCCTGAACCGCCTCCATCACCTTCTGGGCGTCGCCGCCGAACGCGGGTCCGATGGCCGCCATCTGCGGCTCCGCGGTCTCGACGAGCTCGTCGAAGGCGTCCGTGACGAGCACCTCGCGGGCGTTGACGCGGTCGGCGATCAGCGCTTCGAGCCGGTCGACCGCGGCCGCGACGGTCTCGTCGGCCGTCTCGACGACGACGCGCGGGACGGGCCAGCGGAGCTTCCGGCCGGCCTGCTGACGCGCGTTCGCCGCCGCCTCCTCCACGTCGCGGAAGACCGCCACGTCGCGTTCGAGGTCAGGGTCGCGCAGGTCGGCGTCCGGCTCGGGGTACGACAGCGCGTGGACGGTCGTCGCCGCGCCGTCGAGCCGCTGGTACATCCGCTCGGTCAGGTACGGCGCGATCGGCGCGAGCAGGCGGATCACCTCGTCGAGGACGGTCGCGAGCGTGGCGTAGGCGCCGCGCTTCGAGGCGGAGTCGGCCTCCTCCCACATGCGGTCGCGGACCGCCTTCACGTAGAACCGCGACACGTCCTGCGTGACGAACTCGATGACGGCGTTGACCGCATCGCTGACCTGGTAGTCGTCCCAGGCGTCGGCGACCTCGGCCTCCACGGACTGGAGCCGCGAGAGCACCCACTCGTCGACGAGTTCGAGCTCGCCGTCCGAGAGGTCCGCCTCGGCGGGGTCGTAGCCGTCGAGCTCCATGTACTCCAGCGGGAACCGGAACACGTTCCAGAGGATGTTGAGCTTACCCTGGATCTCGCCGAGCCCGTCCCACTCGAACGCGAGGTCGACCCCCTGCTGGTCGTGGCTGAGGAGGTACGTGCGGAGCGGGTCGCGGCCGGCGCGCTCGATCGCCTCCTCCGGCGTGACGATGTTGCCGACCGACTTCGACATCTTCCGGCCGTCCTCGTCGTTGGCGAAGCCGTGCATCAGCACCTCCTCGTAGGGGATCTGGTCGACCGCGGCGGTGCCCATCCCGAGCTGCGACCAGAACCAGCCGCGGGTCTGGTCGTGCGCCTCGATGATCAGGTCGGCGGGCCACAGCTCGTCGTGCGCGGCCTCGTCGCTCGGGTAGCCCAGCGTCCCCCACGAAGCGACGGAGGAGTCGAGCCACACGTCGAACACGTCCTCGACGCGGCGGTACGTCGTCCCGTCCTCGACGATAGTGAGGTCGTCGACGGAGGGGCGGTGGAGGTCGATCGACTCGGGGTCGACGTCCTCCTCGACGCGCTCGGCGAGCTCCTCGCGGGTGCCGATCACGATCATGTCCTCGTCGAGGTCGCCGGCGTCGGCGTCCTCCGGCACCCAGATGGGGATCGGGATCCCCCAGTAGCGCTGGCGGGAAACGTTCCAGTCGGGCGCGTCCTCGATGAAGTCGCGGAACCGGTTGTCGCGGGCCCAGTCGGGGTGCCACTCCGAGTCCTCCATGTTGTCGAGGAGGTCGTCTTTGACGTCCGTGATCGAGATGAACCACTGGTCGGTGACCAGCTGAACGATCCCGGTGTCACACCGCCAGCAGTGGCCGTAGCTGTGGTCGACGGTGCCGTGCGCGAGCATATGTCCGTCGGCGACGAGGTCGTCGACGATGTCGTCGTTGGCGTCGCGCACGAACTGGCCGGCGTACTCGCCGGCCGCCTCGGTGAACTCGCCGTTCGGCTTCACGGGGCAGTGGATGTCGAGTCCGAGCTCCGTGCCGCGCTGGAAGTCCTCCTCCCCGTGGCCGGGCGCGGAGTGGACCAGTCCGGTCCGGTCGGCCTCCACGTAGTCGGCGGCGTACACCCGACCGGCGCCCTCGAAGTCGGGGTACTCGGCGACGCGGTCGGCGAGCGGGTGGTCGTACGCCCAGCCGACGAGCTCGTCGCCCGTCAGCTCGGCCTCGACCTCGTAGTCCTCGTAGCGCCCCTCGCCGAGCACGTCCTCGACGCAGTCGGCGGCGACGTAGATGAGCTCGCTCTCGCCGTCCTTCTCCGCGCGGACGGCGTTGTAGGTGAGATCCTCGTCGACGGCGACGAAGGTGTTCGCGGGGATGGTCCACGGCGTCGTCGTCCAGATGACGAGGCTCCCCTCGCGGTCGGCGAGCGGGAACTTCACGTAGACGGAGGGGTCCTCGACGTCCTCGTACTCCACCTCGTTGTTTGCGAGGCCGGTCTCGCAGCGCGGGCACTGCGAGATGGACCGCTTCCCCTGCTCGACGAGGCCGTTGTCGGCGACCTCGGAGAACGCCCACCAGGCGGCCTCCATGTACTCCGGCGAGATGGTCTCGTACGGGTCGTCCCAGTCCATCCACGCGCCGATGGATTTGAAGTCCTCGTCCATCGCCGCCCGGTTCTCCAAGGCGAACTCCTTACACTTCTCGATGAACGCCTCCATCCCGTACTCCTCGATGTCCCGCTTGTTCTCGAAGCCGAGCTCCTCCTCGACTTTGACCTCGATCGGGAGCCCGTGCATGTCGTAGCCGGGGCGGTCGGTGACGCGGTGGCCGGTCATCCGCTTGTACCGGATGACGGCGTCCTTCAGCGTCTTGTTCCAGGCCGTCCCGAGGTGCATCTGCCCGGAGGTGTACGGCGGGCCGTCCACGAAGAAGAACGGCGGGTCGTCGGCGTGCGCCTCCTTCGCCGCCTCGTAGGCGTCGTGGTCGTCCCAGTACTCGTCGACCGCGGACTCGACGTCCGCGGGCGCGTACTGGTCGTCGATCTGCTCCATACGCGTTGGTCTGCGCGCGCGTATTTGAATACGGCGGAGTCGTGGGAACGGTTCAGCGGCGGCGAGGCGGGACAAGACACTTCTCCCGGGAGGCGGACGCAGCGAACATGGAGACGCCGCGACTCGTCCGCGAGGACCTCGGGTACGCGCTCCTCGGCGGCCCGGCACTGGCCGCCGCCGCGTACCTGGCCGGCGCGTGGCTCGCCGGCACCGGCGCCGGCGTCGCCGCCGCAGTCGCGGCGTACGCCCTCGGCTGGGCGCTCGCGGCGCGGGGGTCCGGGTCGGCGTCAGAGCGGTCGGCGTCCGAGCGATCGACCGCGAACGCGGACGACGGCTCGGACCGGCGCGAGCGGGAGGCCGAGGCGGGGAAGAGCGGCTACGGCGGCGGTGGCGGCGGCGGGTAGCGGAGGCGATTTCCCGGCCCCACTGACCGTCAGATCGGCCGGGAATGCGGGATTCAGGCCCGCTTACGGCAAGTAATCGGGTCATACCTATACTGACCGACCGCGTACGCCGCGTATGAACGTCGCACGTTCGACGCTGGTCACCGCGGCAGTACTGTTCGTCGCGGTGACCGCGACCGGCGGCGCGTTCGCCGCCGACCCGGTGACGCTCACCGTCTCCGTGACCGATCGGGACGGCGACGCCGTCGCCGGTGCGACGGTCGAGGCGACGTGGGAGACCGACGCCGGTGAGACGGGGACCGCGTCCGGGACGACGGCGAGCAACGGGAACGTCCTCCTCGACGTCCCGGAGGGCGCCGGCGTCGAGTTGGACGTCGACGACGACGCTTACGTCCGGAACCGTCCGCTCCGGGTCGAGAACGCCAGCGAGACGACCGTGGACCTCGGGGTCTCACGGAGCGGCACCGCGACCGTGACTGTCGTCGACGGGGAGAACCGGTCGCAGCCGGACGCGACCGTCCGGGTCCGCGAAGGCGGGCGGACGATCGACCGGGGCGAGACCGAGGCGGACGGGCGGTACGAGACGGCGCGCCTCGAACGCGGCGACTACGAGGTCGTCGTCGTGAAGCCCGGGTACCTGGAGGCGTCCGTCCCCGTGACCGTGGGGGACGGCGGCGAGGCCCGGGTCGCCGTCGAGCGAGGCGCCACGACGCTCGACGTGCGGGTCTTCGACGACCACTTCGACCCGCCGGTCCCGATCGAGACGGGGGCGGTGCGGGCCTCCTCCTCGGTGTTCGACGGGCGGGTGAGCGTGACCGACGGGACCGCATCGCTCACCGTACCGGTGAACGCCGTCTACACGGTCGCGGTCGTCAAGAACGGATACGACGCCACGTCCGAGCGGGTCAGGGTGGAGGAGTCGGCGGTGAGCGTGAACGCCACCGCGCAGCGCAGCGCCGCACTCGTCGCCGAGCCCGCGAACGACCGCGTCCTCGTCGGGGAGACGACGCGCGTGACCGTGCGGAACGCCTACGACGAGCCGGTCGGTGGTGCGACCGTCGAACTCGACGGCGAGGCCGTCGGGGAGACCGACGACCGCGGCGAGTTCGAAGTGACGATCCGGACCGCCGGTGACCGGACGCTCGTCGCGCGGGACGGCGACACCGTCTCCGAACCGGTGACGGTCGTGGGCGTCGACGAGTCGGCGACGGACCGCGACGACGGGAGCGCCGACGACGCGGACGGCGACGCGTCCGACGGCGACTCGTCGAGCGGCGACGGGACCACCGACGACGAGAACCCCGGATTCGGCGTCGTCGCGGCCGCGGTCGCTCTCCTCGCGCTGTCCGTCGCGGGCCGGACCCGCGGCCGGTGAGGGCGTCGCGGCGGCCGTCGGGAGCGACCGGCTGACGAGCGCCCGCCGGCCCGCCGGGGTTCCTCAGCGGGAGTCCGGGGCCCCGTCCGCGAAGTAGTCCGCGAGCCGCTCGGCCGCCTCGGTCGCGCGCGGCGTCACCAGCGCGAACCGGATCCACTCGTCGCGGGCGGTGCCGAACGCCTCTCCCGGCATGCCGGCGACGCCCGCCTCGTCGACCAGGCGCTTGACGTTCGCCATCGTGCCGGGGAACCCCTCGAAGCGCGCGAGGACGTAGAAGGCACCCTCCGGGCGGCTGTACTCGGCGCCGGCCGCGTCGAGGGCGTCGGTGAAGGCCGCGACACGGTCGGCGAGCAGCTCGCGCGACTCGGCGTAGTAGTCGTCCGGGGTCTCGGCGAGCGCGTGGTAGACCGCGTACTGGGAGGGACGGGCCCCGGTGACGTTCACGAGCATGTGACGGGTCTTCGCGTCGCCGACGTGCGCCTCGGGGAACACGCCGTAGCCGACCCGGAGCCCCGTGATCGCCATCGACTTCGAGAAGCCGCTGGTGACGATCACGCGCTCGGAGTCGAGGGTTAGGGCCGACTCGAAGGAGCCGGCGAGGTCGAACTGACCGTACACCTCGTCGGCGACGACCACGGCGTCGACCGCCTCGGCGACCGCGACGACCTCGCGGACCGCGTCGAGGTCGTAGACGGCGCCGGTCGGGTTGTTCGGGGTGTTCAAGACGATCAGCGCGGTGTCCTCGCTCGCGGCTTCGCGGACCGCGTCGACGTCGAGGCGCCCGTCGCGGGCGGTGGGCACGAGCGTCGGCTCGCCGCCGAGCAGGTGGGTCTTCCCCGGGTAGTACGGGTACACCGGGTCCATCAGGAGCGCCTCGTCGCCGGCGCCGCGGTCGAGCGCGCGCGCCATCGCGAGGTAGTTCGCCTCGCCGGTGCCGTTGGTGACGACCACGCGCTCGGGGTCCACGTCGCGGCGCTCGGCGATCGCCTCGCGGAGCTCGCGGAGCCCGTCGCTCGGCGGGTACTGGAAGTCGGCGGGCGGCAGGTCGGCGTACTCGCGGAGCGCCTCCCGGAGCACGGCGGGCGGCTCCCAGTCGGGGTTACCGCTCACCATGTCGATGACGTCGCCGTCGGCGCCCGCGGCGTACCGCATCACGTGGAAGAACTTCGGCTCCTCGTACTCCATACGGTCGGGTCGGACGCGGTCGCCGTGGCTCTTTCGACCCGAACGCCGGGGCCGCCGACGGGGGAGGCGCGGCGTCCCACCGAGTCACCGCGATCCGGTGGTTTGACCTGCCGACCCGCACACGGGGAGACATGAACAAACGCGGCCACGTGCTCAACGGCCTGCTGCTCGCCCTCGGGCTCGGCTTCATCCTCGAACCGGGGCTCGACGCGGCGACCGCGACGACCGTCGCCGAGATCACCGTTCCCGTCGTGTTGGGGGCGCTGTTCCCCGACGTCGACACCGCCTTCGGGCGCCACCGGAAGACGCTCCACAGCCTCCCCGTGCTGGCAGTGTTCCTCGCGTACCCGATCTTCTTCGGGAACCTCCAGTACGTCTGGATCGGCGTGTTGACTCACTACGTCCTCGACGTGGTCGGGAGCCGCCGGGGTATCGCGCTGTTCCACCCCCTCTCGGACCGGGAGTTCGGATTCCCGAGCGGCGTGACGACGAGCAGCAAGTACGCCGACCTCGTCACGGTGGTCATCACCGCGATCGAGCTGGCGGGCTTCTGGGCGATCCACACCTACGTCGTCAGCCTCGATCTGGACCTGTCCGCCGCGTCGGAGGCCGCGGCCGGATTCGGACTGTGAGCGCGACGCGCTACTCGTAGACGCTCACGTCGTCGAACCGCCCCTCGTAGGCGACGTTCGACGGCAGGGTAGGCTCGTTTCCGGAGAGGAACATCCGGTCGAGCTTCGCCCACGTGTTCTCGTAGCCGAGGTGTGCGAACTCGACGAGCCCCCGGAGCCGGTGGCCGACGCCGCCGCGGTGGATCACCGTCCGCGGGCGGCGCTCGCGGAACGCCTCGGCGACCGCCGCGGCGTCGTCAAGGTCGCCCCCGAAGGCGGTCCACGCCTCGCCGACCGTGCCGGGGAGGTGGGCGTACGACGAGCCGAAGCCGGCGCAGCCGGTCTCCGACGCGGTCCGGCGGGCGCGGGCGTTCTGGTGGGGGAGGAGCTTCGTGTTGTACGTCTCGACGGCGTCGATCCGGGCGGCGTGCGCGTCCACCTCGGGCCGCGTGAGCGAGATGGTGGCGAACCCGGGGTGCGGGACGAGGACGGCCGCGTCCTGGCGCTCGAACTCGGCCATGGCGCCCTCGAAGGTGATGTAGTCGGGGACCGGGTCGGAGAGCCCGAGCGCGAGGAGGTGCCGCCGGTTCCCCCAGTCGCCGGTAAACACCTCGCGGGCGGGGACGACGGTCAGCTCGTCGTCGCTGTAGCGGGCCGCGCGCTCGCGGACCGTCGGGAGCCGCGTGAAGTGCGGCGCGTACACGAGCGCGTCGATCCCGCGGGCCTTCGCGCGGGCGACGACCTCGTCGTCGAGCACCTTGACGTGGGCGTCGACGCGCGTTTGCGATCGGGTCACGGTCGCACGGTCGTCGCGCCCGCGCAAAGGCGTATCGTTCGACGACGACGGTGCCGCGGCCGCGGGTCGGACCGCGCGGCGGCGGCCCGTCCCGGCGTCTCGCCGAGTTGGGAAACCGTTAATCCCTCTCGGGCGAGTGTTCCCGGTATGGCTCCTCGCTGGACGTGCGGCATCGGCGACTGCGACGCCGCCTTCGACGACGTGGAGGCGGCGATCGTCCACCAGACGAACGACCACCAGCGCCACGAGTGCAAGGTGTGCGGCACGATCGTCCCGGACGGCTACTTCGCGATCCGCCACGCGTTCGACGAGCACACCCGCGCCGAGTTCGTCCGCGCGTACGACGCCGACTCCGCGGCGGTCCGGCGCCGCGAGGAGATCAAAGGCGAGATCGAGGCCGCCGCGGACCTCCAGCGCGTCGTCGAGGAACTCGATCGGAACGTCTGAGGCGGATCTGTCGTCCCCGAGCTACAGCACCCGCTTCCCGAACGCGCTCGCCGCGAGCTCCGTCGCCAGCTCCGCCGTCTCGTTGTGCTGGTCCAGCGTCGGGTTCACCTCGACGATCTCCATCGAGCGGAGCGCGTCCGTCTCGTCGACGATCTCCATCGCGCTGTGCGCCTCGCGGTAGGTGACGCCCCCGCGGACGGGCGTCCCGACGCCGGGCGCGGCGTTCGGGTCGAGCCAGTCGAGATCGAGGCTGACGTGGATCCCGTCGACGCCGGCCGAGGCGACGTCGAGCGCCTCCTCCGTGACCTCGGTTATCCCCCGCTCGTCGATGTCGGACATCGTGTACGCGGCGAAGTCGCGCTCGCGGATGAGCTCCGCCTCCGCGCCGTCGACCGACCGCAGCCCGACGAGGGCGACGTTCTCCGGCGAGAGCCCCGGCGCGGTCGCCCACTCGGCGTCCGCGAACTCGCCGATCCCGAGGGCGGCCGCCAGCGGCATCCCGTGGACGTTGCCCGACGGCGTCGTCGCGGGCGTGTTGAGGTCGGCGTGCGCGTCGAACCACACGGCGCCGATGTCCGCGTCGCGCGCGGAGCCGGCGAGGCTCCCGATGGCGATCGAGTGGTCGCCGCCGAGCGCGAGCGGCACGTCGCCGGCGTCGAGCGTCGCGGCGACCTCGTCGCCGAGCTCCCGGCACACGTCGGCGGTCTCGCGGAGGAACTTCGCCTCCCCGACGCTGGGCGCGTCCGCGTCCGGGTCGCGCTCCTCCGCCCGCGGGACGGGGAGGTCGCCCGCGTCGACCGCCTCGACGCCGGCGCCGGCGAGCTGGCCCGCGAGCCCGCCGTACCGGATCGCCGACGGTCCCATGTCGACCCCGCGTCGGTTCGCCCCGTAGTCGGTCGGCGCGCCGATAATCCTGACCGTGGTCATACCGGGTACGCGACGCCGCGGCGCTTGAATGGTGGGGATCGACGCGGCCGCGGCCCGCGAGGGCGGCGGAGAGCGCCCGGTTCGCCTCGCCGGATCGGACACCGTTTTGCGCCCGGGCCGCCACGGGGCGGTCATGGGCAGTTCCGATCCCTACTCGGTCGAGCCCGGCGACATCGAGCCGATCGGCGCGACCATCGCGGTCGCGTTCACCGGCGCGGCGATCGGGCTCGTCGGCGCCGCGGTGTCGTTCGTCGCCGTCGACTTCGGGCTTGCGCTGATCGGCGTCGGCGTGGTCGTCGCGCTGTCGAGCCCGCTCGCGTACGTGCGCATGAAGCGGCTGCGCGGGGAGTAGCCCCGGAACGCGCAGCGCTGGCTGTACCCGGCCGTCGAGGCGGTTTCACACGATCATTTATAAGCGAATTCCATCGCATTTAAGCGGGGGCGTCGTGTATTCGAGACCATGTCATCGATCGAGCTCACGTCAAGCCAGAAGAGCATCCTCACGGCCCTCATCAACCTGTACGGGGAACAGGAAGACGCCGTCAAAGGCGAGGCGATCGCCGAGGAAGTCGACCGCAATCCCGGGACGATCCGGAACCAGATGCAGAGCCTCAAGGCCCTCCAGCTCGTCGAGGGCGTCCCCGGTCCGAAGGGCGGCTACAAGCCCACCTCGAACGCCTACGAGGCGCTCGACATCCAGCGCATGGACGAGCCGGCCGACGTCCCGATCTCCCACGAGGGCGAGCAGGTCGAGGGGACCAACGTCGACGGGATCGACCTCTCCAGCGTCCACCACCCCGAGCTGTGCCGCGCCGAGATCCACGTCCAGGGCTCGGTCCGCGACTTCCACGAGGGGGACAGCGTCACCGTCGGCCCGACGCCGCTCTCGAAGCTCGTCATCGACGGCACCGTCGACGGCAAAGACGACACCGCGAACATTCTCATCCTGCGGATCGACGACATGCGGGCGCCCGACGAGCCGGCCGAACACTGATCTAGAAGCGGGACTCGTCTACCGGTTCGAGAAATCCTCGGAGAGCGCGGACTGATTTGTCGACGGCCGGAGTCGAGCGTCGGAGGCCGAAGGCGCGTCGACGAAAGGCGTCGCCCGCGCTTACATGTCGCCGAACGCGCTGACGCCGCGGCTCGCGGAGGAGACCTTGGCGATCCAGCGCGTGGCGATGGCCTTCTTCAGCAGCTTCGCGGGCTTGCCGCCGAACGTCTTGATCGGCATGCCCACCACGTCGTGGGCGACCGCCTCCTCGCCGACGGAGACGACGGTGCCCTTGTCCTCGTGGGTCCACGAGCGGAGCGGCGCGCCCCGGGCGGCGCGCGCGAGGTTGGCGCCGGCGACCTCGGCGGCCTGCCAGGCGGCCTGCGCGGTCGGCGGGGCCACGTCGTCCTCGCCCTGCTCGACGAGGGCGGTGTCGCCGATGGCGAACACGCGGTCGTCGCTGGTGGCGAAGTCGGAACCGGCGTGGACGCGGTTCGAGCGGTCGTCCTTGTCGACCTCGACGTGCTCCAACTCGGGCTGGCCCGTAATTCCGCCGGTCCAGATCAGCACGTCGTAGCCCAGCTCCTCGGGCTCTTCGTCCTCGCCGCCGCCGAGGTAGACAGCCTCCTCGTCGGCCTCCGAGATGAAGTCGCCGGTGAGGATGTCGATGTCGGCGTCCTCGAGCCGCTGGCGGAGCGCGCCCTGGATCTGCGGGTCGTTACCGGGGAAGACCTCGTCGAGCCCCTCGACGAGCTTGATATCGAGCGGCGCGCGGTGCTTGTCGCGGTACTCGGCGATCTCGCCGGCCGTCTGGATGCCGGAGAGGCCGGCGCCGCCGACGATGACCTGCGCGGGGTCGGAGCGGGTCGCGTCCGCGGCCGCCTCGCGCACGTCCTCGTGGATCGCCTTCGCGTCGTCGAGTCCCTTCAGCTGGCGGGCGTTCTCCTTCAAGCCCTCGATGCCGAAGAACGCGGTCGTGGAGCCGACCGCGAGGAGGAGGTAGTCGTAGTCGACGGTCGTGCCGTCGTCGGTCTCGACGACGCGCTCGTCGGTGTCGACGTCGACGACCCGGCCCTGAACGAAGTCGGACTCGGGCGACTTGATCTCGTCGACGGGGATCGTGATCTTGTCCTCGACGGCGGGGTTGCGGATCGCGCGGTGGACCTCGTGTAAAACGAGGTGGTAGTCGTGTTCCGAGATCCACGTGAGATCGGCCTCGCCCTCGCCGACCTCGTCTTCGAACGCCTTGACCGCCCCTGCGCCGGCGTATCCCGAGCCGACGACCACGACCTGTGTACTCATGCCTGCCGCTCCGCGGCGCGCGGGTAAAGTCGCTTTGGAACGGTCGCGATCGGCGGTCCGGCCCGCGGCGGGACGGCGCGTTACAGCGAGAGCCCGGCGTGCCAGCGGTCGGCGCCCGCCTCCCGCTTGACCTCGTCCATGCGCGCGAGCAGCTTCACCGCGAGGCTCGCCGTCTCAGCCGCGCGCGACTCGCCCTCCGTCCGGAACTCGCCGGTGACGCGGTTGGCGTAGACGGAGCAGACCGCGCCCGCACGGAGCCCGTACACGTTCGCGATCGTCAGGATCGCCGACGCTTCCATCTCGATGTTCTTCACGTTCGCGTCCCGGAGCTCCGCGACGAGTTCGTCCGAGCCGGCGGCCTCGAACCCGTCGAATCCCGGGCGCCCCTGCCCGGCGTAGAAGGAGTCGGCGCTCATCGTCACGCCGGTGTGGTAGTCGTGGCCCAGCCGCTCGGCGGCCGCGACGAGCGCGGAGACGACCTCGCCGTCCGCGGCAGCGGGGTAGTCCTCGCGCACGTACTCGTCGCTCGTCCCCTCCTGTCGGACGGCCCCGGTCGTGATGACGAGGTCGCCCACGTCCATCTCCGGCTGGATCGCGCCGCAGGAGCCGACCCGGATGAACGTGTCGACGCCGACGCGCGCCAGTTCCTCGACGGCGATGGCGGCCGACGGCGAGCCGATGCCGGTGGAGGTCACCGAGATGGGTGCGCCGTCGTAGGTGCCGGTCGCGGTGCGGTACTCGCGGTGGCGCGCGACCTCCTCGTGGCCGTCCCACAGCGCGGTGATCTTGTCGACTCGCTCGGGATTGCCGGGGAGGAGGACGGCGTCCGCGACGTCCTCGGGCGCGGCCTCGACGTGGTAACCGGCCTCGTCGTTCGGGTCCTCGCTGTCGTCGGTCATGTCTCCGCCCTTCGCCGAGCCGTTTAAAAGTAGTTCCGTCTCGGTCGCCCGCCGGCGTCACTCCCGGCTGGCGTCGTCGAGCGTCCCCTCGCTGATCGTGTTCGGGAGGAGTTCGCCCAGCGTGTACTCGGTCACGGCGTCGCCGCCCTCGTCGCAGGCGACGACGAGGTCGTCGGCCGCGAACTCGGCGAGCGTCTGCCGGCACATCCCGCAGGGCGTGACGCCGTCGCGGACGCCCGACGAGACCGCGATCCGGTCGAACTCGCGGTGGCCGTTCTTCACCGCCTCCGCGAGCGCGACCTCCTCGGCGTGGAGGCTGTTGGAGTAGTTGGCGTTCTCGATGTTACAGCCGGTGAACACGGTGCCGTCAGCGGTCCGCAGCGCGGCGCCGACGCGGTACTCGGAGTACGGGACGTGGGCGGCGTCCAAGGCCTCGCGCGCCGCGGCGATCAGGTCGTCCATACCGGCGCGTGACGCGGCGGGCCGATAACTGTACTGTGTCGCGGTCGGGGGCGGGCCCGCGGTCCGGTCAGGCGCGGTCCACCCACGCCGAGAAGCCGCCGTCGATGAGCGTGTCGGCCTGCTGGCGGATGTACTCGCGCTGGGTGTCGACCACGGCCGTCTCGAAGTCGTCGCCGTCGTCGAGGCGGGCGCGGACGCGGTCGCGCTTCCAGCTGGCCGGGGTCGTCCGGTTGGCCACGCGCCACCGGAGCGGCGCGACCCACTCGGCGGCCTCGTCGGCGGCGCAGCCGGCGGTCCGGAGCCCGGCCTCCGCGTGGTCGAGGAGGTCCTCGTACAGCGCGTCCGTGTCCGTGGTGTGCTGGCCGTCCGGACCGATCCACTCCATCTCGGCGTCGAGCCCGTCGGCGACCGCCGCGTAGAAGTTGTCGCGAGCGGTCTCCCAGTCGAGCCCGATGACCGGGTGTTCGCGCTGGGCGAGCGACTGCAGCAGGCCCGCGAACGCCCCCTGGAACGCGATGGAGTCGCGGACCGTGGGCTGGCCGGGGATCGGGCGGAACTCGATGCGCGCGTTCGCCGCCGAGCGGCTCGCCCCCTCGAAGACGGGCCGCACCCACCGCCAGTAGCTGCCGTGTTTGGTCCGGAACGTCGCGAAGTCGTCGTCGAACCGGTCGCTGCCGCCCGGGTCGGGCATCGGGATCAGCGTCTCGTCGGCCGCGATGCGGTCGACCGCGGTCTCGACGTCGCGGAAGTCCCGCGGGAACCGCACCTTGTCCGCGTCGGTGCGGGCGTTGAGTACGGACTCGAACACGTGGACGCGGTTCTCGGTCGCCCCCTCCGCGAGGATCCGCTCGCCGTCCCAGCCGTCGTCGTACAGGTCCGGCGGGAAGAACGGGGAGTTGACGCCGAGCGCGAGCAGGGGGCCGGCGATCCGGAGCGCGTACCGGAAGTGCCGCGGTAGCGTCTCTGCGTGCGCCACCTGATAGTGCGGCTGGATCGACGTGATGAGGCTCTCGGGCATCACCGTGTCCGCCGCCAGCGACACGCCGGGGGCGGAGAGCTCGACGCGGCTGCCCGCCGACCGCGCGTCGTCGGGTCCGTCCCCGTCCGCCGCGTCGGGGTCCGCGTTCGCCATCGCGTGGTAGCGGACCGCGTCGCTCATGTTGACCGCGACGACGACGCCGTCGACCTCGACGCTGTCGGTGAGGTACCCCTCCGCGGTCTCGCCCGCGGGCGGGATAGTCCAGAGGCCGTCGGAGACGAGCCGCATCCCCTCGACGCCGGCGGTGTTCTCCGCGGCCTCCAGGCGCGCGCGGACCTCGGCGAGCTGCGCTCGGAGCCCGTGGTCGGAGAGCGGCTGCGGGCTCGTACACATCTCGGCGTTGTGGAGCCCGAGTTCCTTCTCGAAGCCCATCAGCTCCAGCAGGCGGCGCGGCACGCGCATCAGCGCGTACTCGCCCGCCCGCGACTCCTCGCTCCATCGCCCGTCGCCGACCGCGTAGAACTCGTACTCGAAGCCGACGATCGACTGGTGGTTGTCGAAGGAGCCGTCGCGGAGCTCCTGTTTGACGATCTCGGCCTCCTCGGCCGCGCGCTCGGCGAACGCCTCGGCGTCGACCGAAAGCGCCTCCCGGACCCCGTCGGCGAGCGCGGACTCGGTGGTCATGCGACCGGGGAAGGAGTCGGCGAGGTGAAAAGGTCACCGGCCGCGAGAGCGTACGGGTCGAGTTCCCACGACGGCTCCGCCCGGCCCGCGCGCCTACTGGTTCGCCGAGCGCGCGTCGAGCGCGACGGGGATCGAGCGGCTCGCCACGTCGCCCGCGAACGCCTCGCCGTCCGCTTCCAGCAGGTCGAAGGTGTCGTAGTGGACCGGGACGACGAGGTCCGGGGCCATCGCCTCGGCGAGGTCGGCCGCCGCGCGCCGGTCGGCGACGATGCCGCCCCCGCCGATGTTCGCGAGGAAGACGGAGACGTCCAGCTCGGCGAACCCGTCGAGCGCGTCCGAGTCGCCGGGCCAGAAGACGGTGCGGCCCCCGAGCGACAGCAGGTAGCCGCAGCCGAAGCCGGGCGGGTGCGCGACCGAGCCGTCGGCGTCGGCGTTCGGTCCCTCGGGGTCGTTGTGGGCGGGCACGGACCACACCGTGACCTCGCCGGCCGGCGTGTCGACGTCGACGCGGTCCTCCTCGCCGACGCGGACCACGTCGTAGTCGGCCGCGAGCGCGTCGATCGGCTCCACGTCGCGGTCGATGCCCGCGGGGTCGACCGCCTCGTAGATGACCACCGTCGCGTCCTCGCTCGCGACCGACCGGATGCCGTCGCTGTCGTAGTGGTGGTCGTGGGTGACGACGACGAGGTCGCCGTCGCGCGCCCAGTAGTCGTCGAGGACGCCGTACCGACCGGGGTCGGTGTAGGCGACCGGCCCCCCGTCCGTCTCCAGCCGCGCCGTCGCGTAGCCGAGCCACTCCACGGTGAGCTCCTCGAATCGGACCGTCATGTCACGGGGTCCGGCCGCGGGCGCCTTGAGGGTGGCTATCGGTCGCGGTCGCCGGCGTCGTCGCCCGCGCCGCGCGTCCCGCCGGCCGCGTCGGGCCCGTCGTCGATCACGACCAGGTCCCACGCCGCGGCGAGCGCGTCGTCCCCGAGCGAGCGCCCCAGCGCGTGCTCGGGGACGAGCGGCATCGGGACCGGGACGTATCCGGCGTCGCGCATCGCCCCGAAGCCGCCGAGCGTCTCGACGACGGCCCCGTCGTCGCCCCGCCGGACCCGGAACCGCTTGTCGTCCGGGTCGCGGCGGTACGCGAACGGGAACGCCGCGTCCGGCGGCGTCCGGAGGCTCTCGACGCCGGCGAGGACCGCGACTGGAGTCCCGTCGACCTCGCAGACGAGCCGCGGGACGACCGGGCGGCCCGCCTCGTCGACCGCGGCGGCGTCGACTCCCGAGTCCGCCGTCACCGGGCCGACCGGGGTGTCCGTCTCGCGCCACGCGAACGTCGGGTCGCCGAGCCCCTCGGCGCGAACGCAGGCGTAGCCGCCGCCGGCGACCGGGATCCGGTCCGGACCGAGGTGGAAGGTCCGCCGGCCGTCGCGGCGCGCGGCCAGCAGCGGCGGGTCGGCAAGGAGGTCGCGCACGGCGGCCGCGGTGGCGTCGTCGCGAGCGACGAACAGGACGCTGCGGTCGCGGTCGAGGGCGTGGCCGAGCCGCGAGACGATCACGGTCGGCGTCGCGTCGTCGGGGGCTAGCGGCTCGACCGCGATCCGCTCGTCGCCGCGGGTCGCGACCGCCGGGGGCTCGACGCCGCTCTCCGGGCGGTCGACCGCGAACCCGTCGCCGGCGAGCCGGGCGGCGGCCGCGTCGGTGAGGTCGCGCCGCGTCGCGTCCCCGAGCGGGCCTGGCATGGGCGTCACTACGCGCCGAGGGGTCAAGGGGTTTCGCGTGGCGGAACGCCGGGCGCGGTCGCGTCGCCGCCGGCCCGCCGACCGCGGCTCACTCGTCGTCGGCGAGCCGGCGGACCCGCGCGAGCGAATCGGCGTCGCCGACCCCCTTGTCCTCGCGCACGCCGACGAACCGCGGGAACCGGAGGGCGTAGCCGGCCGAGTACGTCGGCGATGTCTGGATCTCCTCGTAGCCGACCTCGACTACCAGTTCGGGGTCGAACGCGACCGTCGTTCCCGTCTCTTCGACGACGTGCGGCGCCAGCCGCTCGGTGAGGTCCGCCAGCGCCTCGTCGGTGATCCCCGTGGCCACCTTGCCGACCGTCGCGTACCCCGCGGGCACGGGGGCGTCGGCGTCGCGGTCGGCCGCGTCACGAGCCGCTGTGTCACGGCCCGCTGCGTCGCTCGCGTCCCCCTCGTCGTCGCGGACGGCGAGGAGGAACGTGCCGAACAGCTCCGCTCGGCGCCCCTCGCCCCACTCGGCGCCGACGACGACGGCGTCGAGCGTCTCCACGTCGGGCTTGCGCTTCAGCCAGTCGCGGCCGCGGTCGCCGGGCGTGTACGCCGCCTCCGGGTTCTTCAGCATCACGCCCTCGTGGCCCGCGTCGAGGGCGGTCCGCTCCGCGGCCGCGATCGCGTCGGGGTCGTCCGCGAGCGTGAGCTCCGCGGCCGCGTCCGGGAGGACCCCGCGGAGCCGGTCGTGCCGCTCGCGGAGCGGGCGGTCGAGCAGGTCGTCGCCGGCGGCGTGGAGGCAGTCGAACGCGTGGAGCCGCAGCGAGACCGCCTCGCGCATGCGGTCGACGTCGTGTTTCCGACGGAAGCGTCGCAGCACCTCCTGGAACGGGAGCGGGTCGCCGTCGTCGTCGACCGCGACGACTTCACCGTCGAGGATGACCGGGACGTCGACGCGCTCGGCGACGTACTCGACGATCTCGGGGAGCGCCTCGGTCACGTCGTCCATGTTCCGCGAGTAGAGCCTCGGGCCGAGCGCCTCGTCGCCGCCGGCCGCGGCGTCGCCGCCGCCCGCTCCGTCGTCGCCTCCGGGGTCGTAGTGGACCTGAACGCGGGCGCCGTCGAACTTCGTCTCGACGGCGACCTCGCCGAAGGCGTCGAGCGCGTCGGTCGCGGTGCCCGCCTGCGCGAGCATCGCCTGGACCGGTCGGCCGACGCGCAGCGACTCCTCGCGGAGCCCCGCGACCCCCTCGTCGCGGGCGCGGACCGCGACCCGGCCGTAGTCGTTCGTCACCTGGAGCGCCCGCTCGACGGCCGCGACCGCGTCGTCGGGCGCGGCGAGTTCCGAACCCGCCTCGTTCGACGACTCCTCGGCGGTCGCGGGCGACGCGAGAAACGCCTCGGCGACCGCGTCGCGGACCGTCCCCTCGCCGACGCCGAGCCGCATCTCGCCGAGGACGAGGCGCGCGAGGAACGCCGCCTCGCTCGGCGAGCAGCGCGTGAACAGGCCGAACAGCGCGTCCCGCTTGCGCGACTCGCTTCCCTCCCCGCTCGCGGCCGCGAGGTCGCGCAGCTCCTCGTCGAGCGCGGCCACCGTGAGCGCGTCGCGGCCGCTCCCGAACGCGGCGAGCCCCCGCTGGCCGCCGAGGTCGTACTCGGCCGCGACGGCGCCGATCTCGCCGCGCTCCGCGAGCCGGCCCTCCACGTCGGCGGCCGAGACGTTCTGCCCCGCGGCGCGGGCGATCGCCTCGCGACAGAGCGCGGGCCCGACGTCGAGGGTCCGCGTGTCGTGGGCGGGGAAGACGCGACCGAGGAGGAAGCGGACGACGACCGGGAGGTCGTCGGTCGAGCCGTCGTCCGCGGCGCCGTCGGCGTCCGCGAGCAGGTCGGCGACCGCGAGCGTGGTCTCGATGTCGCCGTCGTTCGCGGCCACCCGTTCCGCCCGTTCGGCCAGCGCGGCGAACTCCATACGCGTCCGGTCGGTGGTCGGGGGGCAAAAGCGGCCCGATGCGCCGTGCGCGGCGGGGCGCGGTGGGCGAG